>NZ_MULI01000142.1 GCF_002939385.1 Streptomyces sp. MH60 | reverse complement strand
GCCCGCGCCGGCCAAGCCCGCCGCCAAGCCGCAGGCGAAGGCCGCCGCGCCCGCCAAGGACGCCGGCGCCGAGGGCCCCGAGCTGGTGACCCTGCGCGGCCCGGCCGCCGCGGTCGTGAAGAACATGAACGCCTCGCTGGAGCTGCCCACGGCCACGTCCGTGCGCGCGGTCCCGGTGAAGCTGCTGTTCGACAACCGCATCGTCATCAACAACCACCTCAAGCGCGCCCGGGGCGGGAAGATCTCCTTCACGCACCTGATCGGGTACGCGATGGTGCAGGCCATCAAGGCCATGCCGTCGATGAACCACTCGTTCGGCGAGAAGGACGGCAAGCCGACCCTGGTCAAGCCGGCCCACATCAACCTCGGCCTCGCCATCGACCTGGTCAAGCCCAACGGCGACCGCCAGCTGGTCGTCGCGGCGATCAAGAAGGCCGAGACGCTGAACTTCTTCGAGTTCTGGCAGGCCTACGAGGACATCGTCCGTCGCGCCCGCGACAACAAGCTGACGATGGACGACTTCACCGGCGTCACGGTCTCCCTGACCAACCCCGGCGGCCTCGGCACCGTCCACTCCGTGCCGCGCCTGATGCCCGGCCAGTCGGTCATCCTGGGCGTCGGCTCCATGGACTACCCGGCGGAGTTCCAGGGCACCAGCCAGGACACCCTGAACAAGCTCGGCATCTCGAAGGTCATGACGCTCACGTCGACCTACGACCACCGGGTCATCCAGGGCGCCGCCTCCGGCGAGTTCCTCCGCCAGGTCGCCAACCTGCTGCTGGGCGAGAACGGCTTCTACGACGAGATCTTCAAGGCGCTGCGCATCCCCTACGAGCCGGTCCGCTGGCTCAAGGACATCGACGCCTCGCACGACGACGACGTCACCAAGGCCGCCCGCGTCTTCGAGCTGATCCACTCCTACCGGGTCCGCGGCCACGTCATGGCCGACACCGACCCGCTGGAGTACCAGCAGCGCAAGCACCCCGACCTGGACATCACCGAGCACGGGCTCACCCTGTGGGACCTGGAGCGCGAGTTCGCGGTCGGCGGCTTCGCCGGCAAGTCCCTGATGAAGCTGCGCGACATCCTGGGCGTGCTGCGCGACTCGTACTGCCGCACCACCGGCGTCGAGTTCATGCACATCCAGGACCCCAAGCAGCGCAAGTGGATCCAGGACCGCATCGAGCGCTCGCACACCAAGCCGGAGCGCGAGGAGCAGCTGCGCATCCTGCGCCGCCTGAACGCCGCCGAGGCGTTCGAGACGTTCCTCCAGACCAAGTACGTCGGCCAGAAGCGGTTCTCCCTGGAGGGCGGCGAGTCCGTCATCCCGCTGCTCGACGCGGTCATCGACTCGGCGGCCGAGTCCCGCCTGGACGAGGTCGTCATCGGCATGGCCCACCGCGGCCGGCTTAACGTGCTGGCCAACGTGGTCGGCAAGTCGTACGCGCAGATCTTCCGCGAGTTCGAGGGCAACCTCGACCCGAAGTCGATGCACGGCTCCGGCGACGTGAAGTACCACCTGGGCGCCGAGGGCACCTTCACCGGCCTGGACGGCGAGCAGATCGCGGTCTCGCTGGTCGCCAACCCCTCGCACCTGGAGGCGGTGGACCCGGTCCTGGAGGGCGTCTCGCGCGCCAAGCAGGACATCATCAACAAGGGCGGCACGGACTTCACCGTCCTGCCGGTGGCGATCCACGGCGACGCGGCCTTCGCGGGCCAGGGCGTGGTGGCCGAGACCCTGAACATGTCGCAGCTGCGCGGCTACCGCACCGGCGGCACGGTCCACGTCGTCATCAACAACCAGGTCGGCTTCACCGCCGCCCCGGAGTCCTCGCGCTCCTCCATGTACGCCACCGACGTGGCCCGCATGATCGAGGCCCCGATCTTCCACGTGAACGGCGACGACCCGGAGGCCGTGGTCCGCGTCGCGCGGCTCGCCTTCGAGTTCCGCCAGGCGTTCAACAAGGACGTGGTGATCGACCTCATCTGCTACCGCCGCCGCGGTCACAACGAGTCGGACAACCCGGCCTTCACCCAGCCGCTGATGTACGACCTGATCGACAAGAAGCGCTCGGTGCGCAAGCTGTACACCGAGTCCCTCATCGGTCGCGGCGACATCACCCTGGAGGAGGCCGAGCAGGCGCTCCAGGACTACCAGGGCCAGCTGGAGAAGGTCTTCACCGAGGTCCGCGAGGCCGTCTCGCAGCCGTCGGCCGCCGAGCCCTCGGACCCGCAGGCCGAGTTCCCGGTCGCCGTGAACACCGCGGTCAGCGCCGAGACCGTCAAGCGGATCGCCGAGTCCCAGGTCAACATCCCCGACCACGTCACCATCCACCCGCGTCTGCTGCCGCAGCTGCAGCGCCGCGCGGCGATGGTCGAGGACGGCACGATCGACTGGGGCATGGGCGAGACCCTCGCCGTCGGCTCCCTCCTCCTGGAGGGCGTGCCGGTCCGCCTGACCGGCCAGGACTCGCAGCGCGGCACCTTCGGCCAGCGCCACGCGGTCGTCATCGACCGTGAGACGGGCGACGAGTTCACGCCGCTGCTGTACCTGTCCGAGGACCAGGCCCGGTACAACGTCTACAACTCGCTGCTCTCCGAGTACGCGGTGATGGGCTTCGAGTACGGCTACTCGCTGGCCCGCCCGGACGCGCTGGTGATGTGGGAGGCGCAGTTCGGCGACTTCGTCAACGGCGCGCAGACGGTCGTGGACGAGTTCATCTCGTCGGCCGAGCAGAAGTGGAACCAGACCAGCGGCGTGACGCTGCTGCTGCCGCACGGCTACGAGGGCCAGGGCCCGGACCACTCCTCGGCCCGCCCGGAGCGGTTCCTGCAGCTGTGCGCGCAGAACAACATGACGGTCGCGATGCCGACCCTGCCGTCGAACTACTTCCACCTCCTGCGGTGGCAGGTGCACAACCCGCACCACAAGCCGCTGGTGGTCTTCACCCCGAAGTCGATGCTGCGCCTGAAGGCGGCGGCCTCGAAGGCGGAGGAGTTCACGACGGGCCAGTTCCGCCCGGTCATCGGCGACGACTCGGTCGACCCGGCCGCCGTCAAGAAGGTCGTCTTCACCGCCGGCAAGGTCTACTACGACCTCGACGCCGAGCGGAGGAAGCGCGGCGTGACGGACACGGCGATCATCCGCATCGAGCGCCTGTACCCGCTGCCGGGTGCCGAGCTCCAGGCGGAGATCGCCAAGTACCCGAACGCCGAGAAGTACCTGTGGGCCCAGGAGGAGCCGGCGAACCAGGGTGCCTGGCCGTTCATCGCGCTCAACCTGATCGACCACCTGGACCTGGCGGTCGGTGCCGACGTCCCGCACGGCGAGCGCCTGCGCCGCATCTCGCGGCCGCACGGCTCGTCCCCGGCCGTCGGCTCGGCCAAGCGGCACCAGGCCGAGCAGGAGCAGCTGGTGCGTGAGGTGTTCGAGGCGTGAGCCACTGACGCCGGCCACGGCCGCGCCGTGAAGGGCCCGGCTCCGGAGACGTTCCGGAGCCGGGCCCTTCGGCGTTCCCGGGGCACGCGGGTGCCCGGTCAGGTGCGCTGGGGTTCGAAGTCCCAGAACGGAGCGCGCCGGGCGCGGGCCGACAGGGTGCGCGGGTGCCGGGGGCCGAGGACGGCGACCAGTCCCTCCAGGGCCTGGCTCTGCACCGCGTCGGCCTGCCCGCGCCGCCCCCGCACGCGCAGCTCGGCCGCGAGGGCCACCCCCGCCAGGAGCGTGAACGGATGGGCGGGGCCGAGGACGCGCGCCGCCGTACCGGCCGTGTCCCGGCTCAGGGTGAGGGCACGGTCCGCGTCTCCGGCGCCCGCGTGCAGGATCGCCGCGTTGAGCGCGCAGCCCAGCGTCCAGGGGTGGTCGTGCCCCACGCCGGCGTCCATGTCGGCCAGCGCGGCGTCGGCGAGGGCCGGTGCGCGGTCGCCCTCGCCCGCCCGGTGCAGCAGCAGGGCGTGGTTGGCGCGGGCCCCCGCCGCGTAGGGATGGCCGGCGGTGAGCGTCTCCTCGTAGCGGCCGACGACGCGCTCGCTCAGCTCACGGGCCAGGTCGAGGTCGCCGTGCTCCCGGGCGAGGCAGCTCCGGCTCGCGAGGAGCATCAGCACCAGGGGATCGCTGTCGCCGAGCACCCGCTCCGCCAGCTCCAGTGCCTGGCCGACGTGGTGTGCCGCCTCGTCGGTGTCGCCCACGGCGGAGCGGCACAGCGCGAGGTTGTGCGCGGCGAGCAGGGTCAGCCGGTGGTGGGCGCCCAGCGTCTCGCTCACCAGCCGCCGGTTGGCGTCCTGTCTCGACAGGGCCTCCGCGTGGCGGCCGAGCAGCCGGAGGTCGACGGCGCAGCTGGTCTCCGAGCCCAGCGTCCACGGGTGCCGGTCGCCGAGCACCCGGCGGCGCTCCCGGAGGGTGGGCAGATCGACGTTCAGGGCGTCCTCGTAGCGGCCCAGCAGCCGCAGCGAGACGCCGACGTTATTCTGTGCGTTGAGGGTGCGGGTGTCCTGGTCGCCGAGGACTTCGCGGTACGTGCCGAGCACCCGCTGCGAGATCTCCAGGGCCTCCGCGTAGTGCCCGAGGCCGCGCAGGTCCGCGGCCAGTCCGCCGAGGGCCCGCAGCAGGACGGGGTCGCGTTCCCCGCGCTGCTCGCTCAGGTGCCGGACGGCCGCCCGCTCGATCTCCATCGTCCGGTGGAAGTCGCCGGCCGCGCGCAGCAGGTTGGCGTAGTGGTGGGTCAGTTCCCAGACGAGGGGGTGCTGGTCGCCGAGGAGCGAACGCCAGATCCGCGTGGCGTGGCCGCCGAGCCGGACGCCCGCTCCGTACTCGCCCGACAGATACAGGTAGCGCAGGCAGTCGAGGACGAGCGTCTGCACGGCCTCGTCGGTGGTCGCGAGGACATCGGCGTACTTGAGGTGCGGCACGATCTCGGCGTATCTGGGCCACTGTTCGGGGGCCGAGGGCCGGCCGCGGTCCGCCGCCGCCAGCGCCCGCCGCACGACGTCGACGAGGTCGCGCCGGACCTCTTCCGGCATGGCCTTGTGCGCCATCTGGTGGACGGCCCGGTGCACGTACAGGTTCTCGCGCTCCGGTTCCTCCGGGTCGGGCTCCGCCCGGACGACGGAGTGCCGGCGCAGGTGGCCGACGGCCCGGTCCCACAGCCGGGGATCGGTCAGCAGGCCGGCCACGGAGTCGGGCAGCCCGTCGTGCGGCATGCTCCGGAGCAGGTGGACGGGGACGAGGCCGGGGGCGAAGAAGCTGCACAGCCGGAGCAGGACGACGGACTCGGGAGCGGTCTCGCGCAGCTCGGCCAGGAGGATCGACCAGGCCGTCCGGAAGGCCGGCGGGAAGTCCTCCGACCCGTTCCGCACCTCGCCGTCGGTGCCGTCCGCCAGCAGGGCCAGGTACTCGTCCACCGAGCGGTCCGAGTCGCTCAGCCAGCCCACCGTCTGGGCGAGCAGCAGCGGCAGGTCGCCCAGCGCCTCGGCGAGCCGGCCGGCCTCGGCCGGGGTCGGGCCGGACGCGCGGCGGCGGATGAAGGCGATCGACTCGTCGCGGGTGTACACGGGCACTTCCAGCAGCCCGCCGCCGTAGCGGCCCCACTCCGGGTTCCGCGAGGTGACCAGGACGTGCCCCGGGCCCGTCGGCACCAGGTTCTCGATCTCCTCGGGCTCGTCGGCACCGTCCAGGACCAGCAGCCACCGGGCGTACGGCTCACCGCGGCGCAGCGCGTCCCGCACCGCGCGCAGCCGTTCGCCGTACTCCTGACCGGTCCGCAGGCCCAGCCGGGGGGCGAGTTCGGCCAGCTGGCGGCGGCAGTCGGCCCGGTCCCGCGCGTTGACCCACCACACCACGTCGTACTCGGGGCCGAGCCGGTGCGCGTACTCGGCGGCGAGCTGCGTCTTGCCCACCCCGGACATGCCGTGCAGCGTCAGGGTCCCGGTGTCCAGCCCCGGACCGCCCAGCCGGTCGTGCATCTCGTCCAGCAGTGCCTCACGGCCGGTGAACCGGGTGTTGCGGCGCGGTACGGCGCCCCACACGCCCGGCGGGTCCGCCGGGAACCGCGGCCCGGCCGGGGCCCGCGCCGCGTCCTCGGTCAGCGGCTCGGACGGCAGGCCGAGCCGGTCCAGCAGACGCCGCTCGGCTTCCTCGGCCCGCAGGCCGTGCAGGACGACGGGCGCCAGCAGGGAGACCTCCGACGGGAGCGTGGCCCCGGTGACCGACACGGCCGCGAACCGGGACGGGTCGGGGGCGACGACCTCGCGCAGGGCCGCGTTCCACTCCGCGGGCGGGTGCGTGCCGTGGCCGAAGTAGGGGGTGTCCAGAACGAGCAGGACGCGCCCGGGCGCGAGGGTCAGGTCGCGCAGCAGGGCCGCGGGGCGGACATCGGCCGGGGAGCCCCGGCGCAGCGGCGCGACCCGCACCCCGCGCCGCTCCAGCCGGTCCCGGATCCAGGCCGCCCAGGCCCGGTCGAGTCCGGCGAAGCTGATGGTGACCGTCCGCCGGTCCGGGTCGGGTCGCACGGGGGCCGGGCGCCGGTGCCGCGGGGGCACCCGCGGGACGCACGGCGACGTGGGTCCGCCCGGGGGCCGTACCGTCGCGTCGGCGGTGGCCGGGCATATCTCGCAGCGCAGTTCCGCCTTGCGGACCGGCACGCCCCACGGGTTGCTGACGGTCAGCCAGAGCGAGGCGGGTCCGAGGTCCGTGCCCGCGGAGACCCGGAACCGGGCGGGACCGTAGGTGCCACCGAAGCGGTGCAGGACGAGGTTCGGTTCGCCCAGGGCGGCGCAGTCGAAGTGCGGGGCGCCGTCCAGGGTGACGGTGAAGGTGAACTCCTCCTCGGAGTAGGGCCACTGGGCCGGTGTGCCGTCCGGGGAGGGAAGGGGGCCGCGCAGGTCGACGGTGACGAGGTAGTCGCCCCCCGCCTCCGCCTGCCGGGGCCACGCGACGACGGGCTCGATCAGCAGCGGTTGCCCGGACGGCCGTCCGGCGGCGCTCACCGGCCGCCTCCCTGCTCGGTGCCGAGCGCGTCCACCGCGGTGAGCCGCAGCGCCGTCCTCGGATGCCCGTAGTAGTGGAACATGAACGCGTACAGGAGCCGCAGGACCCGTTTCTGGCCCACGACGTCGACCTGTCCGTCATCGTTGCGGACCCGTGGCATCCGGGCCAGGGGCCCGAACTCCTCCAGGGCCCGCACCCGGAAGGCCCGCAGCGTCCGCACCACCGGGCGGCGCGGGTGTTGGGCGACCTCGCGCACCAGGCGCCGCGCCATCGCCCGGGCCTCCAGGTCGCCGACCTTCCCGGAGCTGACGATGCAGCCGCCGGCGCCCTTGCGCAGGAACAGCTCCGCGAATCCGCGCAACGCCTCCTCCCCCTGGGCCCGGTTGTCGACGAACCGGCCGGAGTCGCAGGCGTTGAGGCAGACCAGCGAGCCGTCCCGGCGCAGCACCGACATCGGCTCGCCGTTCAGCTCGGCCCAGGTGCGGTCGCCGAGCGTGAGGCCCGGCACGGCGTCGCCGTAGGTTCCGTGACAGCCCAGGTAGACCAGTCCGGTGCGGTCGTCCTGGGTGTCGAGGTCGCTGAGGAAGGGGGTCATGCGCCGGTGCAGCCGGTGCGCGTACGACGTGAAGAGGCGGCCGTCGTCCGCCATGTCCTGGTGGAGGTAGCCGAGCACCCGGCCGTGGCAGTCGCCGGAGTCGGCGGGCAGCCCGCCCTGGCTCGGATCACGCACGGTGGTCCAGCGGGCGACGGCGGTCAACGCGCCCAGCGGGCCGCCCGCCAGGCCCAGCGCGGCGTCCCCGGGGAGCAGGAGCAGCTCCCAGGGCAGGTCGTATCCGGTGTCGTCCCACACGACCAGGTGCAGGCCGTCGCCGTGCCGGGCGCGGATCCGGTTGATCCAGTGGGCGAGTTCGTACTGGTTCTCCGACCACAGGAGAATGCCCCGCAGCACCTCCGAGGGGTAGTGCCCGTCGCCGTCCTGCCGCAGCCGGGCGAGGCTGACGGCGGGAGCGGGGCGGCGGGTGGGTCCGGCCGCGCAGTTCACCGTCAGGTCGCCGCACCAGCCCTGCAGCCGGTAGCCCGGCCGTCCGTCGGCCCCGTCGGCGCGCAGGACGCGCAGCACGGCGAAGCCGTCCTCCAGGCGCGCGCCGGGCCGTGCGTCGGTACCGCCGAGCCCGGCGGGCGGCTCCTGCGCGCGCCGCAGGTCCGGCACC
>NZ_MULI01000141.1 GCF_002939385.1 Streptomyces sp. MH60 | reverse complement strand
TGCCGGAGCCGCTGGGCGCGCGGGACCTGCCGGCCGACGGCTGGGACGCGGTGCGCAGGGCCCGGGCGCCCGGACGTCCGCGCGCGGGGGCGTACCTGGACGCCTACTTCACCGACCGCGTCGCCCTGTCCGGGGACCGCTGCGGCGGCCGGGACCCGGCGGGCATGCTGTGCGGCTTCGGCACGCACGCGGGGCGGACGGTGGCGTACGCCGCCCAGACGGGCACGGCGACCCGGCCCGCCGGGTACCGCACCGCGACCCGGCTGCTCCACCTCGCGGACCGGCTCGGCATCCCGGTGCTGACCCTGGTGGACACGCCGGGCGCGGCCAACGACGCGGAGGCGGAGCGGGAGGGGGTGGGTCCGGCGGTCGCGGACCTGTTCGGCGCCGTCGCCTCGGTGCGCACGCCGGTGACCACGCTGGTGATCGGCGAGGGCGGCTCGGGCGGCGCGCTGGCCCTGGCGGCGCCGGGCAGCACCTGGGCCACCCCGGACAGCTACTTCTCCGTCATCGCGCCGGAGCACGCGGCGGCGATCCTCAAGCGCCCGCCGCAGGAGGCCGAGGCGACGGCCGGTCAACTGCGGCTGCGTCCGCAGGACTTGGCCCAGCTTGGCGTGATCCGAACAAGCGAGCAGTTGTTCCCTGGAACAGGTGATCGTCGCTCTGAAGAGCGTATGTGACTGCAGGGACGAACGATACTTACGGTGTGCGAGCGACGGGCTGCAGACCGTAGTCGACGCACATGTCCCGAGTACGTCCCGGCGGGGCCCTGCGGGTCCCGCATCTGAACAGCGCAAGGAGCTGCACGATCATGAACCTTCTCACCGACATCCTCGCCGGCCTCGTCCACTTCGTCGGCTGGCTGGTCTGACGGTCCGAGAAACCGACGGCGCCGCCTCCCCGTCCCAGGGAGGCGGCGCCGTCCGCGTGCGGGCGAGCGGAGGCGGTCTACCGCACGGCCACCGCCCGCAGGATCTCCTGGGTGACGGAGCCGCCCCGGTCGTCGCGCGCGGAGGCCCGCAGCGAAACGTGCCCGGCGTCGCGCGGCACGCTCAGCGTCCCGTGCCAGGACGCCTTCCCGTCACCGCCGCGCAGCCCGACCCGCTGCCAGGTCTTCCCGTCGTCGTACGACACCTCCAGCTTCCCGCCGCCGATCGTGCCGGTGTCCGGGGCGCCCGCCACGTACCCGGCGCCGAGCCCGACCCGCAGCTTCTTCCCGCCGCGCACCTTCCCCGCGAGGTCGGTGTCCACGTCGAAGGAGAGGTTGATCAGCGGCAGGAAGGTCCACCGGTCGTCCGGCGTGGCCGCCGACCGGAAGGTCCACTCGGCGTGGCCCTTCGTCGCGAGCGGCCAGCGGGCCGCGTCCAGCGCGGTGTCGGTGACGAGCTGGTAGGTGTGCTCGTCGGCCGACGCGTCCGACACATACGCGGCGGAACTCGGCCCCTGGTCGGCCAGTTCACCGTCCAGGTACACCGACGTGGTCTGCGACATGCCGCTGCTCTCGCTCCACACGTCGCCGAAGCCGGTGTGGTCGGGTCCCGAGTCGCCCCAGCCGGGCGCGTTGAACTGGAGCCGGTTCCCGGCGCGCTGCTGTCCCCAGCCGAGCCCGGTGCCGAGGTAGGGGTGCCACACCGGCTTGAACCAGTTCAGCTCCGCGCGCGAGCCGCCCCGGTACGCGACCAGTCCGCCGCGCTCCTCCAGCGCCTCACCGGCGCTCGTCACGGTCTCGTGCCACAGCTGGCCGGGCCCGGTGGACACGTACTCGGTGCGTTCGGCGGGGTAGTCGATCCGCTCCCGGAAACCGAGGCCGATCGGGAAGGTGTCGGTGATCGAGTACCGGAACTCGCCGCCGCTCGACGGTTCGTCGCCGTGGTACCTGGTGTGCAGGACGGCGAGGTCGCGGTGGGCCGGCTCGTAGGTGAGGTCCCGGTCCGGCACGGCGCCGCGGTGTCCCTCGGACAGGTCGTACACGTAGGGGGTGTCGCGGGTGCCGGTCATGTCGGCCCGTCCGGCCTCGCGCAGCCGGGCGGCGTCGGCCGCGGAGACCGTGGCGATCTGGAGCGGTCGGTCGGCGTTGTCGTCGGTGCCCCACCAGGACATCAGCCGTCCCGGCGCGTCGTCGGTGACGAACAGCGCCTTGACGCCCGCTTCCTGCGCGGCCCGGGCGAGCGCGGTCGGTTCGGTCCCCGCGCTGAGCCGGGCGAGGACCGCCTTGCCGCGGACGCCGCCCGGGAAGGGTCCGGCCCCGACGTCCCCGGCGTCGACCAGGGGCAGCCGGGTGCGGCCCTCGATCAGGGTGCCGCCGGACTGGACGGTCGCCTCGCCGATCCCCTTGACCTCCAAAAGCGGCTTGCCGAGCCGCCACACGGTGCGGTACTCGAAGTCGCCCCGGGTGACCTTCTTCGTGGGGGCGGCGAAGACGCTGTCGTACGTCAGCGGCACCTGGACGGCGCCGAACAGGTCGGAGCCGTTCGCGCTGCGGTCGTACTCCATGAGGAGCTGCCGGGTCTCGGTGCGCTTGTCGACCTCGGCGCGGATCTCGCGCAGCGCGCGGCCGTCCAGGGTGATCTCGCGGTTCCGGTCGAGGGCGACCTCCGGTGCGGCGAGGAAGCCGAGGCCGAGGGAGTCGGCGCCGTGGCTGCCGCGCACGTCGAGGAAGGACGACAGGCTGTACGTCCCGCGCGGGAGGCGCAGTTCCAGCGTGCCGGAGTCCGGGACGTGCGCGGGGACGGGGTCGACGCCCTCGGTGAGCCGCTGGACGGTCAGGTCGGCCGGGGTCGCGGCGCCGGAGCGGTCCTTGACGTGCACGGTGAGCGTGTACCGCTCGTCCTCCTTGACCAGCCCGAACGCGGTGTGCGCGAGGGTCTTCCCGCTCGCGTCGGCCGCGACGATCTGTCCGCCGGTGGTGCCGACCGGCGCCTTGGCCCCGTCACCGGTGACCGTGGTGGCGGCGGTGCCGTGCGCGGGCACGGTGAGGGAGGTGTCGGCGAGGGTGGCGACGCCTTCGGGGGCGCCGCGCACGGACAGCTTCAACTCGACCGGCGCGTCGGAGTCGTTGGTGTACGTGAGCGTCCTGGTGACGGGCTCGTTGGACGCGTACGGCCAGGAGTAGAAGCCCAGGTCGGCGCTGCCGGTGGCGGTGAGGTCGGCCTCGACGGCGTCCGGCACGCTGACCCGGCCCGCGCCCGTCCGGTAGACGGAGGAGTCCAGTTCCTCGGACGTGGACATCAGCGCGTCCTTGAGCCGCGCGCCGCTCCAGTCGGGGTGCTCCTCGGCGAGCAGCGCGGCCACCCCGGCGATGTGCGGCGTCGCCATCGACGTACCGTCCATGCTGGTGTAGTCGCCGCTGCCCTCGGCGAGCCGGGAGCGGGCGGCGAGGATGCCGACGCCCGGGGCCGACAGGTCGGGCTTGAGCGCGTTGTCCCCGTACCGGGGCCCGGCGCTGGTGAACCAGGCGGCCTGGTCGGCGGAGTCGACGGCACCCACGGTGAGGGCGGCGTCGGCCGCGCCGGGCGAGCCTATGGAGGACGGGGCGCCGGTGTTCCCGGCCGCGATCACGAACAGGGCGCCGGTCTCGCGGGAGAGGGTGTTGACGGCCTCGGCCATCGGATCGGTGCCGTCGCTGGGTTCGGTGGAGCCGAGGCTCATGGAGACGATGTCGGCGTCCACGTCCCGGGCGGCCCACTCCATGCCCGCGATGATCTCCGACTCGCTGCCGGAGCCCCCGTCGTCGAGGACCTTGCCCACCGCGAGCGTGGCGCCGGGCGCGACGCCCTTCTCCTTGCCGTCGGAGGCCGCGCCGCTGCCGCCCACGGTGGAGGTGACGTGCGTGCCGTGGCCGTGCCGGTCGGCGACCTCCTCCCCCGGGATGAAGCTCCGGCTCCGCCCGATCCGCCCCGCGAGGTCGGGGTGCCCGGCGTCCACGCCGCTGTCCAGCACGGCCACGGTGACGCCCTTGCCGGTCAGTCCGGCCTCCCAGGCCGCGGGCGTGCCGATCTGCGCGTTGGACTCGGCCATGGCCGCGGTGACCCGCCCGTCGAGCCACACACCGTCGACACCGGCGCCGCCACGGGTGAATTCCCGCCAGAATTCACGCCCCTTGCCGGCCTCCACGGCGGCCCCGCGCACGCTGGGCAGCGATCGTGTCCGCTCGACGCCTCGCGGGGTGGCGGCCCGTGCGCCCTTGGCGTAGGTCACGATCAGCGGCAGCTCGCCGGTCTCGCTGTCGGCCAGCCCCTGCTTCAGCAACGCACCGACGTCGAAGAGCCGTTGGTCGAGGCTGCCGTCGCGCAGATACGGCAGGGCCTCGTCCGGTACGACGGTGGTCCGGCCGCCCGAACTGCTGGTGCGCACGGCCCCGGTGGCGCCCTCGGGCCGCTCGACCGTGACGGTCTTCCGGCCGCCGCCGAGGTCGGTGACGGTCACCCGGTCGCCGGTGACGAGGGTGACGGTGCGGGCCGCGCCGGCCGCGGTGGCCGTGCGGGCGGCCGCGGCCGGGGGGTGCGCCGGGTCGGGGGGCGGATCCTGCGCCGCCGCCGTCCCGGCCGGCAGCAGCGCGATCACGAGCCCCGCCGACAGGAGGGTCGCCCCGCGTCTGACTGGTCCTGTGCTCATCCACGTCTCTCTTCGTGTCGTCGTAGAGTGCTGTGACGAGTGCTGTGAGCAGTCTCAGGGGGCCCGTGGGGCAGAGGAGTTGACCGGAGGCGGCGGTTAGTCGCCCTGGCGGGTTTCCGCCAGCGGCCGGACGGACCGGCGGCGCGGAGCAGGACACGGCCGAGTACGGTCCGTCACAATGGTGCCGCGCACGGACACGTACGGCACACGGGGAGCGAGCGGCGTCATGGACGGGTTGGTCGAGTTCAAGACCGAGGACGGCGTACGGGTGGTCGTCGAGGGCGTCGAGGACGAGGACGGCGCCCGGCTGGTCTCGCGCGGCGACGGCCCGGCCCGCGCGGCCCGCACCTTCGAGGACTCGCTGGACGGCGTGCGGGCGGCGGCCTCGTCCGCGCTGCGGGTCTTCCGGGACGGCTCGCTCAGACCCGACGCGGTGGAGCTGGAGTTCGGGGTCAAGCTGAGCGCGGAGGCCGGCGCGGTCATCGCGAAGGGCTCGGCGGAGGGCCATCTGGTCGTGAAGCTGAGCTGGTCGCCCGAGCCGTCGCCGGCCCGCTCCGAGCCGGAGCCCGCTTCGACGCGTCCCGAGACCCCGGACACCGCCGCGCTGTCATGAGCGGTGCCGCGTGGCACGCCCGCGTCGAGTGCGGCAAGGAGGTCGGAGCCGGATTCCTCGTCTCCGCCCGCCGGTTGCTCACCTGCGCCCATGTCGTCCGGTGGGCCGACCGCGCGCCGGTGACGGTGACCTTCCCGGGGCGCCGGGAGCTGGGCGAGCTGTCCGGCACGGTCGCCGTGCACGGCGGCTGGCGGGACGGCGCCGCCGACCTCGGCGACCTGGCCGTACTGGAACTGGACCGCGAGGTGCCGCTCACCCCGGCCGCCTTCGCCCCGCCCGGCACGGAGCGGGCCGCACCCGTCCCCGAGCTGATCGCCTACGGCTTCCCCAAGGGGTACGACGAGGGCATGCTCGCCTCCTACCGGGCCCTGCCGGGACCGCTCATCTCCGACGAGTGGGTCCAGTTGGAGGCGGTCACGGCGCACGGGCAGCCGCTGGCCGCCGGGTTCAGCGGCGCGGCGCTGACGCTGGCCGACGGCACGGTCGTCGGCATGGTCTCCGCCGTCGCGGGCGCCCGGGACGTACGGGTCGGCCGGATGCTGCCCGTCGAGGTCATGGCGCGCTACTGGCCGGAGCTGGGCGAGCTGGTGCCCACCCCCGGCCACCGGGCGGACGCCCGCAGACGGCTGTACGCGCTGGTGCGCCGGGCCGAGGAGGGCGGCCCGGACTGCGACCCGAACCGGCTGTACGTCTCCGCCATGGACGCCTTCGACCCGCCGCTGCCGGAGGGCGGTTTCGCCTCCCTGCGGCAGGCCGCCGCCTATGTGCAGTGGGAGGTGCCGGACCCGGCGGCCGTGGCCCGGTTCGCCGACCGGCTGGCCGAGCGGCTGCACGCCCCGCCGCCCCGCCCCGCGACCTGGTCGCCCATCGTCGTGGAGATCGACCACAGCGGGGCGGGCGCCGACCAGGTCACCGTCGAGGTGTCCGCCTACCGGGACGGGCAGCGCCGCCCGGTGGGCTCGCGCCGGCTGGCCCGCGGCGCGGTGCGCTCCTACGTCCAGGAGCGCATCGACGAGGCGTTCACCCAGCTCGACCCGGGCGCCGACGAACTGCTCACCTTCGTGCTCCCGCGCGAGTGGCTGAACGAACCGGTGGCGCACTGGGAGTGCGGGGAGGACGACTCCACGCCGCTGGGCTGCGCCTACCCGCTCGTGGTGACCGACCGGTACCGCCACCGCAGCGGACGCCTCCGCCACCAGCTGCGCAAGAAGTGGCGCAGGCTCGGCTCCGGCCCGGGCGGCAGGCTGCACCGCGTGGACTGCGGCACCCGGGAGCGCCCGGCCGGGCTGCGCAAACGGCTGCGGGACGACGCGGAGCTGGCCGGTTTCGCCACCCCGCCCTCGGCCGCGCCGGAGTACTTCGAGGTCGGCCTCAACCTCCCGGTCCCGGTGCTGCTGTGGCCGCGCCGGGACTGCCCCGGCGACGAGGGACCCGACGGCCGCTGCGCCGGCACGGCGTTCCTGGACGAGCTGGCGGCGTCCGTGGCGGGCGTGCCGCCGGCCGAACTCCCCCGCCTGGTCAGGGAGCTGCGCGAGACGGCGGACGCGGCGGACGCCCCGGACGAGCACTGGGCGCGGGACGTCCAGCTCCTGTGGGACGACCCCCGCTGCTTCGCCGAGCCGCCCGCCCTGCTCCACTCCCCGGTCGGCTGAGCCGCCCGCCGCGCCCATGCACCGACCCACGACCCTGACGAACCGACCGCCGTACCGACCGCCGTACCGACCGCCCGGAGAGAACCCATGCCCCTGTGGCCCGTCTACACCGGCGCGCCCCACCCCCACGACGGCATCACCCGGCTGCCCCCGCCCCCGCCCTGGCGGGCCTTCGACGGCGGCCCCGTGCTCGATCCGCCGGACGCGGACGACGACGCCGCGGCCGCCTCGCCCGACCGGGCCCACCGGGCCACGACCTACCAGGCCACCGAGGACACGGTGCAGTTGGTCAACGCGGCCCTGTACCTGCGGCGTCCGCTGCTGGTCACCGGGCCGCCCGGCACCGGGAAGTCGTCCCTGGCCTACGCGGTCGCCCGTGAGCTGCGGCTCGGCCCGGTCCTCAGGTGGAACATCACCAGCCGCAGCACCCTGGGTGACGGTCTCTACACCTACGACCCGCTCTCCCGCCTCTACGCGGCGCGCCACACCACGCAGCCGTCCGGCGCCCCGGCCCCCGCCGCCACGGGCGTCGAGGACCACCTTCGGCTGGGCCCGCTCGGCACCGCCCTGCTGCCCTACGCCCGACCGCGCGCCCTGCTGATCGACGAGATCGACAAGAGCGACCTCGACCTGCCGAACGACCTGCTGCACGTCCTGGAGGAGGGCCAGTACGAGATCCCCGAACTCGTCCGGGCCGCCCGGGACGCCCTCGGCCCGCACGCCGAGGTCCTGATCGACGGCGCCGACCGGCGGGTGCCGGTGGAGCGCGGCCGGGTCCGCTGCAACGCCTTCCCCTTCGTCGTCCTCACCAGCAACGGCGAGCGCGAGTTCCCGCCCGCCTTCCTGCGCCGCTGCGTCTCGCTGCGGCTGCGGCAGCCCGACGACGACCACCTCGCCGAGATCGTCCGCGCCCACCTGGGCGAGCCCGACAGGTACGCGCGTCAGCTGATCCACCGGTTCCTGTCCCGGGTGGGCAGCGGCGAACTGGCCACCGACCAGCTGCTCAACGCCATCTACCTGGCCCGTTCCTCCGGTCTGGGCGCCGACTCCCTGGACGAGCTGGCCGAGCAGCTGATGCCGTACCTCGGCCGGTCCGCGCAGCCCGACGCCTTCTGATGCCCACCGACCGCCCCGGCGCACCGGACCCCGAGCCCCTGCCCCGCCTCGCCGACATCCTCGGCCGGGCGGCGGCCACGGGCGCCCGCCCGACCCCGCTGGAGCTGGCCGAACTCCTGTGGCTGGCCGGACGGATGGAGCCCCCGGCACCGGACCCGGCGGACCCGCCGGACGGCCCGGCGTCCGGGACGCGGCCGGACGAGCCGCCCCCGGCCCGTGCGGCCGCCCCGGAGCAGCACCGGGACCGC
>NZ_MULI01000140.1 GCF_002939385.1 Streptomyces sp. MH60 | reverse complement strand
CGGGACCGGCCGGGGCGCCGGTGGCCGCCCCCGGGAACGCGAGCGCCTCGCTGCCCGGTGCGGTCAGCACGGTCGGCGGTCTCGGCACCGCCGCCGCCGGCCTGGTCAAGGGGGCCGACGCGCCCACCGCCTCGCTCGCGCTGCCGGTCCCCCGGGTCGACGCCGGTGACCCCAACGCGGGTTTTCTGGCGGGCCTCATGGCGTCCGCGCCGGCCGAGCTGCTGACCGCGCTGGCCGCGGCCCCGGCGCCGTCGACCGAGACCCGGCTGCGGCAGATCAGGGCCCGGCTGGAGAACGGCGACGCCTCCGGCGCCCTGGAGGCGCTGGGGACCCTGGAGGGCGAACGCCCCGACGACTGGCGGGTGGTCTGGTACCGCGGTCTCGCCGCCCTGGTGACCGGCGCCCACGAGGACGCCGCGCTGGCCTTCGACGCGGTCTACGACGCCTTCCCCGGCGAGATCGCGCCCAAGCTGGCGCTCGGCCTGTGTGCGGAGGTGCTGGGGCAGCTCGACAACGCCGCCGAGTACTACCGGCTGGTGTGGTCATCCGACCCGAGCCACGTCAGCGCGGCGTTCGGTCTCGCCCGGGTGCAGCTGGCCGCCGGTGACCGGGCCGGAGCCGTACGGACGTTGGAGTCGGTGCCGGAGACGTCCGTCCACTGCACCGCGGCCCGCGTGGCGGCCGTCCGGGCGCGGCTGCGGCAGCGCACCGCGGCGGCGGGCGACTTGAAGTTCCTGGACGATCTGGTCGCCGCCGCGCGGCAGGTCGAGGCGCTGGACGTGTACGGTCTTGACCCGGCGCGGCGCGAGCAGCTGTCGGCCGAGGTCCTCGGTTGCGCGCTGGACTGGGTACTCTCCGGAGGTCGGGGTTCCGTCCCTCCCGCCGCCGGGGGACGGACGCTGCTCGGCAGCGGCCTGGACGAACGCGGCCTGCGCTTCGGCCTGGAGCGTTCGTACCGCACGCTGGCCCGGCTGGCGCGGGGCGGCGAGGAGAGGATCGACCTGGTGGAACGTGCCAATCGTTACCGCCCCCGGACGTGGGTGTAGTTGATGTCGCAGATGCCCCAGCAGGCCGCTGTGCCGAAGTGCCCGAGCTGCGAGGAACCCCTCGACTCGGGTGACCGTTTCTGCGGTGCGTGCGGATACGACCTGTCCGTCGTGCCCGCACGGCCCGAGGACAGCCCGACCCCGGCGGTCAACGGCGCGGTGCCCGCGCCGGACGGCGTGGACTGGCCCACGGCCCGGGACTCGGACGGCCACGGCCACCCCGCCCCGGTGCACGCGGCGGCCGAACTGCCGGGCACCGACTCCGGCGGCTCCCCGCTGCTGCCGCCGCCCCCGCCGTCCCCGCCGTCCCCGCCCGCGGCGCCGGTGATTCCGGCGCCCGGTGTGCGGTTCGACCGGCCGGGCGAGCCCGAGGAGTACCCCTTGCAGGCGCCCGACCCGCGGCAGAGCCCCGAACCGGCCGCCACCGCCGCACCGGCCCCGCCCGCCGCACCGGCCGCGGCCGAGAAGGTGTGCGTGGCCTGCCGCGCGGGCCGGGTCGACGACGACGGCTACTGCGAGAACTGCGGGCACGCCCAGCCCCGCGAACGCGACCACATGGAGCAGGAGTCGGGACCGGTGGCCGCCGTCAGCGACCGCGGTCTGCGCCACCACCGCAACGAGGACGCGTTCTCGGTGGGCCGCACCGCGCTGCCCGACGGCGCCCCCGCCTCCGTGGCGATCGTCTGCGACGGCGTGTCCTCCGCGACCCGCCCCGACGACGCCTCCCTCGCCGCGTCCCGGGCGGCCGGCGAGTCGCTGCTCGGCGCCCTGCCGCGCGGCACGCACCCGCAGCAGGCCATGCACGACGCCATCCTCGCCGCCTCGCGGGCCGTCAACGCGCTGGCCGACGAGCCGGCCACCGCCCGCGAGCAGGCCCCGCACCAGAACGCGCCCGCCTGCACCCTGGTCGGCGCCGTGGTCACCGCGGGTCTGCTGGTCGTCGGCTGGGTAGGTGACAGCCGGGTCTACTGGGTCCCGGCCGACCGCACCACCCCGCCCGCCCGGCTCACCGAGGACGACTCGTGGGCCGCGCAGATGGTCGCCGCCGGTCTGATGAGCGAGGCGGAGGCCTACGCCGACGAGCGCGCCCACGCGATCACCGGCTGGCTGGGCGCGGACGCCTACGAACTGGAGCCGCACACCGCGTCCTTCAAGCCGGACCGCCCCGGTGTGGTCGTGGTCTGCACGGACGGCCTGTGGAACTACGCGGAGTCCGCCGAGGAGATGGCCGAGGCCATGCCCCTGGACGCCGCCGTCCGCCCGCTGCACGGCGCCCGCGTCCTGGTCGGTCACGCGCTGGACGGCGGGGGCCACGACAACGTAACAGTGGCCCTCCTGCCGTTCCCGGCCCCGCCGCAGGGGGCAGGATCGGCCTGAGGGCCCCGCACGGACACGGGTGGAGGGGCGGCCTCGCGGACCGCAGGGGGCGGTCCGCACCAGTGAGCCAAGGCCCCACCGCTGTGGGGACGTAGATGGGGGATGCGATCCGGCATGGCCAATTTCTCGAAGTCGAACGTGCCGCAGTTCGCGGTGGACGTCTACCAGAACGAGTACCTGCCCGAGGGCGGCCGTGAGGTCAACGCCATCGTCACGGTCACCGCGACCGGCGGCGGCACCGTCGGGAGCGCGGTCGCCGCGCCCCACCTGTACTCGCCCGGCCAGGGGCCGTCCGCCGCCGTGGCGTTGATGGTCGACTGCTCGGGCTCGATGGACTACCCGCCGACCAAGATGCGCAACGCCCGCGACGCCACGTCCGCGGCGATCGACACCCTGCGCGACGGGGTGCACTTCGCCGTGGTCGGCGGCACGCACGTGGCCAAGGAGGTCTACCCGGGCGGCGGCCGGCTCGCGGTCGCCGACGCCACCACCCGGGCGCAGGCCAAGCAGGCGGTGCGCGGTATCGGCGCGGGCGGCGGCACCGCCATCGGCACCTGGCTGCGGCTGGCCGACCGGCTGCTGTCCACCGCGGACGTCGCCATCCGGCACGGCATCCTGCTCACCGACGGCCGCAACGAGCACGAGTCGCCCGAGGACCTCAGAGCCGCCCTCGCCGCCTGCGCCGGGCGTTTCACGTGCGACGCCCGTGGCGTGGGCACCGACTGGGAAGTGAAAGAAGTCACAGGGATCGCCTCCGCCCTGCTCGGCACCGCCGACATCGTCGCCGATCCGGCCGGTCTGGCCGCCGACTTCACGCGGATGATGGAGACGGCCATGGGCAAGGAGGTCGCGGACGTCGCGCTGCGCCTGTGGACCCCGGTCGGCACCACCGTGAAGTTCGTCAAGCAGGTCGCCCCGACGGTCGAGGAGCTGACCGGCCGCCGCACCGAGGCGGGACCGCGGGCCGGCGACTACCCCCTCGGTTCCTGGGGCGACGAGTCCCGTGACTACCACGTCTGCGTGGAGGTACCGGCCGCGGACCTCGGCCAGGAGATGCTGGCCGCCCGGGTCTCCCTGGTCATCCCGGAGCCCGGCGGCAGCGTGCAGAACCTCGGCGCGCAGGGTCTCGTACGGGCCGTGTGGACCGACGACATGACGGCCTCCACGTCGATCAACCCCCAAGTCGCCCACTACACCGGCCAGGCCGAACTGGCACAAGCCATCCAGCAAGGGCTCGATCTACGCAAAGCGGGAGACATCGACGGAGCAACGGCCAAACTGGGCCGCGCGGTTCAGCTCGCCGGTGCCTCCGGAAACGCCGATACGGCGAAACTGCTCGCGAAGGTGGTGGACGTGGTGGACGCGGCGGCAGGTACTGTGCGACTGAAAGCGAAGGTCGAGGAGGCCGACGAGATGACTCTCGAGACCCGGTCGACCAAGACGGTTCGTGTAAAGAAGTGACGCACAACAACCGCGCGACACGCCCGCAAGAGAGGGAAGCTCCGACATGCCGACCTGCCCGAACGGACACCAGTCGGGTTCCGACGACTGGTGCGAGGTCTGCGGTCACCGCATGGCCGGTGCCGTGCCGCCCCCTCCGCCACCGCCGCCCGGCGGCGGCTACGGCTTCCCGCCGCCCGCCGGTCCCGGCGGTCCCGGTGGGCCGGGCGGCGGTCCCGGTGGTCCCGGCGGCGAGCCGCAGTTGTGCCCGCAGTGCCGCACGCCGCGTGAGGGCGGTGCGCCGTTCTGCGAGGAGTGCCGGTGGAACTTCCTGACCAACACCGCCACCTCGTACACCCCGGCCGCCCCGCGCCCGCCCGCGTCCGGTGGCCCGGCGCCGGCACCGCACTTCGGGCAGCCGCCCGCGGGTCCGTCGTACGGCGGCGGTGACGCGTACGACTACCAGGGCTCCCGCCCGTCCCAGATGAACCGTCCCGCAGAACCGATCCCCCCGGGCCCGCCGCCCTTCGGCGCGGACCCGTCGGGCCGCGGTGGTCCCGGTGGCCCTGGAGGCCCGGGTGGCCCTGGAGGTCCCGCGGGCGGTCCCGGCGGCCCGAACGGCCCCTACAGCCCCAATGGTCCCGGTGGTCCCGGTGGTCCCGGCGGCGGGCCTGGCGGCCCCGGTGGGCCTGCGGGCGGCTTCGGCGGCCCGGGTGGTCCTGGTGGGCCCAATGGTCCTGGTGGTCCTGGTGGCGGCTTCGGCGGCCCCGGTGGGCCCGGTGGGCCCAACAGCCCCCACGGTCCCGGCGGTCCGAACGGTCCCGGTGGCCCCGGTGGCCAGGGCGGTCCCTCCGGTCCCCCGGCCCCTCCCGGTTTCGGTGGCGATCCGTCGCGTCCGGTTCCGCCTCCGCCCGGCCCCGTTCCGCCCCCGCCCGGCGGCGCCGGTGGCCCTGGCGGCCCCGGTGGCGCCCCGCAGGGGTTCCATTCCGGTCCGCCGGCCCCGCCCGCCTTCCCGCGGGAGACCAACCACCCGCAGCAGGGCGGCCCGTCCTTCGGCGGCGGTGACGACGACTGGGTGCTCTCCCCGCCGTCGTCCACCGGTCCGGGAGGGCCCGGCGGGCCGAACGGCCGGGGCCCGGCCCCGGCCCAGGGCGGCGGCTACGGCTACCCGCAGCCCGGCGCCACCCAGGCACCCCCGCCCCCGCCCGGCCAGGGCTTCCCGCAGCAGCCGCAGCGGCCCCAGCAGCCGACGACCTGGTCGGCGACGATCGGTCCGGACCGCGAGTACTTCATGGCGATGATGCAGCGCTCCGGCCCCGAGGCCGCGGGCCTGAACCTGCCCGCGTACTCGCCCGAGCAGCAGCGCACGCTCACCGGCAACCAGATCACCATCGGCCGCCGGAGGCACTCCACCGGCGACACCCCGGACATCGATCTGGCCGTGCCGCCGGAGGACCCGGGCGTCTCGCACCAGCACGCGGTGCTGGTGCAGCAGCCGGACGGCAGCTGGGCGGTCGTCGACCAGAACTCGACGAACGGCACGACGGTCAACGGCGGCGAGGAGCCGATCCAGCCCTTCGTGCCGGTGCCGCTCCAGGACGGCGACCGGGTGCACGTGGGCGCCTGGACGACGATCACGATCCGCCGGGGATAACGCGACCGGCACGCACCGTCAGGCGAACGGCCAGGCGTAGGGCCCCTCGGGGTCGTCCAGCCATGCCCAGGCCCGTTCGCCGCTGACGGTGATGCCGTAGCGCTCGCGGCGCGGGGCGTCCTCGCGCTCCCACAGCGCGTACGCCTCCTGCGGATCGAGCCCGCCCCGGCTCAGCGCCAGCAGGAAGCGGTACAGGTCGTCCTCCCGGGCCCGGCGCGGTACGCCGCCCAGTCCCGGTGTCCCGGGCTCGGCACGGTCCGCGCCGCGCAGCGGGACGAAGTACGCGGGCGTGTGCAGGAAGCGCCCCTCGGCGTGCCCCGCGTCGCGGACGGTGAGGACGACGAGACCGGTGGCCAGCGGGGTCAGGATCCGGCCGCCGGGGCGGCACTGGGCCAGCCAGGCGCGCGGCACCGAGGGCAGCGTGCAGGTGGCGAGGATCCGGTCGTAGGGGGCGCGCTCGGGGACGCCCCGGGCGCCGTCGCCCGTGACGACGGCCGGGTGGTACCCGGCGGTGTCCAGGTGCCGGCGGGCCGACTCGGTGATCTCGGGCTCCAGGTCCACCGTGGTGACCAGGTCGTCGTCGCCGAGGCGACGGGCGAGCAGGGCGGCGTTGTAGCCGGTGCCGGCGCCGATCTCCAGGACCCGGTGGCCGTCCCGCACGTCCAGCTCGACCAGCATCATCGCCATCAGTGAGGGCTGGCTGCTGGAGGAGAGCAGTTCGCCGTCGCGCAGCCGGGTCGCCAGCGGGGCGTCGGCGTACGCGCCGCGCACCCAGCGCTCGCGGGCGCCGGGGTCGGGGTCCTCGCCCCACCGGCGTTCGTAGCCGCCCCGGACGCCGACGTAGTAGTACGGCACGAACAGGTGGCGCGGGACCTCCCGGAACGCCTCCCGCCACACCGGGTCGGCCGCCCAGGCGCCGCTCAGCTCGATCTCCCGCACCAGCTCCGCCCGCGCGGAGGCGGCGAGGCTGTCCAGGTCCTCGTACCCGCCCATGTCTCCACAGTACGGGCCGGGCGCACGGCGGGCAGGGTCCCGGAGCGGTCCTAGGTCCTCGGTCCTATGTCCCCGTGTCTGAGACCATGGACGGCGTGAACGAGATTCGGCGCGGCACGCTTCAGGAGCAGACCTTCTACGAGCAGGTCGGCGGGGAGGAGACCTTCCGCCGGCTCGTCCACCGCTTCTACGAGGGAGTCGCCGAGGACCCGATCCTGCGGCCGATGTACCCGGAGGAGGACCTGGGTCCGGCGGAGGACCGTTTCGCGCTGTTCCTCATGCAGTACTGGGGCGGCCCCACGACCTACAGCGACAACCGCGGCCACCCGCGGCTGCGGATGCGGCACGCGCCCTTCGCCGTCGACCGGGCCGCGCACGACGCCTGGCTGAAGCACATGCGGGTCGCGCTCGACGAGCTGGGCCTGTCCGAGGAGCACGAGCAGACGCTGTGGAAGTACCTGACGTACGCGGCGGCCTCGATGATCAACACCCAGGGCTGATCCCGGTCCGCCCCGGCGTGACCGGGCGGACTGACGGGCGCATTCCGGTCACCCGACGCCGGATTCCGGTCACAATCCGGTCAAGTCCGTATCCCAAGCGCTTACTTCCGCACCTCCACCTCTGACAACATCCGGAGAGGTCTGGACAACAGCGGCGGGGGGCCGGGTGGCAGGGTACGGGGGGCTCGTGGGGTTCGTGCTGCTGCGGGCGCGGGCGCACCGCCTGCTGCTGGCCGCGGCCCTGCTCACCGTCCTGCTGACCACCACGGTGCTGGCCACCCTGACCGCCTACTCGGGCGCCATCGGTGACGCGGCCCTGCGGCACGCCCTCGCCGACCCGCGCACCGGGGCCGACGCCGCGCTGATCGTGAAGGCGGACGTACCGGCCGAGCAGCGGCCGGCCGCCGACGCCACCGTGCGCGAGGGCGCCGCGAAGACCTTCGAGGGACTGCCGCGCACGGTACGGACCCTGGTGCGCTCGGGCCCGTACGCGCTGCCCGGCTCCCTGCGGCCGCCCACCGAGCGGTCCGGCGACCCCGACCTGACCTTCTTCGCGGCGCTCGACCCGGCGCAGGTCCGCCTCGACGAGGGCCGGATGCCCGCGAACGGGGGCCCGGACGCCGACGGAGCCGTCGAGGTGGCGGTGCCGGTGGCCGCCGCCGAGCGCATCGGTGTCGGTCCGGGCGACCGCCTCACCCTCACCGACCGGCTCGACGGCCCCGCCGTCCGCGTCGTGGTGAGCGGCCTGTACCGGCCGGTCGACACCGGGTCACCGTACTGGCGCCTCGACGACCTGTCCGGGCGCGGCCTCCAGCAGGGCGGCTTCACGACGTACGGGCCGCTGCTCGCCCCGCCCGGTGCGCTCAGCGACGGCCGGGTCAGCGCGGGGGCGTCCGGGTGGCTGGTGACGGCGGACTACTCGTCGCTGACGACCGGACGGACGCGGGACCTCGGGGACGCGGCCCGGGGCGGCCTGGCGTGGCTGCGCGAGCAGCAGGTGCTCAGCGGCACCACCGCGGCGACCACCGAACTGCCCGCGATCCTGGAGCGTCTCGACCGTTCGCTGGAGGTCTCCCGTTCCACCCTCCTGGTCATCGCGTCGCAGCTCGTGCTGCTCGCGGGCGGCGCACTGCTGCTGGTGGCGCGGCTGCTGAGCGTGGAGCGGGCGGGCGAGCTGCGGCTGCTGCGGGCACGTGGCGCCTCCCGGTCCCGGCTGGCGGCGGGGTCCGCGCTGGAGGCGCTGCTGCTGGCGGTGCCCGCGCTGGTCTGCGCGCCGCTGCTGGCCGGACCGCTGATCCGGCTGCTGGCCGGGCAGGGGGCGCTGGCCCGGATCGGGCTCGGCTGGGAGCCGACGGCCGGCG
>NZ_MULI01000014.1 GCF_002939385.1 Streptomyces sp. MH60 | reverse complement strand
GGTATCAACATATCTGGCGTTGACTTTTGGCACGCTGTTGAGTTCTCAAGGAACGGACGCTTCCTTTGTACTCACCCTCTCGGGCTTTCCTCCGGGCGCTTCCCTTCAGTCTTGCGTTTCCGACTCTATCAGATCTTTCCGATCCGATTTCCTCGGTGCTTTCCAGGTTCCCGCTTTCGCGTTTCCCTTTCCGGCGGTTCCGACTTTATCAGAAGTTCCGAGCCGATCTTACCGGCCGTTCGTTTCCGATTCATCGGGAGAGTGCTTCGTCGAATTCAGAGATTCGTAGAAGCTAGTAGATGTTCACTGTTGCCCTCTGGGGTGAACCCGTCTCCAGGCAACTGTTCGAATCTACCTCCCCGCTCGCTCCGTGTCAACGGCTCGGGCGGGAACGAAGAGGACAGTAGCAGCTCGCCGGGGGTGGATGCACATCAGGCGGCTGTGGGCACGGTGGCACTGCGTTCGGCTGCCTCGACGTCGCCCGTGTCGCCGGCGCGCACGGCCCGGCCGCCCAGGACGTAGACGTAGGCGAGGAAGGCCAGCTCGGCGAGGACTCCGATGGTGATCCGTGCCCAGGTGGGCAGGCCGGACGGGGTGACGAAGCCTTCGATGGCGCCGGACACGAACAGGACGAGCGCCAGGCCCACCGCCATGCCGATGGCGGCCCTGCCTTCTTCCGCGAGCGCGATGCGGCGGGTACGAGGCCCCGGGTCGATAAGGGTCCAGCCCAGGCGCAGACCTGTGCCCGCGGCGACGAACACCGCTGTCAGTTCGAGCAGGCCGTGCGGCAGAACCAGGCCCAGGAAGGTGTCGAGGCGGCCGGCCGACGACATCAGGCCGAAGCCCACACCGAGGTTGAGCATGTTCTGGAAGAGGATCCAGATGACGGGCAGCCCCAGGAAGACGCCCAGGATGAGGCAGAGCGCGGCGGCCCAGGCGTTGTTCGTCCACACCTGTGCGGCGAACGAGGCCGCCGGGTTGCTCGAGTAGTACGTCTCGTACTGGCCGCCGGGCCGGGTGAGCTCGCGCAGCTCGCTCGGTGCGGCGATGGTGGACTGCACCTCCGGGTGGGTGCCGATCCACCAGCCCAGAAGGGCCGCGACAGCGGTCGACAGGAGGGCGGTGGGGACCCACCAGTGGCGGGCCCGGTAGACGGCCGCCGGGAACTGCTGGGTCAGGAATCGTGTGACGTCGCGCCAGGAGGCGCGTCGGGTACCGGTCACGACACTGCGCGCGCGGGCCACCAGTTGGCTGAGCCGTCCGGTCAGCTGGGGATCGGGTGCGCTGGACTGGATCAGGGACAGGTGGGTGGCCGTGCGCTGGTAGAGGGCGACGAGTTCGTCGGTCTCGGGACCGGTCAGCCGGCGCCTCCGACGGAGGAGGGCGTCGAGGCGGTCCCACTCCGCGCGGTGGGCGGAGACGAAGACGTCGAGGTCCATCGGTGTGCCTGCTCCTCGGCTATCGTCGGCGGCTCGTCGTGGATCAGCTTGTCGTACTGCGGCGCGGTGCGTCCTCAGCTTGGCAGACTGGCGGGGACGGGGGCAGTCCAGGGAAGGACGGCGGGCGTGAACGAGCTGGTGACGGGCGAGGCGGTGGCGCTGGAACTGCGCCCCGCGAGGCTGCCCAGCAGGGCACTGGCCGTCCTGCTCGATCTGGCGGTGGCCGTGGCCGTCTATGTGGCGGTGACCGTCGCGCTGATGGCGTCGACCTCGTCCCTGGACGTGGCGGCACAGACCGCGCTGTCGATCGCGACCTTCGTCCTCGTGCTGGTGGGCGGACCGATCGCCGTGGAGACGCTCAGTCACGGGCGGTCGCTCGGCAAGATGGCGTGCGGGCTGCGGGTGGTGCGGGACGACGGCGGGCCGATCCGGTTCCGGCACTCGCTGGTGCGGGGGCTGATCGGCGTGATCGAGATCCTCATGACGCTCGGGGTCATCGCCTGTGTCGCCTCGCTGGTGTCGGCACGGGGACGACGGCTCGGCGACGTGTTCGCGGGCACGCTCGTCGTGCGGGAGCGGGTGCCGTTCTCGTCTGCGGGCTTCATGCCGCCGCCTCCGCCCTGGCTGGCGGGGCGGTTCTCGGATCTCGACCTGTCCGCGGTGCCCGACGACCTGTGGCTCGCCGTCCGTCAGTACCTGGCGCGGATGGGGCAGCTGGATCCGCGCGTCGGCTGGGCCATGGCCGAACGGCTCGCCGCCGATGTGGCGGCCCGTACGGGCGCTCCGGTGCCGCGGGAGGTTCCGCCGCCCGCGTATCTGGCGGCGGTGCTGCAGGAGAGGCAGGCACGGGAGGCCTGGCGGGCCTTCGGCGGCGCTCAGGCGGCTGACGGGACTGCCGCGTCGGTGCCGGTGGCACCGGTGGCTCCTGTCCCCGCTACCCCGCCTGCCGCGCCGGTGGCCCCGCCGGCTGCGCAGCCTCCCGCTACGTCACCGGGTGGCCGCTCTGAGGTGCCGCGGGACGTGCCGTCGGACGGCCGCTCGGGCACCGGGTTCGTGCCTCCCGCGTAGGCACGGGCACCCCGCGCCCCGCACCCCGCGTCCGGCTCCGCTCACGGGAACACGGACGGTGGTGTCTCCAGGTCCTCCAGTTCGACGCCGGGCGCCGCGAGTACGACGTCGCCGGCGATGTGCACGGAGTGCTGCTCGCCCGTGTCCAGGGCTGTGACCTGGTATTCGTCCACGGTGAGGGGGCCGTTGTCAGTGGCGTGTGCTTCTCTGTTCAGCAAGGCCCAGGACTGGTCCACGGTGCGGGGGGCGAGGACCGGATCCGTGAGGGCGACGAGGCGTAGGCGGGTGGCTGATGCGGAGGGGGTGAGGCGCAGGAGGCGGGTGACGGCGACGAGGAAGGCCGGGGACGTGCCGGTGAAGGCGTGGGCGCGCGCATTGCCTTCCGTGGCGTGGATTCCGGTGGGGTCGGTACGGACCCAGGTGACGCCGTCGATGGCGGCGCCGCGTACCTGCCAGTCGGCGGCGTGGAGTTCGAGGCGGATGGGGCGGCCGAGTTCGTCGAGGGCGAGGTCGACGGAGCCGTGGTGGTCCCCGGTGGGCGTGGTCAGCCGGGAGACGTAGCGCCAGCCGGACGGGCCGGGGGCGCACTGGAAGTGTTCTTCCGCGAGGGGGGTGTGGTCGTGCGGATAGTGGAGCGAATAACGGCCGCGGGGCATGGGTGTCCTGGAGGGTGACGGGCTGGTCCGGTCGCTGATGCGGACGTGGCGCCAATGGGGCAGGCCCCCGGCACGGGGGTGCGGGGGCCTGCCTCGGAGGAACCGGTGACTCAGTAGCGGTAGTGGTCCGCCTTGTAGGGGCCCTCGACCTTGACGCCGATGTACTCGGCCTGCTCCGGGCGGAGCGTGGTCAGCTTGACGCCGAGGGCGTCCAGGTGGAGCCGGGCGACCTTCTCGTCCAGGTGCTTGGGCAGCACGTAGACGTCGGTCGGGTACTCGTCGGGCTTGGTGAACAGCTCGATCTGGGCCAGGGTCTGGTCCGCGAAGGAGTTGGACATCACGAACGACGGGTGGCCGGTCGCGTTGCCCAGGTTCAGCAGGCGGCCCTCGGAGAGGACGATGAGGACCTTGCCGTCGGGGTAGGTCCAGGTGTGGACCTGCGGCTTGACCTCGTCCTTGACGATGCCGGGGGTCTTGGCGAGGCCGGCCATGTCGATCTCGTTGTCGAAGTGGCCGATGTTGCCGACGATGGCCTGGTGCTTCATCTTGGCCATGTCCGAGGCCATGATGATGTCCTTGTTGCCGGTCGTGGTGACGAAGATGTCGGCCTTGTCGACGACCTCGTCCAGCGTCGTGACCTGGTAGCCGTCCATCGCCGCCTGCAGCGCGCAGATCGGGTCGATCTCGGTGATGATCACGCGGGCGCCCTGACCACGCAGGGACTCCGCACAGCCCTTGCCGACGTCGCCGTAGCCGCAGACGACGGCGGTCTTGCCGCCGATCAGCACGTCGGTGGCGCGGTTGATGCCGTCGATCAGGGAGTGGCGGCAGCCGTACTTGTTGTCGAACTTCGACTTGGTGACCGCGTCGTTGACGTTGATCGCCGGGAACAGGAGGGTGCCGTCGCGGTGCATCTCGTACAGGCGGTGGACGCCGGTCGTGGTCTCCTCGGTCACGCCGCGGATCTCGGACGCCAGCTGGGTCCACTTCTGCGGGCTCTCGCTGACCGTGCGGGTGAGGAGTTCGAGGATGACGCGGTGCTCGTCGGACTCGGCGGTGTCGACCGAGGGGACCTTGCCGTCCTTCTCGTACTCGACGCCCTTGTGGACGAGGAGGGTGGCGTCACCGCCGTCGTCCAGGATCATGTTCGGGCCGCCGGTGGGGGTGTTCGGCCAGGTCAGCGCCTGCTCCGTGCACCACCAGTACTCCTGGAGGGTCTCGCCCTTCCAGGCGAAGACCGGGACGCCCTGCGGGTCCTCGGGGGTGCCGTTCGGGCCGACGGCGATGGCGGCGGCCGCGTGGTCCTGGGTGGAGAAGATGTTGCAGGAGGCCCAGCGGACCTCGGCGCCGAGGGCGACCAGGGTCTCGATGAGCACGGCGGTCTGCACGGTCATGTGCAGGGAGCCGGTGACGCGGGCGCCGGCGAGCGGCTGGGCCTCGGCGTACTCCTTGCGGATCGCCATCAGGCCCGGCATCTCGTGCTCGGCGAGAGTGATCTCCTTGCGGCCGAACGCGGCCAGGGAGAGGTCGGCGACCTTGAAGTCCTGTCGGTTGTCGACAGTCGTCATTACGGGCTGCTCCTCGGGTTGGGTCGAGGTGGGTACGGCTGACCTGCGCGGCGGCGGACACAGGGGTGCCCAGAAGAGGACACAGGCATGCCCGCGTACGCGCAGCGCAGTCCGTCGGAGGCCCTCTCTCCCTCGGCCGGTCCGTCCTGGACCGCCCGACCGCCATCAGCAGCGACGTCTGGCTCCGTCCCAAGCTACACCGCGGGCGCCCGCCGTCCCCAGTCCGCCTCCGAACACTTCCGGACGTTCACGCAGGGTGATGACGGTGGTGGCCCGTCGGTCAGTGGGCGGCCGGCGGGGTGGTCGGGCCGCCGGGGGTCGCCTCGGGGTCGGGGCCCTTGGCGGCCTCGGACTCGCTGTAGATGTCCGGTTCCAGGTAGATGACGCGGGCGATCGGGACCGCCTCGCGGATGCGCGACTCGGCGGCGTCGATCGCGGAGGCGATCTCCGTGGCCGTGCCGTCGTGACGGACGGCGATCTTGGCGGCGACGAGCAGTTCCTCGGGGCCCAGGTGGAGGGTGCGCATGTGGATGACGCCGGTGACCGTGTCACCGGCGACGATCGCGGACTCGATCTGCTGGACCGCCTCGATGCCCGCGGCCTCGCCGAGCAGCAGGGACTTGGTCTCGACGGCGAGGACGAGCGCGATCAGGATGAGCAGGATGCCGATGCACAGGGTGCCGATGCCGTCCCAGACGCCGTCGCCGGTGAGCAGGGCGAGGCCGACACCGCCGAGGGCGAGGATCAGGCCGATCAGGGCGCCGAGGTCCTCCAGGAGGACGACCGGCAGCTCCGGCGCCTTGGCGTGGCGGACGAACTCCTTCCAGGACTTCTTGCCGCGCAGCGGGTTGGACTCCTTGATGGCGGTCCGGAAGGAGAAGCCCTCGGCGATGATCGCGAAGACCAGGACGCCCACCGGCCAGTACCAGTGCTCCAGTTCGTGCGGGTGCCTGATCTTCTCGTAGCCCTCGTAGACGGCGAACATGCCGCCGACCGAGAAGAGCACGATGGAGACGAGGAAGGCGTAGATGTAGCGCTCGCGGCCGTAGCCGAAGGGGTGTTGCGGGGTGGCCTGGCGCTGGGCCCGCTTGCCGCCCAGGAGCAGCAGGCCCTGGTTGCCGGAGTCGGCGAGGGAGTGCACGGACTCGGCGAGCATCGACGACGATCCGCTGAAGAGGAACGCCACGAATTTCGCTGCCGCGATCGAGAGGTTGGCGAGCAGTGCCGCCACGATCGCCCTGGTTCCGCCTGACGCGCTCATGTGTCGCGTTGTCCCTTCGCCTGCATCTGTTTCGACTGCGTCCGCTTCGCCCTGCGTCTGCTTCGACTGCGTCCGCTTCGTCTGCGTCTGTGCGCCGGTGGGCGCGGCCGGCGGGTGACCGGCCTTTGCCCCTCCTTTGCGGTGCGCCATTGTTGCAGCCCGTGTGGGCCCCGACGTGCCGGATGCCCCGTCGGGCGCCGGTCAGACGCGCACGGTGGCCCGGAAGAGCGTGCCGGTTCCGGACACTTCGGCCTTTTCGTGCGCCGGGACGAAGACGGAGCGGCCCGGGGCGAGTTCGTGTTCGCCGGCCCGTACGGTGCCCGCCGTGCAGAGCAGGATCTGCGGGGTGGGCAGGGTGAGGTCGTGGGCGCCGGACCCTTCCGGCAGGACGTAGCGGGACAGGCGGAACTCGTCGATCGGGGTGTCGTAGACCTCTTCGCCGTCGGGGGACGCCTCCGGGCGCAGGATGCCGGGGTCGCCCGCCTCGAAGCGGACGATGCGCAGGAGTTCGGGGACGTCGACGTGCTTGGGGGTGAGGCCGCAGCGCAGGACGTTGTCGGAGTTGGCCATGATCTCGACGCCCAGGCCGTCGAGGTAGGCGTGCGGGATGCCGGCGCCGAGGTACAGGGCCTCACCGGGCTGGAGCCGGACGTGGTTGAGGAGCATCGCGGCGAGGACGCCGGGGTCGCCCGGGTAGTGGTGGGCGATGTCGGCGTACGGCCGGTAGGCGCCGCCGAGGCGGTCGCAGGCGGCCGCGGCCTCGGTGACCGTGTGGGCCATCTCCTCGGGGTCGGCGGTGAGGATCGCGGTGAGGACCTCGCGCAGGGCGGCGTCCTCGGGGTGGGCGCGCAGCAGGTCGACGTACGGCTTGAGGGAGGCGACGCCGAGGCCGTCGAGCAGGTCGGCCGTGTCGGCCGGGGCGCGGAAGCCGCACAGGCCGTCGAACTCGGTGAGGGCGCAGATCAGTTCGGGCTTGTGGTTGGCGTCCTTGTAGTTGCGGTGCGGGGCGTCCAGGGGGACGCCCCGGCGCTCCTCGTCCTCGTAACCGGCCCTGGCCTGGGCGAGGTCGGGGTGGACCTGGAGGGAGAGGGGGGCCCCGGCGGCGAGGAGCTTGAGGAGGAAGGGCAGCCGGGGACCGAACCTGGCCACCGAGGCTGCGCCCAGTTCCTTCTCGGGGTCGGCGTCGACGACCTCGGCGAGCGTGCCCCGGCCCGTGCGGGAGGGGGCGCCGGGGTGGGCGCCCATCCACATCTCCGCCTGCGGTTCGCCGGTCGGCTCGGTCCCGAGGAGGGTCGGGATCGCGGTGGTGGAACCCCAGGCGTAGGGGCGGACGGTGTTGTCGAGGCGGTCCATGAGCTCTCTCTGCCGGTGCGTGCGGGTGCGTGGGCGATGGTGGGCCGGGGTCAGGCTCCCGAGGCGAGCGCCAGGTAAACGGCGGCGAAATCCGTGATGGCGATCAGTTCGGCGAGGGTCTCCAGTTCGGCGCCCGCTTCCGGTTCCAGCTCGCTGATCGGCGTGTCGTGGCCGAGGGCCAGGTCACGGGCGTGGGGGGCGGCGGTGAGTCCACCGCTGGGACGGTCGCGCAGCAGCACCACACGCGCGCGCAGGGCGGTCGGCTCCTCGACGCGGTCGCGGAAGAAGTCGTCGGGGTCGGCTCCGGCGGCGAGCCGGCCGGCGAGCAGGGCGCTGTGCGCGGCGAGCGCCTCGGGCAGCTCGGCGACGACCGCGGGGGTGCCGGACAGTTCGGCCAGGGCGGCGGCGAAGCGGCGGCCGGCGGGTCCGGCGGAGGTGCCCTCGGTCCAGACGACGGGGAGGGACTCGGCCAGCTCGGAGGCCAGCGTCTTGGCGGGGTTGCTGTAGGTCACGATGGCGGGCCCGCAGCGTTCGGCGACGGCGTCGAGGCGGTCGGCGACCTTGTCGACGGCCTCGGGCGGCGCTTCGAGCAGGCCGGTGCGGTCCAGCAGCGCGAGGAGCGGGGTGAGCAGCGCCCACAGGACGCCGGGGGCGGCACCGGCGAGGGGCTCGTCGTGGTCGTACGGCGCGGTCGCCATCGGGATGAACAGGCCGCGCGAGCTGCTCACCGCATCGTTGAGCGGGGAGCCGGCCGGGGCGACGGCCACGACCGTGCAGCCCCGGCGGTAGGCCTGTTCGGCGAGCAGGGACAGGCCCGGCTCGGCGCCGTCGGGGGTGGCGATCAGCAGGAGGTCCACGGAACCGGCCCAGCCGGGCAGTTCCCAGCGCAGGGCGCCCGCGGCGGGGGCCACGCCGGTGGGGGCGAGGCGGGTGACGGGGCTGCCCGCGCCGGCGAGGGTGCCGAGGAGGTCGGCGGCGTGGGTGGCGGCGGCGCCGGGCCCTGCGATCAGTACGGCGCGGGGGCGGCCGTCCGGCTTGAGGTTGCCGACACCGGCCTCGGCGGCGTGCCGGGCGGCGGTGCGGACGCGGGCACCGGCCTCGGCGGCGCCGCGGAGCAGACCTCGGCGGTCGGCCTCGGTGAGGCGCTCCGGGGCGTCGAGGAGCGATTCGTCGAGCATGGCGGCAGGTCTCCGATCGCCGGGGCGTTCGTTCGATTGCGCGGGGTCGTCGCCGGGTTGCCGGTGGCCTGGCCGGCGGTTATTCGGGGCGGCGGGCCTCGTCGACGAGGAGGACGGGGATGCCGTCGCGCACCGGGTACGCCAGGCCGCAGTCCTGTCCGGTGCAGATCAGCTCCGCGTCCTGCTCCTTGAGGGGGGCGTGGCAGGCGGGGCAGGCGAGGATCTCCAGGAGGCCGGCTTCGAGCGGCATGGGGGTTCCCTTCGGGGCGGTGGGGCTTGTGTGGATGTGCTGGTCAGGGTACCGCCGGGGCGAGGCTCGTGCGGGTGGCCCACGGGAACCCGGCGTTGGTGCTGGAGGGGTGCGCGGCCCGGCACTTACGGGGCGGCACTACTGCCCGCCGACGGCGGCTAGGCCCTGATGATCGCCAGCGCCTCGTCCCGCACCTTGGTCATCGTGGCCTCGTCGCGGGCCTCCGCGTTGAGGCGGAGCAGCGGCTCGGTGTTGGACGGGCGGACGTTGAACCACCAGTCGGCCGTCGTGACGGTGAGGCCGTCCAGCTCGTCCACGGTGACGTCGTCGCGGCCCTCGTACGCGGCCCGGATCGCGGCGAGGCGGGCCCGCTGGTCGTCGACGGTGGAGTTGATCTCGCCGGAGCCGGTGTAGCGGTCGTACGCGGCGACCAGGGCGGACAGCGGGCCGTCCTGCTCGCCGAGGGCGGCGAGGACGTGGAGGGCGGCCAGCATGCCGGTGTCGGCGTTCCAGAAGTCGCGGAAGTAGTAGTGCGCGGAGTGCTCGCCGCCGAAGATGGCGCCGGTCCTGGCCATCTCGGCCTTGATGAAGGAGTGGCCCACGCGCGTGCGTGCCGGTGTGCCGCCGTGCTCCCGCACGACCTCCGGGACGGACCAGGAGGTGATCAGGTTGTGGATGACCGTGCCCTCGCCGCCGTTGCGGGCCAGTTCGCGGGCGGCCACGAGGGCGGTGACGGCGGACGGGGAGACCGGGTCGCCGTTCTGGTCGACGACGAAGCAGCGGTCGGCGTCGCCGTCGAAGGCGAGACCGAGGTCGGCGCCCTCCTCGCGGACGCGCTGCTGGAGGTCGACGAGGTTGGCCGGGTCGAGCGGGTTGGCCTCGTGGTTGGGGAAGGTGCCGTCCAGTTCGAAGTACATCGGCACCAGGTCGAGGGGCAGGCCGGCGAAGACCGTGGGGACGGTGTGACCGCCCATGCCGTTGCCCGCGTCGACGACGACCTTGAGGGGCCGGATGGTGCTCAGGTCGACGAGGGAGCGCAGTTGGGCCGCGTAGTCGGCGAGCGTGTCGCGCCGGGTGACGGTGCCCGGACGGGACGCGGGCTCCGGGGCTCCGGAGTCGCTCCAGCGCTCCACCAGGGCGCGGATCTCGGCCAGGCCGGTGTCCTGGCCGACCGGGGCGGCGCCCGCGCGGCACAGCTTGATGCCGTTGTACCGCGCGGGGTTGTGCGAGGCCGTGAACATCGCGCCCGGCAGGTCGAGCGCGCCGGACGCGTAGTACAGCTGGTCGGTGGAGCACAGGCCGATCTCGGTCACGTCGGCGCCACGGGCCGCCGCCCCGCGCGCGAAGGCGCCGGACAGGCCCGGTGACGAGGGCCGCATGTCGTGGCCGACCACGACGGCGCCCGCGCCGGTCAGCTCGACGAAGGCCGCGCCGAACAGCTCGGCCAGCGACTCGTCCCACTGGTCCGGGACGACACCGCGCACGTCGTACGCCTTCACGATCTGCGACAGATCAGCAGCCACGGCCAACCTTCCTGAAAGTCCTGTCGGAGCCCACAAACTACCCCGTGAGGACCGGCGGGCCGTCCGGGCGGTTGCCCGAGGTCAGGGCAGCATCCAGCCCAGCACCGCCGTGGACTGTCCGACCACGATCAGGCACATGATCAGCAGCAGGCCCAGGCTCCAGGGCAGTACCTTGCGCAGCAGGTCGCCCTCGCGGCCCGCGAGTCCGACGGCGGCGCAGGCGATGGTGAGGTTCTGCGGGGAGATCATCTTGCCGAGGACGCCGCCGGAGCTGTTGGCGGCGGCCAGCAGTTCGGGCGAGAGGCCGGACTCCCGCGCGGCGGTCACCTGGAGGGCGCCGAAGAGCGCGTTGGCCGAGGTGTCGGAGCCGGAGACGGCGACGCCGAACCAGCCGAGCACCGGGGAGAGGAAGGCGAGTCCGGCGCCCGCCGCGGCGACGAAGTGGCCGATGGTGGCGGCCTGTCCGGAGAGGTTCATGACGTAGGCGAGGGCGAGGACCGAGGTGACGGTGAGGATCGCGAAGCGCAGTTCGTGCACGGTCGCGAGCCACTCCTTGACCGCCGCGCGCGCGTGCACGCCGAGGACGACGGCCGTGGCCAGTCCGGCGAACAGCACGAGGGTGCCGCCGGTGGAGACGATCGGCCAGGAGAAGACGTTGCCGCCGACCGGCTCGCCCCCGGGGTCGACCACGTCGAGAAACGGCCAGTCGTAGGACTGCGTGGTCTTCGCCAGCCAGTCCTTGACCGCGGGGATCTGCGCCACGGAGAAGACGGCGACGATCAGCGCGTAGGGCGCGTAGGCGCGCACCACCTCCCGGGCGGGGTCCCGCTCGTCCAGTTCCTCGCTGCGCACGCCGGTCAGTACGGACGCCCGTACGGGCTCGGCGGCGGGCCGGCGGGAGTGCGGTACGGCGACCAGGGCGCCGGCGCCGATCAGGGCGGCGGCGATGTCGGCGAGCTGGGCGGAGACGTAGTTGGAGGCGACGAACTGGGCGACGGCGAAGGCGACCCCGCAGGCCAGCGCGGGGATCCAGGTCTCGCGCAGGCCGCGCCGCCCGTCCACCAGAGCGACGAGGAGCAGCGGTACGACCAGGGCCAGCAGCGGCGTCTGGCGGCCCACGACGGAGGCGACGTCGTCCAGGGGCAGCCCGGTGACCTGGGCCAGCGTCACCACCGGGGTGCCCATCGCGCCGAAGGCGACCGGCGCGGTGTTGGCGACCAGGGAGACGACGGCGGCGCGCACGGGGTCGAAGCCGAGGGCGACGAGCATGACGGAGCAGATCGCGACGGGCGCCCCGAACCCGGCGAGGGCCTCCAGCAGGGCGCCGAAGCAGAAGGCGACGACGAGGGCCTGGATGCGGGGGTCGTCGGACAGGCGGCCGAAGGAGCGGCGCAGGATGTCGAAGTGCCGGGTGCGGACCGTCATCCGGTAGACCCACAGGGCGTTCACGACGATCCACAGGATGGGGAAGAGGCCGAAAACCGCTCCCTGGGCGGCGCTGGAGGCCGTCTGGTCCAGCGGCATGCCGTAGGCGAGCCAGGCGACCAGTACGGCGGCCAGGAGACCGATGAGGCCCGCCAGGTGGGCCTTCATGCGGACGCCGCCCAGCAGGACCAGGACGATCACCAGTGGCAGCGCCGCCACCAGGGCCGACAGGCCGAGTGAACCGGCGACGGGTTCCAGTTCCTGTACGTACACGCACGCCTCCCCGGATTCCGCCATGCGAAAGCGATTTCTCGCGGCTTCCGGAATGGTCGTGTCCGCGACAACGAGGCGTCAATGGGTGTGCAGCAACGGATGCGACCGGGGACACGGTGAGTGAAAGGTGAGAACCCGTCGGGCGGGGCTCAGTTGTCCGGCGAGCGCAGCACGCGCAGATGACCGCGGCGCGCGACCTCCATCGGGTCGGCCCTCCGCGCGCCCCCTGCCTCGGCCGCCCGCTCCTGGGGCCGGGCCGCCTCGCGCACCGCGTTGGCGAGCGCCTCCAGGTCGTCGCCGCTGGGGCGGGCCGGGGCGGATCCGTCGAGCAGGCGGACGACCTCCCAGCCGCGGGGGGCGGTGAGGCGCTCGGAGTGCTCGGCGCACAGGTCGTAGCAGTGGGGTTCGGCGTAGGTGGCGAGCGGGCCGAGGACCGCGGTCGAGTCGGCGTAGACGTACGTCAGCGTCGCGACGGCGGGACGGCCGCAGGCGGTGCGCGAACAGCGACGTACAGGGCTCACGATGTTGGACGGTACCGCACTCTTGAGCGGGCCGCGACGACTCTCCACCAGGTCACACCCCCGTGTCGTGGCGTGAAACGACCTGCCGACCCTCCGGAACAGCCCCCTTTGACCTGCGCGGACGTCCGCCTCACCGGTCCCGTGCGACGCGCCGGGCGGTCACGACCTGATACAAACAACGACATTTGCCTTGAGTTCCGCGGTCGTGGAGAGATACGGAATCGAGCCCAACCTTGGCTGGAATGGTCATCCGGCGACAAGCGGAGCGGGCCGCCGCCACGCCGCCCGCGGTGCGCGCGCGGTCGGGCACGCCGCCTCGGCGGGGACTACCCTTCACCAGTGATGGACAACCCCGTGACGCCCCGTGAGGCCGGCCGCCCAGGACCCCGCCGTCGTGATCGCCACGGTCGGGGCATGCGCGGCCCGGTCGCGCCCCCGCAGGTGCCGCTCGCCGCGAGCCGTGGCGAGGTGTTCGCGGACCTGGTGCAGGACTCCGTGGAGCGCCTGGAACGGCGGTGGCCGCAGCTCGCCGACATCGACTTCCTCGTCCTCGACGTGCCACGCCCGCCCGCGGCCGGGGAGGCGTGGCAGGACGAGGCGGTCCCGCTCGGGGGCACGGTGCCCTCGCGGGACGGGCGGCGGGGGCGGGTCGTGGTGTACCGGCGGCCGGTGGAGATCCGGACCAAGGGGCGGGACGAGCGCGCGCTGCTGGTGCACGAGGTCGTCGTCGAGCAGGTCGCGGAGCTGCTGGGGCTGACGCCGGAGACGGTGGACCCCCGGTACGGGGAGGACTGAGCGGCGGGGGCCCGGTCGCCCCCGGCCACTACTTCTGTACTACCGACAGGTCCTCGTCCGCGTTCGGCACCGAGACCGTGCCCCGGTCGTCGGGGAGGGTCTGGACCGTGAAGGCCGCCACGTCGTCGTCCGAACCCGTCAGGGTGCGGGACGCGTGGACGGGGCCGCCCGAGACCGTCTCGACGGTCAGCGCGTAGGAGCCCTTGAGTCCGGCGGGGACCGGTGCCTCGACGTTCTGGGTGGTGCCGGCCTTGATCGTGTACGTCTTGGTCGCCGGCGTGCCGCCCTCGGTGCCCGCCGACGCCGTGACCTTGACCTGCGCGGCCTCGCCGGGCGCGGACAGGGCCAGGGTCGTGCTCTTGGCGCGGTTGTCCGCGACCGTCGCGCGCGCCCCGACCGGATCGGAGGCCGGGATGAACGCCGACTCCTGCTCGTCGCCCTTGCCCCGCACGACCCGGACCGCGGCCACGACCGGCACGGCCCGGTCCGTCGGGGTCAGCACCAGCGAACCCGCCTCGCCGCGGGTGACCTCACCGAGGTCGACGCCGGTCGTCATACCGGCCTTGACGTGCACCGTCTCGTGACCGGCGGGCGTGATCAGCCCGGACGGCGAGGCGAGCCGCACCTTGAGGTCGGCGTCGGTGCCACCGGGCGTGAACAGCACCAGGCGTACGGCGGTGGCGTCCTTCGGGATGCCCGGCAGCACGAGGTCGCTCGCCGGGTCGGCGGCCGCGGTCAGCCAGTCGCCGCCGGTCTTGTCGTCCAGGGCCTGCACCGCGGCGCCGACCCGTCCGCTGCGCACGCCGACGTGCACGGTCAGGTCGGTCTGCTTCACCTCGCTGAGCGTGGACAGCAGGATGGACTCACTGCTGTGCGGCGGCACCGTGACCCCCTCCCCCACCGTGGTCTTCAGGGCGCCGTCCTTGCCGTACAGCTCGATGTCCACGACGGCCGCCGAGTCGTCGGGGTTCGTCAGGTGCACGTAGTCGGTGCGGCCGGTCGTCGTGCCGGCGCCCGGGAACCAGAACTCCGTGTCCGGGGCGCCGCAGTTGACGCCCTGGAGGCCCCGGCCCGTCCCGGCGGCGACCTCCGTGGTCTGCTGGACCGTCCAGCCCGGCGCGTGGCCGCCCTCGGCGGTGCCGATCAGCGCGGGGGTGTCGGCGCCGGTGGTCTTCCCGGCGGCGGGTGTGCCGGGTGCCTCGGGCTGGAGGACCGGCTTCTCCTTCTTCTCGCCCTTGTCGTCCTTCTCGTCGGACTTGCCGTCCTCGGTGGCGTCGGCCGACTCCGCCGTCGTGAGCGTCGCGCTGCCCTTCTCGTCCGCGCCCTTCGTGACGGGCGTGAAGGACGTGTACGCGGTCTCGGCGAGGTCGGAGGTGCTGGGCGCCGGGCACAGCAGGCTGGTGCGTTCCACGGGCAGCCGGGCGGCCGGTGCCGCGGTGTCCGTGCCCGAGCCGTCCGGGGCGGACACGGCCGCGAAACCGGTGACGGCGGCGAGCGCCGTCGCACAGGCGATCAGGGACAGGGTCGTGCGCTTCACTGCTGGCTCCCGTCGGGACGCTCACTGCCCGTGCCGTGGGGCTGCTGCTGGGGCTGGGAAGGGTCGTACGGCGTGTCGTATCCGCCCTGGCCGTACGCCTGGTCGAAGGCGGGGTCGTAGCCGCCCTCCTGAGCCTGCGTCGGGTCGCCGTAGGCGTAGGGGTCGTACTGGCCCGCCCCGTACTGCGCGCCCTGGCCGCCGTGCCCGCCCTGGTAGGCGTCCGGCTGGTACGGGTCCGCCGCCTGGTACGGCTGCTGCCCGTACGCGCCCTGGTCGTACTGCTGGGCGCCCTGGTACTGGTCGCCGTAGCCGCCGCCGTAGGAGCCGTAGTCGGCGCCGGTGTACCCCGTCGCGTCCCATTCCCCGTACGCGGGCTGCTGCGGGACCGGCGCGGGTGCCTCCGGGGGCGGCTCGGGCATCTCGGCGGCGTCTCCCGCCGCCTCGGGACCCGGTTCCGCCGGCCCGCCGGCCGCCGCCTCGGCCTCGGCCTCGGCCTGGGCCCGCAGTCGCCGCGCCCGGCGTCCTTCGCCCTCGACGGGCTGGGCGGGGACGAGCGGCTCGTCGGGCAGGTCGTCGTCGACGTCGCGGCGCCTGCCGGGCAGGGCGAGCACGACCAGCACCAGGCCGAGGAGTCCCTGGACCCACAGCCAGGCCGTGTGCGTGAACGGGTCGTCGTAGGTGACGTTCAGTCGGCCGCCGGAAGCGGGGAGTTGGAAGCCCTGGGCCCAGCCGTCGACCGTGGTGCGGGTGAGCGGTTTGCCGTCCAGGGTGGCGGTCCAGCCCTCGGCCGCGGTGTCGGCGAGGCGCAGCACACGGCCGTCGGCGCCCGCCTTGATGTCGGTGTGGATCTCTACGGGCCCCGCCGCCACGGGCTCGGGCTCGCCGCCGCCGGACGTCCCGGCACCGGACTTGGCGCCGGACACGATGGTCGCGCGCGCGACCTCCTGGTCCACCCGCCACAGTCCGCTGCCGTCCTGCTGGCTGAGCCTGCTCAGTCCGGGCGTGGCGTCCAGGACGCGGGTGACCTCGCGGGGTGCGCCCTTGTGCACGAGCACATAGCGAACGGCGAAGCCGCCGAGCTGGTCGGCCTGGTCGGCGCCGGAGCCGGCCACGAGGTTGGCGACGACCTTGTCGAGGGTGCTGTTCCCGCCGTCCCCGGAGGCCAGTTCGCCGTCGCCGAGGCGGGCGCCGGAGCCGCGGACCAGCATGTAGCCCACGTGCGCGGCGGAGTCGCTGTCGAGCACGAGGGTGCGGGCCTGGTCGCGGGTGTGGCTCTCCTCGGCGACGAACGCGGGCACCTGGACGGGGTCGCGCCGCTCAACGGGGCCGTCGGCGCCGCCGATCATCCAGCCGACGGCGGCGATCAGCGGGCCGAGGGCCGAGGCGAGGGCGATCAGGGCGGCGACCGGCTGGCGCCAGCCGAAGCTCTGTTCGGCCACCCGGAAGCGCGCCCCGTCGGCGCCGAGGGTCGCGGCGGACAGCAGGGCGATGCCGTAGACGAGGGTGGCGGGTCCGGCCCAGGCGGAGCGGTTGGCCAGGACCGAGAAGACGAGGGCGACCAGGGCGACGACCCAGGCCGTCCGGATGCCCAACTGCCGCTCGGAGCGCAGCAGGGCGGCCAGCGCGGCCAGCACGACGCCGACGAGGAGCAGTCCGCCCACCGTGCCGGGGCCGCCGGGGCTGGCGCCGAGCAGGTCGAGCGCGGAGGCGGCCGAGGCGCCGTACTCGAGCCCGGCCTCGTCGAAGAAGCCGAACGGCAGCAGCGACAGCGACCAGGGCGCGAGCAGCAGCAGCGGGGTGCCGAGCTGGGCGAGGAAGCGCGGCCCGTACGCCGTGATCTCGCCGCGGCGCAGGGCGAGGACGCCGACGCCGAGGACCAGCGCGACGGGCCACACCACGGGCGTGAAGGCGGTGGTGATGGTCAGCAGCAGGGCGTACGCCCAGGTGGCGCGCCAGCTCCCGCGGGCGCCTGAGGAGCTCGTCAGGCCGGCCGCCGCGACAGCCGCGCGCGCGATGAGCGGCAGCAGCACGGCGAGGACGGCGGTGCCGATGCGGCCACCGGCGAGCGCGCCGGTGGCGGCGGGCAGGAAGGCGTAGGCGACGGCGGCCCAGGCGCGCAGCAGCCGGGACGGGACCAGCGGCCGGGAGGCGAAGTACGCGGTGGCACCGGCCAGGGGCACCGAGCAGACCAGCAGCAGGGTGACGGCGAATCCGGTGGAGCCGAGCAGTACGGAGGCGAGCGTGGCGACGAACGCGAGGTAGGGCGGCGCGGAGGCGGTGCCGCCGGTGCCGACGGTGTGCCAGGCGTCCACGTACCGCGACCACAGCTCGCCCGCGCCGGCCGGTGCGGGCAGCAGTGCGCCGCCGGACAGGGCGCCGCCGCCGAGGAGCGCGCGGCAGGCGGCCAGGGAGACGAGCAGCAGCACCAGGAAGAGCACCGGGCCGGGCTTGCGGGCGATGCGCTTGAGGCGGGCGAACTGCTCGATCTCCAGGAAGTCGGCGTCGTCGCCGCCGGGTCCGGACTCGATGGCGCTGCCGTGCCGTCCGGCGCCCGCGGCGGCCTCGGCGTCGGAGCTGCCGAAGAGGTCGCCCGCGACCTGCTCGACGGTGGCGCGGACGGTCGCGCCGGGGGGCGGGAACAGGGGCCGCAGTTCGTCCTTCTCGACCTGCGGGCGGCCGCGTTCGCGCCGGCCCGCGATGATCCGCTCGGGGCGCAGCAGGACGCTCAGCAGGCCCCGGATCTCGTCGAGGGCCTGCCCGGGGACCTTGCCGACGAGGTAGGCGACGGTCCGCAGCAGCGTGCCGAGGACGATGCGCAGCAGCACCCAGGGCAGGGCGGCGGTGCGGACGTTGACGAGGAGGGTGTGGACGGCGCCGGCCTTGTCCACCTTGTGCGGTGAGGCGGTGGTGCGGCCCGCGCAGTCGACGGCGCGGCGTTCGCGCGAGGCCGCCTCGGCGTGGCGGACGACCGCCTCGGGGGCGACGAGGACACGCAGTCCGGCGGCGTGGGCGCGCCAGCACAGGTCGACGTCGTCGCGCATGAGGGGCAGTCGGCGGTCGAATCCGCCGAGCCGCTCGAAGACGTCGCGCCGGATCAGCATGCCGGCGGTGGACACCGACAGCACGGTCCTGACGTGGTCGTGCTGGCCCTGGTCCTGCTCGCGGCGGTCCAGGCCGGTCCAGCGGCGGCCGGAGTTGGCGATGGAGACGCCGACCTCGAGCAGCTGCCGGCGGTCGTACCAGCCGCGGAGTTTGGGACCCACGACGGCGACGTCGTCGCGGCCGAGTTCGTACTCGGTGTCCACGACGCGCAGCAGCTGGGCGAGGGCCTCGGGTTCCGGCGCGCAGTCGTCGTGCAGCAGCCACAGCCAGTGGACCGGTTCTCCGTGGGGGAGGTCCGGCAGGTCGTAGGCGTCGTCGCGCCAGGTGCGGGTGACGGGGTCCCAGCCGCTGGGCCGCCTCAGGTACGGCAGGTCCTCGGGGGTGAGCACGGGGGCGGTGCGGGCGGCCTCCTCGACGGCCTGGCCGAAGCCGGTGCGCCGGGCGAGGTGGAGCACGCGGTCGTCGCCGAGGGCGTCGGCGACCAGCCGGGAGGACTCGTCGGCGCTGCCGGTGTCGGCGGCCACGGCGTACTGGACCGGGCGCTCCTGGCCGAGCAGCCCGGCGAGCGCGTCGGGCAGCCAGCGGGCTCCGTCGTGGGCGACGAGAACCGCGGTCACCACGTGACGCGGGAACTCAGGTGTGGCAGCGAGGTCGTGCTGGGCTGCCGTGTGACTCTGCACGGACATCGAGGTACGGGCCCCGGTTCGGTGGACTGCGGTGGACGCCCGTGCCTATGGGGAACGGCGGGGCGTCTCGGACGAGCGCCCACACTATCGGCTGGACACAGGGGCGGCCCGCCGCCTGTGGACAACCCACCGGCGACGGGCCGTTCCCGCTGTCCGGACCGTTTCTGCCGCCGCGTCAGGCCACGACCGTCAGACCGCCGCCTTCTTCAGCCGGCGGCGCTCCCTCTCGGACAGGCCGCCCCAGATGCCGAAGCGCTCGTCGTTGGCAAGGGCGTACTCGAGGCATTCGGAGCGGACCTCACAGGCGAGGCAGACCTTCTTGGCCTCGCGGGTGGAGCCGCCCTTCTCGGGGAAGAAGGACTCGGGGTCGGTCTGGGCGCACAGTGCGCGCTCCTGCCAGCCGAGTTCCTCGTCCGCGTCGTCGACCAGCAGTTGCTGCACCAGCTCGGTCATGTGCGCCCCTCGTCTGTCTTTCGCGTCCCCGTGATCTAGCCGTTACCGATTCCGGCTGAACGACACGAGTGAAATTACAAGTGTGCTGCTCCGGGCGAGTCAAGCCGAGATCTGCTATTGAGCCCCTTATTCACTCTGCGGAACCAAGGCCATGCAGTAAGTGTTCAAATCGCCATAAACCTTGACATACCAAAGAGGCCCGAAGGACACCCGTCCCGATTCACACCTGCACCAGGAAGGACGCCCCGGCGTTCGATCCCGTTCCGATACACGCGCCGAAGCGAACCTGATCACATTCGGATCACGGGATCGCAACGAGGGTTGTGCACCCGGCTTGTGCGCCATGTGTCCCGGAAGTCGTCTGAGCAAACCTTTCGCCATCGCGATCAACCGGATGAGGTGAAACATGTCCCACATAACGGGCATCGAGTTGACAGTGCTGGTGTGAACCGCTGTCCTTGAGGGCATGCTCGCGAACTTGGCGCCCACCTCGACCCGCACCGCCGGGTCCCACGGTGCTGCCCGCGCTCGCTGTAGCTGTTGCCGCTGTTCCAGCTGTTGAGCCAACCGCGCTCCGGCTGTCCCCGAGTCCACGCGACTCGACTGCCGCGTTCCCGCCCCACCAGGGCGTCTCTTCGTCATTCGCTCCGCTCCCCGCACTCTTCCGCCGAGGAACCACCGCACCCATGAACAGCGACAGCGACCTCCAGATCGCCGGCGACATCCTCGAAGTCCCCCACCTGCTCCAGGCTCCGCGCGAGCACCCGGCCACCGTCGCCGAGTTCGCCGGTCTCGTCCGCTCCATCGCCGCCGACCGCTCCGCGTGGGAGCACCTCGTCCGGTACGACGCGACGACACGCTGGTACCACCGGCTGCGCACCGGGCCCGGGTACGAGGTCTGGCTGCTGTCCTGGGTGCCGGGACAGGGCAGCGGACGCCACGACCACGGCCACTCCTCCGGCGTGTGGACGGTCCTGGAGGGCACCCTCACCGAGCACACGGCGCGCGGCACGCACGCGTTGGGCGCCGGTACGCAGCGCGTGTCCGCGCCGGGGTACGTGCACGAGGTGGTCAACGACGCGCTGGAGCCGGCGGTCAGCCTGCACGTCTACTACCCGGGCCTGACCGAGATGCCGATGCACGCCCCGCAGTGCTCGGCCGCCGCCGCGCCCGAGGACGCCACGGCCGACGCCGCACCGGCACGGTGAGAACTGGCTGACGAGTTGTCGTACCCGCCTGCAAGACTGGGCCCATGCGCATTGTGGTTCTGGCAGGCGGCATCGGTGGTGCCCGGTTCCTGCGTGGTCTCAAGCAGGCCGCGCCGGACGCGGACATCACGGTCATCGGCAACACCGGGGACGACATCCACCTCTTCGGGCTGAAGGTCTGCCCGGACCTCGACACGGTGATGTACACGCTCGGCGGCGGCATCAACGAGGAGCAGGGCTGGGGACGGGCCGACGAGACCTTCCACCTCAAGGAGGAACTGGCGGCGTACGGCGTCGGCCCCGAGTGGTTCGGCCTCGGTGACCGCGACTTCGCCACGCACATCGTGCGGACACAGATGATCACCGCGGGCTTTCCGCTCAGCGCGGTGACCGAGGCGCTGTGCGACCGCTGGAAGCCTGGGGTGCGGCTGATCCCGATGACCGACGACCGCGTGGAGACGCACGTGGCGGTCGAGCTGGACGGGGAGCGCAAGGCGGTCCACTTCCAGGAGTACTGGGTGCGCCTGCGCGCCTCCGTCCCCGCCGAGGCGGTCGTGCCGGTCGGCGCGGAGCAGGCCAAGCCGGCGCCCGGCGTCCTGGAGGCCATCGCCGAGGCGGACGTGATCCTCTTCCCGCCCTCCAACCCGGTCGTCTCCGTCGGCACCATCCTCGCCGTGCCCGGCATCCGGGAGGCGATCGCCGACGCCGGGGTGCCGGTGGTGGGCCTGTCCCCCATCGTCGGGAACGCGCCCGTGCGCGGGATGGCCGACAAGGTGCTCGCCGCGGTCGGCGTGGAGTCCACGGCCGCCGCGGTCGCCGAGCACTTCGGCTCGGGCCTGCTCGACGGCTGGCTGGTCGACACGGTCGACGCGGACGCCGTCACCCGGGTGAGGGCGGCCGGCATCCTCTGCCGCGCCGTACCGCTGATGATGACCGACCTCGACGCGACGGCGCAGATGGCCCGCGAGGCGCTGACGCTGGCCGAGGAGGTGCGGGAGGCATGAGCGAGGAGACACGCGACGGCGCCCCCGGCCGCGGGGACGGCTACCGGGTGTGGGCCCTGCCCGGCCTGCCCGAGGTGCGCCCCGGCGACGACCTGGCCAAGCTGATCGCGGCCTCCGAGCCCGCCCTGGCCGACGGGGACGTCCTGCTCGTCACGTCCAAGATCGTCTCCAAGGCCGAGGGCCGGGTCGTGGAGGCCGCCGACCGGGAGGCCGCGATCGACGCGGAGACCGTACGGGTGGTGGCCCGGCGCGGCCCGCTGCGCATCGTCGAGAACCGTCAGGGCCTGGTCATGGCGGCGGCCGGCGTCGACGCCTCCAACACCCCGCCCGGGACCGTACTGCTGCTCCCCGAGGACCCCGACGCCTCCGCGCGCGGCATCCGCGAGGGGCTCCGCGACACGCTGGGCGTGGACGTCGGCGTCATCGTCACCGACACCTTCGGGCGGCCCTGGCGGGCCGGGCTCACGGACGTGGCGATCGGCGCCGCCGGCGTCCGCGTCCTCGACGACCTGCGCGGCGGCACGGACGCGCACGGCAACCCGCTCGGCGCCACCGTCGTCGCCACCGCCGACGAGCTGGCCGCCGCGGGCGACCTGGTCAAGGGCAAGGCCGCGGGCCTGCCCGTCGCCGTGGTGCGCGGGCTGCCGCAGGTGGTCGCCGGGGACGACGGCGAGGGCGCGCGGGCGATGGTGCGCGTCGCGCGCGACGACATGTTCCGTCTCGGCACCTCGGAGGCGGTACGGCAGGCGGTCACGCAGCGGCGCACGGTACGGGCCTTCACGGACGAGCCGGTCGACCCCGACGCCGTGCGCCGGGCGGTGGCCGCGGCGGTGACCGCGCCGGCGCCGCACCACACCACGCCGTGGCGGTTCGTGCTGCTGGAGTCCGAGGGCTCCCGCACCCGGCTCCTTGACGCGATGCGGGACGCCTGGATCGCGGACCTGCGGCGCGACGGCAAGAGCGAGGAGTCCATCGCCAAGCGCGTGCGGCGCGGCGACGTCCTGCGCAACGCGCCCTACCTGGTCGTCCCCTGCCTGGTCATGGACGGCTCGCACACCTACGGGGACGCGCGGCGCGACGGGGCCGAGCGGGAGATGTTCGTGGTCGCCACCGGCGCGGGCGTGCAGAACCTGCTCGTCGCGCTCGCCGGGGAGCGGCTGGGATCCGCGTGGGTGTCCTCGACGATGTTCTGCCGGGACGTCGTGCGGGAGGTGCTGGGGCTGCCGGGCGACTGGGACCCGATGGGGGCGGTGGCGGTCGGGCATCCGGCCGAGGAGCCGAAGGCCCGGGCGGAGCGGGACGCGGAGGCGTTCATCGAGGTGCGGTGAGCCCTCTACCCTCGTAGGGGCTCTCTCGTTCTCTTCCCGGCAGGGCTCTCGTCCCGTTCTCTTCTCGGCAGGGCTCTCACCCCGGCCTTCCCGCTTCGCCCAAGGACCTCACTCGTGGCAGGACGTTTCGCTCCCCGGCCCCCGCGCGCCGCCGTGCGCGGCGGGATACCTCGGCAGCCGCCCGCGCCGGGCCGGGTGCGGGTGTGGGTGCCGGACGGGCCGCTGGACCTGGGGCTGGTGCTCGGTCCGCTGCGGCGCGGGCCGGGCGATCCGACGTTCCGGACGATGCCGGACGGGTCGGTGTGGCGGGCCAGCCGGACGCCCGCCGGGCCGGGCACGCTGCGGGTCACCGCGCGCGGCGGTGAGCTGCGGGGCGAGGCCTGGGGGCCGGGGGCCGAGTGGCTGCTGGAGCGGCTGCCGCGGATGCTGGGCGCCGAGGACGAGTCGGCGGCGTTCGTGCCGCGGCACCGGCTGCTGGCGTTGACCGCGCACCGGCGTCCGGGGCTGCGGCTGGTGCGGACCGGGCTGGTGCTGGAGTCGTTGATCCCGTCGGTCCTGGAGCAGAAGGTCACGACGCTGGAGGCGTACCAGGCGTGGCGGCTGCTGGTACGGAAGTTCGGGGAGCCGGCGCCGGGGCCCGCGCCCGGGCGGATGTGCGTGATGCCGTCGGCGCGGACGTGGGCGCTGATCCCGTCCTGGGAGTGGCATCTGGCCGGGGTGGACAACAAGCGGGCGTCGACGATCCTGCGGGCCGTGCGGGTCGCCGCGCGGCTGGAGGAGGCGGCGGGGATGGAGCCGGCGGCCGCGCAGGAGCGGCTGGAGCTGGTCTCCGGGATCGGGCCGTGGACGTCGGCGGAGACCGTGCAGCGCAGTCATGGGGCGCCGGACGCGGTGACGGTGGGCGATCTGCATCTGCCGGGGATCGTGGGGTTCGCGCTGGGTGGGGACCGGTATGCGGATGACGCGGAGATGCTGCGCTTGCTGGAGCCGTACGCGGGGCAGCGGCATCGGGCGGCTCGGCTGGTGCTGTTGAGTGGGCGGGTGCCGGGGAGGCGGGCGCCGCGGATGGCTCCGCGGGGGATTGAGCGGCTGTAGGTGGTCCGGGGTTCCTTCGCACCCTGCCTGGGTGTGGGCGCGGGGGTGAGTCGCGCGGCCCGGCGTCGCGGGGTGCCGCTGCGCCCACCCGTGCCGCCCGGGGGTACCTCCCAGGCCGTTCAGACACCGGGGGCGGCACGACTGCCCGCAGCTGGGGGCAACGGCGGCCGAGGGCGGCACGACTGCCCGCGGCGGCGAGGGTCTACGAGGCGTCCGGGGAGAAGCGCAGGGATGCCGGGGGGATGTGGGCGTTGCACCAGATCCGGGCGCCGGAGCGGAGTTCGTTGTCGGCGCCGATGACCGCGCCGTCGCCGATGACCGTGTCGGCGAGGACCGAGCGGGTGCCGACGCGGGCCCGGGTGCCGATGAGGGAGTCGGTGATGACGGCCCCCGGCTCGATGACGGCCCCCGGCAGGATCGTGCTGCCGAAGACCCGCGCGCCCTCCGCCACGAAGGCGCCCTCGCCGACCACCGTGCCGCCGGCCAGCTTGGCGTCGGGAGCGACCTGCGCCGTGGGCAGGACGAGGCGGTCGCCGCAGCGGCCCGGCACGGCCGGGGACGGGGCGCGGCCCAGGACCAGGTCGGCCGAGCCGCGGACGAAGGCCGCCGGGGTGCCCAGGTCCAGCCAGTACGTGGAGTCGACCATGCCCTGGAGGTGCGCGCCGGTGGCGAGCAGCTCGGGGAAGGTCTCGCGTTCGACCGAGACCGGGCGCCCCGTCGGGATCGTGTCGATGACGGAGCGGCGGAAGACGTACGCCCCCGCGTTGATCTGGTCGGTGACGATCTCCTCCGGGGTCTGGGGCTTCTCCAGGAAGGCGAGCACCCTGCCCGTGTCGTCCGTGGGGACCAGGCCGTACGCCCTCGGGTCGGTCACCTGCGTCAGGTGCAGGGAGACGTCCGCGCCCGTCGTCTCGTGGGTGCGGACCAGCGCGCCGATGTCCAGGCCCGTCAGGATGTCGCCGTTGAAGATCAGCACCGGCTCCTCGGGGCCCGAGTGCAGCCGGGACGCCACGTTGCGGATGGCGCCGCCGGTGCCGAGCGGCTCCTCCTCCGTGACGTACTCGAGGTGCAGGCCCAGCGCCGAGCCGTCGCCGAAGTACGGCTCGAAGACCTCGGCCAGGTAGCTCGTCGCGAGCACGATGTGCTCGACGCCGGCCGCCTTGGCCCGCGCCAGCTGGTGCGTGAGGAACGGCACTCCGGCAGCCCGGACCATGGGCTTGGGCGTGTTCACCGTGAGCGGGCGCAGCCGCGTGCCCTTGCCGCCGACCAGGAGGATCGCTTCTGTCACCTGTCGTCTCTGCTTCCTGCCGGGACCGGCCGAACTGTCTTTCGGCGGGCCAGTGTATGCAGACCGTTCCCGCGCTCAGCGGCCCTGGTACTTCGCCGCCTTCGAACGGGCCGTGCCGAGCTTGGCGTAGAGCTTCTTGCCGGGGCAGTTGGTGGCGAAGCCGTCACGGTGACCGGAGATGACGTCCAGTCGTACTTTCTTGCCCTTTCGGTAGAGGTTGCCACCCCCGGACTTCAGGTATGTCTTCCCGCGCGGATTCATGCCGTAGAGCCCGACCTTCCACGCGGTGAGCCGGGCGATCGCCTTCAGCGCGGCCGACGACGGCTTCTTCGAGCTGTAGGTGCCGAGCACGGCGATTCCCATGCTGTTGGAGTTGAACCCCAGGGTGTGGGCGCCCAGCACCGGCTTGGACACGCCTCCGGCCCGGCCCTCGTAGATGTGTCCGCACTTGTCGACGAGGAAGTTGTAGCCGAGATCACGCCAGCCCATGCTGTTGACGTGGTAGCGGTAGATACCGCGGATGACGGACGGCGCCTGTGCGCAGCGGTAGTTGTTGCCGGTGGCCGAGTGGTGCACGAAGGCCGTCTTGACCTTCTTCGTGTACACGTACCCCTGCTCGCGCAGCTTCTCGTCGGCGCCCCAGCCGCGGCGCGTGATGATGCTCGGGCGGGGACCGACATGCGGCTCGGCCTTCTGCCGTGCGGGAAGTGCGGGGCGTGCGGGAAGCGCTGGAAGCACGGCGGGTTCCGCCTGGGCCCGCGCACGGGTCGTCGCCTGGGGGGTGTCCTCGCCGGGGTCCACGAGTTCGAGCCGCAGGCCGGTGGGGAGCGGCGCGGCGGACCGGGTGGTGCCGGGCGGCTTCTCGCCCCGTACCCGCGCCTCGACGCCGTCGGACTCGCCCACCCACAGGGGTGCGGTGGCGCCGCGGACACGGCCCGAGGTGCTCTCCGGCGTGTCCGGGTCGGCGGAGTGGTCGGCGTTGTGGGTCTCCAGTTCCTGCCAGCCGGACCAGGTGCCGGTGGCGACGGTCCGGGTACGGACCTCGACGCGACCGTGGAGTTCGGTGGCGGGGCTGTCCCAGACGACGCCGACGAGCGAGAAGCGCCGTACGTCCCGGCGGCGCAGGCCCTGTTCGGCCGCACCGGGTGCACGGTCGCGGGCGAGGGGGGCGAGGGGCAGCGACTGGGTGCCGCCGGGGGCGTACGCCCCGTGCCGTGCGGTCGAACTCGTCGCGGGTGGGGCCGAGGAGGTGGCGGCTGCCGCGGGCGGGGCGAGCGGGAGGGCGAGGGCCGCCGCGCACGTGACGCCGGTCGAGGAAGCTAGGAATCCACGCATGCCCCTGATCCTGGACATGGTCAGACAAATATGTCTACTTGGGATCTGACGGGCCGTAGGGTGTTTTGGTCCGATCCGGTGGTGGTGCGGTACGCCGTCCGCTCGGTGCCCGTTGCCCGGCCCGCGTACGCTTGCGCGGGTGAACGCGACCGACCGCACCCCTGCCGACCTGCTGAGTTCCGCGCTCGCCGCGGACCCGGGACGCCCCCTGGTGACCTTCTACGACGACGCCACGGGCGAACGCGTCGAACTGTCCGTGGCCACCTTCGCCAATTGGGTGGCCAAGACCGCGAACCTCCTCCAGGACGAACTGTCCGTCGAACCCGGCGACCGGGTGGCGCTGCTGCTGCCCGCGCACTGGCAGACGGCCGTGTGGCTGCTGGCGTGCGCCTCGGTGGGTGTCGTCGCCGACGTGGCGGGCGACCCCGGGGCGGCGGACGTGGTCGTGAGCGGGCCCGAGCCGGAGTCGCTGGAGGCGGCGCGGGCGTGCTCGGGCGCGCGGATCGCGCTGGCGTTGCGGCCGCTGGGGGGCCGGTTCGCGCCGGCGCCGCCGGAGGGCTTCGCCGATTACGCGGTGGAGGTGCCGGGTCAGGGGGACCGGTTCGTGCCGTACGTGCCGGTGGACCCGGAGGCGCCGGCGCTGATCGTGGCCGGGCGGGAGTTCAGCGGGGCGGAGGTCGTGGAGCGGGCTCGGGCGGAGGCGTCGGGGCTGGGGCTCACGGGGCCGGGGGCGCGGATCCTGTCGGGGTTGCCGTACGACACCTGGGAGGGGCTGAGCGCGGGGTTGTACGGGCCGCTGGCGAGTGGGGGGTCGGTGGTGTTGTGCCGGCATCTGGAGCTGGCGGGGGCGGGTGTGGTGGATCAGCGGATCGAGGCGGAGCGGGTGTCGGCGACGGCGCGGTGAGTCTCTGCCGGTTGGGTGGTGGACCGGCGTCGAGGTGACGCCGGTGAGTCGGTGACCGGTGCCGGGCCTGTGCTCGGCGTCGGTCTCGGCGCGGGGTGGGCTGCGCGGCCCGGCGCTGACGGGGTGCCGCCCGCGCCCACCCGTGCCGCCCTGGGGGTACCTCCCAGGCCGTTCAGGCACTGGGGGAGGCACGAATGCCCGCAGCTTGGGGGGCGCGCCCCCGTTCGGCCTACGTCCGTTCCGTCTTCGAGCCCGGCTCGGGGCATGGTCGTACCAGCGCGTGGGTGTGGACGGAGGCAGGCGTGGGTGATGACGCGGGTACGGCGGCCTCCCGCGGGGACCCGGGGCGCGGGGCGTCCGCGAGCGGGACCGGGCTGAAGCGGCGGCGACGCAGGCGGCGGCTGGGGATCGCCGGGATCGTGGTCGTCGCGCTGGCCGGGGGCGCGGTGGGCGTCGGGTGGGCGGTGTACGCAAAGCTGAGCGGCAACATCACGTCGGACGAGGCGGCCGCGGCCGAACTCGCCCGGTACGAGAAGGAGCGGCCCACCTCGCTGGTGCGCGGCGCGCAGAACGTACTGCTGATCGGATCGGACTCGCGGGCCGGGGACGGCAACGCGCGCTACGGGCGGGATTCCGGGACCGAGCGGTCGGACACCACGATCCTGCTGCACCTGGCCGCGGGCCGGGACAGCGTCACCGCCGTCTCCCTCCCCCGCGACCTGATGGTGCGCGTACCCGGCTGTCACCGCCCGGACGGGTCCCGCACCGAACCGGCGCTCCAGCAGTTCAACTACGCCTTCGCGGCGGGTGGTTCGGCGTGCTCGATCCGTACGGTGGAGAAGCTGACCGGCATCCGCGTCGACCACCACGTGGTCGTCGACTTCGCGGGCTTCAAGGAGATGGTCGACGCGCTCGACGGTGTCGAGGTGTGCCTGCGGAAACCGGTCGACGACAAGGACGCCAAGCTGAAACTGCCCGCGGGCCGGGTGACGCTCGACGGGGAGCAGGCGCTCGGGTACGTCCGGGCCCGCAAGTCGCTCGGCGACGGCAGCGACACCGACCGGATGGACCGGCAGCAGCGCTTTCTGGGCGCGCTCGTGAACAAGGTGCAGAGCAATGACGTGCTGCTGAATCCGGTGAAGCTGTATCCCGTTCTGGACGCCGCCACGTCGTCCCTCACCACGGACCCGGACCTGGCGAATCTGCGCGGTTTGTACGACCTGGTGCGCGGGCTGCGCGGGATTCCCACCGAACGCGTGCAATTCCTGACCGTCCCGCGGGAGTCGTACGCGGCCGACGCCAATCGGGACCAGCTCGTGCAGCCCGACGCCGAGAAGCTGTTCACCCGCCTGCGGACGGACGAGCCGGTGACGATCGCGGCTTCCCGGCAGGACTCGACGGGCGGTACGACGCATTCCGGCGAACCCCGTGACGCCGATTCCCCGGCGCCGACGTTCAGCGGGAACACGGCCGACGAGAACATCTGCGAGTAAAGCGCACTCCAAGAAGGGGCAACCCCGGGTGCAAGAAGGCATGCGCGTGCGGACAATTGTCCGATAAATGCGCCGTATTGCCCAGTTGTAAAGGTCGTGGAATGCGTCACTGCCGTCGCCCCGTGCCCGACGGGACGGTTAATGTGAGCGATCCGGTGTGCCCGGCCGCGGAGTTCTGCCCTGGCCACGCACTGAACTGACGTGAGCGAGACCGGGCGCCCGGAGGGGAGGGCGCCGCGTGGCCCCGACGGAGGATTCGGACAACCGTGGACGCGCAAGGCCGTGGGCGGGCGGAGGACATCGACCCCGCAGACCAGTGGGTACTCAATCCGGACACCGGCGACTACGAACTGCGACTGCCCCCTTCCGCACCGCAGTCACCGATCCCGGCCCCCCGCCGGGCCTCGCCGGCACCGGTTGCCCCCGAGGTTCCCGCGCCCCGCAGGCGCCGTGCGGCGCCGGAGGAGCCGCCGCCGGGACGGCGCGGTCGCCGGCGGCCGGCGAAGAAGAAGTCGCGGGGCAAGAAGATCCTGCTGTGGACCGGCGGCACGATGGCGTTCGTCATCCTCGCCGCCGGCACCGCCGGATACCTCTACCTGCAGCACCTCAACGACAACATCGAATCCCTCCCCGACGACGGCGCGAGCACCGGTGGCTTCCAGAAGGACCAGGCCATCAACATCCTGCTGATCGGCACCGACAAGCGCACCGGCTCCGGCAACGACGGCTACGGCGACAAGGGCAGTGCCGGCCACGCCGACACCACGATCCTGCTGCACGTCTCCAAGGACCGCTCCAACGCCACCGCCCTGAGCATCCCCCGCGACCTGATCGTCGACGTCCCCGACTGCCCGACCACGCAGGAGGACGGGAGTACCAAGGTCATCCCGGGCTCCACCGGCGTCCGCTTCAACACCAGCCTCGGCCAGGGCGGCCGTACGCCCAGCTGCACCATGCGGACCGTCACCGAGCTGACCGGCGTCAAGCCCGACAACTTCATGGTGGCCGACTTCAACGCGGTCAAGACGCTGACCTCGGCGGTCGGCGGCGTCGAGGTCTGTCTGGCGAAGGACATCGACGACCCGGACTCGCACCTGAAGCTGCCCGCGGGCAAGCACACCGTCGAGGGCGAGCAGGCCCTCGCCTTCGTCCGCACCCGGCACTCCGTCGGCTTCGGCGGCGACCTGAGCCGCATCGAGATCCAGCAGCAGTTCCTCAGCTCGCTGATGCGCAAGCTGAAGTCCAACGACACGCTCACCAGCCCGACGAAGATGGTGAAGCTGGCCGAGGCGGGCACCGAGGCGCTGACCGTCGATGCCAAGCTGGACAGCATCGGCAAGCTGAAGGACCTCGGTCTGGAGCTGGGCAAGCTCAACACCAAGAACCTGACCTTCGCCACCGTGCCGGTGAAGGACAACCCGGCCGAGAAGACCCCGGTGACCGTCGTCCTCAAGGACGGGCCCGCCCAGCAGGTCTTCGACATGGTCAAGAACGACGTCTCCTTCACCGAGGTCAAGAAGAAGGAGAAGGAGAAGCAGAAGAAGGAGGACGCCGCGGTCGCCGCCCGCCTGGAGGGCGAGAAGTCCGAGCCCGGTGAGATCCGCGTCCGCCTCCTCAACGGCGGCGCCTCGTCCGGCAGCGCGGGGCGGGAGCTGACCTACCTCCAGAACGAGGCGGGTGTCACCAAGTCCGAGAACGCGGGCAACGCCCCCGCCGAACTCGCCAGGACCACGCTGGAGTACGCCCCCGACCAGGCCGACCAGGCCCGCGCCCTCGCCGAGATCCTCGGCCTGTCCGGCGCCGCCATGAAACCCGGCGAGAGCGTCACCAACTCCCAGGGCCTGCCCACCATGACCCTCACCCTCGGCAAGGACTTCAAGGGCGCCGGAGTCAAGCTCGACGCCACCTCCGCGCAGGCACCGGAGGACCTCCAGAAGTCCACGGCGGACAAGGTCGAGTGCGCGAAGTGACCTGAGGGGCCCCACGACCGTCTGACAGTACGACAGTCCATCGGTCAACCGGTCCAACCGCGAACAAACCACCGGGCGTCGTACAGCCAACGCGCGGCTTCGTACGTCCAACTGTGCGAACAGGTCGCGTGCGGGAGCACGTTCGCGGGCCCGAGGGTGGGAGAGGCATGACGCAGAGCAGTGTGCGCGGGGAGGGAACGCGACCCGACACGGTCCGGCACGCCCGCGGCCGGCGAGCCGGACGCGGCGGACGTGAAGAGGGCGGCACCGGCGGGCAGGGCGGCTCGGGCGGCCACGGCGGCGGCGACGGCAGACGCTCCGGACGGCGGCGCGCCGGCGGGCGCCGGCACCGGGCGCTGAGGTGGTCCGCGACGACCCTCGCGGTGCTGATACTCGGCACGGCCGGCGCCGGATACCTCTACTACCAGCACCTGAACGGCAACATCGACAAGGGCGAGCGCAGCAGCGGCGACTCCAAGGCGCACAAGGCCGAGCCGAACGCGGCCGGACAGACGCCCCTGAACATCCTGCTGCTCGGCTCCGACAGCCGCGCCTCCGACGCCAACGTGGCGCTGGGCGGCGGCAAGGACCACCGCGACAACCCGCCGCTGGCCGACGTGCAGATGCTGATCCACCTGGCCGCCGACCGCAAGAGCGCCGCGGTGGTGAGCATCCCCCGGGACACCCGGGTCGACATCCCGGCCTGCGAGGACCCCGACACCGGGAAGAAGTTCCCGGCGACCAACGACATCATCAACACGTCGCTGGCCCGCGGCGGCGCCGGCTGCACCCTGGCCGCCTGGGAGAACCTCACCGGGGTCTACATCGACCACTGGATGACGATCGACTTCGCGGGCGTGGTCTCGATGGCGGACGCCATCGGCGGGGTCGAGGTGTGCGTGAACCAGAACGTGTGGGACCGCCCGCTGCCCGGCGTGCCCGGCGGCTCCGGCGGCTCCGGCCTGAAGATGACCGCCGGCCGGAAGAAGGTCCAGGGCGAGCAGGCGCTGCAGTGGCTGCGCACCCGGCACGCCTGGGGCAGCGACCCGCTGCGGGCCCGGGCCCAGCACATGTACATGAACTCGATGATCCGCACGCTGAAGAGCCAGAACGTCTTCACGGACGCCGGCCGGCTGATGGACCTGGCCGAGGCCGCCACGAAGTCGCTGACGGTCTCCGAGGAGATCGGCACCGTCAAGAAGCTCTACGACCTGGGCACGCAGCTCAAGACGGTGCCCACGGACCGCATCACCATGACGACGATCCCCACCGTCGAGGACCCCGAGGACCGGAACCACCTGCTTCCGGCCTCCGACGCCGACAAGATGTGGGCGATGCTCCGCGACGACGTGTCCTTCGACGACAAGGGCACGAAGGAGAAGAAGGGCACGGGCAAGGGCGACGGCGAGGACGCCGCCGGAGACGGCGCCGCCGGGCAGCCCTCCGACGAGCCCGCCGCCGACGCCGAGATCGGTGTCCGCGTGCAGAACGCCACCCGCTCGGCCACCCTCGGCCCGGTCACCGGCCGGGCCGGTGCGATCGCCGGGTCGCTGGTGGAGAAGGGCTTCGCCAAGGCGACCACGGACACCTCTGCGGCGCATTCCGAGGAGCGGACCGTGGTGCGTTACCCGAGCGACGAGCTGGCGGGCGACGCACGGCGCGTGGCCGAGGCGATGGGGATTCCGGCGAATTCGGTGCGCAAGTCCGCGGACGTGTCCGGGATCACTCTCGTCGTGGGAGCTGACTGGCGCGAGGGGACGTCCTATCCGAAGCAGAAGACGCCCGAGGCCGGAGACCTGCCGGAGACGAGCGACGCCCTCAACGGCTCGGACACCAGCAAGTGCATGGACGTCTACAAGCCGTATCGATGGTAGGAGTTCACGAAAATAGGAGGGAATGCCCTGTTGTAGGGGTGACGATCGTGACACCAGTGTCGTTCGACGCCGAACCGGGCGGATAGTGTGAGCGCTCCAGTGCCCCCTGCCGCGAGGTCCGCCCTGGCGTCGTGCACTTGTTGACTCTTTACCGTGCACCTTCAGGGGAAGGTGCCGCGTGGCCCCCGACGGAGGATTGGGAGACCGTGGACGCGCAAGGACGTGGGCGGGCAGACGACGTGGATCCCGCAGACCAGTGGGTGCTGAATCCGCAGACCGGTGAATACGAACTGCGACTGTCCCCCTCCGCACCGCAGTCGCCGCCCGTCCCCGGGCCCCGCGCGGCGGGGCGCCGGACCAGTGCCCCGGGCCGTGAGGTGCCGCCCCAGCGGCGGCGCCGTCCGGAGCCCGAGGCACCGGTGCCCGGACGGCGCGGACGCCGGCCGGAGAAGAAGAAGTCCCGGGGCAAGCGGGCCCTGCTGTGGACCGGCGGCAGCATGGCCTTCGTCGTCCTGGTGGCCGGTGCGGGCGGCTATCTCTACCTCAAGCACCTTGAGGGCAACGTCTCGACGACGGACGTCGGCACCGCCGGAAGCAGCAGCTTCAAGAAGAACGAGGCCTTCAACATCCTCATCATCGGCACCGACAAGCGCACCGGTGAGGGCAACGAGGGCTACGGCGACAAGGGCAGCGTCGGGCACGCGGACACCAACATCCTGCTGCACGTCTCCGAGGACCGCTCCAACGCCACCGCGCTCAGCATCCCGCGCGACCTGATCGTCGACATCCCCGACTGCGAGACCACGCAGGAGGACGGGACGAAGAAGGTCATCCCCGGCTCCTCGGGCGTCCGCTTCAACCAGAGCCTCGGCGACCTCGGCCGGGACGCGGGCTGCACGATGCGCACGGTGGCGGAGACGACCGGCATCAAGCCCGACCACTTCATGATGGCCGACTTCAACGCGGTCAAGACGCTGACCTCGGCGGTCGGCGGCGTGGACGTGTGCGTGGAGCACGCCGTGGACGACCCGAAGTCCCACCTCAAGCTGCCCGCGGGCGAGTCCACGGTCAAGGGCGAGCAGGCCCTCGCCTTCGTCCGCACCCGGCACGCCTTCGGCAACGAGGGCGACCTGGACCGCATCAAGGTGCAGCAGCAGTTCCTCGGCTCGCTCATGCGGAAGATGTCCTCCAGCGACACCCTCACCAGCCCCACCAAGCTGGTGAAGCTCGCCGAGGCCGCGACCAAGGCCCTCACCGTGGACAGCGCCATCGGCAAGGTGGGCACGCTCAAGGACATGGCCCTGGAGCTGAAGAAGGTGCCGCCGAAGAACATCACGTTCACCACGGTGCCGGTGATCGACAACCCGGCCGAGAAGGTCAAGGCGACGGTGGTCGTGAACGAGTCGAAGGGCCCCCAGGTCTTCGACATGATCAGGAACGACATCTCCTTCACCGAGGTCAAACAGAAGGAGAAGAAGGAGAAGGCCGCCGTCGCCGCCCGGCTCAAGGGCGAGAAGTCCGAGCCCGGCGAGGTCCGCGTCCGGGTCATGAACGGCGGCGCCCCCACCGGCAGCGCCCAGCAGGAACTGGCCTACCTCCAGACCCAGGCCGGCGTCGCCAAGTCCGAGAACGCGGGCAACGCCCCCGCCGAACTCGCCAGGACCACGCTGGAGTACGCCCCCGACCAGGCCGACCAGGCCCGCGCCCTCGCCGAGATCCTCGGCCTGTCCGGCGCCGCCATGAAACCCGGCGAGAGCGTCACCAACTCCCAGGGCCTGCCCACCATGACCCTCACCCTCGGCAAGGACTTCAAGGGCGCCGGAGTCAAGCTCGACGCCAAGTCCATCGAGACGCCGGACCTGGACAAGTCCACGGCCGACCAGAAGCAGTGCGCCAGTTGACCTGAGGGGCCTGTCGTACGTCTCACAGGACGGCGACGGGCCCACGCGGTGGCCCGGGGGCGGGGAGGGACGCGGAAGTGACGCGGAGCAGTGTGCAGGGGGAGGACACGGACGAGGGCGCGACAGACGCCCCCGATCGTGAGGAGACCGTCCGGGGGGACGGCGACAACGGTGTCGAGGACACCGGGAGCAGCACCAGGGACGACAGCAGCGACGACGGCGAGCCCGAGGGCCCCCGCCCGACGCGGCGCCGCCGCCGGGTCCTGCGCTGGACCGCGGTGGTGCTCGCCGTGGTCCTGGCCGGCACGGCCGGGGCGGGTTACCTCTACTACGAGCACCTCAACGACAACATCAAGCAGGACGTCCTGAACCTGGGCGACAGCAAGGTCGCCGCGCCGACGCCGAACGCGGCCGGGCAGACCCCGCTGAACATCCTCGTCATCGGCTCGGACGCCCGGGACAGCGAGGAGAACCAGCAACTGGGCGGCGCCCGCGAGACGTTCGGCTCCACGCCGCTGGCGGACGTGCAGATGCTGGTGCACCTGTCCGCCGACCGCAGCAACATGTCGGTGGTCAGCATGCCGCGCGACACGCTGCTGGAGATACCCAAGTGCACCGACCCGGACGACGGCGAGGTCCACCCGGCGAGCGAGGGCCGGGTGATGACCAACCAGAGCCTCGGTCATGGCGGTCCCGGCTGCACCGTCGCCACCTGGCAGGAGCTGACCGGCATCCACATCGACCACTTCGTGATGGTCGACTTCGCGGGCGTGGTCTCGATGGCGGACGCCGTCGGAGGCGTCCCGGTCTGTGTGGACGCCAACATCCACTCGCGCGACGGCTCGGGCCACGGTTCCGGTCTGAAACTGGCGAAGGGCACCCACCCGGTCAAGGGCGAGCAGGCCCTGCAGTGGCTGCGCACCCGGTACGGCTTCGAGGACGGCAGCGACCTCGCGCGGGCCAAGGCCCAGCACATGTACCTGAACTCGATGGTGCGGGTGCTGCGCGAGAACGCGACCCTGAGCAGCCCGAACCAGCTGCGCAGGCTCGCCGAGGAGGCCACCGCGGCGCTCACCGTCGACCCGGGCCTGGACTCCGTCAAGAAGCTGTACGACCTCAGCAACGAGCTGCGCGGGGTGAAGCCCGAGCGCATCACCATGACCACGATGCCCAACCGGTACGTGGGCGCCCGCGTAGAGCCGACCGAGGACGCGGAGCGGCTGTTCCGGCTGGTGCGCGAGGACATCGCCCTCGACGGCAAGGACGCGAAGAAGAAGCCCGACGCGGAGCCGGAGCCCCCGGCCGACCCGGCCGCGCCGGACGACGAGATCGCGGTGCAGGTCCGCAACGGCACCCGCACGGACGCACTGGGCACGGCCCCCGGACGCGCGAACACGGTCACCGGCCTCCTGGCGGACCACGGCTTCACGAAGGCCGTCGCGGACCCGTCGGTGCTGCCCAGCGAGGACCGTACGGTGGTCCGCTACCCGAGCGCCGACCTGGAGGGCGACGCCCGGCGCGTCGCCAAGTCCCTGGGGATCCCGGCCAGTTCGGTGAAGCGCTCGACGGACGTCTCCGGGGTCACCCTCGTCGTGGGCGCCGACTGGCGCGAGGGCACGGCGTACAAGACGCCCCAGAGCGACGACAGCATCCCCGAGTCGGCCGAGGCCCTCAACGGCGCGGACGACAGCGCCTGCATGCAGGTGAACCCGGCGTTCACCTGGTCCTGACGGACGGCGTCACCGAGCAGCGGCGGCGTCCGGGGCCGGCTGGACCGCCGGGCGCCGCGAGGCGATGACCTTCCTGGCCAGCGACTTGGGGCTGGTCAGGAAGCCCCAGCCCCAGGACATGTGCATGGTCGCGAGCGCCACCGGGATCCACGCCCGCGCCTTCAGCCCGAGCCCCTTTCCGGCGGGCAGCGAGCCGACCACGATCGCCGCGAGGTAGCCGCCGGGCACGACGAAGCCCCACGGGGTCAGCGCGGCGCCCACCACGACACCGGCCGCGAGGGCGCACACGGCGGTCGGCGGGGCGAGGTAACGCAGGTTGATGGAGCCGGAGTGGTAGCGCGCGACGACGTGCCGCCAGCGGCCGTAGTCCTTGTACTGCTTGGCCAGCGCCCGCACCGACGGCCGGGGGCGGTAGGACACCCGCAGCTCGGGCGAGAACCAGATCAGGCCGCCGGCCTCGCGGATGCGGAAGTTCAGCTCCCAGTCCTGGGCGCGGACGAACTCCTCGTTGTACCCGCCCTGCCGCTCCAGCGCCTCGCGGCGGAACACGCCGAGGTAGACGGTCTCGGCGGGCGCGGCCTCGCCGCCCGTGTGGAACGCGGCGTTGCCCACGCCGATCTTCGACGTCATCGCGGCGGCGACGGCGTCCTCCCAGGCGTTCTCGCCCTCGGCGTGCATGATGCCGCCGACGTTCTGCGCGCCGGTCTCCTCGAGGAGCCGTACCGCCGTGGCGATGTAGTCAGGCGAGAGCATGCCGTGGCCGTCGACACGGACGACGACCGGATGGCGGGAGGCCTTGATCGCGGCGTTCAGCGCGGCGGGCGTACGGCCGGTGGGGTTCGGCACGGTGTGGACGCGAGGGTCCTCGGCGACGAGTTCGGCGGCGATCTCCTCCGTGCGGTCCGTGGAGGGACCGACGGCGATCACGACCTCCATCTCACCGGCGTACTCCTGGGCGAGGATGGCGCGGACGGCGCCGCGCAGATGCCGCTCCTCGTTGAGGACGGGCATGATCACGGAAACGGCGGGCGGCCGCACGTCGGACTTGGCGTTCATCGCAGCTCACGTTACCGCGAACGGGGGACACGGGTGCGCGCCGCAGGGGTCGCAGCCCCGGGCAGCAGATCGTATGGGCCTACGGTGCTCACGAATCCCACGTCCGGCCTCATGGTCCACGCCCAGGGCCCCGTCCCCGCGGAGGTGTCCCCTTGCCCACGCCGCCCCGCTCGTCCCGGGTCCCGGCCTCGACCACCCGGGGCGGTCCTCCGCCGCAGGGCGGTGGCCCCCGCCCGCCCGGACGTCCGCCCAGGCCCCCCGTACGGCGGAAGAAGCCGCGCTGGGCCATGCGGGCGGTGACCGCGCTGTCGGTGGTGGTGCTGGCCTCCGCCGGGATCGGGCACGCGGTGCTCTCCGGTCTGGACTCGGACATCTCGCGGTTCGACGCGTTCAAGGACATGAAGAACCGGCCGCGGGCGGGCGACGGCATGAACGTCCTGATGGTCGGCACCGACGGCCGGGACGAGATCACCGAGGAGGAGCGGCGCAAGTACCGGCTGGGCGGCGCCCCCTGCCACTGCACCGACACCATCATGATTGTGCACATCTCGGAGGACCGGGAGCGCGCGAGCGTGGTCAGCCTGCCGCGCGACTCGTACGCCGTCACGCCCGGCCACACCGACCGCACCACCGGCGAGCACCACAAGGGGCACCCGCTCAAGCTGAACGCGGCCTACGCCGAGGGCGGCCCGCAGCTGACGATCCGCACCGTGGAGAACATGACCCGCGTGAAGATCGACCACTATCTGGAGGTCGACTTCACCAGCTTCATGAAGACGGTGGACGTCCTCGGCGGGGTGAAGATCTGCACGGTCCAGCCGCTCAAGGACAGCTACACCGGGCTCGACCTGCCGGCCGGCACCCACACCCTGATGGGCGGGCAGGCGCTGCAGTACGTGCGGGCCCGCCACCTCGACGGCGCCTCGGACCTGAGCCGGATGAAGCGCCAGCAGCGCTTCCTGGCCGCCCTGATCGACCGGGCCACCTCCTCGGGGCTCCTGCTGAACCCGCTGAAGTTCCGCGACGTCACGCGGGCCGTGCTCGGCTCGGTCCGGGCCGACCAGGGCTTCGGCACCGACGAGCTGCTGACGCTCGGGCGGGCGATGCGGAACTTCTCGCCGTCGTCCTCCGAGTTCACCACCGTGCCGATCGGGCGGATGGGCTACGCCGTCAAGGGCGTCGGTTCGACCCTGAAGTGGGACCCGGCGAAGTCCGAGCGGCTCTTCGACGCCCTGCGCGAGGACAAGCCGCTGGCCGCGCCCAAGCCGAAGCCGAAGGGGCCGCCGCCGGTGCGGGTCCCGGTGGACCCGAAGCAGATCCGCGTCCAGGTGGAGAACGGCACCCGCACCCCCGGGCTCGGCAAGCGGGTGGACGACGCGCTGGCCTCGACCGGGTTCCGCACCACCAGGGCACCGAGGAACGCCCGGGACCGGGCGGTCGGGCGGACCGTGGTCGCCTACGACCCGCGCTGGGACCAGTCGGCGAAGTCGCTGGCCGCGGCCCTGCCCGGCAGCGAGCTGAAGCCGGTCAAGGGCCAGGGCGCGACGCTGAAGGTGATCGCGGGCGCCGACTTCAAGAAGGTGGCGAGGGTGCGGCCGGCCGACCCGCCGCAGGAGTCGGGCACGGTGGTGCGGGGCGACGAGGTGGTCTGCGGCAAGGAGTGAGGCGCGCCGGGCCCCGGCGCGCGCCCGCTCAGTTCCCGGAGACGGTGACCTTCTCGTCGTTCTTCAGCTCCTCGACGAGCTTCTTCACCTTGGCGTCGTCCCACTTCAGGTTGCCGCCGACGCTGCCCGAGATCGGCATGTTCATCGAGGTGCCCTCGCCGCCGCTGACGCTCTTCATCGCCCAGAACATGCTCGCCAGGTCGAACAGGCCCATGTCCTTGTCGACGATCAGGGAGTCCAGACCGGCGCCCATGGTCGGGTAGAGCTTGAACGGGTTGAGGACCGTCGACGGGGTGGCCACCTGGCTCGCCAGCGCCGAGAGGAACTTCTGCTGGTTCTTGGTGCGGTCCAGGTCGGAGCCGGCCAGCGCGTACCGGGTGCGGACGAAGGCGAGGGCCTCCTCGCCGTTCAGGGTCTGCTTGCCCTTCTGGAAGTCGGCGCCGGACTTCTTGTCCTTGATGTCCTGCGGGATGTCCATCTCGACGCCGCCGACCGCGTCCACGATGTTCGCGAAGCCGGCGAAGCCGATCTCCACGTAGTGGTCCAGGCGCAGCCCGGTGTTGTGCTCGATGGTGCGCACCAGCAGCTCGGGGCCGTCCTCGGCGTAGGCGGCGTTCAGCTTGGTGTGCCGGCCGGTGCCCGGGTACTTCTTGCCGGACTCGGAGCCGACGAAGCTCGGGATCTCCACGTCCGAGTCGCGGGGCAGCGAGATCAGCGTCGACCCGTTGTCCCCGGTGTGCAGGATCATCATCGAGTCGGTGCGCTTGCCCTCGGCGGAGCCGGTGTGGAGGTCCTTCTTCTGGTCGGCGGTCATGCCCTCGCGGCTGTCGGAACCGACGATCAGGTAGTTGGTGCCCTCGCCCGCCCCGGGCCGCTCGATGACCTTGGACAGGTCGACCTCGCGGTTGAGTTTGGAGTCGGCCCAGAAGTAGGTGCCGACGGTGGTGACGACCAGCACGGTCACCACCGTGATCGCGGTCCACTTGATCCGGCGGCGCCAGTCCGGCGCGGGCCGGTCCCGGACCTGGCGGCCGGGGCCCTGGCCGCCGCCGCTGCCGCCGTAGACCTGGCCGGTGTTGTAGCCGCTGTCGTATCCGTCACCGCCGTGTCCCTGGCCGTCGGTGTACGACGGCTGCTGGGGCACCCCGGCGCCGTACGGCGGGGCCGACGGGCCCGGTCCGGGCGGCGGCGTCGCGCCGCGGCGGACCTGACGCATCACACGTGCGCTCTCGGGCCGCGCGTTCGCGCTGCCGCGTCCGTATCCGCTGCCGCGGTTGTCACCGGACCATCCCTCGGGCCAATCATTCATGCGCACCAGTGTGCAGGCCCGCACTGTGGGGGTTACAAGGTATGTCGGAAAATCAGGGCAGTGCTGTTGCGAACCCGACACAAATACACGCCGGTGTAGCCCCGGCATAAGGTGGAGGGCATGACAGACCAGGCAGAACAGGCCTCGGCCGCGCAGCAGGCGCTCCCGGAGATCCCGGGCAAGCCGACCTCGGCCTCCCGCACCACCCTCAGCCACATCATGACGCACAGCGACACCAACCTGCTGGGTACGGTGCACGGCGGTGTGATCATGAAGCTCGTCGACGACGCGGCGGGCGCCGTGGCCGGACGGCACTCCGGCGGGCCCGCCGTCACCGCGTCCATGGACGAGATGGCGTTCCTCGAACCGGTCCGCGTCGGCGACCTCGTGCATGTGAAGGCGCAGGTCAACTGGACCGGCCGGAGTTCCATGGAGGTGGGCGTGCGGGTCATGGCGGAGCGCTGGAACGAGTCCACGCCCGCCACCCAGGTCGGCTCGGCCTATCTGGTCTTCGCCGCCGTGGACGCCGACGGCAAGCCGCGCACGGTGCCGCCGGTGCTGCCCGAGACCGAGAAGGACAAGCGCCGCCACCAGGAGGCCCAGATCCGCCGCACCCACCGCCTGGCCCGACGCCGCGCGATCATGGAACTGCGCGAGCGACGGGTGGCGGAGGGGTACGCGGACTGAGTCCTCCCGGGCGCCTCGGCGCGCGGGTGCCGGTTACGGCAGGTTGCGCGCCATGACGATGCGCTGGACCTGGTTGGTGCCCTCGTAGATCTGGGTGATCTTGGCGTCGCGCATCATGCGCTCCACCGGGTAGTCACGGGTGTAGCCGTAGCCGCCGAGCAGCTGGACCGCGTCCGTGGTGACCTCCATGGCCACGTCGGAGGCGAAGCACTTGGCCGCGGCGCCCTGGAAGGTGAGGTCGCTGTCACCGCGCTCCGACTTCGCGGCCGCGGCGTACGTCAGCTGCCGGGCGGCCTCGATCTTCATGGCCATGTCGGCGAGCATGAACTGGATGCCCTGGAAGTCGGCGATCGGCTTGCCGAACTGCTTGCGCTCCTTGACGTAGCCCTTGGCGTAGTCGAGGGCTCCCTGGGCGATGCCGAGGGCCTGGGCGGCGATGGTGATGCGGGTGTGGTCCAGCGTCTTCATCGCGGTGGCGAAGCCGGTGCCCTCCGCGCCGATCATGCGGTCGGCGGGGATGCGGACGTTGTCGAGGTAGACCTCGCGGGTCGGGGAGCCCTTGATGCCGAGCTTCTTCTCCGGGGCGCCGAAGGAGACGCCCTCGTCGGACTTCTCCACGACGAAGGCGGAGATGCCCTTGGAGCGCCGGCTCGGGTCGGTGACGGCCATCACCGTGTAGTACTCGCTGACGCCGGCGTTGGTGATCCAGCGCTTGACGCCGTTGAGCACCCAGAAGTCGCCGTCGCGGACGGCCTTGGTCTTCATGCCGGCCGCGTCGGAGCCCGCGTCGGGCTCGGAGAGGCAGTAGGAGAACATGCCGTCGCCCTTGGCGAGCGGGGTCATGTACTTCTTCTTCAGCTCCTCGGAGCCGGAGAGGATCACCGGGAGCGAGCCGAGCTTGTTCACGGCCGGGATGAGGGAGGAGGAGGCGCAGGCGCGGGCCACCTCCTCGATCACGATGACCGTGGCGAGCGCGTCGGCGCCCGCGCCGCCGTACTCCTCGGGGACGTGGACCGCGTGCAGGTCGTTCGCGGTCAGGGCGTCCAGGGCCTCCTGCGGGAAGCGGGCCTCCTCGTCCACCGCGGCGGCGTACGGCGCGATCTTCGCCTCGGCCAGCGAGCGGACGGCGTCCCGGAGCATGTCGTGCTCCTCGGACGGGCGGTACAGGTCGAAGTCAGCCGATCCGGCCAAGGTGTCTCACGCTCCAAAACGCTGTGCTGCTGCGCACGCTAACTACCGTTAAGTAACCCAAATTTTAGAGCCCCGGCCGTGCCGGTGGATAGGTGAGCTTGACGACAGCCGACCGAAGGGCCTGTGCCGCGTCCCGGATATGCTCGGGCGCGCAACCGTGCCGTACACCTCTGGAGCACCCATGGCCCTGAAGATCACCGTGATCGGTACCGGCTATCTCGGCGCCACCCACGCGGCGGCCATGGCCGAGCTCGGTTTCGAGGTGCTGGGTCTCGACGTGGTGCCCGAGAAGATCGAGACGCTCCAGCGGGGCGAGGTCCCGATGTACGAGCCGGGTCTTCAGGAACTGCTGCGCCGGCACGTCGCCGGCATCGAGGGCTCCAGCGGGCGGCTGCGCTTCACCACCGACTTCGCCGAGGTCGCGGCCTTCGGCGACGTGCACTTCGTGTGCGTGAACACCCCGCAGAAGCACGGCGAGTACGCCTGCGACATGTCGTACGTCGACTCCGCGCTGGCCTCGCTGGCGCCGCACCTGACCGGCCCGGCGCTGGTCGTCGGCAAGTCGACCGTGCCGGTGGGCTCCGCCGACCGGCTGGCCGCCTACCTGGCCGAGCACGCGCCGGCGGGCGACGAGGCCGAGCTGGCCTGGAACCCGGAGTTCCTGCGTGAGGGCTTCGCCGTCGAGGACACCCTGCACCCCGACCGGCTCGTGGTCGGCGTGCGCAGCGAGCGGGCCGAGAAGCTGCTGCGCGAGGTGTACGCGACGCCGATCGCTGAGGGCTCGCCGTTCGTCGTCACGGACTTCCCGACGGCCGAGCTGGTGAAGACCGCCGCGAACTCCTTCCTCGCCACCAAGATCTCCTTCATCAACGCGATGGCGGAGGTCTGCGAGGCGGCCGGTGGCGACGTCGCCAAGCTGGCGGAGGCGATCGGGTACGACGACCGGATCGGCAAGAAGTTCCTGCGGGCCGGGATCGGCTTCGGCGGCGGCTGTCTGCCCAAGGACATCCGCGCCTTCATGGCCCGCGCCGGCGAGCTGGGCGCCGACCAGGCGCTGACCTTCCTGCGGGAGATCGACTCCATCAACATGCGCCAGCGCGGCCAGATGGTGGAGCTGACCCGGCAGGCGCTGGGCGGCGGCCCCTTCCTCGGCAAGCGGATCGCGGTGCTCGGCGCCACCTTCAAGCCCGACTCGGACGACGTCCGCGACTCCCCCGCGCTGAACGTCGCCGGGCAGGTCCACCTCCAGGGCGCCCAGGTGACGGTGTACGACCCCAAGGGCATGGAGAACGCCCGGCGGCTCTTCCCGACCCTCGGCTACGCCGACTCGGCGCTGGAGGCGGTGCGGGGCGCGGACGTGGTCCTGCACCTCACCGAGTGGCGGGAGTTCCGTGAGCTGGACCCGGAGGCGCTCGGCGAGGCCACGGCGGCCCGGGTGATCCTGGACGGGCGCAACGCCCTGGACCCGACGCTCTGGCGGAAGGCCGGCTGGACGTACCGGGCGATGGGCCGCCCGACGGCCTGACGGCTGCCGGAGGCCCGTGAAGGCGACGCCGGTTCGGCCGAGGCTCAGTCGGCCGAACCGGCGTCGTCCGCATTCTGCCCCACGAAGCGGTGCGGCGGCCGGTGAACCCCTTGTGGTTTACGCCTCCTTGGCCCGGTACCGGCGCATCTTGGCGCGCGCCCCGCACACCTGCATCGAGCACCAGCGGCCTCGTCCGCCCGGGCTGCGGTCGTAGTACGCCCAGTGGCAGTCGGCGGCCTCGCACGCCTTGAAGCGGCTCCAGGTGCCGGCCACCAGCGCCTCCGCGACGGCGGCGGCGACGCGCGCGGTGAGGGTGCCCTCGCGGGCGGGGGCGAGGGCCGCGGAACCGTCGGCCGGGTCGACGGCGACGACCAGCGGGGCGGCGGCCAGCAGCTCGCCCAGCGGGGTCACCGGGCGGTGCGGCGGATGGCCGGCGTGGGCGAGCAGGGTGGCGCGCAGGGACTCGCGCAGCTCGCGGGCCGCGGACAGGTCGTCCTCCGTCAGTCCGAAACGCGCCCGGTTCTCCGGGGTGTCCAGCGAGTCGGCGCCCGTCTTGACGTCCAGCAGCGTGTTCACCAGGGCCTCGACCAGTTCCAGGCCGCCCGGTGCGGGCGATCGCTCACTCATGCTTGCGACGTTACCCCCAATAGGGGAGCATGCAGTAACCGTTACCGGTTACCCGCGCAGTGCTGGTAACCGCCGGTGAGCCGAAGACCGCGTGCTTCAAGGAGGAAGTCATGGCTGTCGCCGAACTGGGTGTCGTCGTCCTGGACTGTCCCGAGCCCCGTGCACTGGCCCGCTTCTACGCCGGCGTGCTCGGCGGCACCGTCGAGGGCGAGGGCGACTGGGTCGACCTGAAGCTGCCGGGCGGACAGGCGCTGGCGTTCCAGGCCGCCCCCGGGTTCGTGCCGCCGAAGTGGCCCGCGCCCGACGACTCGCAGCAGTTCCACCTCGACCTGACCGTCCCGGACCTGGACGCGGCCGAGAAGGCGGTGCTCGAGCTGGGCGCGCGGCCGCTGGACGCGGAGGACCGCACCCGTACCTTCCGGGTTTACGCCGACCCGGCCGGGCACCCGTTCTGCCTGTGCGCCTGCTGAGCGTCGATCCGCCGATCCGCCGATCCGCCGATCCGCCGATCCGCCGATCCACCGATCCACCGATCCCGGGAGGTACCCGCATGGCACCCGCGGCACGTTTCCGTTCCGTCGTCGTCGACTGTCCCGAGCCCCGTGAGCTGGCCCGCTTCTACGCGGCGGTCGGGGGCGGCACGCCCGACGAGGAGGACCCGGACTGGGTGGTCCTCCAGGTGCCGGGCGGACCTCGTCTGGCCTTCCAGCGGGCGCCGGGCCTCACCCCGCCCGAGTGGCCGCGCTCCGACCGCAACGCCCAGCAGTTCCACCTCGACTTCGAGGGCGGGGCGACCTGGGCGGAGATGGACGCCGCGCACGAGCGGGTGCTCGCGCTGGGCGCCCGGCCGCTGGACCTGGAGGACCGGGAGAAGAAGGACTTCATGGTGTACGCCGATCCGGCGGGACACCCGTTCTGCCTGTGCCGGATCGAGCACACGTGACGCTCGCGCGGATTATCCGTCCAGGTCCCCGATGGTCGCCGTGGACGGCTCGCGGCGCAGTTGGGCCGCCTTCGCGGTGAAGGCCGCGGCGCGCAGGACGCGCTGGACGTTGCCCCAGGTCAGCAGGGCCACGTCCGCCTCGTCCCAGCCGCGCCTGAGCAGTTCGGCGATGAGCCGGGGGTAGCAGGAGGCGTCGCCCAGCTCCAAGGGGTGGGCGGCGCCGGTGTCGAAGGTGCCGGACAGGCCCACGCTCTGCGGCCCGGCCACCGTGCGCACGTGGTCGAGGTGGTCGGCGACGTCCCGGACGGTCGGGCCGGTCTGCTCGGCGGTCAGCGGCACCATGCACAGACCGCCGGCCGCGCCCAGCTCCACCAGCAGGTCGTCGGGGAGGTTGGCGGGGTGCGGGCGCAGGGCACGGGCGGCGGACCGGGTGCACAGCGCGGGCGCCTTGGACACGGCGAGGGTACGGCGGACGGTCTCCGCGGAGGCGCCGGAGAGGTCGGCGACGACACCGAGGCGGTTCATCTCCCGGACGACCTCCTCGCCGAACCGGGTCAGCCCCGCCTCGCTCGCCCAGCTCACCCCGGACAGCGTCAGGGCGCGCAGGCCGAGGGCGTGCAGTGAGCGCAGGATGCCGAGGCAGTCGCCGAGGGCGGCGGCGCCCGCGGGACCGGGCAGCACGGCGACCCGGCCGCAGTTGCGGGCGTCGATGGCCTGCCCCGCGTCGTAGGCCAGGCGCAGCCCCTCCGGGTGGGCCCGCACGACCGTCTTGACCAGGTCGAGCTGCTCCAGCGTCGCGCCGACCGCGCGGTCCCCGTCGAGGGACTCGGGCAGGTGCAGCGACCACAGCAGCGCGCCCACGCGGCCCGCGCGCAGCCGCGGCACGTCGGTGTCGACGGCGCTCTCGCCCAGCTCCAGGTCGTACCAGGGCAGGTGCCTGAGCGCCCAGGGCAGGCCGTTGCAGCCGTCGGCGACGGGGTGGGCCGAGAGTACGGCCAGCGCCCGGGTCAGCGGCTCGTCGTCGGGGTCGGACACGGGCGCGTAGGGCTCCGGCGGAAAGGCCTCCGCGGCGAGCGGCAAGGGCAGGTCGTCGAGCCCACCGGCCTCGGTACCGGTGTGCAGGTCGTCCTGGAGGTCTGCCATGACGGGCTCCGAACGGTCGTCGTGAGGTACGGCCACCGTCGCACGGAGCGGAAAGGGCTTCCTGGTGGATGGAGCGTTCGGGGGTACGCGGCTCAACCCCCCGGACGTACCTGGGCGGGGCGGCCGGACACACCGGCTGCCCCGCCCTGCCAGAGGTGACGGCTCAGCCGTCGAGCTCCTCCAGCGACGCGTTGGACGGCTCCCGCGCGGCCTGGAGCCCCCGGGCCACCTCCTCGGCGGCGTCGAGTACGCGGACCGCGTTCTTCCAGGTCAGCTTGGCCAGGTCGGCCTGGGACCAGCCGCGGTCGAGCAGCTCGGCGATCAGGTTCGGGTAGCCGGAGACGTCGCCGAGGCCGTCCGGGGTGAAGGGCGTCCCGTCGTAGTCGCCGCCGATGCCGAGGTGGTCGACGCCCGCGACCTCGCGCATGTGGTCGAGGTGGTCGGCGACCGTGGACACGGTGGCGACGGGACGCGGGACGCGCTCCTCGAAGGCGGCGTGCACCTTCATCGCCTCGGGGCTGGAGTCGAGGTGGTGGAAGCCGTGCGCGCGCATGTTCTCGTCGGCCTCGGCGGTCCAGTCCACGGCCGCCTGGAGCACGAACTTCGGCACGAACGTCACCATCGCCATGCCGCCGTTGGCGGGCAGCCGCTCCAGGACGTCGTCGGGGATGTTGCGCGGGTGGTCGCAGACGGCGCGGGAGGAGGAGTGCGAGAAGATCACCGGCGCGGTGGAGGTGTCCAGCGCGTCCCGCATCGTCGTCGCGGCGACGTGCGAGAGGTCGACCAGCATGCCCTCGCGGTTCATCTCCCGCACGACCTCGCGGCCGAAGGCGGACAGACCGCCGACGCCGGGCTCGTCGGTCGCCGAGTCCGCCCACGCCACGTTGTCGTTGTGGGTGAGCGTCATGTAGCGCACGCCGAGCGCGTACAGGGCGCGCAGCGTGGCCAGCGAGTTGTCGATGGAGTGGCCGCCCTCGGCGCCCATCAGGGACGCGATCCGGCCCTCGGCCCGCGCGGCCTCCATGTCGGCGGCGGTCAGTGCGGCCCGCAGCTCCCCGGGGTGGCGGTCGATCAGCCGCCGTACGCAGTCGATCTGCTCCAGCGTGGCCGTCACCGCGCCCGGCAGGTCGGAGCGGACGTACACCGACCAGTACTGCGCGCCGACGCCGCCGGACCGCAGCCGGGCCAGGTCGGTGTGCAGGTGGGCGGACTGGTCGGCGGCGATGTCGCGGGCGTCGAGGTCGTAGCGGACCTGTTCGCGCAGCGCCCAGGGCAGGTCGTTGTGCCCGTCGACGACCGGGAACTCGCGCAGCAGCTCGCGGGCCCGGCCGAGGGAGGCCGAGGAGGTCGTGGAGGTCGTCATGTGCGTCCCTTCCGTCCCTTCCGTCATTTGCCGAATCCGAAGCCGGCCGCGGAGCCCCCGACCTTGTTGCGCAACCGCTTGCCCTTCTCGGTGGCCTGGTCGTTGAGCTCCTGCTGGAACTCGCGCATCCGGCCGAGCAGCTCCTCGTCGTGGGCGGCGAGGATGCGGGCGGCCAGCAGACCGGCGTTGCGGGCACCGCCCACGGAGACGGTGGCGACGGGGACACCGGCCGGCATCTGCACGATGGACAGCAGGCTGTCCATGCCGTCCAGGTACTTCAGCGGCACCGGGACGCCGATGACCGGCAGCGGGGTGACGGAGGCGAGCATGCCGGGCAGGTGGGCGGCGCCCCCGGCCCCGGCGATGATCGCCTTCAGCCCGCGTCCGGCGGCCTGCTCGCCGTACGCGATCATCTCGTGCGGCATGCGGTGCGCGGAGACGACGTCGACCTCGTGGGGGATCTCGAACTCGTCGAGGGCCTTGGCGGCGGCCTCCATGACGGGCCAGTCGGAGTCCGACCCCATGACGATGCCTACGACCGGGCTCACCGGGCTGGCCTGGCTCATTCGGTGATCGTCCCTCTCAGGTAGCCGGCAGCGTGACGGGCGCGCTCCAGCACGTCGTCCAGGTCGTCGCCGTAGGTGTTGACGTGGCCGACCTTGCGGCCGGGCTTCACGTCCTTGCCGTACATGTGGATCTTGAGCTGCGGGTCGCGGGCCATGCAGTGCAGGTACGCGGAGTACATGTCCGGGTAGTCGCCGCCCAGGACGTTGACCATCACGGTCCACTTCGCGCGCGGGCGCGGGTCGCCGAGGGGGAGGTCGAGGACCGCGCGGACGTGGTTGGCGAACTGCGAGGTGATCGCGCCGTCCATCGTCCAGTGGCCGGAGTTGTGCGGGCGCATCGCCAGTTCGTTGACGAGGACGCGGCCGTCACGGGTCTGGAACAGCTCGACGGCGAGGTGGCCGACGACACCCAGCTCCTTGGCGATGCCGAGCGCCATCTCCTCGGCACGCAGGGCCAGCGCCTCGTCGAGGTCGGGCGCCGGGGCGATCACGGTGTCGCAGACGCCGTTGACCTGCTGGGACTCGACGACGGGGTAGGCCACCGCCTGGCCGTGCGGGGAGCGGACCACGTTGGCGGCCAGCTCGCGGACGAAGTCGACCTTCTCCTCCGCCAGCACGGGCACCCCCGCGCGGAAGGGCTCGGCCGCCTCCTCGACGGAGTCCACGACCCACACGCCCTTGCCGTCGTACCCGCCGCGCACCGTCTTCAGGACGACGGGGAAACCGTCGCCCTCGTCCGCGAAGGCGCCCACGTCGGCCGGATCGCGCACGATCCGGTGCCGCGGGCAGGGCACACCGATCGCGACGAGTTTCGCGCGCATCACGCCCTTGTCCTGGGCGTGCACGAGCGCCTCGGGACCGGGACGGACGGGGATGCCGTCCGCCTCCAGGGCCTTGAGGTGCTCGGTCGGCACGTGTTCGTGATCGAAGGTGATCACGTCACAGCCGCGCGCGAACTCGCGCAACGTGTCCAGATCGCGATAGTCGCCGACGACGACTTCGTTCACGACCTGCGCCGCAGAGTCCTGAGGAGTGTCACTGAGAAGCTTGAACCTGATGCCCAACGGGATGCCCGCCTCGTGTGTCATACGAGCGAGCTGGCCACCGCCGACCATGCCGACTACCGGGAACGTCACACCCCTAGCGTATCGGCCGCGCGGAGCCCACCTGTTTACCGGCCGTTTCCAGCCGGTCCAGACGCCCGTTCCGGCTCCCGTAGGACCGTCCGCAGGAAGATCGCGCGTCCGGGTGGTTAGCATGAACGGATTGACGCCAACCGATGGACGGGGGCCTGCACGGCCATGGGACATGGTTCCTCGGGTGCTCACACGGCTCCCTCCGCGCCCGCGGCGCAGCGCGCCGGGATGCGGGACCGGGTCGACCGGTTCGTGCGTGAGGTCGTGAAGTTCGGCGCCGTGGGCGGCGCGGGGGTGCTGGTCAACCTCCTGGTCTTCAACTTCGTGCGGCAGGTCACCGACCTCCAGGTGGTGCGGGCCAGCATCATCGCCACGGTCGCCGCGATCGTCTTCAACTACGTGGGCTTCCGCTACTTCACCTACCGGGACCGCGACAAGAGCGGCCAGACCCGCGAGATGTCGCTGTTCCTGCTGTTCAGCGCGGTCGGGCTGGTCATCGAGAACGGCGTGCTCTACACCGCGACGTACGGGTTCGGCTGGGACAGCCCGCTGCAGAGCAACATCTTCAAGTTCCTCGGCATCGGCATCGGCACGCTGTTCCGCTTCTGGTCGTACCGCAGCTGGGTCTTCCGCGCGCTGCCCGCCCGTGAGCCGGTGACGCGGGCGGAGACCTTCCTGGAGCACGAGCACCCCACCGCGGTCCCGCGCGCGGACGGCGCCCCCGCCGGCCACCGCTGACCCGCCCGCCTCCGCCCGGGGCCCTCAGCGCACCGTCTCCCCGCCGTCCGTCGAGGACTTCTTCGAGGGCGGCGTACGGGACAGGAACAGCCCGAAGACCGGTGGGCGACTCTGGAGCAGCTCCAGGCGGCCGCCGTCCGCCTCGGCCAGGTCGCGGGCGACGGCGAGGCCGATGCCGGTGGAGTTGCGTCCGCTGATCGCGCGCTCGAAGATCCGCGCCCCCAGGTCGCCCGGGACGCCGGGGCCCTCGTCGGTGACCTCGACCACGGCCTGGTTGCCGGTCACCCGGGTCCGCAGGGCCACCGTGCCGCCGCCGTGCATCAGGGAGTTCTCGATCAGCGCGGCCAGCACCTGCGCCACGGCGCCCGGGGTGCCCACGGCCGTCAGATGGCGTTTGCCGGAGCTGACGATGGCCCGGCCCTCGCCGCGGTAGGCCGGCCGCCACTCGGCGATCTGCTGCTGGATGACGTCGTCCAGCTCGAAGGTGACGGCGGAGCCGCTGCGCGGGTCGCGGGAGTTGGTGAGCAGCCGGTCCACGACGTCGGTCAGCCGCTCCACCTGCGACAGCGCGATCGTCGCCTCCTCCTTCACCGTCTCCGGCTCGTCGGTGAGGGTGATCTCCTCCAGCCGCATCGACAGTGCGGTCAGCGGCGTACGCAGCTGGTGGGAGGCGTCGGCGGCCAGCCGGCGCTCGGCGGTGAGCATCCGGGCGATGCGCTCCGCGGAGGAGTCCAGCACGTCCGCGACCCGGTCCAGCTCGGGGACGCCGTACCGCTTGTGCCGCGGGCGCGGGTCGCCGGAGCCGAGGCGTTCGGCGGTCTCGGCGAGGTCGGTGAGCGGCGAGGCGAGGCGGTTGGCCTGCCGGATCGCCAGCAGTACGGCCGCGATCACCGCGAGCAGCGCCACCAGCCCGATGATCAGCAGCGTGCGCCCGACCTCCCGGGTGACCGAGGAGCTGGGCTCCTCGACGAGGACCGTCTCGCCCTCCTCACCGGTGGCCCTGCCCTGGAGGACGTCTCCGGACGGCTTGTCGCCGACCTCGATGACCGGCTCGCCGGGAATGCGGATCACGGCGTACCGGGCGTCGCGGATCTGCTCCCGCAGGAAGTCCCCGTCGACGGAGCCGGTGCCGATGAGCCGGCTGTCGACGATGCTGGCCAGCCGCACCGCCTCCAGGTCGACCCGTTCCTGGGCGGTGCTGCTGATGGTCCGGGTCTCGACGATGACGAGGGAGACGCCGAAGACGGCGATCACGACGAGTACCACGGCGAGCGTGGACTGGATCAGTCGACGGCGCATGTCCTCTTACCCGGAAGGCCCCCGCGGGGCTCGCTCAGTTCTTCTCGAAACGGAAGCCCACGCCGCGCACGGTGGCGATGTAACGGGGGTTGGCCGCGTCGTCCCCCAGCTTCTTGCGCAGCCAGGAGATGTGCATGTCGAGGGTCTTGGTCGACGACCACCAGGTGGTGTCCCAGACCTCGCGCATCAGCTGGTCGCGGGTGACGACCCGGCCGGCGTCGCGCACCAGGACCCTCAGCAGGTCGAACTCCTTCGCGGTGAGCTGGAGCTCCTCCTCGCCCATCCAGGCCCGGTGCGACTCGACGTCGATGCGCACGCCGTGGGTGGCGGGCGGCTGCGGGGTCTCCACGGCGCCGCGCCGCAGCAGGGCCCGGACCCGGGCGAGCAGCTCGGCCAGGCGGAAGGGCTTGGTGACGTAGTCGTCGGCGCCCGCGTCCAGGCCGACGACGGTGTCCACCTCGTCGGCACGCGCGGTCAGGATCAGGATCGGCACGGCATGGCCCTCGGACCGCAGCCGGCGGGCGACCTCCAGACCGTCCATGCCCGGCAGGCCCAGGTCCAGCACGACCAGGTCGATGCCGCCCTGCAGCCCGGCGTCGAGTGCGGTGGGTCCGTCCTCACGCACCTCGACCTCGTACCCTTCCCTGCGCAGTGCGCGGGCCAGCGGCTCCGAGATGGACGCGTCGTCCTCGGCGAGCAGTACACGGGTCATGGCCTGATGGTAGACCGCTCGGAGCAACGCCCGGGGCAAGATCGCTGCCACGGCCGACGTACAAGGGACAAGCCGGACACCCGCCGGACACTCCCCGGACGGACGCCGTACGACCCGTCCCGTCGACCCCGCGTCCGGACCTGGGGCTGTGGGGTGCCATCCTGTGATGGACCTTCGAAAGATCGTTCGCGGTTCCACTATTACCTGTGATCCGTGTCTCAAGTCCTTCCATACCGGGCGGTGTCCTGCCGTATGGTGAATCAGCGCCTGTAGCACCCTGCGGACCTTTGGCGACAGTTCGACGCTGAAGGTCACTTTTGTGTGCGGGCCGGCCCCCACGGCCGGCCTTGAAAGGAATGACCTGTGGCCGGGCCTCACCGCGTGCAGTGACGCGCGCCGAGGCGTGGATCCCGGTGGCCGCCGCCCACCGCTTCGCAATCCGGAGCGGAATCCCCCAGGCGTGGGACGGGCGGGGAAGGCCGCCGGTGCCGGCCGCCCCCCACCGGGCGCGCATCGCCTCATGAGCGCGTCCCGACCAGCAAGGATCGACCATGGCGTCCAGCCTGACGAAGGACTCGGTCACCCCGGGCACCCCCGGCTCCGAGAAGACCTTCTTCGGCCACCCCCGCGGACTGGCCACACTCTTCATGACCGAGATGTGGGAGAGGTTCTCCTACTACGGCATGAGGGCTCTGCTCCCGCTGTACCTCGTCGCCCCGGGTGGCCTCGGCCTCGGCGCCGGCACCGCGACCGCGATCTACTCGGTGTACCTCTCGCTGGTGTACCTGCTCACGATGCCGGGCGGCTGGTTCGGCGACCGGGTCTGGGGCCCCCGCAAGACCGTCGCCATCGCCGGCGGTGTGATCATGCTCGGCCACCTCACGCTGGCGCTGCCGTCCTCCGGCACGTTCTACGCGGGCCTGGGTCTGGTCGCCATCGGCTCGGGTCTGCTGAAGGCCAACATCTCCACGATGGTCGGCCAGCTCTACAACGGCCCCGACGACCCGCGCCGCGACGGTGGCTTCACCGTCTTCTACATGGGCATCAACCTCGGCGCCTTCGCGGCGCCGCTGACCATCGGCACCATCGGCGAGAACGTCAACTGGCACCTGGGCTTCGCGCTCGCCGCGGTCGGCATGGGCCTGGGCGTGATCCAGTTCCTGATCGGCAGCCGCCACCTGGACCCGCACTCCAGCGTGGTCCCGAAGCCGCTGTCCGTGGAGGAGAAGACCTCGACGCTGCGCAAGGCCGCCTTCTGGGCCGCGCTGGCCGTCGTCTTCTACGCGATCGTCGGCTTCTCCGGCCACTACACCCTGAACTGGATCCTGGTCCCGCTGACCCTGCTCGGCGTGATCATCCCGGTGCTGGTGCTGACCAACATCAAGCGCGACAAGTCCCTGGACCGCGCCGAGCAGTCCAAGATGTCGGCGTACATCTGGTTCTTCGTCGCCGCCGCCGTGTTCTGGATGATCTACGACCAGGGCGGCTCGACCCTGTCGCTGTTCGCCGACTCCTCGGCCGACAACAGCGTCTTCGGCTGGGACTTCCCGGTCTCCTGGTACCAGTCGGTCAACCCGGTCATCATCATGGCCCTCGCTCCGGTCTTCGCCACGCTGTGGCTGGCGCTCGCCCGCCGCGGCAAGGAGCCGAGCACCGTCGTCAAGTTCTGCGGCGGCCTGGTCCTGGTCGGCGCGTCCTTCTTCCTCTTCCTGGCCCCGCTGGGCATCGCCGAGGGCGGCCACAAGGCGGCGGCGATGTGGCTGGTGGCGATCTACTTCGTCCAGACCTGCGGTGAGCTGATGCTCTCCCCGGTCGGCCTGTCGGTGACGACGAAGATGGCGCCGGTGAAGTACGCCTCGCAGATGATGGGCGTCTGGTTCCTGGCCGTCACCGCGGGTGACGCCACGACCGGCCTGCTCTCCATCGCCGGCGTCGACCTCAACAAGACGGGCATCGTCGCCGCGGAGGCGACCCTCGCGGTGGTCGCGGGCCTCGCGATCTGGATGTACCGCAAGCGGGTCAAGGACCTCATGGGCGACGTGCGCTGAGCCCTGCGGCGGCCGTCTTTCGGGAGGGCCACCTCATCCGCCCCGGATGAGGTGGCCCTCCCGCCTTTTGGGAGCGACACCCGTCCCGCAGGACCGGGGCACGCGGAGCACGAATGCTGCAACTGCGCGAGGCCCTGGAGGCGGGACTCATGCACCGGCTCGCCGGGCGGCAGCGCGCGGACGGAGTCCAGGAACGCCAGGGGCCGGGGCACGGCCCGGGGAGGGGCCCAGGGGACGAATCCCCGGCCGGGCGCTGGGAGAAGCCCTCAGAGGGCTGGCTGCTGGCCGACCGAGACAGGTGGGCGAAGGGGCACTGGGACGAAGCCCCCGCCGGGGTCTGGGGCGGGACCCCAGGAGGCCGGCTGCTTGGCCTGCCGAGACAGTCGGCGAAGGGGTGCGGGGTACGAAGTCCGCGCCGGGGACTGGGGCAGAGCCCCAGGAGGCCGGCTGCCTGGCCTACCGAGACAGTCGGCGAAGGGGTGCGGGGTACGAAGTCCGCGCCGGGGACTGGGGCAGAGCCCCAGGAGGCCGGCTGCCTGGCCTACCGAGACAGTCGGCGAAGGGGTGCGGGGTACGAAGTCCGCGCCGGGGACTGGGGCAGAGCCCCAGGAGGCCGGCTGCCTGGCCTACCGAGACAGTCGGCGAAGGGGTGCGGGGTACGAAGTCCGCGCCGGGGACTGGGGCAGAGCCCCAGGAGGCCGGCTGCCTGGCCTACCGAGACAGTCGGCGAAGGGGTGCGGGGTACGAAGTCCGCGCCGGGGACTGGGGCAGAGCCCCAGGAGGCCGGGTGCCTGGCCTATCGAGACGGGTGGACGGACGGGCGGACACGGCGCAAGCGCCGCAGGCCCACGCCTACGCCGGGGCGCCCAGCTCCGCCCACACCCGCTTGCCCGCGACCCCCGGCGTCCGTACGACGCCCCAGTCCAGGCACAGCCGCTGCACGATGAACATCCCGTGGCCGCCCGGGCGCCCGGCGCGGTGCGGAGTCCGCGGTGACGGCTGCCCCGTACCCCGGTCGGAGACCTCCAGCCGGATCACCTTCTTCTCGCAGGTGATCCGCAGTTCGTCCGGCCCCTCGGCGTGCAGGCAGGCGTTGGTGACCAGCTCGGACACCACGAGCAGTACGTCCTCGGCGGCGGCCCGCTGGTCCGCGGTGGCGGAGGGCAGCCAGCCCCAGGCGTACAGCGCCTCGCGGGTGAAATCACGGGCCAGCGGGACGACCCCGGTCGCATCCTCGAAGGTCAGCCTGCGGGCCTGCCGTCCGCCGCCCTCCCCGGACGCGGGCGGGGACGCGGACGTCGCCCCCGAGGCAGCCGCGGGCGCGGGAGCGGAGGCCCCCAGCATCGCAGCCTGCCCCGCGGGCACTCCCCCGTCGGACTCCCCGGTCGCGCCCCCCTCGGACGCCCCGGAAGCGCCGCTGGGCTCCGGACCGCGGTCGCCCGGCGAGTAAGGCCGGGTGGTGCTCATCAGCGCTTCACCTCACCGATTCACCAGTTCACGTTTCAAAGTCTTAGACAGCAAAGTCGTACACAGCCGGTTCAGGGTCTCTCCTGCCCGACGGGACCGTACGAACACCCCTGTATTGCGCACGAAACCCGGTGCGGCTCGAAAACACCCGCCCCGGGATGCGCACACGCCCCTCCGTCGGCCGGACAAGGACGGCTCAGTCGGACGCGTCGGCCAGAGCGGCCTCAAGCGTGTCGTGGAGGGTGAAGACAGCTTCGGCCCCCGTGATCTCGAACACGCGGGCCACCACCGGCTGCATGGCCACCAGATGCACTCCGCCTCCCGCGGCCTCCGCCTTCAGCCGGGCACCGAGCAGGACGTTGAGCCCCGTGGAGTCGCAGAACTCCAGCCGTGAGCAGTCCACGACGAGCCGGTTGAATCCCTTGGCGAGACACTCCTCCAGCGGCTCGCGCAACAGATCGGCGGTGTGGTGATCCAGCTCACCCGCCGGTGTCACGACGGCACTGGGGCCCTCTTCCCGTACCTCGACCAGAAGCCGGCCCGACTGGGCACTGCCGACCGTCCCGCGGTCCATGCCGTTTCTCTCTCCCGAGGTCGTGACTGCTGCTGACGCCGTCGAACACTACGCCAACCCACTGCACTCCGACACCCGAACAACCGCACACAAACGGACATACTCACACATAACACACTTGCGGTCGGCTCGGTAAACCCGGTAGGGCTAGTAGGACACGTAAACCGACACGGCCGGCTTTGGAGGCGCCGCACACCGCAGTGCACGTATTTGGCTTCGGCAGCCGCATGCCGAGAACGATGGAGGACATCATGTCACCCCGGCTCGACGGATCGCGTACCCACCAAGCGACGTCGACACTCCCTCCGGAACATCTGGATCCCATCGAGCACCACGACGCCGTCGTCGACCACGACGGCGCACTCGCCGGGCTTCCGGACATCCCCGCCTACGACGAGGTCGCTCCGGCGGACGCCAGGGCCCTGTCCAAGACCCTTTTCGAGCGGCTGGAGTCGCTGGAGGAAGGCACCCACGAGCACGCGTACGTACGCAACACGCTCGTCGAGCTGAACCTCGCGCTGGTCAAGTTCGCCGCCTCCCGCTTCCGCTCGCGCAGCGAGCCGATGGAGGACATCATCCAGGTCGGCACCATCGGCCTGATCAAGGCGATCGACCGCTTCGAGCTGTCGCGCGGTGTGGAGTTCCCCACGTTCGCGATGCCGACCATCATCGGCGAGATCAAGCGCTTCTTCCGCGACACCTCGTGGTCCGTGCGCGTCCCGCGGCGCCTCCAGGAGCTGCGGCTCGACCTGGCGAAGGCCGGCGACGAGCTGGCCCAGCGCCTGGACCGCGCCCCCACGGTGACCGAGCTGGCCGAGCACCTCGGCCTGTCCAAGGACGAGGTCGTCGAGGGCATGGCGGCGTCCAACGCCTACACCGCCTCCTCGCTGGACGCCCAGCCCGAGGAGGACGACGCGGAGGGCGCGCTCGCCGACCGCATCGGCTACGAGGACCACGGGCTCGAGGGCATCGAGTACGTCGAGTCACTGAAGCCGCTGATCGCCGAACTGCCCTCGCGGGACCGGAAGATCCTCTCGCTCCGTTTCGTCGCCGGCATGACCCAGTCGGAGATCGGCGAGGAGCTGGGCATCTCCCAGATGCACGTCTCACGTCTGCTGTCGCGGACCCTCGTACGGCTGCGCAAGGGGCTCACGGTCGAGGAGTAGTCCGCACCGCGTGACGCTTGCCCTCCAGGGGGGTGGTCCGAAGCCGGGCCGCCCCCCTTCGGGCTGCCCGGCCCGTCACGGGGAGGCGGCGATCAGCGCCGCCGTCGGCAGCAGCGGGGTCAGCCCGCACAGGAGCCAGAAGGTGCGCGGCGCGAGGGAGGTGCGGCGTCGCAACGGCGCGTTGACCAGCCACCAGATCATCGCGAAGAGCGCCACCACGGGGACGACGATCACCAGCCAGAGCGCCATGCCGTCGTTCTCCGTCGGCTCGCGCACGGTCCAGCCCAGCTCCGCCAGCGGCCAGTTGACCAGCAGGTACCACACGAGCCAGAACGGCACGACGCCTGGAATCCCGAGCAGCACGTTCACCAGGAACGGCGTCCACCAGTACTTGGCCATCCGTCCCCCGCTCCCCGGCTCACCCGCCGGTCACACCCTACGCACGCCCCGCCGCCACACGCCCGCGACCAGCGGCACGCCCGGCCGGTAGGCCAGGTGCACGTGACTCGGGGCGTCGAGCAGCGTCAGGTCGGCGTACGCACCCGGGGTGAGGCGGCCGACGTCGTCGCGGCGCAGGGCGGCGGCACCGCCCGCGGTGGCCGACCAGACCGCCTCGTCCGGCGTCATCCCCATGTCCCGTACGGCGAGCGCGATACAGAAGGGCACGGAGGACGTGAAGGACGAGCCGGGGTTGCAGTCGGTGGAGAGCGCGACCGTGGCACCGGCGTCGATGAGGCGCCGGGCGTCCGGCCACCGGGCGCGGGTGGAGAACTCGGCGCCGGGCAGCAGGGTCGCGACCGTACGGCTGCCCGCGAGGGCGTCCACGTCGGCGTCGGTGAGGTGGGTGCAGTGGTCGGCGCTGGCGGCGTCGAGTTCGACGGCGAGCTGGACGCCGGGGCCGTAGGAGAGCTGGTTGGCGTGGATGCGGGGGTGCAGGCCCTTCGCCTTGCCCGCCGTCAGGATCGCCCGTGCCTGGTCGCCGTCGAAGGCGCCCTGCTCGCAGAACACGTCGATCCAGCGGGCGTGCGGGGCGCAGGCGTCGAGCATCTCGCCGGTGACCAGGTCGACGTAGGCGGCGGGGTCGTCGGCGAGTTCGGGGGCGACGATGTGGGCGCCGAGGAAGGTGACCTCGTCGGTGTGGCGGGCGGCGACGCGCAGGGCGCGGGACTCGTCGGCGGTGGTCAGGCCGTAGCCGGACTTGGTCTCGAAGGTGGTGGTGCCCTGGCGCAGGGCCTCCGCGAGGTAGCGGGTGAGCCCGGCCTCCAGTTCCGCGTCGCTCGCGGCGCGGGTGGCGGCGACGGTGGTGCGGATGCCGCCCGCGCTGTAGGCACGGCCGGACATGCGGGCGTTGAACTCCTCGGTGCGGTCGCCCGCGAAGAGGAGGTGGGAGTGGGAGTCCACGAAGCCGGGCAGGACCGCCCGGCCAGCGGCGTCGACCCGATTGTCAGTGGCGGGTGCTTTGCTTGATTCACCGGTCCACACGACGCGGTCACCCTCGATGACGAGGGCCGCGTCCCGGACCAGACCGAGCGGGGAGTGGTCGCCGAGGGAGGGGTCGTTGGTGACGAGTGCGGCGATGTTGGTGATGACGGTGCTGCTGCTCATGGTGTCCGTGACGTCCTCGTGGGGGCGGGGTCGGGTGGTCAGGCGCGCAGGGCTTCGACGGCCCGCGCCAGGGCCTGCGGCACATCCGGTACGAGGGCGTGCGCCCCGTCGCGTACGACGTGCCGCCCGCCCACGACCGTGTGCCGTACGTCCGCTGCCGTCGCGGCGAATACGGCCGTCTCGGCGCCGAGCCTGGGCAGCGGCCCCGCGGTCCTGACCGAGTCCAGCGCGATCGTCGTGAGGTCGGCGCGGGTTCCGGCCTCGATGCGGCCGGTGTCGTCCCAGCCGAGGGCGGCGTGGCCGTCGGCGGTGGCGGCACGCAGCAGTGCGGCGGCGGTCCAGTGGCCGCGGGCGCGGGTGCGCAGGCGCTCGTTCAGCTCCATGGCGCGTGCTTCCTCCAGCAGGTCGATGACGGCGTGGCTGTCGGAGCCGAGGGAGAGCGGCGAGCCCGCCCGCTGGAGGGCGGGGGCGGGTCCGATGCCGTCGGCGAGGTCCCGTTCCGTGGTGGGGCACATGCAGGTGCCGGTGCGGCTGCCGCCGAGCAGGGCGATGTCCTCGTCGGTGAGGTGGGTGTTGTGGACGCCGGTGGTGCGGGCGCCCAGCACACCGTGGTCGGCGAGGAGCCGGGTGGGCGTGCAGCCGTGGGCCTGTCGGCAGGCGTCGTTCTCGGCGGTCTGCTCGGACAGGTGCACATGCAGCGGGGCCCGCCGCGCCTGCGCCCACTGGGCCACGGTCGCCAACTGGTCCGCGGGCACGGCCCGTACGGAGTGGATCGCGGCCCCGATCCGTGCGTGATCCCGTTCCTTGAGAACTGAACAGCGTTCGGCCCAGGCCTGGGCCGTGCCGTCGGAGAAGCGGAGCTGGTGGGTGTTCGGGGGCTCGCCGAAGCCGGAGGACAGGTAGCAGGTGTCGAGGAGGGTGATGCGGACACCGGCTTCGGCGGCGGCCTCGATCAGGGCGTCGCCCATCGCGTTGGGGTCGGCGTAGGGGGTGCCTCCGGGCGCGTGGTGGACGTAGTGGAACTCGCCGACGGTGGTGATGCCGGCCAGTGCCATCTCGGCGTACACGGCGCGGGCGAGGGCGTGGTAGGTGTCCGGGGTCAGCCGGTCGGCGACGGAGTACATCACCTCGCGCCAGGTCCAGAAGGTGCCGGAGCCGACCTGCACGGTGCCGCGCAGAGCCCGGTGGAAGGCGTGCGAGTGGGCGTTGGCCAGTCCCGGCAGGGTCAGTCCGCGCAGGATCTCGGCGCCGGGCGGCGGGGTGGCGACGCCCTGGTGGACGGCGGTGATGCGGCCGTCTGCCACCTCCACGGCGACGTCCGGCTCGACGTGGGTGCCGAGCCAGGCGTGCTCCAGCCAGTACGTGCGGGTCCGCTCGGAGGTGGTCACGTGCAGGCCAGCCCTTCCAGTACGTCGGCGAGTGCGTTCACCCCGGCCACGCAGTCGTCCTCGGCGGCGTACTCGGCCGGGGAGTGCGAGACGCCGGTGGGGTTGCGTACGAACAGCATGGCGGTCGGGACGCGGTCGGAGAGGATTCCGGCGTCGTGTCCGGCGCCGGTGCCGAGGACGGGGACCCTCAGTTCCGTCTCGGTGCCCAGGATGCGGGCGAGTTCGTCGCGCAGGGCGTGGTCGAAGTCGACGACGGGCGTGAAGGACTCGCGGACGACGTCGAGGTCCACGCCGTGGGCGGCGGCGTACTCGCGGGCGGCCTTCTCGATGCCGGTGACCACGGTGTCCAGGCTCGCCTGGTCGGCGGCGCGGGAGTCGAGCCAGCCGCGCACCAGGGAGGGGATGGCGTTGACGCCGTTGGGTTCGACGCCGACCTTGCCGAAGGTGGCGACGGCGCCGGCGAGTTCGGCCTCGCGGCGGGCGGCGAGGACGGTCTCGGCGTACGGCAGCATCGGGTCGTGCCGGTCGGCGAGGCGGGTGGTGCCGGCGTGGTTGGCCTCGCCGCGGAAGTCGAACCGCCAGCGTCCGTGCGGCCAGATGGCGGAGGCGATGCCGATCCGGTCGCCGGACAGGTCGAGGGCGCGGCCCTGTTCGACATGGAGTTCGACGAAGGCACCGATGCGGGCGAGCCGTTCGGGGTCGGGTCCGAGGGTGTCCGGGTCGAACCCGGCGGACTCCATGGCCCGCGGGAGAGTGATGCCGTCGCCGTCGGTGAGGCGGTGGGCCTGCTCGACGGTGAGCGCGCCGGAGGTGAGCCGGGAGCCGACGCAGGCGAGGCCGAAGCGGGCGCCCTCCTCGTCACCGAAGTTGACGATGCCCAGCGGCCTGGTGAACCGCGCTCCCCGCCCGCGCAGTTCGTCCAGGGCGGCGAAGGCGGAGACGACGCCGAGGGGGCCGTCGAAGGCGCCGCCGTCGGGCACGGAGTCCAGGTGGGACCCGGTGACGACGGCGTTCCCGGCGGCCGGGTCGCCGAGCCAGGCCCACTGGTTGCCGTTGCGGTCGGTCTCGTGGGTGAGCCCGCGTGCCTCGGCCTGCTCCTGGAACCAGGCCCGGCAGTCGGCGTCGGCGCCGGTCCAGGCGTAGCGGCGGTAGCCGCCGGAGGCGGAGCTGCGGCCGACCGGCAGCAGCTCCGCCCACATGCTGTGGAAGTTCACGCGCCGTCACCCTCGGCCGTTGCGCCACCCGCGGCGGCCTCATCGCCCTCGCGCATCGGCACCCGCACGTCGCGCTCGGCCGCCACCGACTCGGCGATGTCGTACCCGGCGTCGACGTGCCGGATGACGCCCATGCCGGGGTCGTTGGTGAGCACCCGGCGGATCTTCTCCCCGGCGAGCGGGGTGCCGTCGGCGACGGTGACCTGCCCGGCGTGGATGGAACGGCCCATGCCGACGCCGCCGCCGTGGTGGAGGGAGACCCAGGAGGCGCCGGAGGCCACGTTGACCATGGCGTTGAGCAGCGGCCAGTCCGCGATGGCGTCGGAGCCGTCGAGCATGGCCTCGGTCTCGCGGTACGGGGAGGCGACGGAACCGCAGTCGAGGTGGTCGCGGCCGATGACGATCGGGGCGGCCAGCTCGCCGCTCGCGACCATGTCGTTGAACCGCTCACCGGCCTTGTCGCGCTCGCCGTAGCCGAGCCAGCAGATGCGGGCGGGCAGGCCCTGGAAGTGGACCCGCTCCCCCGCCATCTTGATCCAGCGGGCCAGGGACTCGTTCTCCGGGAAGAGGTCGAGGATCGCCTTGTCGGTCTTGGCGATGTCGGCGGGGTCGCCGGACAGGGCGGCCCACCGGAAGGGGCCCTTGCCCTCGCAGAACAGGGGGCGGATGTACGCCGGTACGAAGCCGGGGAAGGCGAAGGCCCGGTCGTACCCGGCGAGCTGGGCCTCGCCGCGGATGGAGTTGCCGTAGTCGAAGACCTCGGCACCGGCGTCCTGGAAGCCGACCATGGCCTCGACGTGCCGGGCCATGGACTCGCGGGCCCGGGTGGTGAAGCCGGCCGGGTCCTTTTCGGCGGCGTCGGCCATGTCCTCGAAGGCGATGCCGGTGGGCAGGTAGGCCAGCGGGTCGTGGGCCGAGGTCTGGTCGGTGACGATGTCGATCGGGGCGCCCATGGCGAGGAGCTGCGGGACCAGCTCGGCGGCGTTGCCGAGGACGCCGATGGACAGCGGCTTGCGCCGGTCCCGGGCCTCGGTGGCCAGCTGGAGGGCGTGGTCGAGGGAGTCGGCCTTCACGTCGAGGTAGCGGTGCTCGATGCGGCGGTCGATGGCACGCGGGTCGCAGTCGACGCAGATCACGACGCCGTCGTTCATGGTGACGGCCAGCGGCTGGGCGCCACCCATGCCGCCGAGGCCGGCGGTGAGGGTGATGGTTCCGGCCAGCGTGCCGCCGAACTTCTTGGCGGCGACGGCGGCGAAGGTCTCGTAGGTGCCCTGGAGGATGCCCTGGGTGCCGATGTAGATCCAGGAGCCGGCCGTCATCTGCCCGTACATGGTCAGGCCGAGGGCCTCCAGGCGGCGGAACTCCTCCCAGTTGGCCCAGTCGCCGACCAGGTTGGAGTTGGCGATGAGGACCCGCGGGGCCCACTCGTGGGTCTGCATGACGCCGACCGGGCGGCCGGACTGGACGAGCATCGTCTCGTCCTGCTTGAGGGTGCGCAGCGTCCGCACCATCGCGTCGAAGGAGCGCCAGTCGCGGGCCGCCTTCCCCGTGCCGCCGTAGACGACGAGCTTGTCGGGGTGCTCGGCGACCTCCGGGTCGAGGTTGTTCTGCAGCATCCGCAGGGCGGCCTCCTGCTGCCAGCCCAGGGCGCTCGGCTCGGTACCGCGTGGCGCTCGGACAGGACGAGGTCCGGACATGGTCTGCCTCCTGGTGGCTTGCTCCCGGCGGATTGTTGCTACGGATATTCATATCCTCGCCTCCTGAATAGAGCTAGTCAACAGGGCCGTGCCCCGCGCGGTGCGGGCGCGAGTGCGGGAAAGGGCGTCAGGGCAGGCGGCAGCGTCGTGGAGGCGCACGTGAGTGACGGCGCGGCGGCCGTCGGGCAGGGCTGCTCGGGCGGGGACATCGATCCCGGGTGCCGGCGCCCGGGGACGCCCGCGCTGCACGCCTCCGCGGCACGGGCGTCTTTGCGGCACGGGCGTCTCCTCCGGTTCCCGCGTCGGCGCGGGCAACCCTCAGGGGCCGGAGCGCCGCGGCGCCCTGCTGAAGTCCCGGCCCGCCGCTACCGGGCGAGCGCCCCGCACCGCGCTCGCGCACGCGTCAGGACCGGCACCCGTGTCAGACGCGCACGCGTCAGGACCGGCACCCGCGTCACACGGGCACCGCCCCTAGACCCGCACCGCCCTCAGACCCGCACCGCCGTCAGACGGAAACCGCCGTCTTACGCCTCGCTCCACCCGGTGCCGCGTCGCCCGCCGCGATGCCCGTGCTGCGGTAGGCCTTGACCCTCTTGCCCGCGGGGCGGCCGGCGTTGTCGGCGAGCCAGTCCACGCGGACCCACAGCAGGGCGTCCCCGGCCTCTTCCCGGCGGCCGATCCAGGCGGACTTGAGCCACAGCCCGGCGCCGCAGCCGGCCAGCAGCAGCCCGCCCGCGGCGGGCACGGCGAAGGCGCTGCCGAGGGCGGCGAGGAAGGCGAGGAGCAGCCACCAGCGGTGGCCCCGGCGCCAGTTGCGAACGGTGACCCGGCGGTCCTGGAGCACGTCGTGCTTGCCCGCGCGGGCGGCCGAACCGGCCAGGGCGGTGTAGCGCCGCCGGCGCACCCACGTCACGACGGCCGTGGCGACGATGAAGAGGGCGGCGCCCGCCAGCACCCCGATCCGGCGTCCGGTGAGCCCCGGTACCAGCACGCCGATACCCGCAGCGAAAACGCCCAGCCACCACAGTGGTGCGGCGCCCGCCCGTACGACGACGGCGACCCGAGCCAGCCCCACCTGTCCTCCGCGCGCCACGTCCTGCCTCCTGTCTCGTTCCTGCCTGTGCGATGCGTCTGAAAGGTGTGTCAGGCGCCGCACTGTAACGGGGCAAGCTGAGACGAACCTGAGAACCCGTCCGCCGTCCGGGTCACCTCCGGGGCACTCCCGGGTCAGTCCACGAACAGCCCCCGCGCCGCGGCCTTGGCGTCGAACTCCTCCAGCCGGGCCTGCGCGTCCGGCAGGTCGTCGCACATCGCCTCCAGCAGCACCCGGCCGAGCAGCATCGGCGCGCAGGCGGTGTCGAAGGCGAGGCCGGTGCCGACGGCGGCGGGCAGCAGCAGGTCGGACACCTTGGCGACCGGAGCGAAGGCGGAGTCGGCGACGGTCACCACCGTGAGCCCGGCCTCCTTGGCGTGGGCGAGCGCCTCGACGACCTCGCGCGGGTGCCGGGGCAGGGCGAAGCAGAGCAGCGTGCGCGCCCCGGCCCGGACGGCGGCGTCGATGCGGTCGTGGAGCATGGTGCCGCCCTCGCCGAGGAGCCGGACGTCCGGGTGGACCTTGGCGGCGAAGTAGGCGAAGCCGTGTGCCTGGGCGGCGGCGGCCCGCAGGCCGAGCACCGGCAGCGGCCGGCTCCCGGCGAGCAGCCGGCCCGCCTCCCGCACCGGCGCCGGGTCGGCCAGTACCTCCGCGAGGTGCCGCAGGTTCTCGATCTCGGCGGCCACGGCCTGCTGGTACTCGTTGACGGCGCCGGTGTCCGCGACCGGTTCCGCGGGGGCGACCTCGCGCAGATGGCGGCGGAGCGCCGGGTAGCCGTCGAAGCCGAGGGCGACGGCGAAGCGGGTCACCGACGGCTGGCTGACCCCGGCCACTTCGGCCAGTTCGACGCTCGACAGGAAAGGCACCTCGGACGCGCGGCGCACCATGCTGTGCGCGATGCGCCGCTGGGTCGGCGTCAGCCGGTGCCCCTCGAACAGGGCCTGGAGCCGTGCGGCCGGGCTGTCGGCCCCGTCCGTCCCACCACGCGCACCGGCCCCACTGGTCCCGCTCATGGCCTGCTCCCCCTAGATCTATTCACGTCGCCCGGTCACTGCATACCGTTATACAGCGAGGCGCCGGAGGGCACGAGGCCGAGGGACGGCCGAGAGCGCCCGCTCCGGTACCGCCGGCGCCGTTCCCCCGGCCCTCGCCTCCTCGACTCCTCGACTCAGGCGGTACCGCCAGGTCAGAAACGGACCGCGAGACGTGCGGGGCCCCGCAGGCTCAGCAGTCCGTTCCAGCGGACCTCCTCGGCCTGTTCCAGGCCCGGGAAGCGGCGGACCAGCTCGCCGATGGCGATCCGGGCCTGGATCCGGGCGAGCACGCCGCCGATGCAGTAGTGGGCGCCACCGCCGAAGGAGACGTGACGACGGGCGTTCTCGCGGTCCAGTCGCAGCCGGTCGGCGTCCGGGCCCCAGAACTCCTCGTCGCGGTTGGCCCCGGCCAGGCTCGCGAGGACCACCGAACCGGCCGGGATCTCGTGGTCGCCCAGCAGTTGGGCGTCGAGCGTGACGCGCCTGGCGAGGTGGACGGGCGGCTCGTAGCGGAGCAGTTCCTCGACGGCGTTGCGATCGAGGCCGGGTGCGGCGCGCAGCAGGCCGAGCTGATCGGGATGGCGCAGCAGCGCGAGGGTCCCGCCCGAGATCAGGTTGACGGTCGTCTCGTAGCCGGCGACGTAGATCATGGCGACCTGGGCGACCAGTTCGTCGTGGCTGAGCCGGTCGCCGTCGTCCTCCGCGTCGATGAGGGCGGTGAGCAGGTCGTCGGCGCGTTCCCGCCGCTTGCGGGAGATCGCGTCGGAGACCAGGTCCACCATCTCGGCGTCGGCTGCCTCGACATCCGCCCCGGCGCCGGCCCCGGGCTCTCCCAGTCGGATCAGCAGACTGGTCAACTCGCGCAGGCGCACGGTGTCGACCGGTGGCATGCCGAGGATCCGGGTGATCACGGCGAACGGGAGGGGGAAGGCGAGGGTTTCCACGAGATCCCCTCCCCCGGCCGAGTCCAGGCCGTCCAGCGCCTTGTCGACCAGGCCGCGCACCACCGGCTCGATGCCGCTCATCGCGCGGGGGGTGAACGCCTGGGAGACGAGCCTGCGCAGCCTGGTGTGGTGCGGGGGGTCCTGGTCGATCAGCGCGAGCCCCTTGAGGCGCGGTGACCGGCGGGAGTCGCCGGCGCCCCGCGCGTTGCGTTTGTCGACGGAGTGGTCCGCGCGCAGCAACGCCTCCACGTCCTTGTACCGGGAGACCACCCAGAATCCCCCCGGGTGCGCATGCACCGGTGCGTGCCGGCGTATCTCGGCGTAGTGGGGGTGCGGGTCCTCCATGAATCCGTCGGAGAGCGGATTGAACATGACCGGTGTCCGACGCGTCGCGCCGCTCATGAGGTGCGTCCTGTCTCGATGTGGGGCGGTAAGGGGACGGGCGTCGGCGAGGCCGGCGTCCTGCCGCGCCGGTACGCCGCGGCGGCGAGCGCGCCCACGGTCAGCGCACCGCCCACGGCGACGCCCTTGCGCAGGCCGGTGCCGAAGGAGGAAGCAGGCGCGGGGGCAGGGCGGTGGCCGGCGGTCCGGGGGTACGGCTTCACGGCTTCCGCGTAGCGGCGCCGGCAGACGTCGGCGATCCGTGCCCGCCGATCGGGCGGCAGCGCCGACAGGCGCTCCAGGAACATGGCCTCGTAGCGGTCGACCTCGCGTCGAAGCTCCGTGGCGGCCGCGTCCCCGAAGAGTTCCACGAAGGCGGCGTAGACGTTCAGGGTGCCCGCGGCGACGTCCTGCTCGTAGTGCCGCAGGTCGTTGGCGATGTCGGCGAGCACCTCCACCGGCCAGAGCAGGTCCCGGGTCGCCGGATCCATCGGACGCCCGCGCAGGGCGAAGGTCATGGCGCGCAGCAGGCGCACGTCGGTGGGCCGTAGTTCGACCATGGCGAGAACGTCCTCCCGGGCGACGGTGCCGCGCGACGTGGTGCCGTTCTCCAGCCGGATGAACCGCTCCGCCTCGTCGACGAGGAAGGCCACATCGTCGTTCCACGCCCTCAGTAGCCGCAGCACCTTCTCGAAGGCCCTCTTGTAGGTGTGGAACGCCTCGTAGTCGCTGCCCCGCACGGCATCGAGGTCCACCGCCGCGTTCCGTTCGGCCAGCGAGTCGACGCGATAGACCAGGTACTCGACGCCGAGCAGCACGGGCGTCAGCCGCAGGCGCTGTCGGCGCGGCACCTCGTCCACTACGTAGTACATCCGCAGGACGTAGTCCCGCACGATGCCCGCGGCCTTCCCCAGGGGAGTCGCCGCCAGGACGGCCGGAGTGTTCATCTGGCTTCCTTTCCGCAGGAGTTCGGATCTCGGGCGTCGAGGCGCCAGGCGACCGCACAGCCGACCGTCAGTCCCAGCAGGCAGCCGCCCGCGACGTCGACGGCGTGGTGGGCCTCGGCCAGGACGCGGGAGACGCCGACGGCCGACACGAGGAGCGCGCCCGCACCCAGGGACAGCCACCACCGCCACGTGCCCCCGCGCACCATCACCAGCACCACCACCAGGACGAGGGTCGCGGAGGCCATGTGGCCGGACGGGAAGCTGAACCCGGCGTCCTGGGGCCCGCCGTCGGCCGGGACCGGGGCGGGCCGCCCCACCAGGGGTTCGAGCAGCATCTCGGCGGCGAACTGCACGCTCAGTCCGGCCAGCACCCAGAGGGCGGCGCCGAGACGCCGACGCCACAGCAGCAGGCCGAGGACCGCGAGCACACCCGCGGCGAGCAGGGCCGAGCCCGCCAGGTCCGCCCACCCGCCGGCGCCCGCCCAGGGTCCGTCCGGCGCCCCGAGCGAACGGTCGGCCCATGCGCGGGCGTCGGCGTCGAACGTCCTGACGGCATCGCTCCGGGCCGTCACCTGCACGGCCAGCACCAGGAGCGCCACCGCCGAGACCGCCGATGCGACGAGGTGCCGGGAGGCGGCCACCGCCCCGGCCGAAGCCTCGGCCCCGGTCACGGGGCGGGCTCGGCGGGGGTGCCCGCGGCCGAGTCGGCGTCACCGGGCTTCCTGGCCGTGACCACCTTGTAGCGCCAGACGCCGGCGTCGAACATCCGGATCTGCGCCGCGGACGCGATCAGGTTGTCGGCCGGTACCGGAGCCAGCACTCCGATCCGCCGGAAGGCCGGGGCGGTGGGGCCGAGCAGCCGCACCAGCCATCCCAGCCGCCGCAGCGACGGGGCGACGTGGTGGGAGATGTCGAGGATTCGTATCTCCTCGAAGCCCTGCTTGCGCAACAGCCGCTCGTACTCGGCCTCCGAGAGCAGACCGGGCATCGCCCACCCCTGGCACCAGGTCCGCAGCTCGTCCTCCTCGGCCGGGGTGAGCGCGGGCTCCTCGCGGACCAGGTACTCGGCGATCATCAGTCGGCCGCCGGGAGCCAGCACCCGGTGGGCCTCGCGGACGAAGGCCTCCTTGTCGTCGACGTGAACGACGCTCTCCAGCGCCCATACGACGGTGTGCGAGCCCGCGGGGAGCCCGGTGTCGGTGAAGTCGGCCTCCACGAACTCCACGTTGTCCTCGACGCCCGCCCGACGGGCAGCCTCCCGGGCGGCCGTGACCTGGAAGGGAGTGATGTTCACGCCGGTCGCCCGGCAGCCGAACCGTTCGGCGATGCGGATCACGCACCCGCCGATCCCGCAGCCGGCGTCCATGATGCGGTCCTCGGGGGTGATCCCGACGACGGACGTTAGATAGCCGGTCATACGCCGCAGCGCGGTGACGTGGTTCCGGATCCCCTGGTCGTAGAAGCCGAAGTGCAGGGCCCCGGCCTTCTCGCTGCGCCACAGGTGGCGGTAGTCCCAGCGTGTTCCCTCGAAGTAGTCGACGACCTGTTGACGGCTCGCGTTCACGGGCATTCCCTTCCTAGAACCGGCGCCAGGGCGACATGCCGGCGGCTCGAAGACGGCGGTGGAGGAGGACGCAGTAGGCGGCGTCGAGCAGGAACGTCCACCCGTACATCACGTTGATCAGCGGGGTCAGCGGGTACGAGCGGTTGCCCAGCGCCTTGCGCCCGAAGTCGGACCAGCTCGTCGGCCAGGTCCGCTGCGGCGAGGTGGTGACGGTGAGTGCCGTGGCGATCCAGGCGCACAGCGTGCCCAGCCACTTGCCGAGGGCGATGTACATCGACTGGCCGGCGGGCGACCCGCGGTCCTCCAGCATCTTGATGTACAGGATCGACATCATCAGGTTGATCCCGAATCCGGTGTACTCCCCGTCGGGATCGGCCAGGTCGATGAAGGCGTGGTAGTTGACCGACAGGGCGACGGCCACGAACAGGCCGAACAGGGGGCGGAAGTAGCGCCCGAGCGCGCTGTCCGGGAACTGCGCCGCGCCGTACTTCCACACCTGCCAGGCGATCACGGCGTCGACCAGGAACCCGAAGATGCTCGCGGTGTGGAAGTAGTCGCCCAGCGGGTCGAGGAGGAAGCCGTAGGCGAACTCCCAGGTCAGGTTGGCGAAGAGAGCGGCGAGCGGCACGCCGTAGGTCTGGTCGGCGAAGCCCCGGTAGATGATCGCCACGTAGGCGACCAGCCAACCGACCACGCACAGCATGCCGAACAGGACGACGGCGCTCGACACTCCGTCGGCCGTGGCCTCCTCCTCGTGCCGTTCGGGCGCCGGTTCCGGATAGTCGCCCCAGGCGGGGGCGCAGTGGAGTGCCACCGCCCGCTGGAGCCGTTCCCGGTCCGCGGCGCCGACGGACTGCAGCCGTTTCTCCAACTGGGCTCTGAAGTCGTCCACTTCCTCGCGCAGCCGGTCCGCGGCCGCGGCACCGTGGGTGTCGATGAAGGCCGCGTAGATGTTGGTGCGCTTGATCGTCTCGGGACCGGTCGCGTACCGCGTCACGTCCCACGCGACATAGGCCAGCGTCTCGGCGGGCCGGAGCGCCTCGCGGAGCGCCTCGGCACCGGGGCGGTCCCACGACCGGCCGAGGTCGCGGACCACGCGCAGCTCGCCGGGGGCCAGTTCCATGAGGCGCCGCAACTGCCTCGGTTCCGCGATCCCCCGGCGGACCGCGAATTCGGTTTCGGCCAGTTCCGCGATGTCCTGATGCAGGCGCGCGCCATCGGGAATGCGGGCACAGAGACGTGCGAGAACTCTTTCGATACAGGCGTCCCTGAGACCTGAAAGTTGGCCGAAAATCCGCCCTCCCACAGGTTCCGGAGCAAGGGCCGCGAGACGTCCGCGTTTCATCGCGGATGCCAGGTAGCGCACTGTCAAGCGTGCGGGAGTGACCTGAAGTTGCCATTTCAGGGAGGACCCCAGGGCGGGGCGATGGATGCCTTCACCGACGGCCGTCTCGGTACCGCGGCGCAACGGCGGGGCGACTTGGGCGACGGCCGAGGTCAACAGGCGTTTGACCCGCCCAGAAGCCGACAACCTCAGGGTTCTGATGCTGCTCAATCCAGCCTCCTAGAGCCGAAACCGCATGATCCATATGACCTGCGGGCGCACAACCACCGTGACGGAAGGGGAAATTCCGGGTTGCGGCCATCCGAACGGGTGGTCAATATGGTGTACCATATCGACTTCTACAGCTCAGGCTCAGCTGCAAGACCTGCCGCAAATGGTTGTCGTCCAGACCACGGGGGTATGCATTGGACGCCGTTTTAGAGCATTCACTGTCCGCCGCAGAAGCAGATGAATTACACGCGGCAGCCCGTGCCGCGCTGATCACCCAAGGATCGCCTTCGATTCCCTCCTTCTATAAGGGAGTGGAAGAGCACGCCCGTCGAATACCGGCGTCGCTGCGTGCCGTTCTGCGGGAACTCCGGGAATCCCCCACGCTGTGCGCGCTGCGCATCTCGGGCGTCCGGGTGGACCCGGACCGGTGCGGGCCCACCCCGCTCACCTGGCAGGAGGGCCTGGACGACACCCGCCAGGCCCCGGAGGAGGCGCAACTGGCGCTGGTGGCCTCCCGGCTGGGCGGGATCTTCGCGTGGCCCACCATCCAGCGCGGACGGATGGTGCAGAACCTGGTCCCCGTCGAGAGCGACCGCCGGGAGCAGAGCGGTCACGGCTCGGTCGCCCTGGAGTGGCACACGGAAGACGGCTTCCACCAGGACCGGTGCCGCTACCTGGCACTGCTCGGCATCCGGAACCCCGACCGCGTGCCCACCACGATCGGCAGCGTCCACGACGTGCGGCTGAGCGAACGCCACCGGTCCGTGCTGCGCGAGAAGCGCTTCCTGATCCGCCCGGACCTGGAACATCTGCGCCAGCTGGCCGACTACGCTCCCGGCAGCGAGATCCTGCGGCGCGCCCACGCGATGAACGAGGACCCGGAGCCGGTCGCCCTCTTCTTCGGCACTCCGGGCTCCCCGTGCCTGCGGATCGACGCGCCCTACACCACCGCGTTGCCCGGCGACGACGAGGCCGCCGAAGCCCTGACCGTGGTCGTCGACGAGCTGAGCCGCGCCCAACGGGACGTGGTGGTCGGCGAGGGAGACGTGCTCATCGTCGACAACTACCGCGCCGTGCACGGCCGTCGTGCCTTCCAGCCGCGATACGACGGCACGGACCGCTGGCTGAAGCGGCTGAGCGTGGCCGGCGACAGCACGGTGACCGGCCCGCCCGACCACCGGTCGCTGTCCCGCAGCGCACCTGGCCGGCCGTCATTTCTCTGAGCACGAGGTCCTGGCGACCGGCCGCACCACGTCCGTACACAGTCAGTCGATGACTCGTTCTGCGAATACACGGGGGAAGTGAACGCTCATGTCATTGCCCGTAGGAAACACCCAGGCGGACGTGGACTATCCCGTCCCGATGGAGAATTTCCGCCGCCAGGTGAACGAACGACTGCGTTCCTCGGTGGACTCGGTGGGGCCGCCCAGGCTGCGTGAGGCGATGGCCTATTCCTTATTGGCCGACGGAAAGCGCATCCGGCCCACCCTGTGCCTGTTGGCCTTCGAGATGTTCGACACCGATGTGGCCACTGCCCTGCCCACGGCCTGTGCCCTGGAAATGCTGCACACGGCATCACTCATCCATGACGACCTGCCGTCCATGGACGATGACGACTTCCGCCGCGGCAGCCCCTCCAATCACCGGGTGTTCGGTGAGGGAATGGCGCTGCTGGCAGGAGACGCACTTCTCGCGTACGCGCTGGAGTTCATTCTCCACAACGCCGAAACCCTGCACCCGGAGAAACTTCTGGGCGTCATGGCCAAACTGATCGAGGTGGTCGGCCCCTCCGGGCTTTCCGGCGGCCAGGCGCTCGACCTCCATTGCCAGGGACTCGACCAGGTCGACCCGTGGACCGTGGAGGAGATGCACGTCAAGAAGACCGGGGCGCTCATCGAGGCCTCGGTGGTCACCGGGGCGATACTCGGAGGCGCGTCACAGGAAGACATAGCGCGTCTGACGACGTATGCGAGAGACCTCGGGCTCGCCTATCAGATCGTGGACGACATACTCGACGAGACGTCGACCTTCGACGAGTTCGGCAAGGAGGTCGGCCAGGACCGGGCCGCGGGGAAATGGACGTACCCCCGGCTGATGGGCGTGGAGAAGGCGCGGCAGCGGGTACGCGAACTGATCGCGCACGCCGTGGCGGAACTCGACGGTTTCGGCGAGCGCGCGTCCATGCTCCGGTGGGCCGCTCAGGTCGTCCACGACCGGGCCGCCGCATGATCGGCGCCGACGGCTCCGGGGAGGAGCTGGAGACCACTCCCGTCTCGGCCCTCCCGCCGAACCCCGCGGGGGCGAACATCGCCGCTTCCTGGTACGCGGCGATCAGAGGTTCGCGGCTGGGCAAGGGACCGCACCGGATGCGGCTGTTCGGACGCGAGGTGGTGCTGTGGCGTGACGGATGGGGAACGGCACGGTGCGTCACCGCGCACTGCCCCCACCAGGGCGCCAACCTGGGTCTGGGTGACGTCGTCGACGGGCAACTGCGCTGCCCCTTCCACCACTGGCGGTTCGACGGGAACGGCACCTGCTCCGCCATCCCGGGCGTCTCGCGCATCCCCACGACCGCCCGGACGCGGTCCTACCCCACCCGCGAGGCGCACGGATTCGTCTGGGTCTGGTACGGAACCGCCGAGCCCCTCTTCGAACTGCCGGAGTTTCCCGCCCTGTCCGACAGGCCCCGCCGCTACCTCGGCTTCCACTACGACGACGCGACCACCGGGACGGTCCGGCAGCTACTGGAGAACGCGGTCGACCACCAGCACTTCAGCGCGCTGCACGGACTCGACCTGGAGGAGGTGGATTTCCGCGTCCTGACCGCTCAGTCCGAGGCGGCGGACAACGGCCCGCCGCTGTCGCGGGACGACGCCTGGTTCGGTGTCCGGTTCTCCGGACGGCCATGGCGGCCGCCGCTGCGCCGCGCCCCGTTCGCCTGGCTGACCGCCGTCGTCTCCACGTTCGCGATGGGCCGCCGCATGCAGTTGCTGGTCGACGGCTGGCCCGGTGGGCAGCGCTTCACGGCGTACGTGGACGGCACCGAGATCTACAAAGTGATCATGGGGATCGTCCCCGAGGGGGACCGGGCCACCCGGCAGGTCGGATGGGCCGGCGTGCGCCGCACGGGACACTGGCACCGCACCCTCTTCCACTACGTCCTGTTCTGGGTCCAGAACCGGGCGGGGACCTTCCAGGACGTGCCGGTCTACGACTCGACCCGCAACGCCCAGCCCACGGTCTACGTGCGCTACGACAACGGGCTCCTCCGGTTCCGTCGCTACTACCAGTCGTGGGTCGACCGCGCGGCGGACGACGGAAAGGCCGGCACATGAGTCCCGCGCCGGTGCGGGGCCGGCCGCCCCGCGATCTCGAAGCCCCCCGCGACCTGGCGCGGGGATGGTACGTGGCCGAGCGCTCCACCCGGGTGGGACGGCGGCCCCGGCCCGCGGTCGTGGCCGGGACGGAAGTGGTGGTCTGGCGCACGGGCGACGGCGCCGCCGTGGTCATGGACCGTTTCTGCCCCCACCAGGGGGCCGCACTGGAGCTGGGCCGGGTGGTGGACGGGGAACTGCGGTGCGCGTTCCACCACTGGCGGTTCGACGGGGAGGGGACCTGCGTGGCCGCCCCGTCCACCCGGCGCGTGCCGCGCGGCGCCACGGCCCGGGTCCACCCCTCCTGGGAGGGGCTCGGCTACGTCTGGACCTGGAGGGGCTCGGCAGTGCCCGAGTACCCGCCGCCGGACTTCCCGCACCTCGGCCCGGCGTCGCCGGCCCACCGGCGCTACCGCTTCGCCTTCGACACCAACGCCACGCCCCGCCGGGTCCTGGAGAACGGCTTCGACCTGCCCCACTTCCCGGTGGTCCACGGCATCGCGGGAGATCTGCGGCTCACCTGGGACGCCGAGGAGAACAAGCACACGATGGGGGCGCGCATCACCACGGACTCGATCGCCCTGCCCGCCCCCCTGGACAGGCGCCCCGGAGGTCTGGGACGGCTCTGCCTGCACCTGCGCTCGACGCCCTCGTACCAGGTGCTGACCTTCGAGCTCGACGACCGGCCGGTCGCACACGAGTTGCTGGCCGTGACGCCGGTGGCGCGGGACAGGACCACGATGCACGGCTGGACCGTCGTGCCCCGGGCCGGCGGTCTGCTGGGCTCCGCCCCGGTCTTCTGGGCCTACCGGCTCCAGCACTGGTGGGGAACCCGGGCGGACCTGCGGATCTACCGGGACGCCGAGGAGACCGACGGCTCGATCAACACCCCGGACGACGAGGGCGTGCTGCGGTTCCGCCAGTTCCATCGCCGCTGGACCGGGCGGGGGCCGCGATGAGGGACACGACGCGGGACCGGCGGCGGATCGACGAGGGGAAGAGCGGATGAGGCGGAAGACGTCGGAACGCCTGGCCGCGTCGGCCCGGCCGGTCACCAACCTCGCCTCAGGCTGGTACGTCGCGCTCCCCTCGGCCGAGCTGAGGACCGGGCCTCGCCGGGCCACCCTGTTCGGCACCGCCCACGTCGCCTGGCGCGGCGAGGACGGCCAGGCTCATGTGCAGGGTGCGGTCTGCCCGCACGCGGGCGCCGCCCTGTTCGGCGGCCGGGTGGTCGACGGCACCCTGGAATGCCCCTTCCACCGATGGCGGTTCGACGGGTCCGGGGCGTGCGTCTCGGTGCCGGGGAGGCGCCCGCCGGCCCGGGCCGCCGTCACCGCACTGCCCACGCGCGAGTGCTCCGGCTACGTGTGGGTGTGGTACGGGGCCGGCCCACCCCGCTACGAACCGCCGGACCTGCCGGGACTCGATGCCCGCCGGTTCCCGGGTATCCGCGGCTTCCGCCTGGCCGACCCGACCAGGGCCACCACCCGGCGGATCCTGGAGAACACCTACGATCCCGACCACCTGGTGGCCCTGCACGGGCTGACGGTGGCCGGAGAGGCCCGGATCACCTTCCCCGCCGCCGGCGGGAAGGCGCTGAGCGGCGCCGCGCCGGGTACGGCGGACGGCGGCGCGACGGCGGCCGGCGGCGGCCCGGAGGACCGCTGCGACGCGACCCTGACCTGGCCCTCGTACCGGGGACCGCTGGGCACGGTGTCCAACGCGTTCGGACTCAACGCCGACGAGTTCACCCTGCGGCTGCGCGGCTGGGCGAGCTGCCAGGAGATCGAGTACTTCGCCGACGGCCGGCGCCTGTACCGGATGGTCCTCGCCGTCACCCCGATCGGGGAGCACCACAGCGTCCAGCACATCAACGCGGCCGTGGACGCCGACGGTGCGGGGATCGTCGGGTGGCTGCGCTCGCTGGTCCACCGCGCCGAGGTGCAGGTGGCCGCACGCCAGGACCTCCCGGTCTTCGACACCCTGCTGCCGGGGGACCGGCACGGCATCTACGTGCCCGGGGACGAGGCGGTCCGGCGGTTCAGGCGGTTCTACCAACAGTGGGTGGAGTTGGCGCAGCGTGGCTGAGGACGTCGTGGATCTGATCGAGGCCGCCGAGCTGCCCCTGGAGCAGGTCGGGGGCAAGGCCAGGGGACTGGGCCGGCTGGTGGCGGCGGGATTCCCGGTGCCCCCCGGATTCTGTCTCACGGTGGACGCGTTCGCCGCCTCCGCGGACGGGGCGGAGGAGGAGGACGCCGGGAGATCGGGGCTGCTGCCCGACGCGGTCGCCCGGGCGCGAGCCCGCTGGGAGACCCTGCACGCCCCGCACGGCGTCGCCGTGCGGTCGTCGGCCACCAGCGAGGACGGCACGACGAGCAGCGCCGCCGGCCAGTACGAGAGCGTGCTCGGGGTCCGCACCTTCGAGGAACTGCTGGCCGCCGTCGGCCGCTGCCGGCGCTCCCGGCACTCCGCCGGCGCCGAGGCCTACCGCGGCCGGATCGGTGTGGACGACGAGGCCCCGGCGATGGCCGTCGTGGTGCAGGCGATGGTGGCGCCGACCTGGGCCGGAGTGGTGTTCACGGCCGAGGGACCGGTGGCACGGGCCGATCACCTGGTTCTCGTGGAGGCGGTCGAGGGACTCGGCACCCGGCTCGTCGACGGGCTCGTGGAGCCGAGCCGGGCGGCGTTCTCCCGTCGCGAGCCGCACGCGCCCGCGTTCAGCAACTCGTTCGGGGAACGGATGGGCGAGTCGGCGGGGCGTTCGGGTCCCCTCCGCGCACTGGTGCGGACCGCGCTGGCGGTGGAGGAGGCACTGGGCGGGCCGCAGGACATCGAATGGGCCCTGGACGACGACGGACTGCATGTGCTGCAGGCCCGTCCGATCACCGCCGCCGTCCCGCATCCGACGCGCTTCGGCGACTGGGTGAGCGAGCTTCCCGGGGCACGGTGGGCCCGGATGAGCATCTGCGACTCGTGGTTGTCCGATCCGCTCTCCCCGCTCTTCGCGAGCACCCTCTTCCCGACGCTGATCGACCGGTGGGCGACCAACTGGGGTGGTCCCACCGCGCTGCGCAGGCGAAGCCCGCTGATCCCGGAGCCGATGCACGGAACCGTCAACGGCTTCGCCTACCTGCGGTTCGACTTCCCCCTGTCCCGGCATCCGCTGCGCACCCTGCGGCTCACCGCCCGGTGGCTGGGCTTCCACCTCTCGCGCGTCGAGCGACGCTGGCGCGGCGAAGTGCTGCCCGCGCTCCGGGACGGCCTGGAGCGGGCGCGGGACACGCCGCTCGCCGACCTTGCGCCGGTCGAGGTGTTGCGGCGGATCCGGACCGTGGAGGAGCTGAGCGCCCGTTACTGGGCGGTGATCGGTGGCCTCGCCTGGCACTGGAACACCTCCGAGTGGCTACTGGACGCGGTCCTGGCACGCGGCGGCCGCCGCACCGCGGGACTGACGGCGGGCTCCCTGCTCGTGGGCGGGGAACGACTCGCCCACCAGGCCGATCGGGCCCTGGAGCGGATCGCGGCGGCCGATCCGGCGGCGGAGGAGGAACTGCTCCGCGAGTACCTGGAGCGGTTCGGTCACCTGGTGTACAGCCTCGACCCGGCCGAGGCCACCGCGATCGACGACCCCTCGATGCTCCGCTCGGTGGTCGCCGGCCGCCGCGACGGCGGGGAGCCGGGCACCCGGGCGCCGTTACCCGGGTCCGGTGGCGACGGCGATCCGGTCCGCCGGCTCGGACGCGGGCCACTGGGCCGGACACGGCTGCGGATCTACCGCTGGGCGCACCACTGGAGCGGCGTACGGGACGAGGCACTGCACCACTTCACGCTGGGCTGGCCGTTCATGCGGGCGGGATACCTCGAACTCGGCGGCCGGCTGGTGCGCGCCGGCCTGCTCGACGCCGACGACGACGTCTTCTACCTGACCGGAGAGGAACTGAGCGGCTGGGTGAGCACGGGCGCCGGCGACGCCCACTGGCGCGACCTGGTCAGCGAGCGCCGACTGCGGCGCCAGTGGCAGCGGCGGCTCAACCCGCCCGACGTGGTCCCCGCCGACGCCCGGATCATGCTCTTCGGGACGGACATCACCTCCCTGGCGCTCTTCGGGGTGGAGCGCCAGGAGGAGCGGGAGGACGGCCTGAGCGGATCCGCGGTGAGCCCGGGCAGCTACACCGGCCGGGCCCGGGTCGTCCACGAGATCGCGGAGGCGGACGCGCTGGAGCGGGGAGAGATCCTCGTCGTCCGTCAGGTGACGCCGGCCTGGGCACCGCTCCTGGCCCGCGTCGGAGCGGTGGTGGCCGACGTCGGGGGCGCGCTGTCGCACGGCTCGGTGGTGGCACGCGAGTACGGCATTCCGGCGGTGATGGGCGTGAGGACCGCGACGTCGCGGATCGTCACGGGGAACATGCTGACCGTCGACGGCGACTCCGGCACCGTCCGGCTGCTGGGGGAAGCGTGACCTCGGCCGCACCGACGCCCAAGAACCGCGGCACGCGCGACCGGGTGGTCCGGGGCCTGCTGTTCGCCGCGGTGGCCGTCAGCCTGGTCTTCACCCTGCGGGGCATGGATCCCGACCACCTGTGGACGGCGCTGGCCGCGGCCGACCCTCGCTGGCTGGCCGTGGCCGTACTGGCCAACGTGGTCTCCCAGGTGACCAGGGCACTCGGCTGGAACGCGATGTTCACCGAGTCCCGGATCCGGTTCCCCCTGCTGGTGCGGATCGAGTTCGCCGTCCAGGCCGCGGCGGCCGTCAGCCCGGAGGGGGTCGGTGAATTCGTCCGGGTCGGTTACCTCCTGCGCGAGGGGGTGACGCGGACGGTGACCGTCACGCTCATGCTGGTCCGCAAGTTCTTCTCCAGCCTCGGCCTGGTGCCGTTCCTGGTGGTCCTCTGGTGGCCGGGCAGTGGAGTACCCGGCTGGGCCGTGGCCGTCGCCTGGGCGTACCTGGCGGTGCTGACGGCGGAGTCCGTGCTGATCGTGCGGGTCGCGCGCACGCCTTCCGGCCCGGCACGGGAGGGCCGGCTGAGGCGGATCGTCTTCGACGCCCGCACCTCGCTCGGGCCGGTGCGCCACCCGCGGGTCTTCTGCGAGGTGGGCGCGGCCGGGGTCGCCACCCGGGGGCTCGACCTCGTGGCGGCGACGGCCGTCGCGAAAGCCCTGGGCCTGGAGCTGTCGGCGGCCGTGCTGGTGCTCGTCCTGCTGTCGATCGAGGTGTCCAACATCCTGCCGACGCTGCCGGGGCAGCTGGGCACCTTCGAGGCGGCGGTCCTGGGCGCGACGGCGGGCGTCCTCGGTCAGGCGGAAGGGTTGGCCTTCGCACTGGTCTTCCATGCCCAACAAGTGCTTCCGCAGATTCCTCTGGGGATGATGACAATGGCCGGCAATTCATTGCTACGCGACCGATCGGAACAGGATTCAGGATGACCGAGTTATGGAACGCTGACACCCCCAAGCTGGTTGAGCTGCCCTCGGGCCGCAGGCTCAGGGGACGCGGCCTCCGTTACGACCTGCCGGAGGGACAGACGCCGACGTTCACTGTGCACCTGACGGATCACGAGCCGCCCAGCCCGCCGTGGGAGTCGGTCTGGGTGCCCTGGCGGGACTTCTGGCTCCCCGCCGACCCGATGGACGCGATGCGCACGCTCCGCGACGCCTACGAGCGCGCGCCGGGCGAGCGCGTGGAGGTCTGCTGCGGTGGCGGCATCGGCCGGACCGGTACCGCGCTGTCGGCGCTCTGCGTCTTCGAGGGCATGGACCCCAAGGAGGCGGTCAAGTGGGTGCGGCGCAACTACCACCCCCGTGCCGTGGAGGTGCCCTGGCAACGGCGCTTCGTCCGCCAGGTCCACGCCGCGAGCACCGGGGGAACCGGGCGGGCGTGACCTCGCCCCGCCCTCCCGGACCCCTACGGGAGGACCCCCACCGGATACGGGGGCTGTCCCCAGTGCCGCCGCCTGCCCGGCCGCCTACCTTGAGTGGCATGACGGGAATGGACGCGCGGGACGCCGACCTCAAGAAGGAACTCGACGCCACCCTGCAGACCCGCAGGGAGCTGGGTGAGGAGTACGAGTCCGCGCTGGTCGACTCGTTCCTGGAGAAGGTCGACCAGCGCATCGACGGAGCGGTGGAGCGCCGGGTGCGCCGGCAGCTCGCCGAGCAGCAGATGACGGCCGCCCGGGACAGCCGGTCGCCGGGGCCCACGGACTCCTTCGGCGAGCGCTTCGGCTTCGGCATCGTCTCGCTGGTGCTCGCGGTCCCGCTGTCCGCGATCGGCGGCGGCGTGGCGCACCTGCCGGGGATGCTGGTCGCCTGGGCCGGCATCGTCGGGGTCAACGTGGTCCAGGTCGCCCGCACCAACCCGGACCTGTTCGGACGTCGCCGCCGCAGGGACCGGGACGACGCCTGGGAGGGCTGAGGGCCGCGGAAGGACCGGAGGGGGAAGACTGCGCGGGGACCGCCGCACCCCCATCGCTGGGGGGCGGGACGACGGCGGTCCCCGCGGGGGACGCGCGCTGTGCCGGGCCTCACGGCCGGGGCGGCGCGTCCGTGGCGTCCTTGGAGGTCCGGGAGCCGCTCCGGAAGGTCCGTGACGCCGTTCGGTGTCGGCGGGTCGGGGGAGCCTCCCCCAGTGCTGAACGCCTGGGCGGTGCCCCCGCCTTCCCTGCCGACACCCCGTACTCTGCCGGTCCCGTGTTAAGCGACTGCTGCGCGCACATGACGCGCGCGTACCACTTCCGCGAAGTCCGCGAAGATCACGGACCGGGTCGCGGATCCCCGTGCCCTACTTGCCCTTGGCGAGGAAGGACAGCAGGTCCTGCCGGCTCACCACACCGGTCGGCTTGCCCTCGACGAGGACGATCGCCGCGTCGGCGCCGCCGAGCACCGACATCAGGTCCGCGACGGGCTCGCCGGAGCCGACCTGGGGCAGCGGGGCGGACATGTGCTTCTCCAGCGGGTCCTCCAGCGAGGCACGCTTGGCGAACAGCGCGTCCAGCAGCTCGCGCTCCACGACCGAACCGACGACCTCGGCGGCCATCACGTCCGGGTGGCCGGCGCCGGGCTTGACGATCGGCATCTGCGAGACGCCGTACTCGCGCAGCACCTCGATGGCCTCGCCGACGGTCTCGTCCGGGTGCATGTGGACGAGGGAGGGGATGTGGCCGCCCTCCTTGTGGTTCAGCACCTCGGCGACGCGCGCGCTGGAGCCGGCGTCCTCGAGGAAGCCGTAGTCGGCCATCCACTCGTCGTTGAAGATCTTGCTGAGGTAGCCGCGCCCGCTGTCCGGCAGCAGCACGACCACCACGTCGTCCTCGCCGAGCCGCGCCGCCACCTCCAGGGCCGCGACGACCGCCATGCCGCAGGAGCCGCCCACCAGCAGGCCCTCCTCCTTGGCGAGGCGGCGGGTCATCTGGAAGGAGTCCTTGTCGGAGACGGCGACGATCTCGTCCGCGACCTCGCGGTCGTACGCCGTCGGCCAGAAGTCCTCGCCGACGCCCTCGACCAGGTAGGGGCGCCCGGAGCCGCCGGAGTAGACGGAGCCCTCGGGGTCGGCGCCGATCACCTTCACCGCGCCGTCACTGGCGTCCTTCAGGTACCGGCCGGTGCCGGAGATGGTGCCGCCGGTGCCGACGCCGGTCACGAAGTGGGTGATCTTCCCCTCGGTCTGCTCCCACAGCTCGGGGCCCGTGGAGTGGTAGTGCGAGAGCGGGTTGTTCGGGTTGGAGTACTGGTCCGGCTTCCAGGCGCCCGGCGTCTCGCGGACCAGCCGGTCGGAGACGTTGTAGTACGAGTCGGGGTGCTCGGGGTCGACCGCGGTCGGGCAGACGACGACCTCGGCGCCGTACGCGCGCAGTACGTTGATCTTGTCGGTGGACACCTTGTCGGGGCAGACGAAGATGCACTTGTAGCCCTTCTGCTGGGCCACGATGGCGAGCCCCACGCCCGTGTTGCCGCTGGTCGGCTCGACGATCGTGCCGCCCGGCTGCAGCTCTCCGCTCTTCTCCGCGGCCTCGATCATGCGCAGGGCGATGCGGTCCTTCACCGAGCCGCCCGGGTTGAAGTACTCCACCTTGGCCAGGACGGTGGCCCTGACCCCCTTGGTCACGCTGTTGAGCCGCACCAGCGGGGTGTTGCCGACGAGGCTGATCATCGAGTCGTGGAATTGCACCGTGGTCTCCGGATGCCGCAAATGAGGGGTCGATATCGGTACGGCCAGCCTATGGCCTGCGGGCCCGCGGCTGCCCCGTGACGGTCGTTCACCCTGCGTTGAGATTGGGCGACCGTCCGTACGGGGCAAGGAGTGGGTGTACGGGTTGGAGGAGGTGGCGGCGACGCATGACGAGCATGTCGAGGGCGCGGGTGGCGCGGCGGATCGCGGCCGGCGCGGCGTACGGCGGCGGCGGTATCGGGCTGGCGGGGGCGGCGGCGGTCGGTCTGGTGGTGGCGGAGGTGCAGCTGGCCAGGCGCCGGGTGGGCGTGGGCACGCCGACCCGGGTGCCGAACGCGCAGGGGCTGTACGGCGGCACCCTGCCGACGGCCGGTGATCCCCCGCTGCGGCTGATGATGCTGGGCGACTCCACGGCCGCCGGGCAGGGCGTCCACCGGGCCGGGCAGACGCCGGGCGCGCTGCTGGCGTCGGGGCTCGCGGCGGTGGCGGAGCGGCCGGTGCGGCTGGGGTCGGTCGCGCAGCCGGGGGCGTGCTCGGACGACCTGGACCGGCAGGTGGCGCTGGTGCTCGCGGATCCCGGCCGGGTGCCGGACATCTGCGTGATCATGGTCGGCGCCAACGACGTCACCCATCGGATGCCGCCGACCCGCTCGGTGCGGCACCTGTCCGGGGCGGTACGGCGGCTGCGCACGGCCGGCGCGGAGGTGGTGGTCGGCACCTGTCCGGACCTGGGCACGATCGAGCGGGTGCGGCAACCGCTGCGCTGGCTGGCCCGGCGGGCCTCGCGGCAGCTCGCGGCGGCGCAGACCATCGGCGTCGTCGAGCAGGGCGGGCGCACGGTGTCGCTGGGCGATCTGCTGGGCCCGGAGTTCGCGCAGAACCCGCGTGAGCTGTTCGGCCCCGACAACTACCACCCCTCCGCCGAGGGGTACGCGACCGCCGCGATGGCCGTACTGCCGTCGGTGTGCGCCGCGCTCGGCCTCTGGCCGGCCGAGGAGGAGCACCCGGACGCGCTGCGCCGCGAGGGCTTCCTGCCGGTGGCCAGGGCGGCCGCGGAGGCGGCGTCCGAGGCCGGCACGGAGGTCGCCGCCGCGATGCCCACGGGACCGCGGGGACCCTGGGCGCTACTGAAACGCCGCAGGCGGCGCCGGGTGACGGAGGCGGAACCGACCAGCCCGTCCGGCGTCTGAAACCGAGCCCGCGCCTCGGCTGGCGCAGACGGACCCCACCAGCCCGTCCGGCGCTCGATGACGAGGCCGTCCGGGCCGAAAAGGGGGCCTGGGGGCGCAGCCCCCAGGTACGCCCGCCGCCACCCCCGGCGGAAGAAGCACCGCCCCACCACCGGAGGCAAAAGCAAGCGCTTAGACAGTTGCGGCCCATGTCACACCGCCGCACCCGTGACCCGGGCCATACGGCCGGGTAACTTCCCCAGCAGCCGCCAACCCCTCATCACTGGAGCCGTGATGCCCGAAGCCGTGATCGTCTCTGCCGCCCGTTCCCCCATCGGCCGGGCCTTCAAGGGCTCCCTGAAGGACCTGCGCCCCGACGACCTGGCCGCCACGATCATCCAGGCGGCCCTCGCGAAGGTCCCCGAGCTGGACCCGAGGGACATCGACGACCTGATGCTCGGCTGCGGCCTGCCCGGCGGCGAGCAGGGCAACAACCTCGGCCGGATCGTCGCCGTCGAGATGGGCATGGACCACCTGCCCGGCTGCACCGTCACCCGGTACTGCTCCTCGTCCCTGCAGACCTCCCGCATGGCCCTGCACGCCATCAAGGCCGGTGAGGGCGACGTCTTCGTCTCGGCCGGTGTCGAGATGGTCTCCCGGTTCGCCAAGGGCAACTCCGACAGCCTGCCGGACACCCACAACCCGCTCTTCGCCGAGGCCGAGGCCCGTACCGCCGAGGTCGCCCAGCAGGAGGGCACCACCTGGCACGACCCGCGCGAGGACGGCCTGGTCCCCGACCCGTACATCGCGATGGGCCAGACCGCGGAGAACCTCGCCCGCGCCAAGGGCATCACCCGGCAGGACATGGACGAGTTCGGCGTCCGGTCCCAGAACCTCGCCGAGGAAGCCATCAAGAACGGCTTCTGGGAGCGCGAGATCACCCCGGTGACCCTCCCCGACGGCACCGTCGTCGCCAAGGACGACGGCCCCCGCGCCGGCGTCACCCTGGAGGGCGTCCAGGGCCTCAAGCCCGTCTTCCGCCCCGACGGCCTGGTCACCGCCGGCAACTGCTGCCCGCTCAACGACGGCGCCGCCGCCCTGGTGATCATGAGCGACACCAAGGCCCGCGAGCTGGGCCTGACCCCGCTCGCCCGCATCGTCTCCACCGGCGTCTCGGGCCTGTCCCCGGAGATCATGGGCCTGGGTCCGGTCGAGGCGAGCAAGCAGGCGCTGTCCCGCGCCGGGCTGACCGTCGGCGACATCGACCTGGTCGAGATCAACGAGGCGTTCGCCGCGCAGGTCATCCCCTCCTACCGCGACCTCGGCATCCCGCTGGAGAAGCTGAACGTCAACGGCGGCGCCATCGCCGTCGGCCACCCCTTCGGCATGACCGGCGCCCGCATCACCGGCACGCTGATCAACTCCCTCCAGACGCACGACAAGCAGTTCGGCCTGGAGACCATGTGCGTCGGCGGCGGCCAGGGCATGGCCATGGTCATCGAGCGCCTGAGCTGACCCGCCGCCGAAGAGGCCGCTGAGGGACCGTCAGTAGCACCCGGCGGACCCAGGGTGACGAGACGGTCCGGGACCCTGTTCGCCCCAGGGTTCTGGGCCGTTTTGTGACCCAAACTCCCCCAGGATGTGACCTACCTCTCCCGCCCCCTGGATTTACGCTGGTCAGACCCGTCCCACCCCTCCCTTCCGGGCCCAAAGTCCTGTCCGTTTCGTGACGTTACGCACTGACAGACGGTTAGTCCTCCCTTCAAGCTGATGTAGGAAGTCGGGGGTCGACTTTGAACCGGGAGTACGTCAGTGAGCGCCATGCCGATCGCCCTGCTGCTCACCACGGCCGCCACCGGCGCCGTGGGCGTCGCCGTCCTGCGCAGCATCCTGGTGCTGCGCCGGCAGGTGACCGCCCTGCGCGCCGAGCTGGCCGAGAGCCGGGCCACCGCCGCGCGGGGCCGGGTGCCCGCCGCCCGCACCACCGCCGACGCCGAGGAGATACGCGCCGCCGTCGCCGACGCGCTCGCCGAGGAGCGCGAGCGGGAACTCGCCGAGGCGCGGGCCTTCTGGGCCGCCCAGGAGACCCGGGACGCCTCCGACGCGCCCCTGCTGCTCGGTCTGTCCGACAGTGAGCTGTTCCTGCCCCGGCAGGCGGACCTGGTGGGACTGGAGCCCGTGATCGAGCCGGCCGCGGACACCGACGAGCCGTCCTCGCAGGACGCGGGCCACGCCGGTCCCAGGGAGTCCGCCGAGCTGGCCGCCGCCCGCCGCCGGCACCCCTCCCACCCGGACTTCGTGCCGAACCCGTCCCCGGCCGTGAACGACCACGACCGCACCGTGGCGACCCTGGAGGAGCTGGCCGAGTCGAGCGTCGCGCTGGCCGACGTCCGTCCGGGTCCGCTGGGCACCCTCGACGTGTACGTCTTCGCCGACGGCACCACCCTGTGCATGACCCCGGGGCACCGCGAGACCGCGGAGCGCCTGGCCGCCGCGCTGGGCGCGGGTCAGACGCCGTACCTCCTCGGCGGCTCGGGGATCTCCGGTGCCTACACGCTGACCTTCGCCTGCGGCGAGGAGAACGTCTACATCCTGGCGGACCGCGTCATCGCGTCCCTGTAGTCACGTCGGTCGCGTCAGACCCCGGCCCGTTTGCGGGCCTCCTCCACCAGCGCCGCCGCTTCTTCCACCTGGCCCTCGTCCTCCAGTACGAGGGCCAAGTCGTGTGCGGCGACGGCGATCTGGTCGGCGGCGGCGAACATGCCCGCGTCCGGCATCTCGCGGGGCTCGGCCCCGGGTTCCTCCACCAGCTGGGCGCGCCGGGCCAACTCCCTGGCCAGCTCCAGCGCCTCGGCGGCGGCGCCGCGTTGCAGCCTGCTCTGCGGGGCGGCCCGCAGCCGGTCGGCGAAATCGTCCACGGCACGGGTCAAAGGCGTCGTATCAACCACGGCGCGAGCGTACGCGGCCGTCCGGGACTGTTGCCAACGGGCGAACGCTCAGGCACGGTGACCTGAAGGACCGGCTTACAACCCCTTTCGCCCGGAGGCGCCGATGTCCCAAGTCTTCTCCGAGGAGACCCACCGCAATCTGCTCGCCCGTATCCCCCAGTGCACCGGCCGTGAGATCTCCGACTGGCTGCGCGCCGTCGAGGACGGCCCCGCCCTCTTCCGCTTCGAGGAGAAGGTCAGCTGGCTCCGCCACGAACACAACCTCGCGTACGGCCACGCGAAGGCGCTCGTCCACGAGTACGACCTGAGAAGGGCCGCCCGCAAGCTGCTGTGAGCGGGCGCCGGCCCGCACGACGACGAAGGGCCCCGGGCACGAAGCCCGGGGCCCTTCCTCTGTGCGGTCCTGCTGGACTGCGCGGTCCTGCTAGTCGTTGCTGTTCAAGATCGCGATGAGGCGCAGGAACTCCAGGTAGATCCAGACCAGCGTCAGCGTGAGGCCGAACGCGGCGAACCAGGCCTCCTCGCGCGGGGCGCCGTAGGCGAGCCCGTCCTCGACCTGCTTGAAGTCGAGGGCGAGGAAGCAGGCGCCGAGGATGATGCCGACGATGCCGAAGACGACACCGAGCGCACCGCTGCGGAAGCCGAGGCCGTCGCCGCCGCCGAAGACGGCGAACAGCAGGTTCACCATCATCAGGATGACGAAGCCGAGCGCGGCGGCCATCACGAAGCCGTAGAAGCGCCGGTTGACCCGGATCCAGCCCGCCTTGTAGGCGATCAGCACACCGGCGAAGACCGCCATCGTGCCGATCACGGCCTGCATGGCCGCACCGTCCGCGATGCGGTTGTCGACGACGCTGGAGACGACGCCGAGGAAGACACCCTCGAACGCCGCGTAGAGCAGGATCAGCGCCGGAGTGGGCTTGTGCTTGAAGGACTGGACGAGCGCCAGGACCATGCCGATCAGCGCGGCGCCGATACCGATGCCGTACGAGCGGTTGATGTTGGCGTCGTCCACGGGCAGCAGCGCCCACGCGAGCGCGGCCGTCACCACGAGCACGCCGAGCGTGCTCGCCGTACGGATGACGACATCGTCCATCGTCATCCGGCCGGTGGTGGCGGGCGCCTGCGGCGGCGTGCCGTACTGAAGGTCCTGCTGGGCGTACGGGTTCTGCGCGTACGGGTTGCCGGCGGACGGCTGGGCGTACGGGTTGCCCTGGGCGCCCTGCGCGTACGGGTTGGCCTGCGTGGCGACGGCGGGTCCCCCGGCCTGCGGCGCGGCGTTGAAGCCCGCGTAGCCGTTGTCGCGGCTGAACCCCCGTCGCGAGAAGACCGGGTTTCTGCTCCTCATTTCACTCCTCCATGGCCACACGGCGCAGCCTTGGCTCAAGAGTAATAGAACGGCAAAGGAATGACCCTACTGCTTGGGGAGGATCTTTCCCTCGCCTTGCGACTCAACACGCTACGCCGATCAGTGATTCCCCTCACGGCCGGGGCCCCGTGGGGTGCCGGGCGGTGCTCACCCGATCGGGAACCCCGTGTACGCCTCGGCCAGGTCGGTCTCGGCGGCGCGGGAGGAGGCGATCCGGTCCAGGCGGGCCAGCTGGAGCCGGTCCTCGAAGGGCGTGGCGCCCGGGGCGGCGTGCAGCAGCGTCGTCATGTCGTACGAGAACCGCTCGGCCTGCCAGACGCGGCGCAGGCAGGTCGCGGAGTAGGCGTCGAGCAGCGCGTCGGAGCCGGTCGCGGTGCGGTGGGCCAGCGCCCGCGCGAAGGTGACCACGTCGCCGACGGCGAGGTTGAGGCCCTTGGCGCCGGTGGGCGGCACGATGTGCGCGGCGTCGCCGGCCAGGAAGAGGCGGCCGTGCCGCATGGGCTCGTGGACGTAGGAGCGCATCGGCGTGACCGACTTCTGGGTGATGGGGCCCCGCCTCAGGCTCCAGTCGTCGTCGGTCTCGAAGCGGCGCTCCAGCTCGTCCCAGATCTCCTCGTCGCTCCAGCTGTCGGCGTCCGTGTCCGCGGGGACCTGGAGGTAGAGGCGGGAGACGGACGGGGAGCGCATGGACAGCAGGGCGAAGCCCCGCTCGTGGCGGGCGTAGACCAGCTCGTCGTGCGAGGGGGCGACGTCGGCGAGGATGCCGAGCCAGCCGAAGGGGTACGTCCGTTCGAAGGTCCGCCCGTCAAGGACGGCGGCCCGGGCGATTCCCCAGTAGCCGTCGCAGCCGACGACGTAATCGCACTCCAGGACGTCCGCGGCGCCCTGGTGGCGGAAGCGGACGCGCGGCCGGTCCGTCCCGGCGTCTTCCACCGCCAGCGCCTCCGCCTCGAACAGCAGCGGGCCGCCCTCCTTGAGCTGGAGGGCGATGAGGTCCTTGCAGACCTCGGTCTGGGCGTAGACCATGACGGACCTGCCGCCGGTGAGCGCGGGGAAGTCGACGCGGTGGCGGCGCCGGGCGAACCGCAGCTCGATGCCGTCGTGGCGCAGCCCCTCGCGGTCCATCCGCTCACCTGCCCCCGCCTCGCGCAGCACGTCCACCGTGCCCTGCTCCAGGATCCCGGCGCGCTGCCTGCGCTCGACGTAGGCACGGTCGCGGCTCTCCAGGACGACCGAGTCGATCCCGGCGTTGTGGAGCAGCCGGGCGAGCAGCAGCCCGGCGGGGCCTGCCCCGATGATGCCGACGGTGGTGCGCATCGGTCGTTCCCTTCGATCGGCGTCGTTGCCTTGCTCGAACCAGCGCGTTCGCATGGTGAAATTTCCTTCACCAGTACGCGATGAGTTTCCAGTCCGCCGCACACCGCTGTCAACGGTCGGCGGGAGGGATACGGGAGGGATGCGGGAGGAACATGAGAGGAGAGATCGACGCCCGAACGGCCGGCGGCCCGCACAGGGCGGCGATCGATGGTTGTGCCCGGAGCCGGACTTGAACCGGCACGCCCTCGAAGGGGCAGCGAGGTTTAAGCTCGCCGTGTCTGCATTCCACCATCCGGGCAGGCCATGGGCTCCGCGTAGCGCGCCACGAGCCTATCGGGACGCACCTCCCGGACCTTGGGCGGGACGACCGATGTTGTCTTATTTTATTGATGCCTGAGGGTCCATCAGATACCGGGTCAGGCCATCAGCACATGCCAACAGCCTTGCGTGCGACGCTCCGCGCCGTGTGCGGAATGACGGGATTTCACCGTCACGACAAGGGCGCCCGCCCCGTTCTCGCGCCGCCCCCGCACCACCCCGCTCCCCGGGCGGGACGGCGCGTGCCGTCGGGGTCGGCCGTCATCCGCAGGTATGACACCGGCCCGCCCAGTCCGACCGAAGTCGCCCCCCGGAACCGGAACAGCGGCTGACTACAAGGCGCCGTACGGCCGGGACGATGGACGAAGTCCCCGAGCACACACCGTGCCGACCGCACAGACCGTGCCCTCGCACACACCGTGCCCACCGCACACACCGTGCCCACCGCACACGCCGTACCGACAGGAGCGCCCTTCCCGTGACCACCGCACCCATCGCCGACCGGTCCACCCTCGTGGCCGCGCGCGCCACGGAGCTTTCCAAGATCTACGGCCAGGGCGAGACCCAGGTGGTCGCCCTGGACCGCGTCTCCATCGACTTCCGGCAGGCCGAGCTCACCGCGATCATGGGCCCCTCCGGCTCCGGCAAGTCCACGCTGATGCACTGCGTCGCGGGCCTGGACACCTTCTCGTCCGGCTCGGTGTGCATCGGCGAGACCGAGCTGGGCTCGCTCAAGGACAAGCAGCTGACCAAGCTGCGCCGGGACAAGATCGGCTTCATCTTCCAGGCGTTCAACCTGCTGCCGACGCTCACCGCGCTGGAGAACATCACCCTCCCGATGGACATCGCGGGCCGCAAGCCCGACAAGCAGTGGCTGGACTCCGTGATCCAGATGGTCGGACTGTCCGGACGCCTCGGGCACCGGCCGGCCCAGCTCTCCGGCGGGCAGCAGCAGCGCGTCGCCGTGGCGCGGGCGCTGGCCTCCCGGCCGGAGATCATCTTCGGTGACGAGCCGACCGGCAACCTCGACTCCCGTTCCGGCGCCGAGGTGCTGGGCTTCCTGCGCAACTCGGTGCGGGAGCTGGGCCAGACCGTGGTGATGGTGACCCACGACCCGGTGGCCGCCTCCTACGCGGACCGGGTGGTCTTCCTCGCGGACGGACGCATCGTCGACGAGGTGTACGGGCCGACGGCCGACTCGGTGCTGGACCGCATGAAGCGGTTCGACGCCAAGGGCCGCACCAGCTGACGTCCCCCGTCCGCTCCCCCACCCCGTACCCCGTACGTCTGGACAGAGAAGACCCATGTTCCGTACCGCCTTGCGCAATGTCTTCGCGCACAAGGCCAGGCTGTTGATGACCGTGCTCGCCGTGATGCTCGGCGTGGCGTTCGTCTCGGGCACCCTGGTCTTCGCCGACACCCTCTCCAACGCCTTCCGCAACCAGTCGGCGAAGAGCTACGACGACGTCGCCGTCGCCGTCACCTCGTACGCCGACCCGGACAACCCCAAGGAGGAGCCCGGCCTCTCCGGCGAGGTCCTCGACCGGATCTCCGCCGTGGACGGCGTCGCCGGGGTGTACGGCCGCGTCGAGGGCTTCGCCGGCGTCGCCGACCCCGACGGGAAGCTGATCGGCGTCGGCTGGTCCAACAAGGGCTCCAACTTCGCCCCCGGCAAGGACGGCAAGGACACCGCCTATACGTTCACCGACGGCTCGGGCCCGGTGAAGGACGACCAGATCGCCCTGGACGAGGAGTCCGCCGCCAAGGGCGAGTACAAGGTCGGCGACCGGGTGCGCGTCGCGACCAACGGCCCGGTGAAGGAGTACACCCTCAGCGGTGTGTTCACCACCGAGGACGGCGCCGTCAACGCCGGCGGCAGCCTCGTCCTCTTCGACACCGCCGTCGCCCAGAAGCAGTACCTCGAACCGGGCTACTTCGAGGACGCCACCGTCACCGCGGCCCCCGGCGCCGACGACGCCAAGGTCCTGGCCGCGGTCGAGCCGCTGCTGCCGGACACCGCCGAGGCCCAGACCGGCCAGGCGCTCGCCGACGAGCAGGCCGACCAGATCGAGCAGGGCCTGGGCAACCTCAAGCAGGTCCTGCTCGGCTTCGCGGGCATCGCGCTGTTCGTCGGCATCTTCCTGATCTCCAACACCTTCACGATGCTGGTCGCCCAGCGCACCAAGGAGATCGCCCTGATGCGCGCCGTCGGCGCGTCCCGCAGGCAGGTCACCCGCTCGGTGCTCGCCGAGGCCGCGCTGGTGGGTCTGGTGGCCTCGGCCGTCGGCTTCGCCCTCGGCGTCGGTCTGGCCGTCGGACTGCGCTCCGGCATGGCCGCGGCCGACATGAAGATGCCGGACGGCCCGCTGGTGCTGTCCGCCACGCCGGTGCTCGCGGCGTTCGCGGTGGGCGTGCTGATCACGGTGTTCGCCGCCTGGCTGCCCGGCCGCCGGGCCGCGAAGATCCCGCCGGTGGCGGCCATGAACAGCGTCCACGCGGTGGCCACCACCAAGTCACTGGTGCTGCGCAACTCCATCGGTGCGGCCGTCACCGCCCTCGGTGCGGCGGGGATCGTGGCGGGCGCCTCGACCGGCGGCGACAACGGCCGGATGTACATCGGCGCGGGCGCGTTCCTCGCCCTGATCGGCGTGATCATCCTCATCCCGCTGCTGTCCCGGCCGGTGATCGCACTCGTCCGTCCGCTGCTCGTCGGGCCCTTCGGGGTGGCGGGCAAGCTGGCCGGCCAGAACGCGGTCCGCAACCCGCGCCGCACCGGCGCCACCGCCTCGGCGCTGGCGATCGGGCTGACGCTGGTGACCGGCCTGTCGGTGCTCGGCGTCACGGTCGGCACCGCCATCGACAAGATGACCACGGACAACATCAAGGCCGACTACATGGTCTCCATGGCCAATGGGGGCGGCCTCGACCAGTCCGCGTTGACGGCTCTGGAGAAGGCCGACGGCGTGTCCGCGGTGTCTCCGCAGCAGGACGCCTACTTCCGGGTCGACGGCGACTTCGTGTCCGCTTCGGCGGTCACGCCGGGCGACATCGAGAAGGTCCTGACCGTCGACGTCGTCAGCGGCGACGCGGGCTCGCTCGCCCAGGGCCGGATCGCGGTCGCCGAGAAGACGGCCGAGAACAGGGGCTGGAAGCCCGGCGACACCGTCCCCGTCACCTTCGACGACGACCGGAAGGCCACGCTGACGGTCGGCGCCGTCTACAAGGACAGCGAGTTCCTCTCCCCCGTCCTCGTCGACCGGAAGGTCATGGACCGGCACGAGGCGAAGCCGTCCATCCAGCAGATCTTCGTGAAGGTCGACGGCGGCCAGTCCGCGGCGAACGAGAAGGTCATCGTCGACGCGCTCGGCGACAACCCCGCGATCACCGTGATGGACCGGCAGGACATCCGCGACGAGTTCGGCGGCGCCATCAACACCCTGCTGAACGTCATGTACGGACTGCTGGCGATGGCGCTGATCATCGCGGTCCTCGGCGTCGTCAACACCCTCGCGATGTCCGTCTTCGAACGGCAGCAGGAGATCGGCATGCTGCGCGCGATCGGTCTGGACCGGCGCCGGGTGAAGCGGATGGTCCGGCTGGAGGCGGTCGTCATCTCGGTGTTCGGCGCGGTGGTCGGCATCGGTCTCGGCACGTTCCTCGGCTGGGCGATCGGCGAGACCGTCGCCGAGGAGATCCCGGGGTACGCGCTGGTCCTGCCCTGGGACCGGATCGGGATCTTCGTGGTGCTGGCCGGACTGGTGGGCGTCCTGGCCGCCATGTGGCCGGCCCGCAACGCCGCCCGGCTGAACATGCTGAACGCGATCAAGGCCGAGTGACCTCGCCCCGACACGACCCGAAGGGCCGGACCCCCGCGCGGGGGTCCGGCCCTTCGGGTCGTGTGCGGATCAGACTCGGCCGGGCGCGCCCCACACGCGGGCCCGCAGCGGCATCCCGGAGGCGCCCGACTCGGGCGTCTTCACGGCGAGGACCTGGTTGACGCCGATGCGGTTGCGCTCGAAGGCGAGGGCGGAGGCGGCCATGTACAGCTGCCAGACCCGGGCCCGGCCCGGACTGACGAGCCGGGTGGCCGTCGCCCAGTCGGACTCCAGGTTGGCTACCCACCGGCGCAGCGTGAGCGCGTAGTGCTCGCGGATCGACTCCACGTCGCGGACCTCGAACCCGGCACGCTCCAACTGGGTGACAGTGGTGCCGACGGGGGCCAGTTCGCCGTCGGGGAAGACGTAGGCGTCGATGAACTCGTCGACGCTGTAGGCGGACTCGTCCCGCTGGGGGCGGCGGGCGATCTGGTGGTTCAGCAGCCGGCCGCCGGACTTGAGGAGCTTGTGCAGGTCGCTGGCGTACTCCAGGTAGCGCTCGGCGCCGACGTGCTCGGCCATGCCGATGGAGGAGATCGCGTCGTACGGCCCGTCCGCGACGTCCCGGTAGTCCTGGACGCGGATCTCCACCCGGTCGGTGAGCCCCTCGTCGGCGACGCGCTTGCGGGCGTAGGCGGCCTGCTCCTGGGACAGGGTCACGCCGACGACGCTCACACCGTGCTCGCGGGCCGCGTGGATCGCCATGGAGCCCCAGCCGCAGCCGACGTCGAGGAGCCGCTGACCGGGTCTCAGGTCCAGCTTGCGGCTGACCAGTTCGAGCTTGTCGCGCTGGGCGTCCTCCAGGGTGCCGCCCTCGTCGGGCGGGGCGGGCCAGTAGGCGCAGGAGTACACCATGGAGGGGCCGAGGACGAGTTCGTAGAAGTCGTTGCCGACGTCGTAGTGGTGGCTGATGGCCCGCTTGTCGCTGCGCTTGGTGTGCAGGTGGCCGCGGGCCCGGCGGATCTCCTCCGGCGGCGGGGCGGGCGGCAGCGGCGGGCCGGCGAGCTTCACCAGGCCGCGTACGGCGGCCCGGACCTCGGGGTCGCGCAGCGCCTCGACCAGACCGCGGGCGTCCTCGCCCCGCTCCCAGATGAGGCCGGACATCAGACCGAGGGCGGTGTAGAGGTCTCCGTCGATGCCGATGTCGCCGGCCACCCAGGCGCGGGCCAGGCCCAGTTCACCGGGTTTGAACAGCAGGCGGCGCAGGGCCCTGCGGTTGCGGACGACGAGGGTCGGCGCGCCCGGCGGACCCGCCTGCGAACCGTCCCAGGCGCGGATGCGCACCGGAAGAGGTGCTCCCAGCAACTGTTCGAAGAGGTTCTGCAGCCGCAGCGCGGCGTCAGCCATGGCGTCCTCCGTGACGAGCGATCCCGGAATGTCCAACACCACGTAAACACCTGGGAGGCCGCCGTACAGTCCCCGGCGCGCGTTACGACTCGGCAAAATAGCTGTACACACCAACGGCTTTGTCGCCCGGGCGGCGCAGCACGCGCACAGCACGAAGGGGCCGCCCGCACCACGGATGGCGGACGGCCCCTTCGAGGGGTACTGCTGAGGACTGCTACGGCTGGGAGCGACCGGGGTCAGGAGGCCTTGGCCTCGGTCTTCTCCTGCTTCGCGGCCTGCTCGCCCTGGTCGGCTGCCTTCGGCGCGACGGGCTTCGGGGCCGGCTTGGCGGCCTCGTAGAACTCCTCGCGCGGGGTCTCCATCGCGCCGAGGGAGACGACCTCGCGCTTGAGGAACATGCCGAGCGTCCAGTCCGCGAAGACGCGGATCTTGCGGTTGAAGGTCGGCATCGCCATGCCGTGGTAGCCGCGGTGCATGTACCAGGCGAGACGGCCCTTGAGCTTGATCTTCATCTTGCCCATGACGATCATCGCGACGCCCTTGTGCAGGCCGAGGCCCGCCACCGCGCCCTTGTTGGCGTGGCTGTACTCCTTCTGCGGGAAGCCCCGCATACCGGAGATCACGTTGTCGCCGAGGACCTTGGCCTGGCGCAGCGCGTGCTGGGCGTTCGGCGGGCACCAGGCGTTCTCGTTGCCCGCCTTGCGGCCGACGAGGTCCGGCACCTGGGCGTTGTCGCCCGCGGCCCAGATGTAGTCGGTGCCCTGGACCTGGAGGGTCGCCTGGGTGTCGACGTGGCCGCGGGGGCCGAGCGGCAGGCCGAAGCGGGCCAGCGCCGGGTTGGGCTTGACGCCGGCCGTCCACACGATGGTGTTGGAGTCGACCTCCAGCCCGTTCTTGAGCACCACGTGGCCGTCGACGCAGGAGTCCATGGAGGTGGACAGGTAGACCTCGACGCCGCGGCCCTCGAGGTGCTCCTTGCCGTACTGGCCGAGCTTGGGACCGACCTCGGGGAGGATCTTGTCGGCGGCGTCCACGAGGATGAAGCGCATGTCCTCGCGGGAGACGTTGTTGTAGTACTTGGCCGCGTCGCGGGCCATGTCCTCGACCTCACCGATGGTCTCCGCGCCGGCGAAGCCGCCGCCGACGAAGACGAAGGTGAGCGCCTTGCGGCGGATCTCCTCGTCGGTGGTGGAGTCGGCCTTGTCGAGCTGCTCCAGGACGTGGTTGCGCAGGCCGATGGACTCCTCGATGCCCTTCATGCCGATGCCCTGCTCGGCGAGGCCGGGGATCGGGAAGGTGCGGGAGACCGCGCCCATGGCGATGACCAGGTAGTCGAACGGCAGCTCGTACGCCTCGCCCACCAGGGGGGCGATCGTGGCGACCTTGCGGTCCTGGTCGATGGTGGTGACCCGACCGGTGAGGACCTCCGCCTTCGGAAGCACGCGCCGCAGGGGGACGACGACGTGCCGCGGGGAGATGCTGCCGGCGGCGGCTTCGGGGAGGAAGGGCTGGTAGGTCATGTACGACCGCGGGTCGACGACGGTGACGGTCGCCTCGCCGTAACGCATCTTCTTCTGGATGCGTCGAGCTGCGTACAGGCCTACGTACCCACCGCCTACTACGAGGATCCTGGGACGCTCCGTGGTGCTCATGCCATCGAGTATCCACCCGACTGAGGGGGGTGGATCGTGCGCCCCTTCACAAGGTTGGGTGGAGGCTGTGCTACCATCCGCCGCCCACGTGACGGAGATCATGGCGGACGAAGGAACCAGCGTGTAGTGCACCCCGTTGTCAATGCCGCGTGAGCTGCGCCTCCGCGTCGCCGGGACGGTGGACCACCCTTCCGTGAGGACTCCGCGGGACCCCTTCGCGACACCGACCTGAACACGTTCAAAGGGCAGTTGACACCCCAAAAGGGTCAGCGCGCGCGCTTTCGTCGTCCGACGGGGGCCAATTCCTTGTGAAGAACTTCACGAACTTTCCCGACGGCACGTCACGGAGGGGCCCCGGGAGGCCCCCGAGACCCGCTCAATCGTTGTCCGTGCTGCTCAGACCGCTACCGCGCCGCCCCCCGCGAACGCCCTACGCGATCGACCACGCGATGCCGTCGAGGATGTCGTGCTCACTCACGACGACCTCCTCCGCACCCGTCCGCTCCATGATCGCCAGCAGCACCAGGGACCCGGCCGCGATCACGTCGACCCGGCCCGGATGCATGGAGGGGACCGCCGCGCGCTCGGCGTGGGTGGAGCGCAGCAGCCAGTCGGTGATCTCCCGGACCCGGTCGCGGGAGACGCGGGAGTGGTGGATGGCGGCCGAGTCGTACTCGGGCAGCTCCTGAGCGATCGCGGACACCGTCGTCACGGAACCCGCCAGACCCACCAGCGTGCGCGCCTCGCGCAGCGGAACGGACCGCTCGGCGAGGTCCAGGGCCGCCTCGACGTCGGCCCGTACGGCCGCGATCTGGTCCTCGGACGGCGGGTCGGTCACCGCGCCGTCGCGCACCAGGTGCCGCTCGGTCATCCGGACGCAGCCCACGTCCACGGAGCGGGCGGCGCGCACGTGGTCGTCGCCGACGACGAACTCGGTGGAGCCGCCGCCGATGTCGACGACCAGGTAGGGCCTGTCGAGGTCGGCGCGGCCGGTCAGCTCCTTCGTCGCCCCGGTGAAGGAGAACTCGGCCTCCTGGTCGCCCGAGATCACCTCGGGCTCCACGCCCAGGATGTCCAGCACCCCGCGCACGAAGTCGTCCCGGTTCTCCGCGTCGCGGGAGGCGGAGGTCGCGACGAAGCGCAGCCGCTCGGCGCCGTGCGCCTTGACGACCTCGGCGTACTCCCGGCAGGCGGCGAAGGTCCGCTCCAGCGCCTCGGGCGCCAGCCGCCCGGTGCGGTCGACGTCCTGGCCGAGCCGCACGATGGTCATACGGCGGTCCAGGTCCGTCAGCTCGCCCGTCTCGGGGTCCGCGTCGGCCACCAGCAGCCGGATGGAGTTGGTACCGCAGTCGACGGCGGCGACCCGGGTCACTGGGCGTCCTCCTGGCCGGTCCGGTCGGTGGGCGTCACGCAGGGGCCCTTGCGCCACCACTCGGGCAGCATCGCGATCGCCTCGTCGCCCAGCGGGTTGACGCCGGGACCGGCGGCCAGCGAGTGGGCGACCAGCACGTGCAGGCACTTCACCCGGTCCGGCATGCCGCCCGCGCTCGGGAAGCCGGTCAGCTCCTCGATCTCGTCGCGGCGCCGGACGTAGTCCTCGTGCGCGGCGCGGTAGGCGGCGGCCAGCTCCGGGTCGGTGCCCAGGCGCTCGGTCATCTCCTTCATCACGCCGTTCGCCTCCAGCGTGCCGATGGCGGAGGCCGCCTTCGGGCACGTCAGGTAGTACAGCGTGGGGAAGGGCGTGCCGTCGGGCAGCCGCGGCGCCGTCTCCACGACGTCCGGCTGACCGCACGGGCAGCGGTGCGCGATGGCGCGCAGGCCGCGCGGGGGGCGTCCGAGCTGCTGCTTGAAGGCCGCCACGTCCGCGTCGGTCGGCTCGGTGCGCGGGGTGGTCGGCGGGGGAGTCTGCATGACTGTCTTCTGCTGGTCTTCCTGTTGAGTCACTGCCGGAGCGGTCGGCGCGGTCAGTGCGGTCGGCGCGGTCGGTTCACTGCCGGCGGGCGGCGGCGGCGTCGGCCTTGTCGACCCCGTCCCACACGTTCCGGTACCAGGGGCGGTCGGCGGCGCCGGCCTCGGCGCGGGTCTGCTCGGCCGCCTTCGGATCGACGACCACGAACCCCGTCTCCCCCGGCATCACATAGTGCAGCCGCAGCCGGACCTGCTGCTCGGCGTAGGCGTCGTCCTGCCAGCGTGCCTTGAGATCGCGCAGGTCCTCGACCCGCTGCCGGGTCTCCCGCTGCTCCCGCTGGAGATCGGCGATCTCGGCGCGCTGGGCGACGTACTGCCGGATCGGGTAGGCGAGCGCCACGACGAGCGAGCAGAGCACCATCGCGAGCAGCGCGGCCCGGCCGGTCAGCCGGGAGCGCCGGGCCTGGCGCCTGGTCTGCGAGCGGTAGACCCGGGCCGCGGTCTGCTCCCCGATGATCCGGATCCTGGTCGCGGTGGAGAAACGGTCCCGGTCCTTCACCGCCATGTCGCCCCGCCTCAGCCTTCGTGCGTCGTCCGTCATACGTGCGTACGTCCCCGCACACGGTACGGGACCGAGTACGGGGACGTACGTACGACGCTGCCTCTTGCGGGCGGGGGTCAGCCCTTGAAGCGGGGGAAGGCGCTGCGGCCGGCGTACACCGCGGCGTCGTCGAGGATCTCCTCGATGCGCAGCAGCTGGTTGTACTTGGCCACGCGCTCGGAGCGGGCCGGGGCGCCGGTCTTGATCTGGCCGCAGTTGGTGGCGACGGCCAGGTCGGCGATGGTGACGTCCTCGGTCTCGCCGGAGCGGTGGGACATCATGCACTTGAAGCCGTTGCGCTGGGCCAGCTCGACGGCGTCCAGGGTCTCGGTCAGCGAACCGATCTGGTTGACCTTGACCAGCAGGGCGTTGGCCGAGTTCTCCTCGATGCCGCGGGCCAGGCGCTCCGGGTTGGTGACGAACAGGTCGTCACCGACCAGCTGCACCTTGTCGCCGAGCTTGGCGGTGATGGTCTTCCAGCCGTCCCAGTCGTCCTCGAACAGCGGGTCCTCGATGGAGACCAGCGGGTACGCGTCGACCAGCTCGGCGTAGTACTCGGTCATCTCGGCGGCGGTGCGCTCCTTGCCCTCGAAGGAGTAGGAGCCGTCCTTGTAGAACTCGGACGCGGCGACGTCGAGCGCGAGGGCGATCTGCTCGCCGGGGGTGTAGCCGGCCTCCTTGATCGCCTCGAGGATGAGGTCGAGGGCCTCGCGGTTGGAGCCGAGGTTCGGGGCGAAGCCGCCCTCGTCGCCCAGGCCGGTGGCCAGGCCCTTGTTCTTCAGGACCTTCTTGAGCGTGTGGTAGACCTCGGCGCCCCAGCGCAGCGCCTCGGAGAAGGACTCCGCGCCGATCGGGGCGATCATGAACTCCTGGATGTCCACGTTGGAGTCGGCGTGCGAGCCGCCGTTCAGGATGTTCATCATCGGCACCGGCAGCAGGTGCGCGTTCGGACCGCCCAGGTAGCGGAAGAGCGGCAGGTCGCTGGCCTCGGAGGCGGCGTGGGCGACGGCGAGGGAGACGCCGAGGATGGCGTTGGCGCCGAGCGAGCCCTTGTTGTCGGTGGCGTCCAGGTCGAACATGGCCTGGTCGATCAGGCGCTGCTCGGTGGCGTCGTAGCCCACCAGCTCCGGGCCGATCTGCTCGATGACGGCCAGCACGGCCTTCTCGACGCCCTTGCCGAGGTAACGGCTCTGGTCGCCGTCACGGAGTTCGATGGCCTCGAAGGCACCGGTGGAGGCACCGGACGGAACGGCGGCACGACCCGTGCTGCCGTCGTCGAGGCCGACCTCGACCTCGACCGTGGGGTTGCCTCGGGAGTCCAGGATTTCCCGGGCTACGACGACGTCGATGGACGGCACGAGCATCTCCTTCTTCAATGTGACGCTTCGGTGTGACGCGCGGGTCCCGCAGGACCGCGGCGGCTCTGCGGGACCGAGCCTAACCGGCTCCGGGCGATCGGCCAGCCGATCGCCCACCCGCTGGACAGAACCGAGAGTAAATTGTTTCCGAACGGAACAAAGACGTTTCCGGAAACCGGGACGGAACCGCGGGCGGGCCCCGGCGGACGCGGGACGTGAAAAATCCCGCCCCGGTGCGTACGGGGGAACACGCACCGGGGCGGGAGTCGCGGGGGCCGCCGCCGCTTACTTGAGGTGCAGCTGCTGGCCCGGGTAGATCAGGTCGGCGTCGTCGACGATGTCGTCGTTCAGCTTGAACAGCTTCGCCCAGCCGCCCTTGACCTCGTGCTCCTGGGCGATCGAGCTGAGGGTGTCGCCCTTGACGACCTTGTACTCGCCGTCGCCCTTCTCGACCTTCTTGCCGGTCGGGGTGGTGACGGTCTTCTTCTCGGCCTTCTCGGTCTTCTGCTCCGCGGCCGGACGCTCGGAGGAACGGGAGGCCTTCTGCTCGGCGGAGCGCTCGGCGGTGGAACCGCTGCTCTGGCTCTGCGAGCTCTCGGAGCTGCCGGAACCGCTGTCCTGCGAGCCGCCGCCGGTGTACGCGGCGCCCGACAGACCGGTGCCGCAGACCGGCCAGGCACCCTTGCCCTGGCCCGCGAGCACCTTCTCGGCGATCTGGATCTGCTGGGACTTGCTCGCCTGGTCGGCGGTGGAGGCGTACTGCGTACCGCCGTAGGCGGCCCAGGTGGAGGCGGAGAACTGCAGACCGCCGTAGTAACCGTTGCCGGTGTTGATGGACCAGTTGCCGCCGGACTCGCACTGGGCGACGGCGTCCCACTCGGACGCGGTGGCGGCGGAGGCGTTGCCGGCCGCCATCAGCGGGGCGGCGACGGCGGCACCGGTGACACCGGCGACGGCGATGACACGGGTGGCCTTGGACGGACGACGGTGCTTGCCCTTGCCGGAAAACAGCATGGTTGATCCCCTCACCGACGCCTGCGAGGTGAGCTGTCGGGTTCGGGCCGGTTGAGTTGCCCGGCCGGGTTCCTCGCGGAACTCGGCTTCACCCCTAGCCACTCCGGCTCAACTGCCCGGTGCGGCGCTTACCTTGGGTCCCCCGCTCCTGCCTTCGGCGCTTGACGCGACGACTGTTCCCGTACGGCCGCTGGCAGGATTCGGCGTTGCGGCTGTCGGGGCCCGCGGTGGCGAGCGGTCATGACCGTAGACACGCGCTCCGCGGATTTTCAAAGACGATCACGGCTTCTGAGACCTATCTCTCACGAGATCCAAAAGGGACATAAGATCTCTAACCGTGACGTGAACTCCCCCTACTTTTCGCCCGATTCGCCCGTGACCGTGAGCGTCTGACCGGGCAGGATGTGGTCGGGGTCGGTACCGACGACCGCCTCGTTGTCGGCGTAGAGCGCATGCCACCCGCCGTCGACCTCAAGGGAGTCGGCGATGGCCCACAGACTGTCGCCGGTGCGCACGACGTAACGGCCGCCGCCGGCCTCCCGCGCGTCACCGTCGCGCGAGGCGTGCCGCCCCGTCGCCGGGTCCGTGAGGCCCTCCTTCGCGGCGCCCTCCTCCGCGCTGTCGCCGCGGTGCCGGCCGGCGCCGGACGAGCCCTCGGTTTCCCGCGGTTCGGCACTGCCGGAGAGGTCGGATTCGGGCGAAGTGTCCGACTTGGCGGATCGGTCGGCATCATCGGACGAGTCGCTCGAAGAGCCGCCCGAGCCGTCGGACGACGCGTCAGACGACTCCGAGGAAGAGGGCGAAGGGGACGAAGAGGACGCTTCGGAAGGCGACTCCGTCGCCCCGGTCGAGCCGGATGACCCGGACGACTCGGGCGTTTCGGTTGTCGTGGGCGATTCGGACGACTTGGTGGTATCCGTCCCCTCCGAGGCGCCCGAACCCTCCGACGCCCCGTCACCGGCCGGGTCCGAGCCGCCGCCCGTGACCCCGGAGTCGTTGCCCAGGCCGGCGAGGAGACCGCAGGTCGGCCAGGCGGCGATGCCCTGGTCCGCGTGTATCTTCTCGGCGATTCTTATCTGCTGGGAGCGACTGGCCCGGTCGGCACTGGGGGCGTAGTCCAGGCCGCCGTACTGCTCCCAGGCATCCTGGGACAGCTGCAGACCGCCGTAGTAGCCGTTGCCGCTGTTCTGGCTCCAGGCGCCGCCGGTCTCGCACTCGGCCACCTGGTCCCAGGACGCCGAGTCGGCCGCGTGGGCGCCGGTGGCGCCGAGCAGCGGGATCGCGATGGCGGAGCCGGTCACTCCGGCGGCGACGACCAGAGCGGGTGCCTGGCGGGGGCGGCGGTGACGACCGTTCCCGGAGAGCATGCGACGACCTTTCACGAGACGACGGGGAGCACGTGGCGGATGACGCTCGACACCACGTTGATCCGTGAACGTATAGGGAGATCATCGCTTGTCACAAGTTCATGCCGCGCAGATCACGTGAAGATCACAGAGTTGAGCGCGTGTCACTTTTGCGTCGTCGACGGACCGTTGTCGGCCGGTGACGCGAACGGCGTGAACGCCACCGGCAAGGTGCGCAGACCTCGCATGATGAGGCCGCCGCGCCAGCGGAGTTCGGCCGGGTCCGCGGCGAGGCGGAGGTCCGGCAGCCGGGTGAGGAGCGTGGCCAGCGCCGTCTGTCCCTCCAGCCGGGCGAGCGGGGCGCCGAGGCAGTAGTGGATGCCGTGGCCGTACCCGAGGTGCTGGGTGTCGCGGCGGGCGAGGTCGAGGGTGTCGGGGTCGGTGAACCGCTCCGGGTCCCGGTCGGCGGCGGCGAGGACGACGAGGACGGGGTCGCCGGCCGCGACGTCCTGTCCGCCGAGGGTCAGCGGCCGGGTGGCGAAGCGCCAGGTGGCCAGCTCCACCGGGCCGTCGTAGCGCAGGAGTTCCTCGACGCCGGTCTCCAGCAGGCCGCGTTCCCCGGCGGCCAGGGAGGTCTGCAGCCGCTCCCGCTGCTCGGGGTGGGTGAGCAGGGCGTACGTGCCGTTGCCCACGAGGTTGACCGTGGTCTCGAAACCTGCGAAGAGCAGGATGAAGGCCATGGCCGCGGCCTCGTTCTCGGTGAGGTGCTCGCCGTGGTCGGAGGCGCGGATCAGGCCGGAGATGAGGTCCTCGCCGGGGGCCGGCTCGGGCGGCAGCGCGGCGCGCTTGCGGTGGATGAGGTCGGCGAGGTAGCCGCGCATCTTCTTCACCGACCGGGCGACGCCGCCCCGCGGGCCGCCTCCGTGACGGATCATCATGCCCGCCCAGTCCCGGAAGTCGTCCTGGTCCTCGCGGGGGACGCCGAGCAGGTCGCAGATGGCGTAGATGGGCAGGGGGAAGGCGAACTCGTGGATCAGGTCGGCGGAGCCGGTGGCGGCGAACCGGTCGATGAGGCCGTCGGCCAGCTCCTGCACCCGGGGCGCGAACTCGGCCACCCGGCGGGGGGTGAACGCCTTGCTGACCAGTCGGCGCAGCCGGGTGTGGTCGGGCGGGTCGATGTTCAGCAGATGGGTCATCAGCTCGGCCTTCCGCTCCCCCGGAATGCCGGTCTTGCCCTTGGCGTGCGCGGGCTCGGCGTGGTGCTCAGGGTTCTTGGACAGCCGCGGGTCGGCGAGGGCCTGCTTGGCGTCGGCGTACCGGGTGACCAGCCAGGCCTCCACCCCGCTGGGGAGCCGGGTGCGGTGCACGGGGGCGTGTTCCCGCAGCCAGGCGTACGCCGGGTAGGGGTCGCTGGCGAACTCCCAGGTGAACAGCTCGGGGGCGGGGCCGGAAGCAGGGCCGGGGATGGGCGGGCGGCCGGTCATCCCTCGACCGCCCGGATCGCGTCCCGGTACGTGCGGGCCGCCGCTCTCAGGGCCGCCTCGGGGTCGGTGCCCTCGGACTCGGCGCGGGCGGCGAGGGCGAGCAGTTCGTAGCCGATGCCGTCGCCGGAGGGCAGCGGGACGTCGAGGCCCGCGGTGCGGACCCGGGAGACGAGCTTGGCGGCGAGGGCGAGGCCGGGCTGGCCGAGGGGGACGCCCTCGGTGACCGAGGTGCGCTGCTTCTCGGCGGCCTTGGTGCGCAGCCAGTGCTCCCGGACCTCCTCGGGGGTGTCGGCCGTCTCGTCGCCGAAGACGTGCGGGTGGCGGTGGACGAGCTTGTCGACGATGGTGCCGGCCACGTCGTCCACGGAGAACGGGGCGTCGGGGTCCTCCTCGGCGATACGGGCGTGGAAGACGACCTGGAGCAGTACGTCGCCCAGCTCCTCCCGCAGCTCGTCGCGGTCGCCGTCCTCGATGGCCTCGACGAGTTCGTACGCCTCCTCGATGGCGTACTTGGCCAGGCCCTTGTGGGTGCGCCGGGAGGACCAGGGGCATTCGAGGCGGATGCGGTCCATGACCTGGACGAGGTCGAGGAGGCGGGCGCCCGGGAGGTCGTAGGAGGCGGGGAGCAGTTCGAGGTCGGGCATCGGGACGCGGCCGGAACCGGCGAGGCGGGCCAGGCCGTCGGTGAGCGCGGGGTCGCCCTCGCCGGTCGCGACGACCACCGCGGTGCGGCCGCCGGCGCAGGCGTCCACCAGCTCCTCGGCGGTCGGGGCCGCCTCGTCGACCCGGATGCCCGCCTCGCGCAGGTACGGCAGCTGCGGGTGGGCTCCGTCGGCGCACAGGACGCGGTCGGCGGTGCGCAGGGCCTGCCAGGCGGGCCAGGACAGCAGGCCGGGGGCGACACGGTGGCTGGTGGTGAGCAGGACGATGCGGCCCTGGTCGGGGGCGGTCGCGCCGGCGGTGGTTGCGTTCACTCTCCGAACCTAACGCACGCCGCCGACGGCCCCCCGAGTTGTCCACAGGAGGCCGTATCGCCGCAGGTCGGTGCGGCTACGCCGGCTGCTGGGGCCCCGCCGCCGTGATCTCCCGCACCCACGGCGTCCGGGTGTCGACGCGGCTGCTCTTCTGGACGTCCCAGGCGCCGTAGCGCGGGTTGAGGTCGACGTCGAGCTTCTTGGAGGCCTCGGACAGGGCCTGCCAGAACTCGGGCCGGCTGGTGTCGGTGCCGAGGCTCTGGGCGAGCTTCTGGGCCTCGATCTGGACGAGGAGGTTGTCGTCGAGGCGGTCGGGGGCGACGCCGTACTGCTGGAGCCAGGCGGTCTCCAGCTGCTCGGGGCCGCCGGCCTGCTTCTCCAGCTCGCCGCGCATGCCCTGCACTTCCTTGCGGCTGACGGTCACTCCGGCGTCCTGGGCGGCGCGGTGCAGGACCCGGTCGAGGACCATGCCGTGCAGGGTGTCGCGGGTGAGGGTGCCGGTCCGGGCGACGACCTGCTGGTACTGGGTGGCGTCGGGGACGGCGGCGCGCTGGGCCTCGCGCACCTCGTCGACGCGGTTCTCCAGCTGGGCGACGGTGATCCGCTGGTCGCCGACGACGGCCGCCGCGCCCGGATGCGCGTCGTTGCCGCAGGCGGTGAGCAGGGGTGCCGCTGCGGCGATCGCGGCGGTGAGGAGAAGCGCGGGGCGACGGCGGCGGCGGTGCAAGGGAACCTCCCGTTTGGAGATTGTGCGACGGTGCACAAAGTCTTGCGGTGATCGATGTTAGGCAGTGGCCCGGCTCTGGCCAACCCATTGGACCAACGATTCATCAGGACTTCGGGCACCGCCTCGCCCCCGCGCGCACCGGCGGTCGTCAGCCCCGCATCTGACCGAGCCACTGGAGGGTGCGCCGGATGTCGCCCGCGAGCGGGTGGCCGGGGCCGTGGACGCGCTCCACGTCGTGCAGCAGCCGGGCCAGCGTGTCGTGGGCGGCGGCCCGGTCGCCGAGGGCGAGCAGGAGGTGGCCGATGCGGCGGCGGACGTCGTGGGCGAGGTCGGGGTCTCCGGCGACGTACTGGTTCTCGTAGTACGGCAGCAGTGCCCGGTACTCGGCGAGGGCGGCGGCGGGTTCGCCGAGCTGTTCCAGGCACTGGGCGGCGTCGTAGCGGTGGCGCAGGGACTGCGGGTCGGCCTGGCCGGCCTCGGCGGCGCGTTCGTCGGCGAGGCGGCGCAGTTCGGGCAGGGCACGACGGTACTGGCCGTCGTCCAGGAGGGTCGCCGCGTACTGCTTGCGCAGGGTGCGCACGACCGGGGAGCGTTCGCCGTGCTGTTCGGCGGCGGCGGGCAGGATCGCGCCGAGGATGTCGACGGCCTGGGTGATGCGGCCCTCGCCGAGGAGGCGCTTGACGTCGTCGACGGCGCGGGCGACGTCCGGCTTCCCGGCCTCGGCGGCGGCCGGTACGGGCGCGGGCCGCGGCGCGGGGGTGCGGGCGCGGTCGGGCCAGGGGGCGTGCGGGCGTACGAAGGGGCGGGTGGGGTCGAGGGGGCCGCCGGTGGGCATGCCGCGCGCGGGCAGCAGCAGCGCGAGGTGCTCGTAGACCTCCTGGGCGGAGTCGGGGCGGTGCTGCGGGTCCTTGGCGAGCAGGCGCAGGACGAGTGCTTCGAGGGCTTCGGGGACCTCGGGGCGGATGCGGCGCACCGGCAGCGGTGGTTCGTACAGGTGCCGGTGGAGGACGCCGAGGGCCGTCGAGCCCGCGAACGGGACGTCGCCGCTGAGCAGTTCGTGGAGCAGTACGCCGAGTGCGTACAGGTCGGTGTACGGGCCGACGGCGCCGCCCATGGCCTGCTCGGGCGCCATGTAGGCGGGCGAGCCGATGGGGGTGCCGGTGTGGGTGAGGCGGGTGGTGTCGGCGTCCATGACGGAGGCGACGCCGAGGTCGAGGACGGTGACGGTGCCGTCCTGCTTGACCATGACGTTGCGCGGTTTGAGGTCGCGGTGGACGATCGGCACGGCGTGCACGGCGCTCAGGACGGCGCACAGCTGGGCGGCGACCGCGACGGCCCACTGCCACGGGTAGGGCTCGTGCTCGGCGAGGTGGTCGGAGAGGTCGGCGCCGTCGACGTACTGCATGACGAGGAACAGCTCCTCGCCCTCGCTGCCCGCGTCGTGCACGGTGACCAGGCCGGGGTGGTCGACCTGTGCGGTGATCCGGCACTCGCGCACGAACCGGCGGCGCAGTTCGTCGGCCTCCTGGCCGGCCACCTTGTCGGGGCGCAGCAGCTTCACGGCCACGCGCCGGTCGAGGCGCCGGTCGTAGGCCGTCCAGACCTGTCCCATGCCGCCCTGGCCGATGAGCGTGGACAGCTCGTACCGGCCGGCGACGACGCGTCCCGCCGCCACGGTCACCTTCCGCCCTGGTGGTGGCCGTCGCGGCCGTCGTGGTGGCTGCCGTCGTGGTGGCGCAGGTAGTCGCTGAGCTCGTCGAGTTCGGCGCGGACCTGGTCGATGCGGGCGGGGGCCGAGTGGTGCGGCGGCGGAGCGACGGGGTGCTGCACGGCCGGTGGCGGCGCATACGGTCCCGCGGGGTACGCCGGACCGGGGTGCGGGGCGACGACGGGGGCGTGGGGCGGCTGATGGCCGGCGAAGGGGCGCGGGGCGGCGTGCAGGCGTATGTCGACCACCAGGAAGTGCGCGGTGGCCGCCGCCCCTATGAGCAGGAGCCCGGCCATCGCGGCGTCCGTCCGGTGGTCCGTCTCGGGCAACGAACCGACCACGGCGAGGCAGGCGATGGACAGGGGCATGCTCACCCAGGCGGCCGTCCAGTCGTACCAGCGGCCGCGCAGGACGGCGACCCGGAACAGGGGTACGCAGGCGAGCAGACCGCACGTCAGGAAACCGGCGGCGGCGTACAGCACACGCAGGGTGATGACAGTGGCCGCGCCGCGGGTGGGCGGCGGCCCGGCGCTGTTGCCGTACATGACTGCTCCTGGACCGGTGATGCCGACGTGGCGAACGGACCGAGCCGTTCGGAGTGGGAGTCGAAGCGTATAGGCCCGGACGGACAACGGGTCAGGGTTGGGCCGAACCGTTGTCGTCCTGGTCATTCGGCCCGCGCGGGGCCGTTCAGTCGGGGGCGACCGTGCCGTCCGTGAGCCCGTCGTACATGCCTCGCACCAGCTGTTCCCCGAGGCGGCCCGCGCGCCGCAGCGCGCGCTCGAACGCGTCGAGGGCGCGGAAGCGGTCCCCGTAGCCGTGCTGGGCGTCGAGGGGCAGCCGGGGCAGTTGGAGGCGCCGTACGTCGAGGCGGCTGGCGGTGGAGGCGTAGCTGCTGGCCTGCCGGTGGTTGGCGGTGCCGCGCAGGAACCCGGCGAGGAACCAGGGGTCGAGGGCGGCGGGGTCGGGGCGCAGCAGGACGAGGTTGCGCCCGAGGGCGGCGCCGGCCGTGGCGTCGTCGATCACGCGCGCGACGGAGCCGCCGCCGAGCACGGGCACGACGACGTCGCCGGGTTCGGTCAGCACGGGTTCCTCGTCGCCCTCCGGGAGGGTGCCCGAGGGGCCGGTGCCGGTGAGGACGTCGTGGTCGGTGAGCAGGGGTACGCGCGCGTGGCCGGCGTTCGTCCCGGTGTACAGGGTGAGGGCGCCGCCGCGGGCGAGTTCACCGACGGTGGTGAGCGGCCGGTGGGGCGCGGGGCGTCCGGTGCCGGGGGTCGCGGGGGCGAGTTCCGCGGTCAGCCGCAGGGTCTCGTCCAGGCGCTCGCGCACGTCCGCGAGCCGTCCGGTGCCGCCGGTGGCGTCGGGGGGCGGCAGGTGGCGGGCCGGGGTCAGGTCGACGTCGTCGTCGAGGAGTTCGATGACGGGCACGCAGCGGGCCAGGCCGGGCCGGTCGTCGAGCCGTCCGGTGCGGTCGAAGTCGGCCCAGGCGTCGAGCACGGCCTCCCGCACGGCCCGCCAGTCCGGTCCGCCGCGCCCCTCCCCGGCGAACTGCCCCGCGTCGGCGAGCAGCAGCCCGGGCTGCGCGGGCGCCCGCTCGGGGCGGCGCAGCACCCACAGGTGCAGGGGGAGGTTGTACGGAGGTGCCGCGCCGACCGGCAGGGCGATCACGGCGCGCAGGGCGCCCCGGCGCAGCAGGTCGGCGCGGATCCGGCGGCCGGAGCGGCGGGAGGCGGCTGCGGGCGGCATGAGGACGACGACGGTGCCGCCGTCCCTGACCCGGGCCAGGGCGTGCTGCACCCAGGCCAGTTCGGACTCGGTGCGGGCCGGGAAGCCGTACTCCCAGCGGGAGTCGTAGGCGAGTTCGTCGTGGCCCCAGTTGCGCTCGTTGAACGGCGGGTGGCACAGCGCGGTGTCGGCGCGCAGTCCGGTGCGGGCGTCCGCGCGCAGGCTGTCTCCGGCGGCGATCCGCACGGCGGCGTCCGTGCTCAGGGCGAGGCGCAGCGCGGTGAGGGCGGCCAGTGCGGGGTCGCTGTCCTGGCCGTACAGCTCCTGTCCGGGCCGGGAGGTGCCGGCGGCGGCGCGGAGCAGGGACCCGGTGCCACAGGCGGGGTCGAGGACCGTGCGCGCGGGGCCGGCGAGTTCCGCCATCAGCTCGGCGAGGGGGTCCGGGGTGAGCGTGTACTGCCGCGGGTTGGCGTCGAGGTGCCGGCCGAGCAGGAACTCGTACGCCTTGCGGGCGCCCGGTCCGGCGGCCAGTTCGGCGGCGCCGCGCAGGAGGGGTGCGGAGGGGAGCAGCCGGGGGCCGGCCGGGGTGGTGACGGCACGCTCGGGGCCGGGGCCGAAGCGGGCGTCGAGCACCTGGTCGAGGGCGGCGGGCAGCGCGGCGGCGAGGCGTTCGTCGGAGCCGGCGCTCGCCTCCAGCCAGAGCGTCGGGCGGTCGTGGACGAGCAGGAGGGCGCAGCCGGCGTGCACCAGGGCGGCGGCCGGTCCCTCGGGGTGGCCGAGGAGTTGCTGCCAGACGCGTTCGCGTGGGGGGATCTCGGCGAGTTTGCCCTGGGCGCGCAGCCACGCCTCGACGTCGGCGAGGGCGAAGGACGGGCTGGTCTCGGTGCCGCCGACCGGTTGGGGGAAGTCCGCGTGGCGGCGGCGCCAGTTGCTGACGGCGGCGCGGCCGACGCCGGCGAGCCGGGCGATACCGGCGGCGGTCACCTCTGTCCCGTTGTCCTGCACGCTCGGGGCCCCCTCGTCCTGGTGTGTGACGCCGATCCTACCGGTGAACACGGCCGGACTCCGGTTCACGTCGTGTACTGCCACACTCCCGTGAACCGTGTTGACTCGGTTCACAACCTCTGGTCTCATTGACACATCGAACCGGCCGAGGCGACGGGCTTCGGTTCACGGTCGATTGATCTGTCTCTGGGGAGAGGACTGACGTCATGGGCATGAAGACCAAGATCGCGCTGGGTGCCGTGGTGGGGATCGCCGTCATCGGCGCGTTGTCGGCGAACTCGGGCGACGGGGACGGCGGCGCCGAGAGCGGCGGCCGGACCTCCGCGAGTTCGGGCGAGAAGGCGGGCGACGGCGCGAAGACGGACGGCGGCGAGAAGTCGGACGGCGCGTCCGACGCGAAGCCCGCCGAGGACAAGGCCGTCGAGAAGGCGTCCCAGGCCGAGCAGTTCAAGGCGTTCGTGCGGAAGAACGGCGCGCCCAAGGAGAAGGACGCCGTCTCCCACGTCACCAAGGTGCAGGGCGCCGACGAGCAGAACGACATCCTCGACGCCGCCGACGTCTACACCGACTTCACCGGCGGCATCATGGGCGAGGGCACGGGCCCGGCCGAGCTCATCGCCTCCGCGTTCGCCGACTGGAAGGACAGTGAGAACGGCCTCGTCACGATCTACGACGCCGACGGCGAACTGCTCGGCAACGGCCAGTTCTGAGCGCCGGACCGCGCGAACCGTTCACGGAGCCACGGGGCGCCCGCCCTCGTCCCCGGGACGCCTCGGCCGACCGCAGCGCGGCCCCGCTCCGCCCGGCCCTCGGGGCGCTGACGACACCGGCGCGGTGGAGGCGTCAGCCCCGGCACTGCTTCGACATCATCGACCGGTCCGCCTCGGTCACCGCCAGCTCGTACTTGACGGCGACCTGGGCGAAGCGGACGGCGTACGCGCACCGGATCGACTTGGTGGGCGGCAGCCAGGAGGCCGGCCCGGAGTCGCGCTTGGCGGAGTTGGCGCGGCCCTCGACGGGGAGGAGGTTGAGCGGGTCGTTGGCCAGCTGCTCACGCTTGTTCTCGGGCCAGCGCGAGGAGCCCATCTGCCAGCTGTAGGACAGCGGCACGACGTGGTCGATCTGGACCTCGCTCGCCTTCTGCTTGCGCCACTCGACACTCGTCCCGGTGTACGGGTCGTCCAGCGTCATCGCGATGACCACGCAGTCCGAGCCGGGCTTGAAGCGCACCTGCTGCCCGTCGCGTTTCAGCAGGTCATTGCGGGTGTCGCAGCCGTTGCGGGCGAGCGGGACACCGTCGGCGGTGTCCATCCAGGCGTAGCCGAACTCGTCGCGGTCGTACCCCGTCCTGGGGCCGCGCCCCTTGGTCTTCAGTCCGTCGATCAGCTTGCGGGCCGTCGCCCGCGGGCTCTCGCCCGTGACCGGGGCGAGGCCCGGTTCGGTGCCGTCCGGGTTGTCCAGCGGGCTGACGGCGTGGCCGGAGGCGGGGGCCTCGGCGCCGCCGCCCGAGGCCGGGGCGCCGTCGCCCGCGTCCAGGCCTTCGCAGCCGGTCACCAGGGCCAGGGCGAGGGCCGCCCCGGCGGCCCATCCGGTACGGATCCTGCTGTGCCGCCTCATGCGCGCCCCTCCCCTTGCCGTTCGCGGCCACCACCGTAGCGAGGGAGGGGTCCGGGCCATAGGGGGCCTTAGATGGGCGTTAGTGGGCACACGAGACATATCTGTCGTACGGTCGACAGTGAGTCACGTCTCGGAAGGAGCTCTGCATGGGCATCCTCGACAAGATGAAGAGCATGGCGGGCAAGGACAAGGACAAGTCAAGGAAGATGTCCGACACCGCCGAACGCCAGGTCAACCAGAGGACCGGCGGCAAGTACGAGAAGCAGGTCGACGCCGCGCAGCAGCAGGCCGAGGGCAAACTCGGCTTCGGGCGCGAGCAGGGCGGCGGCCGGGAGCGGCAGTAGCCGCTTCCCGTAACCCGGACACGTCGAAGCCGTCCACGGAACTGTCCCCGTGGACGGCTTCCCGTGTGCGGGCTAGGAACCCAGGATCGAGGTGAGGAACTCGCCCACCCAGCCGAGCAGTTCCCGCCCGACCAGCGGCTTGCCGCCCACCTTCGCGGTCTTCGGGCGCGGTACGAGCACCTGGTGCGTGCCCGACTTGATGACGCTGCCCGGGTAGAGCCGCTTGAGCCTCAGCTCCTGGGACTCGCGCAACTCCACCGGCGCGAAACGGATGTTGTTGCCCTGGAGCACGATCTCGCCGACGGCGCACGCCCGCGCGAGCATGCGCAGACCCGCCACCAGCAGCAGGTTCTCCACCGGCTCGGGCAACTTGCCGTACCGGTCGACGAGTTCCTCCCGTACGGCCTTGACGTCCGCCTCGCTGTTGGCGGAGGCGATGGACCGGTACGCCTGGAGGCGCAGCCGCTCGCCGGGCGCGTAGTCGTGCGGGACGTGCGCGTCGACGGGCAGCTCGATCTTCACCTCCAGCGGCGGCTCCTCCTCCACACCGCCCTCCAGGGAGGCCCGGTAGTCGGCGACGGCCTCGCCGACCATCCGTACGTACAGGTCGAAGCCGACGCCGGCGATGTGGCCGGACTGCTCGCCGCCGAGCAGGTTGCCGGCGCCGCGGATCTCCAGGTCCTTCATCGCCACGTACATGCCCGCGCCCATCTCGGTGTGCTGGGCGATGGTGGCGAGCCGCTCGTGCGCGGTCTCCGTCAGGGGCTTCTCCGGCGGGTACAGGAAGTAGGCGTAGCCGCGCTCCCGGCCTCGGCCGACGCGGCCGCGCAGCTGGTGGAGCTGGCTGAGGCCGAAGTTGTCGCCGCGCTCGACGATGAGGGTGTTGGCGTTGGAGATGTCGATGCCGGACTCGACGATGGTCGTGGAGACCAGCACGTCGAACTTCTTCTCCCAGAAGTCGACGACGACCTGCTCCAGGGCCTGCTCCGACATCTGGCCGTGGGCGGTGGCGATGCGCGCCTCGGGGACGATCTCGCGGAGCTTGGCCGCCGCGCGGTCGATGGACTCGACGCGGTTGTGGATGTAGAAGACCTGGCCCTCGCGCAGCAGCTCGCGGCGGATGGCGGCACCGATCTGCTTGTGCTCGTAAGGGCCGACGAAGGTCAGCACCGGGTGGCGCTCCTCCGGCGGGGTGGTGATCGTGGACATCTCGCGGATGCCGGTGACGGCCATCTCCAGGGTGCGCGGGATGGGGGTGGCGGACATGGTGAGCACGTCGACGTTGGCGCGCAGCTTCTTGAGCTGCTCCTTGTGCTCGACGCCGAAGCGCTGCTCCTCGTCGACGATGACCAGCCCGAGGTCCTTGAACTTCGTCTCGGCGGAGAACAGGCGGTGGGTGCCGATGACGATGTCCACCGAGCCCTCCCGCAGACCCTCCAGGGTCGCCTTCGACTCGGTGTCGCCCTGGAAGCGGGACAGCGCCTTCACGTTCACCGGGAACTGGGCGTAGCGCTCGCCGAACGTCCCGAAGTGCTGCTGCACCAGCAGGGTGGTGGGGACGAGCACGGCGACCTGCTTGCCGTCCTGGACGGCCTTGAAGGCGGCGCGGACCGCGATCTCCGTCTTGCCGTAGCCGACGTCGCCGCAGATCAGGCGGTCCATCGGGACCGTCTTCTCCATGTCGTCCTTGACCTCGGCGATCGTGGTGAGCTGGTCCGGGGTCTCCGCGTAGGGGAAGGCGTCCTCCAGCTCGCGCTGCCAGGGGGTGTCCGCGCCGAACGCGTGGCCGGGCGCCGCCATCCGCGCGCTGTACAGCTTGATCAGGTCGGCGGCGATCTCCTTGACGGCCTTCTTGGCGCGGGCCTTGGTCTTGGTCCAGTCGGCGCCGCCGAGGCGGTGCAGGGTGGGGGCCTCGCCGCCGACGTACTTGGTGATCTGCTCCAGCTGGTCGGTGGGGATGTAGAGGCGGTCGCCGGGCTGGCCGCGCTTGGCGGGGGCGTACTCCACGACCAGGTACTCGCGGGTGGCGCCCTGGACGGTGCGCTGCACCATTTCGATGTAGCGGCCGACGCCGTGCTGCTCGTGGACGATGTAGTCGCCCGCCTCCAGGGTGAGCGGGTCGATGGTCTTGCGGCGCCGGGCGGGCATCCGGGCGCCCTCGCGTCCGGCGGCCTTCTGGCCGGTCAGGTCGGTCTCGGTGAGCACGGCGAGCTTGAGGGCCGGGTCGACGAAGCCGTGGTCGATCGAGCCGCAGGAGACGTGCACGACGGAGGGGCTGAGGGTGCCGAGGTCGTGGTCGAGGCGGGCGGCGATGCCCTCGCCGCCGAGGACCTCGACGGTGCGGGACGCGGGGCCGTGGGCCTCGGTGACGTAGACCGCGCGCCAGCCGTCGGCGAGCCAGCCCTTGGTGTCGGCCAGCGCCTTGGCCGTGTCGCCCCGGTAGGTCTCGGGGGCGTGCATGCCGAGCTTGAGGGTGTCGGCGTCGTCCAGCGCGTCGTCGGCGGCGAACGGCGAGACCGACCACCACATCATGTCCAGCTCGCGGGCCCGCTCCCGGACGTCGGCGATGGACCACAGGGAGGCCGCGTCCACGTCGATCGGCGCCTCGCCGCCGCCCGCGGTGGCCGCCCAGGACGCCTGGAGGAACTCCTGGGACGTCGCCACCAGGTCGGCGGCCCGGGTGCGCACCCGCTCCGGGTCGCAGACCAGGGACATCGAGCCCTTGGGCAGCACGTCCAGGAGCAGCTCCATGTCGTCCACGAGGACCGGGGCCAGGGACTCCATGCCCTCCACCGCGATGCCCTCGGCGATCTTCCCGAGCAGTTCGCCCAGCTCCGGGTGGTCCTCGGCGAGGGCGGCGGCCCGCTCGCGCACGTCCCGGGTCAGCAGCAGCTCACGGCAGGGCGGGGCCCACAGGCCGTGTTCGGCGACCTCCAGGGAACGCTGGTCGGCGACCTTGAAGTAGCGGATCTCCTCGACGTCGTCGCCCCAGAACTCGACCCGGAGCGGATGCTCCTCGGTCGGCGGGAACACGTCCAGGATGCCGCCGCGCACGGCGAACTCGCCGCGCTTCTCCACCAGCTCGACCCGCGCGTACGCCGCTGCCGCCAGCGCCTGGACGACCTGTTCCAGGTCGGCGCTCTGCCCGGTGCGCAGGGCCACCGGCTCCAGGTCGCCCAGGCCCTTGACCTGCGGCTGGAGCACGGAGCGCACGGGTGCGACGACGACCGAGACCGGGCCGGTCTCGGGGTCGTCGGGGCGGGGGTGGGCCAGGCGCCGCAGGACGGCCAGGCGGCGGCCGACGGTGTCGCTGCGGGGGCTGAGCCGCTCGTGCGGGAGGGTCTCCCAGGACGGGTACTCCACGATGCCCTCGGGCGGCAGCAGGGAGCGCAGCGCCGCCGCCAGATCCTCCGCCTCACGTCCCGTCGCCGTCACCGCCAGCACCGGGCGGCCCGTCTCGCGGGCCAGGGCGGCGATCGCGAAGGGCCGGGCGGCGGGCGGGCCGACCAGGTCGACGTGCATGCGGTTGCCGTCTGCGGCCGCCGAGATCGCTTCCGCGAGGGCGGTGTCCTTGACGACGGCGTCTAGCAGACCGTGCAGGCTCATGGAGGGGGCGCTTCCGTCCTGGGGTGGGTGGGGTGGGGCAACACGAGTAGCCCGACTCGGTGAGGGTCGGGGGTGTCCAGGTTACGTCGGTCTGCTCGCCGGCGTCGGGGGCTGTGGACGACGCCCGCCACCACCGGACTCGGTGGGTCCAGAAGTGAACCCGAAAGAGGCCCGGCGCCTCCGTCCCCTGGGACGTCGGCGCCGGGCCCTCCCCCGCAACCCCCGTGTGCGGTGGCTCTCGGGTCGGGTGTCACTCCGTCGCGATGGCGTTCAGGACGTTCATGCGGCCCGCCCGGAAGGCCGGGACCAGGGCGGCGAACAGGCCCACGAAGGCCGAGCCGATGAACACACCGATGATCGTCGGCCAGGGGATGTCGAGGACGTTCAGGCCCTCCAGGGCGAGCAGCTTCTGGGCCGTGGCGCCCCAGCCCATGCCCAGGCCGAGGCCGAGCAGGGCACCGAAGAGGGCGATGACCACGGACTCCATGCGGATCATGCGGCGCAGCTGGCGGCGGGAGAGGCCGATGGCCCGCATCAGGCCGATCTCCCGGGTCCGCTCCACCACCGACAGCGCCAGGGTGTTCACGACACCGAGGACGGCGACGATGATCGCGAGGGCGAGCAGGCCGTAGACCATGTTCAGGAGCTGGCCGATCTGGTCCTTCAGCTCCTGCTTGTAGTCGGTCTGGTCGGCCACCTGGTACTGCGGGTAGGCGTCCAGCGACTTCTTCAGCGCGGCGTACGCCTGGTCGGCCTGGCCGTCCTTCGCCTTGGCGAACATGATCGTGTTCGGCGGGACGTTCTCGGCCGGCAGGTACTTCTTCATCGTCTCGATGCCGATGTACCGGGCGCCCTGGTCGATGGCCACGTCGTCGCTGGTGATCGCGGCGACCTTGAGCTTCGCCCTCTCGCCGCCCTTGAAGGCGACGGTGAGGGTGTCGCCGACGTGCACGCCGTGCTTCGCGGCGTAGTCCGAGCCGACCGACATGGCGTCGGTGCCGTAGGCCGCGGAGAGCTTGCCCTCCGTCGTCACCCGGCGCACGTCCTCGGCGTAGGTCGGGTCGGCGGCCGTGACGCCGTCGTCGTCCGTCTTGCCGTCGGGCGTGGTCAGCGTGGCGTCGAGCACCTTGTAGCGGGTGACGTGCTCCAGGCCGGGCGTGTCGGTCATGGCCTTCTCGGCCGGCGGCACGATCCGCTGGTTGCCCTGGACGATGAAGTCCGCGCCGACCGTCTTGTCCAGCTCGCTGGTGGCCGAGGCGACCATGGAGGAGCCGACGACGGACAGGCAGGCCACCAGTGCGAGGCCGATCATCAGGGCGGCGCCGGTGGCGCCGGTGCGGCGCGGGTTGCGCAGGGCGTTGCGCTCGGCCAGGCGGCCCACGGGTCCGAAGGCCCGCAGCAGCACCGCGCTGATCACCCGGACCACGAAGCCGGCCAGCAGCGGGCCGATGACGACGAAGCCGATGAGGGAGAGCACGATGCCCGCGCCGAGCATCAGGGAACCGTCGCTCGCCTTGTCGGCGGAGGCGGCCGTGAGCAGGGCGCCGACACCGGCGCCGGTGAGCACCAGGCCGATCAGGCCGCGTATCCAGCCGGCCTTGCCGTCGGCCGGGGTGCCGGCGTCGCGCAGGGCGGCCATCGGGGAGATCCTGCCGGCCCGGCGGGCGGGCAGGTAGGCGGCCAGGACGGTGACCACGACGCCCAGGACCAGGCCGATCACGGGGGTCGCCGTCTTGATGGTCAGATCGTCGGTGGACAGGTTCATGCCCGCCGCCGACATCAGCTTCATCAGGCCGACGGCGATGCCGACACCGGCCGCGACGCCGAGGACCGAACCGACGATGCCGAGGAGGAGCGCCTCGACCAGCACCGAGCGGTTGACCTGCCGGCGGGAGGAGCCGATGGCCCGCATCAGACCGATCTCCCGGGTGCGCTGGGCGACCAGCATGGAGAAGGTGTTGATGATCAGGAAGATGCCGACCAGGAACGCGATCCCGGCGAAGCCGAGCATGGCGTACTTGATGACGTCCATGAACTCGCCGACGTCCTCGCGGCCTTCGTCCGACGCCTCCTTGGCCGTCTGGATCTTGAACGTGTCGCCCAGTGCGCCGGAGACGTTCTGCTTGAGCCGCGCGTCGGTGACACCGGCGGCGGCGGTGACGTTGAACTGGCTGAACCGGTCCGGGCCGCCGAGCAGTTCACGCTGGGCGGTGGGGGTGTCGAAGTAGACGACCGCGGCACCGGGGTTGGTGACGGTGAAGGAGGCGATGCCGACGATCCTGGCCTTGAAGTCGCCGGTCTGCGCGATGGTGCGCAGCTCGTCGCCGATCTTCAGGTCGTGCTTGTCGGCGGTGTCGGAGTCGACCATCGTCTCGGTCGGGCCGCGCGGGGCGTGTCCCGAGGTGATCTCCATGGACCGCAGGTCGTTCCTGGTCCAGTTCCCGGCGAGGGTCGGGGCGCCGCTGGTGGCCCCCACGTTGTCGTTGTCGGCGTTGACGACGGTCACGTTCATCGAGACGACCGCGCCCTCGGCCGACTTCACGCCGTCGACCGAACGGATCTTCTCCAGCGTGGACGCCGGCAGCGACTCGGGCACCCCGTTCTGCGGGGTGTCCTCGGCCTTGGCGCCCTTCGGGGCCACCGTCACGTCCGACGAGGTGACCGCGAAGAGCTTGTCGAAGGTGGTGTTCATCGTGTCGGTGAACACCAGGGTGCCGCACACGAACGCCACGGACAGCAGCACCGCCACCGCCGAGAGCGCCATGCGGCCCTTGTGCGCGAAGAAGTTGCGCATCGAGGTCTTCACGACGGTCATGACGTGCGCCCCCGGGCGTCGAAGTCCTTCATGCGGTCGAGGACGGCCTCGGCGGTCGGCTTGTACATCTCGTCCACGATCCGGCCGTCGGCGAGGTACAGCACCCGGTCCGCGTAGCTGGCGGCCACCGGGTCGTGGGTGACCATCACGATGGTCTGGCCCAGTTCGGTGACCGACCGGCGCAGGAAGCCGAGCACTTCGGCACCCGCGCGCGAGTCCAGGTTTCCGGTCGGCTCGTCACCGAAGATGATCTCCGGGCGGGCGGCGAGGGCCCGCGCCACCGCGACCCGCTGCTGCTGGCCGCCGGAGAGCTGGGTGGGCCGGTGCTTGAGCCGCCCGGCGAGCCCCACGGTCTCCACGACCCGGTCCAGCCAGGCGCGGTCGTACTTGCGGCCGGCGATGTCCATGGGCAGCGTGATGTTCTCGATCGCGTTGAGCGTCGGGAGCAGGTTGAACGCCTGGAAGATGAAGCCGATCCGGTCCCGGCGCAGCTGCGTGAGCTTCTTGTCCTTCAGACCGGTGATCTCGGTCTCGTCCAGGTAGATCTGCCCGCTGGTCACCGTGTCCAGGCCGGCCAGGCAGTGCATCAGTGTGGACTTGCCGGATCCCGAAGGGCCCATGATCGCGGTGAACTGGCCGCGCGCGATGTCCACGTCCACGTGGTCGAGGGCGACCACCCGGGTCTCGCCCGATCCGTAGGCCTTCACGACCTGCCGCGCTCGCGCGGCAACGGCCGTACGCCCTCCAGTGCTCCCGTGCGTGGGAATACTTACGGCCGATGTCATGTCAAGTCTCCTATGTCGGTCATCGAGTGAGCCGCCGGTGCCGCGACCGTCGTGGTGTGCTGGGTCGCGGGTGCCGCGCTGCCGTCTCGAAGAGTCTGTCCGGAGCCGGGGGTCGACCGCGCTGGTGTTCAGCGCAGTCTTCTCCTGGGGAAAACCCCACCCCCGCGAGTCCGGTTCACCGCCCCCCAGCGGCGTAAAGCCAGACTAAGGACGCCGCCGGGCCCCTCTCGTCCTCCGTCGGTACGAACCCTCCCCGACCCGTAGTACGGAGGTACCCCTAGGGGCAGTCCACCCTTCGGTGGAGCGGTCTCGGGGTCGTCCTCCACCCCGGGACGCATCGACTGTCCACCCTCACGCGACGTCAGGGGCAAGCGGAAGCGAGGGCGCGCGGGGCCGGGTACATGGCCCCGTCGTACCCGCACCGCCCGCCCCCGCCCGCGTCCCCGTACGCCCCGCACCCCCACCCCACCACCCACCGCACACCCCGTTCACCACGACGGGCCTGGTCTCCATCCCGCTGGGTTTCGCCTGCGGCTGGCGCGGCACGCTGCGCTCCGGCCGGCGCGAGGCGCGGGACCAGCGCCGGCACTAGGAGGCGGTGGAGGGCTGGATCCTGGCGGGCGCGGTCCGCAGGGGCGACGGACCGCGGCACGGGCGCGGGCACCGGCAACGGCACCGGCGGACCGCGGTCCGGCCCGTCGGCGGTCCGGCCCGACCCACCGGCCCGGCCACTGCCTGGGGGTTACTCCACCGCCCGCCCCGTCAGCGAGCTGAGATTGCTCCGTACGGAGGCCATGTGGGCCTGCAACTCGTCCCACCGCTCCCCGTGCTCGCGCAGCACCCGTTCCGTGTCGCGGGCGATGCGCTCGCTATGCGCCCGAGCCTCGGCGACCACCTCGGCCGCCCGGGCGCGGGCCTCCTCCTGCCGCCGCTCGGCCGCCTCCCCGGCGTCGGCCAGTTCCTGCTCGGCGTCGCGCAGTCCCTGCTCCGCGCGCGCCACCAACTCCTCGTGACGGGCGTCCAGGGCCCGCGCGCGCTCCTCCTCGGCCCGCTCGGCGTCGGCCCACCGCCCGGCCAGTTCCTTGCTCTGCTCGGCGGCCGCTCCGGCGCTGCGCCTGCGCATCTCGCGCAGCGCTGACAGCGCCTCCGCGCGCCCCGCCTTCACCTCGCGCCGCGCCTCGATCCGCGCCTCGTCGGCCTCCGCGCGCGCCGCGAGCAGCCGCTGCCTGGCCCGTTCGTCGGCCTCGGCGCGTACGGCGTCGGCATGCGTCTGTGCCGCCTCCCGCACACCGGCCGCGTACGCCCGCGCGTCCTCCAGCAGTTCCTCCGCGGCACCGCGCGCCCGATCCCGTACCGCCGCTGCCTCCTCCTCGCCGAGCCGGAACAGGTCTCGCGCGCGCTCCCCCAGCACCTCGTAGTCCTGCGGGGCGAGTTGCGCGACCACCTCCTCCAGGTCGCCCAGGTCCTCCTCCATCTCCCTGGCCAGCACGGTGAGCCGGGCGGCCCGCTCCCAGGCCGCGTCGCGCTCCTCGGAGAGGGCCGCGGCGTACGCCTCCACCTGCTCGGGACGGTAACCGCGCTCGCGCCCGCGTACGGTCACGAAACCGTGGGGAGAAGCCGATGCACCGCTCACGCTCATCACCCCTGAATCACCCTTCGCGTCACGCTTGTGGTGAACCTGCCGCATCACATGGACCTGACCGACTTTATGGACCAGACGTAAGCCCACATAATCCGACACACCGCACACGAACGGGCGGGGCCCGGTCGACTCACAGGTCGACCGGGCCCCGCCCGTCGGGTACGTCAGCGGCGCGAACGCCTCACAGCAGCCCGTCCCACATCTGCTCCAGCAGCACGGACCACCAGCTCTCCGGCGACCCGAGCGCCGCCGGGTCCAGCGCGGCCAGCTGCGCCTGGAAGTCCACCGTCCAGCGGCCCGCCTGCTCCTGGTTCAGACCGAACCTGAGCCGCCACATCCGGCCCAGCAGCGCCAGGCAGCGCGCGAACTCCGGCAGCCCCGTGTTCACGAACTGCGGCGGCACGGGCGCACCGCCCGGACCCGCCTCCACCGGAACCGCCACGATGGCCGCCGTCCCGTACTGCACACAGACCGCCCGGCCGAAGTCGCTGCCCACGACGAGGTACGACCCCGCGTCCGAGGCCGGCTGCACCCCGCGCTCGGCCGCCAGCTCCGCCAGTGTCGGCACCGGGCGCCCCGGCTGGGCCTGCGCCCAGAAGAACGGACCCATGTCCATCGGCAGCCCCGCGGCCACCAGCGTGTGCGCCACGACCGGCGGCACACCCTGCCGGGACACCGCGGCCTGCTCGAACCGGAAGACTCCCGGACCGAACGCGCCCGCCAGCTCCTGCCCGATGGCCTCCGGCGGAACCGGCGGCACCGGCTGCACCTGGGGCAGCGGAGCACGCACCGGCGCCGGCCGCGCGGGCCCGTCGGCCACCTGGTGCAGCTCGCCCTGGTGCGCCAGCAACTGCTGCATGCCCTGCTGCCGGCTCGCGTGGTCCAGCCCGTACGGCGCGATCGAGGTGATCCGCGCCTGCGGCCACTGCTCCCGGATCATCCGCGCGCAGTACGCGCCCGGCAGTTCGCAGGACTCCAGCTCGGTGTGCAGCTCCAGCACCTGGTCCGGGGGCACGTTCATGGACCGCAGCTCGTGGAAGATCTGCCACTCCGGGTGCGGCGTCCCCGGCGCGGAACGCCGGATCAGCTGCTGCTCGGAACCGTCCTGGGCGCGGTAGCGCAGTACGGCCTGGTAGCCGGGGCCGACGGTCGGCTGACCGGTGGGCTGCGGCGGATAGCCGTACGCCTGCGGCGGACCGGGCACGGGCTGCCCGGGCGGCGGCACGGCACCGGGCGGGGGCGGCGGGGGCGGCGGCGCACCGATGCCGCCGGGACCGCCCACCGAGGGCGAGGCCAGCACGGTCTGCGCGTGGTGCACGGCACCGCCCGCACCTCCCGCCGAGCCCTGCGCACCCGGAGCACCGGGAGCGGCCGGGGGAGGCGGCGGCATGCCGGGACCGGAAGGCACGCCGGGCGCACCCGGAGCACCCGGAGC
>NZ_MULI01000139.1 GCF_002939385.1 Streptomyces sp. MH60 | reverse complement strand
CGTCCCGCGCCTCCCGCCCCGCCGGCGCTGGGCGCCGGGGGCGGCGCGGCGGCCGCACGGGCGTACGCCGCGTCGGTGGCGCGGACGGTATGGGGCGGCCCCGGGCGCGAGGTGCGCGAGGAGGACGTCGTCGACCTGCTGCTCGTGGTCTCGGAACTGGTGACCAACGCGATCCGGCACGGTGAGGGGCTGGCCGGCTTCGAGGTCCGGCCCACCGAGGAGGGGCTGTGGATCGCCGTCCACGACAACAGCTCGGTGGTGCCCCCGGCCGCGTACGTGTTTCCCACCACCCACCCCGGTGGCGGGTACGGCTGGCCGCTGGTCGCCCGCCTCGCCCGGGACATCACCGTCGCCCCGCGGCCCGGGGGCGGCAAGACGATCGGCGCACTCGTGCCCCTGCGCGTCGCACCGGCCCCGTGACCACACCGGTCACCAGGGCAGGAAGACGTGGATGTCCTTGCCCTGCTCCCCGGTGACGACGCTCACCTGGTCGGACAGGGTGTGGATCAGATGCCAGCCGATGCCGCCGCCGCCCTTGCTCGGGTGGAAGGGACGCGGGGCGGGCTCCGTCGTGTTGGTGTCGTGCATCACCACGTGCACCCCGTCGAAGGTACGGCGCAGCCGCAGCTGGAACGGCCCCGGAGCGTACTGCACGGCGTTGGCCGCCAGCTCCGTGACCACGAGGAGGATGTCGTCCCAGTGCTCGGGCGCCGCGGGCGGCGCCGCACGGGCGAGGTCGTAGAGGAACTCCTCCGCGACCAGCCGCGCGCCGGTCACATTGTGCAGCTCCCCGGCGAAGCTGGCGGTGCGATTCGTGATCTCCTCGGAAGCCAGTGTCCTGTCCCAACGCGACTCGGCTGCCATTGCGCCTTCCCGGCCCGGCCCCGGCCGGGCGTCGTCCCTTCTCCTTCGGATGCCCTCCGTTGGTAAGTTCCCGTGCCGGGCGAACCTAGTCGCGCCGGTGTACCGGTCCGGCGGCGGGACCAGGCCGCGGATCAGCGCAGGAACACGTTGTCCGCTTCCTCCCAGCCGGCCGGCTCCTGCGGCGGCTGCGCCGGCCGGCGGTGCGAACGCGCCGCGTACATCGCGTCGATCTCCAGCGAGTAGGTACGTACGATCTCGTCGCGGCGCAGTTTCATCGACGGGGTGAGCAGTCCGCCCGCCACGTCGAAGGGCTCGGGCAGGACCCGGAAGACCCGGATGGACTCCGAGCGGGACACCGCGCTGTTGGCCGCCGCCACGGCCCGCGCGATCTCCTCCCGCAGCGCGTTCTCCTCGCGTGCCTCCCGGGCCGGGGCGTCGCCCGGCAGGGCCAGGGACGCCCGCCAGTGCGTCAGGAACTCCGGGTCGAGCGTGATCAGCGCACCGACGCAGGGCCGGTTGTCGCCGACCAGCACCGCCTGGTGCACCAGCGGGTGCATCCGCAGCCGCTGCTCCAGGGCGGCCGGGGCCACGCTCTTGCCGCCGCTGGTGATGATGACGTCCTTCTTGCGGCCGGTGATCGCCAGGTAGTTCTCGTCGTCCAGGTGCCCGAGGTCGCCGGTGGCCAGCCAGCCGCCGCGCAGCACCTCGCGGGTGGCGGCCCCGTCACCGACGTACCCCTGGAACAGCGACGGCCCGCGCACCAGGATCTCCCCGTCGTCGGCCAACCGGATCTCCATGCCGGGCAGCGGCTGCCCGACGGTGCCCGACTTCTCCCGGCCCAGCGGCTGCATCGTCAGTCCGCCGCTGGTCTCCGTCAGCCCGTAGCCGTCGTGCACGTAGACGCCGATGCCCTCGTAGAAGAGGGCGAGCTCGCGGCTGAGCGGCGAACCGCCGGACGTCGCCCGGCTCACCCGGCCGCCCAGGGCGGTGCGCAGCCGCCGGTACACCGTCCGCTCGTACAGGGCGTGCTGGAGGCGCAGGTCGAAGCCGGGCCCGGTGCCCCGGCCGAGCCGCTGGCGCTCCAGCGCGGCGGCGAAGTCCCGCGCCGTGTCCGCGGCCCGCTCGAACAGGGCACCGCGTCCCGCCTGCTGGGCGGTGCGCAGGAAGTTCTTGTAGATCTTCTCCAGGACCGACGGCACGGCGTACAGATACGTCGGCCGGAAGGAACGCAGGGCCAAGGAGAGCGCGTCCCCGGTCATCACGGGTTCGTGCGCCATCAGGAACCCGCCGCGGACGCACAGGTTCTGGATCATCAGCCCGTACACGTGCGAGAAGGGGAGGTAGGCGAGGACCGCGCCCTGTTCTCCCGGCGGTGCCACCGTGTGGCCCCAGCCCGCCAGCAGTGTGTCGCAGGGCGCGGCCAGACCGCGGTGGCTCAGCGCGCAGCCCAGGGCGCGGCCGGAGGTGCCGGAGGTGTAGGCCACCACCGCCGTGGAGTCCGGCAGCACGATGCGGCGCATGGAGTCCACGGTGGCGAACGGGAGGAACGCGCCGCGCGCCGCCAGCGCGTCCAGCGCGCCCCCGTCCAGCTGCCATACGTGGCGCAGCGCGGGCAGCGACGCGCACACCGAGCCGACGGTCATCACGCTCTGCTCGTCCTCGACCAGCACGCCCACGCAGCCCGCGTCCCGCAGGATCCACTCGACCTGGTCGCGCGAGGAGGTCGGATAGATCGGCACGACCTCGGCGCCCACCGTCCACAGGGCGTAGCAGAAGACCGTCCACTCGTACCGGGTGCGGGCCAGGACCGCCACCCGGTCGCCGGGCGAGATCCCGCTCGCGATCAGGCCCTTCGCCAGGTCGACCACCTCGTCGCGGAACTCGACGGCCGTCACCTCGTCCCAGGACGCCGAGCCGGGGCCCCGGCGCCGGGCGAGCATCGGCAGGGCCGGTGTGCGGGCGGCCGTCTCGAAGAGGCTGTCGGCCAGACCTCCGGTCAGCGGCGGGACGGCCCGGGGAGCGAGTGCGGTCTCGCGCATGCGCCGGCTCCTGACGTGTACGGACGGTGACGCCGACGACGATCACCGTGGTCGACGGTGCTCGGAGGCTAGCTCAGCCGCAGGCGGCGGGGGGCCGGGAACGCAGAAGTGTTCCCACCCGGTGATCCGGCCGGATCGGGGGACCCGGGGTGGCATGACGTACGTGAATCCCGATCCCGACCCCCGACTCAGCACCGGCCTGGAGCCCGGCGGCGGCGTGCCGCCCGGGGAGACCCCGCCGGCGGAGAGCAGCATGCCCGAGGCGGGCCCCCAGGACCTGCTCAGCAATCCGGCCAAGGGCTGGAGCAAGGGGCCGATGGCCCTGATCCTCGCGGTCGTGCTGATCTTCGCGGTGGGTCTCCTGGGCTACGCCCTGGCCCTGATCTACTGATGCCTCACGCCGCCTGGGTACGGCTGCCTCACGCCGCCTGGGTACGGCGTACGCACGCGGCGACGACCTCCCGCAGGCTGCCCGTGCGCTCCAGCAGCTCGCGCTGCACCCGGGCGCCGTTGCCGTGCCGCAGCAACGCGTCGACCCCCTCGCGCACCCGTTCCAGGTCGCCCGCGGCCGCGAGGGCCTCCTCGGCATGCGTCAGCAGGGCCCGCACGACCGTCTCGGCCGGCATCCGCCGCATCGTGGCCGGGTGCAGCAACTCCTCCGTCAGCCCGGACCGGGCGGCCCGCCAGGACGCGAGGCGGAGCAGGCTCACACTGTGCCCGGCCGGTTCCGCGCCCCGGCGCCACTCCCGCGCGGCCGTGTCGACCAGCGCGCGGGCGAGCGCGGCGAGGACGGCGGCCGTCGAGGCGTCCAGGCAGACGTCCGCGACCCGGAACTCGACCGTCGGATACCGCTGGGAGAGCCGGACGTCGAAGTAGACCATCCCGTCGTCGAGGATCGTCCCGGTGGCCAGCATGTCCGCGACCCGGCGGTGGTAGCGCTCCGCCGAGCCGAACAGCTCCGTGGGACCGGCCGACGGCCAGCGCTGCCAGACCCGGCTGCGATAACTGCTGTAGGAGGAGTCCCGCCCCTGCCAGAACGGCGAGTTCGCGCTCAGCGCCGCCAGCACCGGCAGCCAGGGCCGCACCCGGTCGATCACCGCGACGCCCTCCTCGTCGGAGTCGACCGACACGTGCACGTGGCAGCCCAGGACCAGCTGCTCCTGGACCACGACGCCGTACTGCTCGGCCATCCACTCGTAGCGCCGGTTCACGCCGATGGAGGGCGTCACCGGCAGCGGTGAGGTGGCCAGGGCGGCCACGGCGCACCCGATCCCGCCGGCGTGCCGCGCGGCCTCCTCACGGCAGCGGACGATCTCCGCGTGCAGCCGCTCCATGTCCGTCTGCGGATGCGTGGCGAACTCCAGCATCTCCTCGTGCAGCTCCTTCTCGAACACCTCCTGCCCGGAGTCGTCCAGGAAGGCCCGCGCGAGCACGGCGGCGGACAGCGCCCGCGGTTCACCACTCGCGGGATCGACCAGGAGAAGCTCCTCCTCCACTCCGACGGTGCGCACCTGGTGCCGCCTTTCTGAGAGCCGGTGTGTCCGACCGACTGCCCCGGACAGCCGGTCGGACACCTGGCAGGCTCACGGGGCGTACGGCATCAGCCACACCGTCGCCAGCGGAGGCAGCGTGATCCGGATGCTCCCGTCCTCCGGCTTCACCGGGTCCGGGTTGGCCACGCCGCTGCCGCCGTACTCCTCGGCGTCGGTGTTGAGCACCTCCTGCCAGGCGACCGCCTCGTCGCCGACGGCGAGCCCGTAGTCGTGCCGCACCACCGGCGAGAAGTTCGACACCGCCAGCAGCGGGGCGCCGTCCGTGCCGTACCGCAGGAACGCGAAGACGTTGTCCTCGGCCGCGTCCACCGACACCCACCGGAAGCCGGCCGGGTCGGTGTCGCGCTGCCACAGGGCCGGAGTGCGCGCGTAGCGGGTGTTGAGCTCGCGGACCAGGTCCCGCACCCCGCGGTGGTCGCCCGCCGAGTGGTACCCCTCGTCCAGGAGCCACCACTCCGGGCCCTGCTTCTCCGACCACTCCGCGCCCTGCGCGAACTCCTGCCCCATGAACAGCAGCTGCTTGCCGGGGTGGGCCCACATGAAGCCCAGGTAGGCACGCACGTTCGCGCGCCGCTGCCACCAGTCGCCCGGCATCTTCGCCACCAGCGCCTGCTTGCCGTGCACCACCTCGTCGTGGGAGATCGGCAGCACGTAGTTCTCGCTGTACGCGTACACCATCGAGAACGTCATCTCGTGGTGGTGGTACTTGCGGTGCACCGGCTCGTGGGCGACGTACTCCAGCGAGTCGTGCATCCAGCCCATGTTCCACTTCAGGCCGAAACCGAGCCCGCCGGTGTCGGTCGGCCGGGTCACCCCGCCCCACGCGGTCGACTCCTCGGCGATGGTCACCACGCCGGGGCAGCGACGGTAGACCGTCGCGTTCATCTCCTGGAGGAAGGCCATGGCCGCCAGGTCCTCCCGGCCGCCGTACTGGTTGGGCTCCCACTGCCCGGAGTCGCGCGAGTAGTCCAGGTACAGCATCGAGGCCACCGCGTCCACGCGCAGCCCGTCGATGTGGAACTCCTCGCACCAGTACACGGCGTTGGCCACCAGGAAGTTGCGCACCTCGGTCCGCGCGAAGTCGAAGGTGTACGTGCCCCAGTCCGGGTGCTCCGCGCGCCGGGAGTCCCCGGGCTCGTACAGCGGGTCGCCGTCGAAGCGGCCCAGCGCCCAGTCGTCCTTCGGGAAGTGCGCCGGCACCCAGTCCATGATCACGCCGATCCCGGACCGGTGCAGCGCGTCGACCAGGTACCGGAAGTCGTCGGGCGAGCCGAGGCGCGCGGTCGGCGCGTAGAAGCCGGTGACCTGGTAGCCCCAGGACGGCCCGTAGGGGTGCTCGGCGACCGGCATCAGCTCGACGTGGGTGAAGCCGAGGTCCTTCACGTACGCGGGCAACTCCTCGGCCAGTTCGCGGTAGGTCAGCCCCGGCCGCCAGGACGGCAGGTGCACCTCGTACACCGAGAACGGCGCCTCGTGCACCGGAGTGCCCGCCCGGGTCCGCAGCCACTCCGCGTCGCCCCACTCGTAGCGCGAGGCGGTCACCACGGACGCGGTGTTCGGCGGCTCCTCGGCCGCTCGGGCCATCGGGTCGGCCTTGAGGAACCGGTGCCCGTACCGGGAGTGGATCTCGAACTTGTACCGGGTGCCCTCGCCGACGCCCGGCAGGAACAGCTCCCACACCCCGGTCGAACCCAGCGAACGCATGGGGAACGCCGTGCCGTCCCAGTGCGTGAAGTCGGTGGCGACCCGCACGCCCTGGGCGTTGGGGGCCCACACCGTGAACCGGGTGCCGGTGACCCCTTGGTGCGTCATCGGCTCGGCGCCGAGGGCCTGCCACAGCTGCTCGTGCCGGCCCTCGCCGATCAGGTGCAGGTCCAGCTCGCCGAGGGCGGGCAGGAAGCGGTACGGGTCGTGCGTCTCCTGCGGCTCGCCCTGCTCGTACGCCACCACCAGCGTGTACGCCGGGATCTCGGTCAGCGGCAGGACACCGGAGAACAGGCCGTCCTCCTCCGACCCGAGGGCGTGGCGCTCGCCGTCCACGACCACGCTCACCTCCCGGGCGAAGGGGCGCAGCGCCCGGAAGGCGACACCGCCGGGCACCGGGTGGGCGCCCAGCAGGGCGTGCGGGTCGTGGTGGGCGCCCGCCAGCAGGCGCCCCCGGTCGTGGGGGTCCAGGGGCGGCGCGGTCGCGCACGCACCGGGTGCGGGCGCGACGGGACCGGAGGGCTCGGGGATCGAGGTGTCGCGGAGGGCCACGGGTCAGTCTCCTCTCACGGCGAGTCGTTCGATCGCCGCCATGGGTACGGGAAGCCAGTCGGGGCGGTGCCGGGCCTCGTACAGCACCTCATACACGGCGCGGTCGGTCTCGTAGGCGCGCAGCAGGCCGTGCTTCTTGCGGGGGTCCCATCCGGCGCGGGCGGCGTAACCCGCGCAGAACGCCTCACGGCAGCGGCGCGCCCACTCCGGGCGCCACGGGCGGCGCTGCCGGGCGGCGTAGTCGAAGGAACGCAGCATGCCCGCGATGTCCCGCACGGGGGAGTGGGCGCTGCGCCGCTCGGCCAGCGGTCGGGAGGGTTCGCCCTCGAAGTCGATGACGAACCAGTCCCGGCCGGCCCGCAGCACCTGACCCAGGTGGAGGTCGCCGTGGATGCGCTGGGCGGGCGGCCCCGAGTCGCAGGTCGACAGTGCCGCGAACGCCGCGCGCAGGCCCGGGACGAACGGTTGCAGCGCCGGTACGCAGTGCGCCGCCGCGGTCAGCCGCTCGGTCATCGCCGCCGCCGTGCGGCCGTTCTCGCCGGGCGCGCCGACCGGGAAGGCGGAGGCCAGCGCGAGGTGCACGTCGCCCATCGCCTGCCCCAGCTCGTGGGCCTGCACGGTGAACTCGTCCCCGGCGGCGAGCGCGTTCAGGGAGAGGGTCCAGCCGTCGGAGGCGCCGTGCAGGAAGGGCTGGAGCACGCCGAGCGTCGCCTGGTACGGATAGGTGGTACGCATCCACGCCACCGGCGCCGGGACCCGGCCGCAGCCCTGGCGGGCCAGCGCGTCGGGCACCTCCAGGTCCGGGTTGACGCCGGGCTGGACGCGCCGGAAGAGCTTCAGGATGAACTCGTCGCCGTAGATCAGCGACGAGTTGGACTGCTCGGCGTCCAGCAGTCGCGGAGCAAGACCGCCGGGCACCGGCCTGGCGGGGTCGGCCTCGAAGCGCAGGGGTCCCGCCTTGCCCGGGTGCCGGAGCCGTTCGAGCAGCAGCTGGGCCATCCGGGGGTCGTGCAGCGCGTCGTAGACCGTCCGTCCCGCGAGCGGCCCGTCCTGCACCTGCCCGATGACGGCCCGGCCCAGCCGCGGCGACGGCTGCTCGCGCACGCCGAGCAGCAGCTGGTAGCAGTCCCCGGCCAAGGGAGTGCCGCCCGGGAAGGGCACGGAGCCCTGTCCGGTGTGCACCAGGAGGTGCAGACAGCCCGGGAACAGCTCGGTCATCGACAGCAGACCCAGCTCGGCCACGGGCCGGTCCTTGCCCGCGAACCAGCGCTGGCGCGGCAGCCACTCCCGCAGCAACTCGCCGAGCGACGCCATCGGCTCGGCGAGCTGCCCGCGTCTCGTGCGCAGGGGTGCGGTCTTCGGCATGGTGACGCGTCCTTTCCTCGGCCCACGCTCAAGCGCGGCGGCCGATGCGGGATGCGACTCGGGTGAGCCGGAACCAGTAGAAGCCGTGGCCCCCGAGGGTCAGCAGGTACGGCAGGTCACCGATGGCGGGGAAGCGGACCCCGCCGAACAGCTCGACCGGATGGCGTCCGCGAACTCGCGCAGGTCCAGCTCGGTGGGCTGGGCGAACCGCGCGAAGTTGTTCACGCACAGCACCAGGTCGTCCTCGTACTCCCGCAGGAAGGCCAGGACCGCCGGGTTCGACGACGGAAGTTCGGTGTAGGTGCCCAGGCCGAAGGCGGGGTTCTGCTTGCGGATCTCGATCATGCGGCGGGTCCAGTGCAGCAGGGA
>NZ_MULI01000138.1 GCF_002939385.1 Streptomyces sp. MH60 | reverse complement strand
GGCGGTGGCGAGGGTGCGGCCGTCGGGGGCGAAGGCGACGGAGGTGACGGACTTGCCCCCGTGGCTGACCAGGGGCTCGCCCAGGGGCCGGGGCCGGGCGCGGTCCCGGGTGTCCCACAGCCGGATGCCGCCGTCGTGCCCGGCCGCCACCAGCACGGTGCCGTCCGGCGCGTACGCCACCGCGCCCACCGGGCCGCCGGCGATCCGCAGCGGCTCCCCGAGCCGCTCGCCGGACCCGGCCGTGTCCCACAGCCGTACGGTGCCGTCGTGGCCGCCGCTGGCGAGGGTGCGGCCGTCCGGGGCGAAGGCCACGGCGCTGCCGATGTCGTCGTGTCCGGGCAGCCGGGTGGACAGCACCCGGCCCGCGTCCGTGGTGAGCGCGGTGCGCAGTTCGGGGGTGGTGCGCATGCCGAGCGCGGCGACGTCCAGCCGGGCGGAGAGGGCGGCGTTGGTCTCGCGCAGCCGGTCGGCCTCCGCGGTGATCCGGCCGAAGACGGCGTCGTCCCGCTCCGCCTGGGCGGCGGCCCGTGCCCGGAGCGCGACGACGGCGGTGCCCGAGGCGACCAGGACCAGCAGCGCGAGGACGGCCGACAGTCCGCGTCGGAGCCACACCGCGCGCCGCCGCCGGTGGAGCGAGGCGGCCAGGAACTCGCGCTCCGCCGGGGTCAGTTCCCCCGGCGCCGGTTCCCCGCCGCGCGCGTCCGGCGCGAACGCCTCGCGGGCGGCGGCCAGCCGTGAGCCCGCGTAGAGCGCGGCGTTCTCCCGGCCGAGGGTCAGCCAGGTGCGGGCGGCCTCGGAGAGCGCGCGGTGGACGCGGAGCCGGTCGCGTTCGGCGTCGATCCAGCCGCGCAGCCGGGGCCACGCGGTGATGAGGGCCTCGTGGGCGAGTTCGACGGTGCCGTCGTCGAAGGTGAGCAGCCGGGCGGCGACCAGCCGGTCCAGCACGGCGCGGGTGCCGTCCCGGTCGCCGAGGTCGAGTTCCGCGTGCTCGGCGGGGCGCCGGGTGTCGGGGGTGCCGTCGCCCGGGGCGACCAGCCGCAGCAGGATCCGGCGCGCGAGGTCGGCCTGCGGCGCGGTGAGTTCGCCGTACACCTCCTCGGCGGTGCGGACGACGGCGCCGCGCAGTCCTCCGGCCGCCTCGTAGCCGGCGACGGTCAGGGTCCGGCCGGTGCGGTGCCGCCAGGTCTCCAGCAGCGCGTGCGACATCAGCGGCAGTCCGCCCGGCGCGTCCTCGACCTCGTCGAGCAGCCGGGTGGTCAGGGCGCGTTCGACGACCAGGGAGGCCGCGGCGGCCGGCCGGACGACGGCCTCCCGCAGTTCCTCGCGGCTCATCGGACCGGCCAGCAGGGTGGCGTCCTGCAACGCGGCGGTGAGCCCGGGGTGTTCGGCGCAGCGCCCGAGGAAGTCGGCGCGGACGGCGACCACGACGCGCAGCCGGCTGCCGGGACCGGTGGCGGTCAGGAGCCGGTCGACGAAGGCGTTCCGCTCGGCCGGGTCGGCGCAGAGGGTGTACAGCTCCTCGAACTGGTCGACGATCAGCCAGGTGTCGGCGTCCGTGCCGGGCACGGGGTCGAGCCGGTCCGCGTGGGTGGTCAGCGGGGCCGCGCCGGGGGTGAGGATGCGGACGGCGGCGGGGGCGGCGGGTGCGTCGGTGCCGGTTGCGGGCGTGCGCAGGCGGGGGATCAGACCGGCCCGCAGCAGGGAGGACTTGCCGCTGCCCGAGGGGCCGAAGACGGCGGTGAAGCGGTGCCGGCGGGTCAGTCCCTCCAGGCGGTCCACCAGCCGGTCGCGGCCGAAGAACAGGGCGGCGTCGTCCGGTTCGTAGCGGGCCAGACCGCGGTAGGGCGGGCGGGTCTCCTCGTCGGCGGTCGCGAGTGCGGCGGCCTCCGCGCTCGCCGCCCGCCAGCGCCGCTCCCACTCCTCCGGGTCGCCGCCGCACACGTCGACGTAGGCGAGGGTCACCGCGAGGGTGGGCAGTTGCCGTCCGGCGGCCGCCTGCGACAGGGCGGTCACCGAGAACGGGACCTTGTCGGCCATCGTCCGGTACGTCGGCCGCCCCACCGATTCGCGCAGGGCGCGGAGTTCGGCGGCGAACCGCTGTACCGGTCCGGCCGCGGGGTCCAGCCGCCGTTCCCGGCGTCCCACTCCCTTTCCGCCCACGTGCGCCCCGCCCCCGCCGTCGCTCTCGGTCCCCGTCCGGGCGCCCACGGTAGGGAGGCGCGGGCGCGGGCGGCAAGCGCCGGGCTGCTCGTCGGGGGGTGGCGCACGGGGAGTTCACGGTGCCTTCACGGCGGGTCCGCATGGTTCCGGTCCGTTCCGCGGGGCCCGCCGCATTGTTCAGTGCCGGGTGCGGGCTGCTGAACAACGGTGTTCCGCGGTGGAATCGGTGGCCGGGGGAGTGCGGGGCGGCACGGCGCCGGGTCCGCCAGGGCCGCGCCACCCCGCACCCGTTCCCCCCTGGCGAGGACACCCGAGTCCGGAGCAGGAACAGCTCGGAGAAGGCAGATGAAGGAAGTGATCCGATGACCACCGAGGCGACCCGTCGGCCGTGGAGTGTGACGCTGGCGGTGGTGCTGGTGATGCTGGGAACGCTGGTCGCGGCGACGACGGCGGCCGGCCCGGGGGAGGCGGCGGCCCTGGTGCTCCTGCTGCTGGCGGTCTGCTTCTGGCTCGCCGTCCGGGCGGGCCGGGGCCGGCGCGGCGCCCGGACCGCGGTGAGCTGTCTGACCGCGGTGATCCTGGTCGTCGCCGCGCCGTTCGCCCTCGACGATCCGCTGTACGGCGGCACCACGCTGCTGCTCGCCGCGCTGCTCGCCGTCCCGGGCGTGGTCCTGCTGTACCTGCCGGCCGCCGAGGCGTACGTGCGGGTCCGCAGCGGTGAGAGCGGCGAGGAGTACGCGGGATGACCGAGCCGCCGCGGGAGGAACCGGTCCGTCCCGCCGACGTGCCTGCGGAGCCCGGCACCGCCGAGGTCTGGGACCCCGGTCCTGACTACGGGCGGGTGGCTCCCCGGGAGCCGCGTGTGCCCGATCCGCTCGCCGTGGCCGTCGGCAATGCCTCGCTGCTCGGGGCGGGGTACCTGATCGCGGGGCGCCGGGCGCTGTTCTGGGCCGCCGCGGTGGTCACGGTGTCCCTGCTGTGGCTGACGTACGCGGTCGCCGAGACGTGGTGCGAGCTGCTCGTGGTGCTGTGGTGGGCGGCGGTCGTCGGGCACGGCTGGTGGCTCGCGCGGCGGCACCCGGCGGCCGGGCCCCGGCACGGGCAGCGGCTGCTCGCGCTCGCCCTGACCGTGCCGGTACTGGCGGCCGCCGGATGGGTGCGGTTCGAGGCGCACGGGGTCGAGGACGACGTCGCGGACGCCCGCGCGGACGGGGACTGCGGGGCCGCGGTGGCCGCTCAGGACGGGATGGCGTTCCGGCACCGGCTGCTCGCCGCGCCGTCGGCCGCCCGGGGCGACGCGGTGGTCGAGGCGTGCGAGCGGCTGGACACGGCCGGGAGCTATCTCAGCGGCGGGCTGACCGGTGACCTGGACTCGCTGGAGACCGGCTTCCGGCGGCTCGGCGCGGTGCTCGGCGAGTCCGGCAACGAGCAGACCGTCAGGACGACGCTGGACCGCTTCCTCGGCCGGCTGCCCACCGACGACGGCTGTCTGACCGTGACCATCGCGGACTGGCTGCGGGAGCACGCCCCCGGGCCCGGGGACCTGACCGGCCCGGCCTCCGCCACCGCGGCCCGGACGGCCCCCCAGGCGCTGATGGACTGCGCCGACGGCTTCATGTCCACGGAGGACTGGCCGGGCGCCCGCGAGCGCTACCAGCGGCTGCTCGACGCGTACCCGGACGACGCCCACGCGGACGCCGCCCGCGAGGGGGTCAGGAAGGCGGGGCTGGCGATCGAGCTGGACCGGATCACCGAGCTGGTCGCGGCGGCGGACGGCATGGGCTCCGGCTACTGCCGGAAACCGGCGAAGTACTCCCAGGCCCCCGCCTACCGCAAGGGCCGCACCCGCGCCGTGTTCGTCGGCGACACCGAGTACACCGACAAGCTGCCCGAGGCGTGGCGGACCGACACGGCCCACGCCTCCCTGGTGGTGTGCACCGGCGAGGCGGCGGCCGGGGACGTGGTCGAGACGTGCCGGTACCGGGACCACAACGGCCACATCGGCAGTGTCAGGTTCAACAGGCTGGCGGTCCGGGTGAAGGGCTACGCGCTCAGGACCGGGAAGCTCGTCGTCGACCGCACGGTGCAGCTGGGCGGCGAGAGCTGCCCCGGCGTCCTCCGGTACTTCGACGCGCTGCCGTCGCGGATGGCCGTCACACCCTCGAACGGCGACGTGCGCGATGCCTTCGGACCGGTGGTCGGCCGCTGACCGGACCGCCCGGTCGCGGTCGCGGGGGTTGCCGGGCCGCCGGCGGGGCACCCGGGGGCACTGTGCGCGGACGGGACGGAATCCTGGTGACCGGCTGGTTCAGCTTCCTGCACGGGGAGGCGACGGCCGGGGACGTGCTGGCGCTGGCGCGGGTGGAGCGGGTGCTGCGGGACGCGGGGCTCGCGTACGACGTCGTGTGGAGCCCCGGTTTCCGCGCCGACGGCACGCACTTCGACGACCTGGACCCGGCGGCGTACTCCCGGCTGGTGTTCGTGTGCGGGCCGGTGCACGGGCCGCAGGTCGAGGAGCTGCACCGGCGGTTCGCGCACTGCGTGCGGATCGCGGTCGGGGTCTCCGTGGTCGACCCGGACTCCCCGGCCGTCACCGGCTTCCACCAGGTGCTGGCCCGCGACGCCGCCGGGACCGGTCCCGGCCTGGACCTCGCGGCCCGCGCTCCGGCGCTCCCGGCGGTGCCCGTCGTCGGGGTGGTGCTCACCCACGGGCAGCGGGAGTACGGGGGCCGACGGCGGCACGAGGAGGTCGCCGCCGTGCTGACCCGCTGGCTGGCCGGCCGGGACTGTGCCCGGCTGGAGCTGGAGACCCGGCTCGACGCCCACGACTGGCGGCTGTGCGGCACCCCGGCCCAGCTGGAGTCCGTACTGGCCCGCCTCGACCTGGTCGTCACCGACCGGCTGCACGGGCTGGTGCTCGCGCTGCGGGCCAGTGTCCCGGTCCTGGCGGTCGACCCGGTCGAGGGCGGCGCGAAGGTGACGGCACAGGCCCACGCCTGCGGCTGGCCGGCGCTGGTCGCCGCCGAACGGCTGGCCGGGGCGTCCGCGGAAGGGGAGCTGGAGCTCTGGTGGCAGTGGTGCCTGGCCGAGGGCCGGGCGGAGGCGGCGCGGATCGGCGCGGGGCTCCGGGCGGCCGACCCGGTCCGGGACTCGGCGGACGGCCTGGTGGCCGCGTTGCGGACCGCGTCGGCGGGTGGCGGCACGGCGGCGCCTGAGCCGCCGCGCGGTTAGCCGCCGCGCGGCACGGGCACTCGGCGGGGGTCGGTCCGCCCCCTGGGGAGGAGACACCATGTCCATCGGCCGGCTCCCCGATCACGAGCAACGCGTACTCGACGAGGTCGAACGGGCACTCAGCCGCGACCGCCGCCTCGACCGGCGCCTGCGCACGCTGAGGCTCCACCGCCTCCCCGATCCCACCCGCCTGGCGGCCTACCGCCCGCGCACCCCGACCGTCCTTCTGCTGCTCGCCGTGTCGGTGACGCTGATGGTCGTCGGCATCGTCACCTCCGCGCCCGGCGTGATCTGGGCGTTCGCCGCCGTGTGGCCGGTGACGCTGTTCGCGGCGTTCCGGCTGCTGTGCCGGTGGACGGAGGGTTAGCGCGCCCTCCACCGCGTCCCCGGCCGGGTCAGCCGGTGTAGCTGCGGGCCGTCGAGTCGCGCTGGGCGGGTTCCAGTGAGCGCAGCCGGGCCTCGACCTCCGGCGGCAGCACCCGGCGCTCGCGCAGCACCCACGGCAGGGCGGCCGTCGCCTCCGCGAAGGCGCGCAGGGACGCGGTGTCGCGGGGGACGGTGCGGGCCAGGTGGAGGGTGCGGCGCAGGGCGGGGCCGGCCGGGCGGCGCAGCCAGGTGAACCACAGGGTGTTGCGGATGCCGTGCGCCCTGCGCACGGTGGAGTCCCGCACCCCGGACGGGTGGTGATGGATCGTCAGGTCGTCGGCGTACGTCAGCCACCAGCCGTTGGCGGCCAGGTCGGCGGCGAGCAGCTCCTCCTCGCCGCCCAGCCACAGCCGGGGGTGGAAGCCGCCCGCGGTCCGGAAGGCGTCGGTGCGCAGGACGGTCGCGGCGGCCAGGAAGGAGCCGAGCGCCGGTCCGGGGAGCCAGTCGGGGCGGGGCACGGGCGAGTCGCGCAGCTCCTCGACGATCGGGTCCTCGGTGCCGTCCGGTTCGACCAGGATGCGGGCGGTGACCGAGCCGACCGCCGGGTGGCGGTCGAGCAGGTCCGCGGCTCCGGCCAGGGAGCCGGGCGCCCACCAGGAGTCGTCGTCGCAGAACGCGACGTAGGGGGTGGTGACCTGGCGGACGGCCAGGTTGCGGCCGACGGCGCCGAGGTTGCGGCCGGGGCGCAGGAGCCGTACGCCGGGGTGGTGGCGGGCGACGGCGGTGGCCGTGCCGTCGGTGGAGCCGTTGTCGGTGACGATCACCTGGGGTTCTTCGGGGAGTTCGGCGAGCCGGTCCAGGGTGCGCAGGAGTTCGGGGCACCGGTTGTGGGTGATGACGACGACGGTGGTCCGGGTGTCCGTCATGAGGCCGCTCCGTCGCCTTCGTCCAGGAGGCGGGCGGCCCGCTCCACGTGCGGGGGCAGCGGCCTGCGGGCGCGCAGGGCGGCGGGCAGGCGGGTGAGCGTCTCGCGCAGGGCGTGCCGGGCGTGCGGGTCGCGGCGGGCGTCGGCGGCGAGGGCACGGGTGCGGGCCAGGGCGTGCGGGAGGGGGCGGCGCAGCCAGGCGGTGAGGAGTTCGTTGCGGCGTACGACGGCCGGGCGGCCGGTGCGGGGGCGGGGGTCCGGGTGGTGGTGGGCGACCACGTCGGCGCAGTGCGTGACGCCCCAGCCGCGGGCCGCGAGGTCGTAGGCGAGGAGGGTCTCCTCGGCGCCGAAGAAGAGCAGCGGGTGGTAGCCGCCCGCGTCCAGGTACGCGGTGCGGCGGGCGACGGCGGCGCAGCCGAGGAAGCCGAGCACCTGGGTGCCGGGCAGGTCGGTGGCGGTGCCGAGCGGGGAGTCGGCGAGCAGGTCGTTGAGGGGGTCCGCGGCGTCGGCGGGGCCGACGAGGGTGCGGGCGGAGAGCAGGCCGAGCCGGGGGTGCTCGTCGAAGTGCCGGGCGGCGGCGCGCAGGGAGCCGGGCGCCCACCAGGAGTCGTCGTCGCTGAACGCCACGTACGGGGTGTCCAGGGCGCGGACCCCGTGGGTGCGGGCGAGGGCGCCGCGGTTGACCGGCAGGGCGAGGACGCGGACCTGGGGGAAGTCGCGGGCCAGCATGGCGCGGGTGTCGTCGGTGGAGGCGTTGTCGACGACGAGGACCTCGGGCCGCTCGGGCAGGGCGAGCAGGTTGCGCAGGGTGACGGCGAGGCTCGCGCGGCGGTTCCGGGTGGCGATGACGATGCCGACGGGGGCGGGTTTCGTGGGGTCGGGGCGGTCCCGTTCGCGGGTGGCCGTCGGGCCGTGGTGCGCGGGGTGGTTCATGGTCCCTCTTCCGGGGCGTCCGGGGTGTCCGGTTCGTCGAGCGCGTCGAGTGCGTCGAGTGCGTCGGGCGCGTCGAGTCCGTCGAGTCCGTCGAGTGCGCGCAGTACGGCGTCGGGGGTGATCCGCAGCAGCGCGGGGTCGGTGCGGCGGCCGTGCGGGTCGCCGTCCGGGCCCGGGTGCCACAGGGCGCGGTGGCGGGGGTGGGGCGGCGGGCCCCAACGGCTGGGCGGGACCGGGCCGAAGAGGGTCACGGAGGGCGTGGCGTGGGCGACGGCGAGGTGGGCGATGCCGGTGTCGCCGCTGACGACGGCGCGGGCACCGGCGACCAGGGCGGAGAGCCGGTCGTAGGGCAGGCCGCCGCCGAACCCGTCCGTGTCGGGCAGGCCGGCGCGCTTGGCCAGCCGGGCCACCAGGTCCGCCTCGTCCGCTCCCCCGGTGACCACGACCCGGCGTCCCCGTGCGCGCAGCGCCTCGGCGACGGCCGCGTACCGTTCCACCGGCCAGCAGCGGGAGGGGGCTCCGGCGCCGGGGTGCAGGACGACCGCGCCGGGGGCGGGGGACGGCGCGTCGGGGCGCGGCAGCCGCAGGTCGGTGGGGTCGGCGTCGATGCCGTAGGCCCGCAGCAGTCGGCACCACCGCTCGCGCTCGTGCTCCTCGGCGTACCAGGGCGGGCCGTCCACCTCGGGGGTCGCGGGGTGCGCGAACGCCAGCAGCCTGCGCGGGCGCAGCCGGGTCAGCAGGCGGTGACTGGGCGGCCCGTTGCCGTGCAGGTCGACGGCGACGGCGGGGGGCGGTCCGGTCCAGTCGAGGGTGCGCGGGACGGCACGGCCGGGTGCGGCGGCGGGCAGCACCCGGTCCACGGCGCCGGTCGCGGCGGCCACGGGGGCCAGTTCGGCGGGGGTGG
>NZ_MULI01000137.1 GCF_002939385.1 Streptomyces sp. MH60 | reverse complement strand
CCACGCACGCGTTGGACACCGTGGCCGTCGCCGAGCCGGAACCGCCCTGCGGCGTGTAGGTCACCGACACGCTCCCCGCCGGTGCCGCCCCCCGTGGTACCGCCGGTGGTGGGACAGGTCTCGGAGGGCACCCAGGCGAACTGCACCTCGTACGCGGCACCCGGCGCCAGGGTCAGCGAGGCGGCCTCCAGCGACGGGTCGGGCAGTCCGGCCGCGGCGTCCCCGGCGGCGTGCCGCGCGGTGCCGACCCGGGCGGCGTCCGCGGCGCCCAGCGAGGCGGTGGCCACGCTGCCGGGGCTCGTGACGGTACAGCCGTCCGAGGAGACGTTGGTGACCCGGAAGGAGCCGTAGACCACGCCCGTGGAGTCGGGGGCCGCACTGCTCGCGACGGCCGGGCCGAGCGACCCGGGCGCGCACGCGGGGATGTCGGCGGGGCTGCTGGCGCTGGGGGCGCCGGAGGGGGCCGAGCCGGTCGCGGCACCGGACTCCTTGCCGCCGGGCGTCTCCTTGGGGTCGGCCTTGTCCTTGCCCTCGGCGGTGTTCCCGGAACCGGCGATGCCGCTCTGGCCGCCGGCCGGGTCCTTGCCCTGGGAGGCGCCGCCCTGGGCCTGGGAGGCGTTGCCCGCGACGGACGGGTCGGCCCCCGCGCCGGGGGAGTTGGAGACGTGCACGAGGGCCGGGACCGCCGTGCCGAGGAAGAGGGCGGCGGCCGCGACGCCGACGACTGCCTGGCGCTTGCGGGCCCGCCGGGCGGGCACCGCGCGCCGCAGGTGCTCCAGGGTGCCGTCGCTCGGCTCCATCTCGCCGACCGCCCGGTGCAACATCGCGCGCAGCACGGCCTCGTCGGTGGCGGGCCCGTCGGCCCCCGGATCGTCGGGGCCCTGTGCGGCGGGGCCGTGGTTCACAGTTCCGTTCCCAGCGTGCGTGTGTGTCTGCTGCTCTCGCCCGGCCGGTCCGGCGGGCGCGTCATGCCCTTCCCGGGCGTCCGGTCGCGCGTCGTGCCCTGCACGGGAAGCATCCCGTCGCGGACCGTGCTCTTCCCAGGCGTCCGATCGCGGACCGTGCCGCTCGCGAGCGTCCGGTGGTACGTCCTGACCCTCTCGGGCATCCGGTCGCGCGTCCTGCCCTTCACGGGCGTCCGGTGGGACGTCCTGGCCCTCTTGGGTATCTGGTTGCGCGTCCTGGCTCTCCCGGGCGTCCGGTCGCGGATCGTGCTCCTCCCGGGCGTCCGGTCGCGCGTCGTGGCCGTCGCTCATGCCGGGGCCTCCATGGCCACCCTGAGCGCCGCGATCCCGCGCGACCCGTACGCCTTGACCGAGCCCAGGGATATGCCGAGCGTCTCGGCGACCTGGGCCTCCGTCATGTCGGCGAAGTAGCGCAGGACCAGCACCTCGCGCTGCCGGCGCTGGAGCCCCTTCATCGCCTTGATCAGGGAGTCGCGCTCCAGCTGGTCGTAGGCCCCCTCCTCCGCGCTCGCCATGTCCGGCATGGGCTTGGAGAGGAGCTTGAGGCCGAGGATGCGGCGGCGCAGCGCCGAGCGCGAGAGGTTGACGACCGTCTGACGCAGGTAGCCAGGGTCTTCTCCGGGTCGCGGACGCGTTTGCGGGCCGAGTGCACCCGGATGAAGGCCTCCTGGACCACGTCCTCGCAGGAGGCCGTGTCGTCGAGGAGGAGGGCGGCGAGGCCGAGCAGCGAGCGGTAGTGCGCTCGGTAGGTCTCGGTGAGGTGGTCGACGGTGGTACCCGCCGCCACGTCCTCGGCGCCGTCGCGCTGGTTCGATATGCGGGCCGGCCGCGCTGCGGGCATCGGCGCGATCACCGGCATGCCACCGGCCGGGCCGGCCACACGGGGACGGACGGACCGGACGGGGGGACGCAGAGCCGCGCCCCGCGTGCCTGCGGTGAATTCGAGAACCTCTGCCACGCCAGTTGGACACGCTCGACCCCGTGAGGGTTGTACGTGCCGGGCGTCACGTTCCCGTGTCCGTCGGACAGCCGTCTGGGCGGCCACCCGGCTGACGGTGCGTCATAGGCCCTCATCGTCCGCTCTTCCCCTGTGTCCCGTGTGAACGGGCGTCCCCACGCCCGTCCTCGGCGCCCCCGCGCCGAACCACGCCCCGCGCCCTGAATGGGTGACCGCAAAGACGCCCCCCGCCGCTCGCGCGGTTGCGGAGGGCGGGGAGGAAATCCTCTGACGGCACGGGTGCCCGGTACAAGTAGTCCGGACCAACTTCCGGATCACATCTCGTCCATGGATCCTACAAACGAAACCCACAGCGCCCGGGGGCTTTTGCCCAGCCGATCCCGGTTCAGCCGAACTCGGCCGCCACCAATTCGGCGATCTGCGCGGTGTTCAGAGCGGCACCCTTGCGCAGGTTGTCCCCGCATACGAAGAGTTCCAGCGCGGTCGGATCGTCCAGGGCCCGGCGCACCCGGCCGACCCAGGTCGGATCGGTGCCGACCACGTCGGCGGGCGTCGGGAACTCCCCCGCGGCCGGGTTGTCGAAGAGGACCACGCCCGGCGCGGTGGCCAGGATCTCCCGGGCCCCCTCGACGGTGACGTCGCTCTCGAAACGGGCGTGCACGGTCAGGGAATGAGTGGTCACCACGGGGACCCGTACGCAGGTCACGGCGACCGGCAGCCGCGGCAGTCCGAGGATCTTGCGGGACTCGTCCCGCACCTTCATCTCCTCCGACGACCAGCCGTCCTCCCGCAGCGACCCGGCCCACGGTACGACGTTCAGCGCGACCGGCTCCGGGAACGGCCCGGTGTCGTCGCCGACGGCCCGCCGCACGTCACCGGGGTGCGTCCCCAGCTCCGTACCGGCCACCAGCGACAGCTGCCGGCGCAGCGTGTCCACGCCGTCCCGTCCGGCCCCGCTGACCGCCTGGTACGAGGAGACGACCAGCTCGCGCAGCCCGAACTCGGCGTGCAGCGCGCCCAGCGCCACGATCATGGACAGCGTCGTGCAGTTCGGGTTGGCGACGATGCCGCGCGGCCGCATCCGCACCGCGTGCGGATTGACCTCCGGCACGACGAGCGGCACGTCCGGGTCCATCCGGAACGCGCCGGAGTTGTCGACCACCACCACGCCCTTGGCGGCGGCGATCGGCGCCCACTGCGCGGAGACCTCGTCGGGCACGTCGAACATGGCGACGTCGACCCCGTCGAAGGCCTCTTCGCTCAGTGCGACGACCTCGACCGCCTCCCCGCGCACGGCCAGCTTGCGGCCGGCCGAGCGCGGGGAGGCGATCAGACGGATGTCGCCCCAGACGTCCGCGTGCTGGGACAGGATCTGGAGCATGACCGAGCCGACGGCGCCGGTCGCGCCCACGACGGCGAGCGTGGGCCTGCCGGTACGGCCGCCGTCCGGGCCGGTGCCTTGCGCGGCGGACATCAGCGTCCGGTGCCCCCGTAGACGACGGCCTCGTCGCGGTCGGAGTCGAGCCCGAAGGCGGTGTGCACGGCGCGCACGGCCTCGTTCACGTCGTCCTTGCGGGTGACGACCGAGATGCGGATCTCGGAGGTCGAGATCAGCTCGATGTTCACCCCGGCGTCGGAGAGCGCGGTGAAGAAGTCGGCGGTGACGCCGGGGTTGCTCTTCATCCCCGCGCCGACCAGGGAGATCTTGCCGATCTGGTCGTCGTAGCGCAGCGAGTCGAAGCCGATGCCCGGGCGGTTCTTCTCCAGCGCGTCGATGGCCTTGCGGCCCTCGCTCTTGGGGAGCGTGAACGAGATGTCCGTCAGGCCGGTGGAGGCGGCGGACACGTTCTGCACGACCATGTCGATGTTGACCTGGGCGTCGGCGATGGCGCGGAAGATCGCGGCCGCCTCGCCCGGCTTGTCGGGCACCCCGACGACCGTGACCTTGGCCTCGGAGGTGTCGTGCGCGACTCCGGAGATGAGGGCCTGCTCCACGTGCTTTTCCCCTTGCTTGATCGGCTCGCTGCTCACCCACGTGCCCTGCAGTCCGCTGAAGCTGGACCGCACGTGGATCGGGATGTTGTACCGGCGGGCGTACTCCACGCAACGGTGGAGCAGCACCTTGGAGCCGGAGGCAGCGAGCTCCAGCATGTCCTCGAAGGAGATCCAGTCGATCTTCTTCGCCTTCGGCACCACGCGCGGGTCGGCGGTGAACACGCCGTCGACGTCGGTGTAGATCTCGCAGACGTCCGCGTCGAGCGCGGCGGCGAGGGCGACGGCCGTGGTGTCGGACCCGCCGCGGCCCAGCGTGGTGATGTCCTTGCTGTCCTGGCTGACGCCCTGGAAGCCGGCCACGATGGCGACGTTGCCCTCGTCGACCGAGGTGCGGATGCGGCCCGGCGTGACGTCGATGATCCGGGCCTTGTTGTGGACCGAGTCGGTGATGACTCCGGCCTGGCTGCCGGTGAACGACTGGGCCTCGTGACCCAGGTTCTTGATCGCCATGGCCAGCAGCGCCATGGAGATACGCTCTCCGGCGGTCAGCAGCATGTCGAGTTCGCGCCCGGCAGGGATCGGGGATACCTGCTCGGCGAGATCGATCAGCTCGTCCGTCGTGTCGCCCATCGCGGAAACGACGGCGACCACCTGGTTGCCGTTCTTCTTCGCTTCCACGATCCGCTTGGCGACGCGCTTGATGCCCTCGGCATCGGCTACGGAGGAGCCTCCGTACTTCTGCACGACAAGGCCCACGTGCGCTCCTCGCTCAATCCGTCTCTTTCCGCACGTACGTATATGTACTGCGGTCGGCTCATTTTACCGAGCGTCCGGATTTCCCCCCTGCGGTATCGCATGGTGAGACCCGGGTACTCGCTCAGGCTGGCTCATGCCCAGGGCGACGCGGGTCACTCGGGAAAGTGCGGTGTGTCACACGTTCACAAGTGGCTTCCGGCCGCGTGGAAACCGGAAACCAAGGGATGAGCTGGGGTCCCGGGGATCGAACTCCGGGCCGACGAGCACGTCTCCCCCTGTGGCGACCGCCGCTACTTGACCGGGCGCAGGCCCAGCGGGCCCGCGATCTCCTGGATCATGACGCGGCCGGCCTCCGACTCCAGGGCGTCGTCGCCGAGGTCCTGGTCGGTGTCCAGGCCGTCCAGCTCCTCCAGGGGCTGGTTCAGGCGGACGTGGGCGACGACCGACTGGAGGGCGCGCAGGGCCGCGGAGGCGGTGGAGCCCCAGTTGGAGAAGTAGGAGAACTGCCACCACCACAGGGCCTCCGTGGTGCGGCCGGCCTTGTAGTGGACCATGCCGTGGCGGAGGTCGGTGATCACGTCGGTGAGGTCGTCGGAGATACGGGCCGGGACCGGGGCCTTGCGCGGCTCGTAGGGGTCGAAGACCTCGGAGTAGACGTCGATCGGGTCGAGGATGCGGGCCAGGTTCTCGCGGAGCAGGTCCACGTCCACCTCCGGGCCCGGGTCGGGCTCGTAGCGCTCGTCGGGGACGATGTCCTCGTGGGCGCCCAGGCGGCCCCCGGCCAGCATCAGCTGGGAGACCTCCAGGAGGAGGAAGGGGACGGCCGAGTCGGGCTCGTCGCCCTTCGCCACCTCGGTGACGGCCACCAGGAAGCTCTCGATCTGGTCGGCGATCTGGACCGCGAAGTCGTCCGGGTTCTGGTCGGTCGCGTGCAGCGTGGCGTCAGACATCTAGGAGTCGTCTCCCCTCGAAGGCGCGGCCGAGGGTCACCTCGTCCGCGTATTCCAGGTCGCCGCCCACCGGGAGGCCGCTGGCCAGGCGGGTGACCTTGAGGCCCATGGGCTTGATCATGCGGGCGAGGTACGTGGCCGTGGCCTCGCCCTCCAGATTCGGGTCCGTGGCCAGGATCAGTTCCGTGACCGTGCCGTCCGCCAGGCGGGCCAGCAGCTCACGGATGCGGAGGTCGTCGGGGCCGACCCCGTCGATCGGGCTGATCGCGCCGCCGAGCACGTGGTACCGCCCGCGGAACTCGCGGGTGCGCTCGATGGCGACGACGTCCTTCGGCTCCTCCACCACGCAGATGACGGAATGATCACGCCGGGTGTCGCGGCAGATGGTGCACTGCTCCTCCTGCGCGACGTTCCCGCAGGTCGCGCAGAAGCGGACCTTGGCCTTCACTTCCATGAGGGCCTGGGCGAGCCGCCGTACGTCGGTCGGCTCCGCCTGGAGGATGTGGAAGGCGATCCGCTGCGCGCTCTTGGGACCGACGCCGGGCAGCCGCCCGAGTTCGTCGATGAGGTCCTGGACCACGCCTTCGTACAACGGACTGCCGTCCTTCCTGAGGTTCGTGCACTACGTACGGTAGATGGCTTCGGCCGGTCTGAGAAAGGCGAACCGGGGAGACGGTTCAGAACGGCAGGCCGGGGATGCCGCTGCCGCCACCGCCCAGCCCCTGGGCGAGCGGGCCGAGCTTCTGCTGCTGGAGGTTCTGCGCGTTCTCGTTGGCCGCCTGGACGGCCGCGACGATGAGGTCGGCGAGGGTCTCGGTGTCCTCCGGGTCCACCGCCTTCGGGTCGATCCGGAGGCCGCGCAGCTCGCCGGAGCCGGTGACCGTCGCCTTCACCAGGCCGCCGCCCGCCTGGCCGTCGACCTCGGTCTGTGCCAGTTCCTCCTGGGCCTTCGCCAGGTCCTGCTGCATCTTCTGGGCCTGCTGGAGCAGCTGCTGCATGTTGGGCTGGCCACCACCGGGGATCACGTTCAGCTCCCATCAAGTCCGGTCACGACGGTTTCGCCGTTCGGCACGAGCCTACGTGGTCCGGGCGGCCCTCGCCCCAGCACTCTTTCGAGTGATGCGGCGGGAGCCCTATACCTGATCAACGCCCTCTTCCGGGCGGAAAACCGGCGGAACCCGGCTCTTCGCCACCCATTGGGCGGTAGGAAGGGTTCCGGCGCAGGTTTCCGGCGTATGAGTCCTCGCGGACGGCGAGCGGTACGGCGAGCAGTGGCGAGCAGTAGGGAGTGCCGGGTGGGTCAGCCGGAGATGCAGCCCGAGGGGCCGCCGCGGGACGGTCGGGACGGCGAGGGGATGGCCGGGACGCGGCCGGGGGACCTGACCGGGCGGGCGTTTCCCCACGGGGACTGGGCGCTGCCCGCCGAGCGGCTGGACGAGCTGTACCGGTGGGTGGAGCGGGGTGCGCTGGACACGGCCGCCTGGTATCTCGCGGACCGGGTGGGGAAGCGGCGCGCCGCCGTACTGCTGCGGGGCGGGGCCGCGGTGGGCGCGGCCGCCGGGGCGGCGCTGCCGCTGCTCGACCTGTCCGGGGCGGTGGGCGGGGTCGCGCCCTGGGGGTATCTGGCGCTGCTGTGGGCGGTGGCGTGTGTGGCGGGTGACCGGTATTTCGGGGTCACGGCCGGGTGGATGCGGGACGTGGCCACGGCTCAGGCGGTGCAGCGGCGGCTCCAGGCGTTCCAGTTCGACTGGGCGTCGGAGAGCGTGCGGGAGGTGCTGGGACCGGCGGACGGAACGGCGAGCGAGGCGGCGGAGCGGTGCCTGCTGGTGCTGCGGCGCTTCTCGGAGGACGTGACGGAGCTGGTGCGGGCGGAGACGGCGGACTGGATGGTGTGCTTCCGCCCGGGGCCGGCGCCGCTGGGTCCGCACGCCGCGGGGACGGCCGAGGGGCCCCGGCCGGACAGTGGGGGCGCGGGCGCCGGCGGCCGGTTCCCGGTCCCCCCGCAGAACGGCGCCCGTCCGAACATGCCCCGCCAGCGCCCGCCGGAGCCCCGCTGACCCCCGGCGGCGGGATCACGTCCCCTCACTGGCGGGTGTAGACCAGGGACTCGCCGGTGTCGTCGTTGGTGCGTTCCAGGCTGCCGTCCGGCAGCAGGGTGACCGTGGTGGACCCGCCCGGGGCGCAGCTGCCGGAGGGGCCGGTCCTGACCTGGGACGGGCCGAGCCGCAGCGGCCCGTCGGCGCTCGGCCGGGCGGTGAGGGCGGCGTCGAACACGCAGTGGTAGCCGCCGGTGTCCGTCGGGCCGTCCGCCACGAGGGTCAGCACCGTGTCGCCGACCTCGCCCTGCGTGATGGTCAGCTTCCGGGGGTGGGTGCCGGAGGCGTTGTCGATGGTGGTCGCCCAGTCGCCGACGTACCCGGCCGGGACGGTGCCCTCGTCGGCGGCCGGGGCGGTCGAACCGGTCGAGGGCGACCGGCCCGCCGTCGGATCGGAGGGTCCCGGCGAGCCCGACCCCGGATCCTGCGGCGCGCCGGTGGACTGCGTGGGCGTGGGATCACCGCCCGCGCGGTCGTCGCCGTCGCCGCGCATCAGGGCGTAGACCGTGCCTCCCGCGCCCAGCGCGACGACCAGGGCGACGACGACCAGCAGCGCGGTGGAACGGGCGGTCCTGACCGGCTCGTGCGGGGGCCCGTACGGCGGTCCGTACGGGGGCGGGGGCCCTTGGGGCGGGGTGGGGCCGAGACCGCCGCCGTACGGGTGCTGGTACCCGGGCTGCGAGGCGTGCCATGCCGGGGCGGCCGGGGCGTACCCGGGGGCGGGCGGCCCGGAGTGGCCGTGGACGGCGGGCGGGGGCGTCGGCGGGTGCCGGCCCGCGACCAGGGTGGGGAGGTGGTTCAGCGGGGCCCCGTCGCCGCTGCCCGGCTCACGCGGGGGCGGCGGACCGTCGAACGCGGAGCCGCCGGGCGCGGGACCCTCG
>NZ_MULI01000136.1 GCF_002939385.1 Streptomyces sp. MH60 | reverse complement strand
CAGGGCATCGGCGACACCATCCGGGTGTCGCTGAGCGCTCCGCCGGTCGAGGAGATCAAGGTCGGCATCCAGATCCTGGAGTCGCTGAACCTGCGCCAGCGCGGCCTGGAGATCGTCTCCTGCCCGTCCTGCGGCCGCGCCCAGGTCGACGTGTACAAGCTGGCCGAGGAAGTCACCGCCGGTCTGGAGGGCATGGAAGTCCCCCTCCGCGTCGCCGTCATGGGCTGCGTCGTCAACGGCCCCGGCGAGGCGCGCGAGGCCGACCTCGGCGTCGCCTCCGGCAACGGCAAGGGCCAGATCTTCGTCAAGGGCGAGGTCATCAAGACCGTCCCCGAGTCCAAGATCGTGGAGACCCTCATCGAGGAAGCCATGAAGATCGCCGAGCAGATGGAGAAGGACGGCGTGGTCTCCGGCGAGCCCTCCGTCGCCGTGGCGGGCTGATCCCTCCCACCGCTGCCGCGTCGCCCCAGGGGGGCGGCGCGGCATATGCGTGGCAGGTACAGTGCGGGGACCAGCAGATCTCAGGGTGAGGCCCCCGCACGTGTTGACGCAGACCACCTCCCGCGTGCTCGAACCGAGCGACCTGGACGCCGCGCTCGCCATCCTCGACCGCGACCCGGTCACGAACGCCTTCGTGACCGCCCGCGTCCAGATCGCCGGACTCGACCCGTGGCGCCTCGGCGGCGAGATGTGGGGCTGGTACGAGCACGGCATGCTCACCTCCCTGTGCTACGCGGGCGCCAACCTCGTGCCCATCTGCGCCACCCCCCGCGCCGTCCGCGCCTTCGCCGACCGCGCCCGCCGGGCCGGCCGCCGCTGCTCCTCGATCGTCGGCCCCGCCGGCCCGACCGCCCAGCTGTGGCGGCTGCTCGAACCCGGCTGGGGCCCGGCCCGCGAGGTCCGCACCCGCCAGCCCCTCATGGTCACCGACCGCCTCCCCGACGACATCGCCCCGGACCCCTACGTCCGCCGCGTCCGCAAGGACGAGATGGAACGGATCATGCCGGCCTGCGTGGCGATGTTCACCGAGGAGGTCGGCATCTCCCCGATGGCCGGCGACGGCGGCCTGCTCTACCAGGCCCGGGTCGCCGAACTCGTCGGCTCCGGCCGTTCCTTCGCCCGCTTCGACGCCGACGGCAAGGTCGTCTTCAAGGCCGAGATCGGCGCCGCCACCGACCGCGCCTGCCAGATCCAGGGTGTGTGGGTGGCCCCCGAGTACCGCGGCAAGGGCCTGGCGGCACCCGGCATGGCGGCGGTCCTGCGCTACGCCCTCGCGGACGTCGCCCCGGTGGCGAGCCTCTACGTCAACGACTTCAACACGGCGGCGCGACGGACGTATCTCCGGGTCGGCTTCCAAGAAGTAGGCGCGTTCATGAGCGTCCTGTTCTGAACCCGCGGCAGCCCCGGCCCCACCACCGGCACCAGCACTCCCACCACAACGCCCCTGTAGGCTCCCCGGCATGGACCATGTGATCGGCCCACTGGACCTCTCCGCGCACGTGGACGAGGCCCTGGCCGTCCAAGCCGCCGCCTTCGGCCTCGGCCCCGACGAGGTGGCCGTCCGCCGTCAGATCGTCCTGCGCCACATGACCCACCCGGGCGCCAGAGCCCTCGGCGCGACCGTCCGGGGCCGCCTCGTCGGCTTCGTCTACGGCATGCCCAACGACCGCACCCACTGGTGGTCCACCGTCGTCGAGCCCTACCTCCGCGCCCAGGGCACCGACGACTGGCTCGACGACTCCTTCGTCATCACGGAACTCCACGTCCACCCGGCGTACCAGAACCGCGGCGCGGGCCGCGCCCTGATCACCACGATCACCGACGCCGCCACCGAGCCCCGCTCGATCCTCTCCGCGATCGACACCGAGAGCCCGGCCCGCGGCCTCTACCGCTCCCTCGGCTACCAGGACCTGGCCCGCCAGGTGCACTTCCCCAGCGCCCCCAAGCCGTACGCGGTGATGGGCGCCCCGCTGCCGCTGCACAGGCCACCGGCCGGTCGATAACCGATTTCCACCGCACCGGACCCCCCGGCTAACCTCCTAGCACCACCCTTACGCAGCAGGAGACACGAGAACCATGGCCAACGCACCGGTCCAGCGCATGTCGAAGTTGATGGCGAAGACGCTGCGCGACGACCCGGCGGACGCCGAGGTCCTCAGCCACAAGCTGCTGGTCCGCGCCGGCTACGTGCGCCGCACCGCCGCCGGCCTGTGGAGCTGGCTGCCGCTCGGCAAGAAGGTCCTCGGCAACATCGAGCGCATCGTCCGCGAGGAGATGGACGCCATCGGCGCCCAGGAGGTCCAGCTCCCCGCCCTCCTGCCGCGCGAGCCGTACGAGGCGACGGGCCGCTGGGACGAGTACGGCCCCGAACTCTTCCGCCTCCAGGACCGCAAGGGCGGCGACTACCTCCTCGGCCCCACCCACGAGGAGATCTTCACCCTCCTCGTCAAGGACCAGGCGTCGTCCTACAAGGACCTGCCGGTCATCCTCTACCAGATCCAGAACAAGTACCGCGACGAGGCCCGCCCCCGGGCCGGCATCCTGCGCGGCCGCGAGTTCCTCATGAAGGACTCCTACTCCTTCGACGTCGCCGACGAGGGTCTCGCCGAGTCCTACGCCCTGCACCGCGCCGCCTACCAGCGCATCTTCGAGCGCCTCGGCCTCGACTACCGCATCGTCGCGGCCACCGCCGGTGCCATGGGCGGCTCCAAGTCCGAGGAGTTCCTGGCTCCCGCCGAGGCCGGCGAGGACACCTTCGCGGACTGCCCGAACTGCGACTACGCCGCCAACACCGAGGCGATCACCTACAAGCTCACGCCCACGGACGCCACCGGCATCCCCGCGGCCGAGGACATCCCCACCCCCGACACCCCCACCATCGAGACCCTCGCCGCGTCCCTCGGCGTCCCGGCCTCCGCCACCCTCAAGAACCTCCTCGTGAAGGTGGACGGCGAGATCGTCGCCGTGGGCGTCCCCGGTGACCGCGAGGTCGACATGGACAAGGTCGAGGCGCACTTCGCCCCGGCCGCCGTCGAACTGGTCACCGCCGAGGACTTCGTCGGCCGCTCCGACCTGGTCCGCGGCTACGTCGGCCCGCAGGGCCTGGGCGAGAAGGTCAAGTACATCGCCGACCCTCGCGTCGCGCCGGGCACCGCGTGGATCACGGGCGCCAACAAGGCCGACACGCACGCCAAGAACGTCGTGGCGGGCCGTGACTTCGAGGTGGACGCCTACGTCGACGTCGTCGTCGTCCGCGAGGGCGACCCCTGCCCCAACTGCGGCACCGGCCTCAAGCTGGACCGCGCCATCGAGATCGGCCACATCTTCCAGCTGGGCCGCAAGTACGCCGACGCCCTCAAGCTCGACGTCCTCGGCCAGAACGGCAAGCCGGCCCGCGTCACCATGGGCTCCTACGGCATCGGCGTCTCCCGCGCGGTGGCCGCCCTCGCCGAGCAGCACGCCGACGACAAGGGCCTCGTCTGGTCCAAGGAGGTCGCCCCGGCCGACGTCCACGTCGTCGCCGCCGGCAAGGCCCTCCAGACCGAGCTGGCCCTGGAGGTCTCCGACAAGCTGGCCGCGGCCGGCGTCCGCGTCCTGGTGGACGACCGCGCGGGAGTGTCCCCGGGCGTGAAGTTCACCGACGCCGAACTCATCGGCGTCCCGCAGATCCTGGTGGCCGGCCGCCGCTCCGCCGAGGGCGTGGTCGAACTGAAGGACCGCCGCACGGGCGAGCGCGAGGAAGTAACGGTCGAGGAGGCCCTCACCCGCCTCACCAGCTGACGCCTTCCGGGGCGGGGCCGGACGTTTCCCGGCCCCGGCACGGGTGTGGGGTCGCGGCCCGGCGCTGCCGGGTGCCGCCGCGCCCACCCGTGCCGCCCGCAGCTGAGCGGGATGGACGGACAGCCGCGCACGGCGGGGCGGGCCCCCGGAGGGATGGCGAGCCGCAGCCGCGTACGGCGGGAAGGGGTCGTGTCGGGGGGTGTCCGCCCGCAGCGGTTGGCGCGTCCGCGCCGGTGAGATCTGTGGCCGACCGATTCCGCGCCGTTCCGAGGACGGACACCCCCCGGCGCGGCCCCGACCCACCCACCGGACCCAAGGCGCTACGCGCACCCCCACCGAACCCGCACCGGCGCCGCAGGCACCCGCACCGTCACAACCACCCCGCGAACTCCAACAACAGCTCCGCGTCCTGCTCCCGCCCCACCCGCCGGGCCCGCACCCCCGACTCCACCGCCCGGAACAGCGTCCAGCCGCGCAGCCGCTCCTGATCGACCTCCAGCGACTCCGCGAGCCGCTTGATCCGCCGCCGAGTCGTCGACGCCCCCGACGGCTGCGCGATCAGATCCTCCACCCGGTCCCGCACCAACCGCGCCAGATCGAACGCACTCTCCCCGACCACCGGATCGGGCCCCACCGCGAGCCACGGCATCCGATCCCCGGCCAGCACCTTGCTCTGCCGGAACGTCCCGTGCAGCAACCGCCGCTCCGGCGGCTCGGCCAGCAGCTCCGCGCGCACCGCGAGCGCCGCGTCGACCAGCGGCGCCACCTCGGCGTCCGCCGCCGCGCCCGCCCGCATCGCCTCGGCCTGCCGCCCGGTCCGCTCGGCCACGGTCTCGAAGGGATGGGAGTCCGGCGGCTCCACCCACAGCCGCCGCAGCGTCCCCGCGGCCTCCAGCAACGCCTTCGCCTCCGGCAGCGACCGCACCGACACGTCCGGATGCAGCCGCTCCAGCACCAACACACCCTCCTCGGCACGTTCCTCGCGCACCTGCACGGCACCCAGCCCGCCCCAGTGCACGAGCGCGGCCCGCTCGCTCTCCGGACGCGCCCGGCGCGGCGCGAGCTTCAGCACCGCCGGCGCCCCCTCGGCCGTCCGCACCAGTACGACCAGGCTGCTGCGCCCGCCGGGCACCTGCACCCGCTCGACCGCCAACTCGCGCTGCGCCACGGCCCGCTCCGCCACTTCGGGCAGCTCCGCCAACCAGTCGTCACCGTCCGGTGCCGTCTCGCCGAGCGCCCTGACCAGACGCCGCGGCGGTTCGAATGCCATGCGCGAGCCGTTCCCTTCCCGTACGGAATGCCGTACGCGTTACGCAGTCGGTGATGCCGTCGCGGCCCGCTCGGCGAGCCCAGGGAAGGCTACGCTCCCGGCCCGCCAGCGCACCGCGCGGACCGCGGCCTCGCGCAGCGCCGAGGCCGCCGAAGCCCGTCCCTCGCCCTCGGCCGCCCGCACCAGGTCGGAGTACACCCCGGCCACCCGGTCCTCCAGCTCGGCCGCCAGCCGCACCGCCGCCGCGGAGTCCGGCACCGAGAAGGGCAGCGCGTACCCCGCCGCCGCGGCCACCGGTTCCCCGCCCAGGCCCCGCACCTCGCGCGCCAGCGCGTCCCGTCCGGCCCGGTGCGCGTCGTACGCCGTCCGCGCCTCGGCACGCCGTTCCTCGACGATCCGCCCGCCGACGACCCCGTAGCCGTACACCGCCGCGTGCTCCGCCGCCAGCGCCGCCTGGAGGGCGTCCAGCCGCCCGTCCTCCGCCTTGCCCACCCGTCAGCCCTCCGTCAGCAGAAACACGTGCGCCGCCCCGGCCGCCGCGACGGAGGCCAGCAGCCGCGCCAACTCACCCGGCACATCGAGCAGCGCCCGGGCCCGCCGGTCGGCGAGCCTGCGTTCCGCACCGACGAGCAGCGCCAGGGCGCCCTTCTCGTCCGCGGGCACTGCACCGGAGTCGTCCGCCGGGCCGGCGGCCCGAGCGGAGACCGAAGGCGACGCGGCCGTCGCCGTCCCCGACGCGGACGCCGACGGCGAGCCCGCCCGCACCCCACCGAACGCCTCCGCGTGCCGCACGACCTCCTCCCGCAGCGGCCCCAGCCGCTCCGCCAGCCCGGGATGGGCCGCGATCACCTCCGCGTACCGCGCGGCGAGTTCCTCGCTGTCCCGGGCCGCACGCGCGCGTGCCCGCTCGGCGGCCGACGGGTCGGCCCCCGGCTCGCCGGAGCCAGGCCCCGCGGTGCAGCCGACGAGCAGGGCGGCCCCGGCGGCCGACGCGAGCAGGCTCCTTCTGCGCGGCCCCCGGAGCGGGCGCGGCGATGGGGAAAGCGACACGGCAGACGTCCTCGACAGGCTCGTACGGAAACGACGACAAAAGCGACGACAAACGACGGCGGAACAAAGGCAAAACGGACGGCACAACGGACGCCCAAAACGGACGGCACAGCGGACGGCGATACGGACGGCACAACGACGGTCAACGCGACGGAACCCCGCGGTACCCCGCGATCCCGCCCGCCCGTGATCACGGTACCCGTGCCCCGCCCGGCCACCCCTCATCGGCACCGCCGGACCCGGGTGGACGGCAACACCCCCCGCGACCGGATACCCTTTGACCAGACACGCGCACCGTCCCACAACAGCACACGCGGCCGAGGAGTCACCCGGATGAGCACCACCCAGAGCGAGAGGCTGCGAGAGCTGCTGGAGCCGCTCGTCGCCTCCCAGGGACTGGACCTCGAAGAGATCGCGGTGGACTCGGTCGGCCGCAGGCGTGTGCTGAGCGTGGTCGTCGACTCCGACACCGGAGCGGACCTGGACCGGATCGCCGATGTGAGCCGCGCGCTCTCGGCGAAGCTCGACGAGACCGACGCGATGGGCGAGGGGGAGTACACCCTCGAGGTCGGCACCCCCGGCGCGGAGCGCGCCCTCACCCAGCACCGCCACTACGTGCGCGCCACGGACCGCCTGGTCCGGTTCCAGCTGCACGAGGGCGGCGAACTGGTCGCCCGCATCCTCGCCGTGGACGAGGACGGACTCGACCTCGAAGTACCGGGGGTGAAGGGCCGCAGGCCCACCACCCGCAGACTGCCCTTCGGCGACATCGACAAGGCACGCGTCCAGGTCGAGTTCAACCGCAAGGACGCGAAAGACAGCGACAGCAAGAGCGACAACACGACGGAAGAGGAGGAGGCGTAGCCGTGGACATCGACATGAGCGCCCTGCGGGGCTTGGTACGGGAGAAGGAGATCTCCTTCGACCTGCTGGTCGAGGCGATCGAGTCGGCCCTCCTCATCGCCTACCACCGCACCGAGGGAAGCCGCCGGCACGCGCGCGTGGAGCTCGACCGGAACACCGGCCATGTGACCGTGTGGGCGAAGGAGGACCCGGACGACCTCGAGGAGGGCCAGGCGGCCCGCGAGTTCGACGACACCCCGTCCGACTTCGGCCGCATCGCCGCCACCACCGCCAAGCAGGTCATCCTGCAGCGGCTGCGCGACGCCGAGGACGACGCGACGCTCGGCGAGTACGCCGGACGCGAGGGCGACATCGTCACCGGCGTGGTCCAGCAGGGCCGCGACCCGAAGAACGTGCTGGTGGACATCGGCAAGCTGGAGGCCATCCTGCCGGTGCAGGAGCAGGTGCCCGGCGAGACCTACCCGCACGGCACGCGCCTGCGCTCGTACGTCGTCCGGGTGGCCAAGGGCGTACGGGGCCCCTCCGTGACGCTCTCCCGCACGCACCCCAACCTGGTGAAGAAGCTGTTCGCCCTCGAAGTGCCGGAGATCGCCGACGGGTCCGTCGAGATCTCCGCGATCGCCCGCGAGGCCGGCCACCGCACCAAGATCGCAGTACGCTCCACCCGCTCGGGGCTGAACGCCAAGGGCGCCTGCATCGGCCCCATGGGCGGCCGGGTGCGCAACGTCATGGGCGAGCTGAACGGCGAGAAGATCGACATCGTCGACTGGTCGGACGACCCGGCCGAGATGGTGGCGAACGCGCTCTCCCCGGCCCGTGTCTCCAAGGTGGAGGTCGTGGACCTGGCGGCCCGCTCCGCGCGCGTGATCGTGCCCGACTACCAGCTGTCGCTGGCCATCGGCAAGGAAGGCCAGAACGCCCGGCTCGCGGCCCGGCTGACCGGCTGGCGGATCGACATCCGCCCGGACACCGAGCAGCCCTCCGACGCGTCGTCGGAGCGGCCGTCCGACGCCCGCGGGGAATAGATCCAAGCCGCACGGCGCTGAGATCACGACAGCTTTGTGTGCGGCACGTGTTCGATTCTTACCCCGAAGGGGTGAGGTCGGTCCGGGGAGGTAGACTTAGAAGTGTCTGGCCGGACACGTAGCCGAGCATGCCCCGAGCGCACCTGCGTGGGGTGCCGGGAGCGAGCGGTCAAGAGTGAGCTGCTGCGCACCGTGGCGATCGAGGGTCATTGCACCCCCGATCCACGCGGTACGCTGCCCGGCCGGGGTGCGTACGTACACCCCGTACCGGTCTGCGTCGACCAGGCGGTGCGCCGCAAGGCGTTCCCGCGGGCGCTCCGCGTCCCGGGTCCGCTCGACGTAAAGGCGTTGCGCCACTACGTCGAGCAGGCAGAAGGTTGCGACAAGGTTGCGGAAAGCAGCATGTGAGCAACGTGGTAAGGAAGACATGCCGCGCGGAACCCCGCGCGGCTTGGTACCTCGCGAGTCGAAAGCAGGTCGAGATTGCGATGAGCACTCGATGAGTACGCGATGAGTACGCCCATGAACTAGCGACGGTCCGGACGCAACCCGGACCTCAGAGGAGCGAAGTGGCTAAGGTCCGGGTCTACGAACTCGCCAAGGAGTTCGGTGTCGAGAGCAAGGTCGTCATGGCCAAGCTCCAGGAACTCGGTGAATTCGTCCGTTCGGCGTCTTCGACGATCGAAGCGCCCGTCGTACGCAAACTGACAGACGCATTCCAGCAGGGTGGCGGCAACGGCCGTTCCGCCGGCCGCCCCGCGGCCCCCAAGAAGGCTGCCCCCAGGCCGTCGGCGCCGTCCCCGGCGCAGGCCGGCCCCTCCCGCGCCGTTCCGGCAGCGGGGGACCGTCCGGCTGCCCCGCGGCCGCCGGCCGCACCCAAGCCCGCGGCTGCCGAG
>NZ_MULI01000135.1 GCF_002939385.1 Streptomyces sp. MH60 | reverse complement strand
CGACGCGGGCGAGAGCGAGGACGGCGGGGCCGTCGGCGGTGACGAGGGCCGGGTCGCCGGGGTCGTGCGGGCGGTGCCGGGCGTGGTCCGGCTGACGGGCGTACTGGGCCGTCCGGTGCACGTGACGGAGCCGCCGGCGCGGGAGGGGGCGCTGCCGCGCCGGCATGTCCGGGTGGAGCTGGCGGTGCACGCGGACCACCGGGCCGTCGAGGTGGCCCGGCGGGTCCGCGCGGTGGTGTCCGAGGCCCTGCCGGACCGCCCGTCGGTGGCGGTGGTGGTGACGGCCGTCGGCTGAGGGGCTCTCGGCGTTCCTACTCGCCGAGCCCCGCCAGGTCGCGCAGCCGGCGTCCCTGGGCGGCCCGTTCGGCGGTGCGCTGGGCCTCGTAGTCCCGCGTCAGGGCGCCCTGGAGCAGCGCCTTGGTCTCGACGACCGCGTCGCGCGGTGCGGCCAGGATCGCGGACACCAGGTCGTGCACCGTGCCGTCGAGCTGGTCCGCGGGCACGGCGAGGTTGGCCAGGCCGGTGCTCACGGCCTCCTCGGCGGTGACGAACCGCCCCGTCGCGCAGATCTCCAGCGCGCGGGCGTACCCGACCAGGGACACCAGGGGATGCGTGCCCGTCAGGTCCGGCACCAGGCCCAGGCTGGTCTCGCGCATGGCGAACTGCACGTCGTCCGCGACGATCCGCAGGTCACAGGCGAGGGCCAGCTGGAAGCCCGCCCCGATGGCGTGCCCCTGCACGGCGGCGACCGACACGAGGTCGCTGCGCCGCCACCAGGTGAACGCCTCCTGGTACTCGGCGATGGCCGCGTCCAGCTCGGCGTCCCCGCCCCGGGCGAGGTCGATGAACGACGGTTCGCCGTCGAAGCCCTCGGGGGTGAACGCCTGCCGGTCGAGCCCGGCCGAGAAGGACTTGCCCTCGGCCCGCAGCACCACGGCGCGGACGGAGCCCGGCAGCAGCCGACCGGCCTCGGCCAGCGCCCGCCACAGAGCGGGGCTCTGCGCGTTGCGCTTGGCCGGGTTGGTCAGCGTCACCGTGGCGATCGCGTCGTCGACGGTGAGCCGCACGCCGTCCTGGTCGAGTGCGGGACCGGGGTCGTGGGCGGGCGAAGCCATGGGGCGCCTCCGAAAGATGCGGTCGTCGTCCCCGCCGCGCGCCGGACGGTGCGCCGTGCGACGGCAGGGCTAAGTGACTGCACAGTAACCACCCGGACGGTCGGACGACCGACCGGGTGGCCACCGTCACTTTCGGAGCCGAGGGACCGCCCGGGACATCAGGCCGAAGTGGCCTTCTTGCCCCGGGTAGCCCCGCCACGCCCTCGGAGCGTGACGCCCGACTCGCTGAGCATGCGGTGCACAAAGCCATACGAGCGGCCGGTTTCCTCGGCCAACGCCCGGATGCTCGCACCGGCGTCGTACTTCTTCTTCAGGTCTGCCGCGAGCTTGTCGCGCGCGGCGCCGGTAACCCGGCTGCCCTTCTTCAGAGTCTCGGCCACCCGTGCCTCCTCATGGGAAGTGCGCTCTGGTACTCCTCATGATCACCCCTCCCGGCCCTCCTGGCCACCCATTCGGCAAGGTCGATGAGACAAGGTGGTGACGACAGGAGCGGGTCCCCACATACGGAATCCTTGATTCCAGAGAATCGGACGCGTTCGGCCGAACGGGTTTCTCCGCGTAATTCCAGGTCAGAAAGGCGTCACGGCCGGGCCCCCGGCAATGGGGGGCCCGGCCGCGAAATCGTTGTAGGACACACCTCTTGATGAGGAGATCTCACACAGATGGTGGATCACGGATCGGCCGAATGATCCATCACCGGTGGATCATCCATTCGATCAAGCGAGGGCGACGAGGTCCGCGTAGTCGGCGCCCCACAGGTCCTCGACGCCGTCCGGAAGCAGAATGATCCGTTCCGGCTGGAGCGCCTCGACGGCGCCCTCGTCGTGGGTGACGAGGACGACGGCGCCCTTGTAGGTGCGCAGCGCTCCGAGGATCTCCTCGCGGCTGGCCGGGTCGAGGTTGTTGGTGGGCTCGTCGAGGAGCAGCACGTTCGCCGAGGACACCACGAGGGTGGCCAGCGCGAGACGGGTCTTCTCGCCGCCGGAGAGGACACCGGCGGGCTTGTCGACGTCGTCGCCGGAGAACAGGAACGAGCCCAGCGTCTTGCGGACCTCGACCAGGTCCAGGTCGGGGTTGGCCGAGCGCATGTTCTCCAGGACGGTGCGCGCGGGGTCGAGGGTCTCGTGCTCCTGCGCGTAGTAGCCGAGCTTGAGGCCGTGGCCCTCGATCACCTGGCCGGTGTCGGGCTTCTCGACGCCGCCGAGCAGGCGCAGCAGCGTGGTCTTGCCGGCGCCGTTGAGCCCCAGGATGACGACCCGGGAGCCCTTGTCGATGGCCAGGTCGACGTCGGTGAAGATCTCCAGCGAGCCGTACGACTTCGACAGGCCCTCGGCCATCAGCGGGGTCTTGCCGCAGGGCGCGGGCTCCGGGAAGCGGAGCTTGGCGACCTTGTCGGACTGGCGGACCGCCTCCAGGCCGGAGAGCAGCTTGTCGGCGCGGCGGGCCATGTTCTGCGCGGCGACCGTCTTGGTGGCCTTGGCGCGCATCTTGTCGGCCTGCGAGTGCAGGGCGGCGGCCTTCTTCTCGGCGTTGGCGCGCTCGCGCTTGCGGCGCTTCTCGTCGGCCTCGCGCTGCTGCTGGTAGAGCCGCCAGCCCATGTTGTAGACGTCGATCTGGGAGCGGTTGGCGTCCAGGTAGAACACCTTGTTGACGACCGTCTCCACCAGGTCGACGTCGTGGGAGATCACGATGAAGCCGCCGCGGTAGGTCTTCAGGTAGTCGCGCAGCCAGATGATCGAGTCCGCGTCGAGGTGGTTGGTCGGCTCGTCGAGCAGCAGGGTGTCCGCGTCCGAGAACAGGATCCGGGCCAGCTCGATCCGGCGGCGCTGACCGCCGGAGAGCGTGTGCAGCGGCTGGCCGAGCACCCGGTCGGGCAGGTTCAGCGCGGCGGCGATGGTGGCGGCCTCGGCCTCGGCGGAGTACCCGCCCTTGGTGAGGAACTCGGTCTCCTGGCGCTCGTACTGCCGCAGGGCCTTGTCGCGGGTGGCGCCCTGGCCGTTGGCGATGCGCTGCTCGTTCTCGCGCATCTTGCGGATCAGGACGTCCAGGCCGCGCGCGGACAGGATGCGGTCGCGGGCGAGCACGTCGAGGTCGCCCGTGCGCGGGTCCTGCGGGAGGTAGCCGACCTCGCCGGAGCGGGTGACGTTGCCGGCGGCGGGCTGGCCCTCGCCGGCCAGCACCTTGGTGAGGGTGGTCTTGCCGGCGCCGTTGCGGCCGACCAGGCCGATGCGGTCGCCCTTGGCGACGCGGAAGGTGGCGCTCTCGATGAGGACACGGGCACCGGCGCGCAGCTCGATGCCGGAGGCGGAGATCACGGTCAGACTCCTGGGCGGGTGGGTGGCGGGGTGGGCGGCTGTGGAGGTTCCCGCCGCTCTAATGCACGAGGAGAATGGCCATGAGGGCCAGTCTAACGGGGCGGTGCAAGCACTTTTCCCCGCGAGCGTTGTCAGTGGCCGGTGGAAGACTGGGCGAACGGGTCCAAAGCGGAACGGACCACCGGCTCACAAGGAAGTGATCGGTATGGCAGGCAACGAGGGCGGGCGTCCGAGCATCTGCCCGACGCTCAGGTACGCGGACGCCAAGGCGGCGATCCGGCAGCTCACCGAGGCCTTCGGCTTCACCGCGCTCGCGGTGTACGAGGGCGAGGACGGCTCGGTGGCCCACGCCGAGCTGGCCCAGGGCAACGGCGTGGTCATGCTCGGCTCGAAGGGGACGGGCAGCCGCTTCGACGAGGCGATGAAGGGCGGGGGCCCCACGGGTGTGTACGTCGTGGTGGCGGACGTCGACGCCCATCACCGGCGGGCCGTGGAGCACGGCGCGGAGATCCTGATGCCCCCGACCGACCAGGACTACGGCTCGCGGGACTACATGGCCCGCGACCTGGAGGGCAACGTCTGGAGCTTCGGGACGTACGCGCCGGAGGTACGCGGGTAACCTCCGGCGGTTCGTCCGTCGGGCCCGGCCGGTCAGCTGCCCCCGGTGTGGACCTGGAAGGCCGCCCGGCGTACCGCCTTGGCCAGGGCGGGGTCCGGGTGCGCGGCGGCGAGCGCCACCAGCACCTGCACGGTGCGGGGGTGGCCGACCGCGCGGACCTCGGCGAGCAGGGCCGGGACGGTGGCCTGCACCGCCGACTCCAGGTGCCGCACCAGCAGCGGGGCCTCCCCGTGGTCGGCGACGGCCGCCGCGGTGTCGACCCACAGCCAGGTGGCCTCCGGGCGGGTGAGGACCTCGTGGGCGTCCTCGGGGTCGACGCCGTCGTGCTCGGCCAGCCACAGCAGGGCGTACGGCCTGAGCGTCGGCTCGTCGAGGACGCCGCGGACGTCGGGCTCGGCGGGGGCCCCGACGACGCGCAGCGCCTCGAAGGCGAGGCCGCGCAGCAGGGCGTCCTCGCCGCGGGCCGCCCCGAGCAGTTCGGCGACGGCGCTGCCGACGGGGCGGGCGGCGAGCCAGGCGCGGTACTCGGCGCGGGCGGCGTTGGGGCGGAGCTGGGCGCAGCCGCGGAGCATGTCCTCGGCCGACTGCTCGATGTTGCCGGCCGGGCTCTGCGCGGCGACGCAGATCTGCTCCAGCTTGACCCAGACCGCCCAGCTGCCGAGCGGGGTGAGCGTGGCGTGACCGTCGCCGCAGGTGAGGGCGCCGACGGAGGCGAGGGCGTGCAGGGCCCAGTCGAGGAGGGGGGCGAGCGAGGTGTCGGTGGCCGGGGCGGGGTCCGGCTCGGCGCCCGGGGTGCCGGGTTCGAGCCGGGGGCCGTAGGGCACCTCGCAGCGCTCGGTGCGCAGTTCGGTGACGCGCTGCTCCAGCAGGTCCAGGAGCTGCGCCAGGGGGACGGGTCCGGCGGACAGCTGGAGGAAGGAGAGCACCTGGGGCATCGCGGAGACGACCTCGGCGACCGCGGCCGGCTCCTGCCCGGCGGGCTCGGGGTGGGCGAGCGACCAGGCGTCGAAGAGCGCGACCCAGCCGCGCAGCACGGCGCTGTCGTCGCGGTTCCAGGCGCGCAGCCGCCAGCCGGGCCGGGCGGTGCCGCCGTGCACCTCGACCAGTCCGGCGAGGCGGGCGGTGTCCCAGTCGGCGCGGACCTTGGCCACGGGCAGGCCCAGTTCGCGGGCCGCGTGCTCGGCGGTGGCGTCGGACAGGGTGGCCTTGCCGTCGGCGGTCGCGCTGCCCCGGCCGGGGCCGAGCGCGGAGTCGGCCCAGCGGGCCACTCGGGCCGCGTCGGCAAGACCGGAGCGCGCCATTCGGGCCAGCTCCGACCGGGCCGGTGTGCCTTCCGGGGGGCGCGGTGCGGGGCGGCGTGGACGCCGTTGATTCATCGCTGGGGGGGCGGCGGCCAGGGGTCGCGGGCGGACGAGTCGGAGCCTGGAGTCGCGCGGGATACGGGACGTCACGGGTGCAGTCTTCCGGTTGACGGTCCGAAAACCCAAACGGAATGCCCCGGCGGCCTCCCGGGGCGGCGGGCGCGGGGGCCTGGCGCCCTGCCCGGGCAGCGGATCAGGCCAGTGGTACGACGCTGAACGGAAGGTGATCTTCGCGTCCTCGGGCAGGCGTCACGGGCGGGCGGAGGGGCCGCGAGAGGTGCTCGCGGGGGCCTTGGGCGGGGATCACACCAATGGGGTCATGAAGCGGCGGAGGGTCTCCTCGTAGTCCGCGGGGTCGGCATTCCACATGGCGCCGTGCGGGGCGTCCCGGACGGTGTGGAGGGCGACCAGGCGCGGGTGGGTGTCGGCGAGGCGGCGGGACAGGCGCCAGGGGGCCACCGCGTCACCGGGGCCGTGGAAGATCAGGGTGGGGACGGCCGGGCGGTACAGACCGGCGGTGCCGGCGTCCCGGTCGGCGTGCAGCCCGGCGCGGCCCTGCGCGGCGCGGACGGCGAGCGGCAGGAGCGCGCCGGGGGTGCGGCGGGCGGCCGCGTCCACGTCGCGCCACTCGGTCTCGCCGAAGTGGTGCAGGCCGTCGGGCGAGGGCGGTGCGCCGACGTCGCCGCGGTAGGCGAGGGTGAGCACCGGCACGTTCCGACGGTGCAGGGGGGCGATCACGTTCAGGGCGTGTTCGCGGGTGGCGGCCAGGCCGTGCACGGCGATGATCCAGGTCGGGCGGGCCCCGGGCAGGAACCAGGCCGGGAGCGGGCCGAGTTCCCCCGGGACCTCGACGTCGGCGTACTCGAGGTCGAGGGCCGTGCCCGGGTTCCCGACGTACAGGTTCGGGGTGAACCACGCCCGGTCACCGGTTTCGAGGGTGCCGTGCGTGACGCGTTCGAGGCGGCGTACGACGGTGTCGGCGCCGTGTTCGGCGGTGCCGAGGACCGGTCCCACGACCGCGTGGGAGCCGTCACCGGCGAGCCCGTACCGGCCGGGGCGCAGTGCGGCCAGGTCCCGGGTGAGGGTGATCTGTCCGGCGGCGGTGCCGTGCACGGTGAGCCGGGGCTCGGTCGGCAGGGGCCGGCCGGGGGGCGCCTTGAGCGCCGCGTCGCTGGCGAGCCGGCCGACGGCGACGCTCGCCGCTCCGGTCGCCAGAGCTGCGGTGACGGCGGCTGCCGTCGCGGTGACAGTGCGCATGGGGCCAGTCTCCTGGTGGAGTCCTCGGGCGGCCAGTGGACGGGTGACAGGGGGTGACGAGGTCCTCGTGTCCCGTAGCCGGTACCCCGGGAACCGCCCGGCACGCACCTCGCGTCAGCTTCGCTGCCCGTACCCCCTCAAGCGCTCCGTCACCTCCGCCAGCTGGGCCGGCGACAGCAGGGACGGCGAGTGGCCGGGCACGGAGGCGGCGGTCAGCCAGAGGCGGCACATCCACTCGAGCTGGGCGGTGCGGTCGTAGGCCTGGTCGAGGGAGCTGCCGTAGGTGACCGTGCCGTGGTTGCGGAGCAGGCAGCCGGTGCGGCCGGTGAGGGCGTCGAGCATGACGCGGGCGAGTTCGTCGGTGCCGTAGGCGGCGTAGGGGGCGACCCGGACGGTGCCGCCGAGCGCGGCGGTCATGTAGTGCACCGGCGGGAGTTCGGGGACGAGCAGGGAGACGGCCGTCGCGTGCACGGCGTGGGTGTGGACGACGGCCCGGGCGCCGGGGTCGGCGCGGTACACGGCGAGGTGCATGGGCAGTTCGCTGGTGGGGACCAGCGTGCCGAGCACCTGGCGTCCGTCCAGGCCGACGCCGGTCACGTCGCCCGGGGTCAGGCGGTCGTAGGGCACACCCGACGGGGTGACCAGGACCGTGTCGCCGACGCGCACCGAGACGTTGCCGGAGGTGCCGACGACCAGTCCGTCCGCCACCGTCCGCCGGGCCGTCGCGACGAGTTCCTCCCAGGCCGCTTGCTCGGCCGTCTCTCCGGCCGGCTCCCCGGCCGCAGCCCGCGATCGCGTCACAGTCACCCACTCCTCCGGAGCGCCCGCGCGCCCCTCACGTCCCGTCGCCGAACGGCCTCGCGGTGATCCTGCCAGGGACGTCTCCGGAGAGCATCGGAGCGGGCACACAGAGGGAGGCTCCGACCCCGCTTCCGGTCACCGTGACGCCCTGCCCAGTTCATCTTCCGTTCACCCTGGTTACCTACGTTCGTCGCGCCAACGACCTCGAACGATTGCCTGGGTAAATGGAAAGCTTCTCGCTGATCCTCGCGATTGTGGTGGTAACCGCACTCGCGTTTGATTTCACGAACGGTTTCCACGACACCGCGAACGCGATGGCAACGACCATTTCGACCGGTGCGCTCAAGCCCAAGGTGGCGGTGGCGATGTCCGCCGTCCTCAACCTTGTAGGCGCCTTCCTCTCCGTGGAGGTCGCCAACACGATCTCCAAGGGTCTCGTCGACGAGACCGGCATCCGTCCCGAGGTCATCTTCGCCGCACTGGTCGGCGCGATCCTCTGGAACCTCCTGACCTGGCTGGTCGGGCTCCCGTCCAGTTCCTCGCACGCCCTGATGGGCGGCCTGATCGGCGCCGCCGTCGCCTCGGCCGGTATCGGCGCGGTCAACGGCGACGTGCTCGTCACCAAGGTGCTCCTCCCCGCGATCGCCGCCCCGATCGTGGCCGGACTCGCGGCGTTGCTCGCCTCCCGGATGACGTACTCGCTGGGCCGCAAGGCCGACGGCAAGGCCGCCGCGAAGGGCTACCGGGCCGGTCAGATCGCCTCCGCCGGTCTGGTCTCGCTGGCCCACGGCACCAACGACGCCCAGAAGACCATGGGCATCATCACCCTCGCCCTGATCGCCGGCGGCGCGCTCGCCCCCGACTCCGACCCGCCGGTGTGGGTCATCCTGAGCGCGGGGCTGGCCATCGCGCTCGGCACCTACCTGGGCGGCTGGCGCATCATCCGCACCATGGGCAAGGGCCTGACCGACCTCCAGCCGCAGCAGGGCTTCGCCGCCCAGACCAGTGCCGCCACGGTCATCCTGGCCTCCTCCCACCTCGGCTTCTCCCTGTCCACCACGCACTCGGTCTCGGGTGCGGTGATGGGCGCGGGCCTCGGCCGCAAGGGCGGCGTGGTCCGCTGGTCCACGGCCACCCGGATGTTCGTCGCCTGGGGCCTGACGCTGCCCGCCGCGGCCCTGGTCGCCGCGCTCGCCGAGTGGGTCTGCCGCCTCGGCGACTGGGGCACGGCCCTCGTCGCGGTGTTCCTGGTCGCGTCCAGCTTCGGGATCTGGCGGATCTCCCGCCGTGAGGTCGTCGACCACACCAACGTCGTCGAAGGCGACGCGGTGACCGCCCAGGAGCCCGAGCCGGCCGGTGTGGTCACCACGGCGATGGCCGCCGTGTCGCCGCCCCCGACGGGCGTGACCGAGGACGTGGCGGCCACCGTCCCGGCCGCCGCCACGTCCGACCCCAAGGCCCCCACGGCCGCCACCACCGTCTGAACCCGCAGCCCGGGTACGAAGGAAGCGAACCTCCATGAGCATCGACTGGGCAGCCCTCGGCTCCGTCTTCGGCGTCAGCCTCGTGGTCACGGTGGCCCTGGTGGGCCTGTTCACCCTCGGCATCGTCGGCCTCTCCCGCCAGGAGCGGGCCGCCGCCCAGGGCGGCTCCGCGACCCTCGCGGTCACCGGCGCGTACGCCTGCTTCGCGGCCTGCACGGCGGCGGTGGCGTACGGGATCTACCTGATCGTCGCCTGACCACCGCTCGACCACCGCTCGACCACCGCTCGATCGCCGCCCGGTCCACGGGCGCACGCGCCGGGGCGGGGCGCGGAACGGACTCGAACCGTTCCGTGCCCCGCCCCTTCGCGTGCCGGCGCACACCACTCGTGTGTGGGCCTTCGCACACTCCCCCGTCGCAGGTCAACGCCAGGTTGACGGGTGTTCGCGGGCCGTGGTGGACTTCCGGGGCCATCTACGGCGGCAGGAGAGGAAGCCCGGTGCGAATCCGGCGCGGTCCCGCCACTGTGACCGGGGAACAGGAATCCCCGGGAGCCAGGAACTCTCACCGCCGGACTCTTCGAACCAGGGCGTGGACACCCTGAGTGAGGACATGACGCATGCCCGGCTGCCGCCCCCGCCCGACGCCCAGCACCGAGTGCTTCCCTGACCGTGTGACCGGCTGAGCCCATGCGTGCCGGACGCGTCTTCGCGTACGGCGCCGCCGCCGGCCTCCTCGGCGACCTCCTCCTCGGCGACCCGCGCCGCGGACACCCGGTCGCCGCGTTCGGCCGTGCCGCGGGCGCCGTGGAACGGATGCTGTGGCGGGACCACCGGGGCTGGGGCGCCCTGCACACCGCCGCGTGCGCCGGTGGCGCCGCCGCCCTCGGGCTGGCCGCCTCCCGTGCCGTACACCGCTCCCCCGCCGCCTCCGTCGCACTGACCGGCGCGGCCACCT
>NZ_MULI01000134.1 GCF_002939385.1 Streptomyces sp. MH60 | reverse complement strand
GGGCGCGGGTCCGGGGTGCGCCGCCGGTTCGGGCAGGCCGGTCCGCTCCGCCGGCCGGGCGTCCGGGACGCGCCGGGTGAAGGCCGGGGCCTCTGCGGCCGGGGCGGGGCCGGGGACGGTGGAGGCGCCGCCCCCGCCGAAGGTACGGCCGGTCAGCGGGGGTCCCGGGTCCCGCTGCTGGGCGAGCAGTTGGGGCGGCACCAGGACGACGACGCCCGTGCCGCCGCGCGACGAGGGCCGGTAGCTCACGCCGACGCCGTACTTGGCGGCCAGCCGTCCCACCACGGCGAGGCCGAGGCGCGTGCCCTGCAACGAGGCGAGGTCGTTCATCCGCCCCGACACCGCCTGTTCGGCGTGGCGCATGGCGGCGTCGGCCATCTTCAGCCCGCTGTCCTCAATGGTGACGACGATTCCGGCGGTACGTTCCTCCACGTAGACGTGGACCTCGTCGATGGGCGGCGAGAAGTTGGCGGCGTTGTCCATGAGTTCGGCCAGCAGGTGCATGACGCCCTCGGCCGCGTACCCCGAGATCGCGGCATCGGTCGAGCAGTGCATCCGCACCCGCTGGTAGGCGGCGATCCGGCCGACGGCGCCGCGCAGGATGCTCTCCATCACGATGGGCCGGTTCCAGGCCCGGCTGGAGCGCCCGCCCATCAGCAGGGCCAGCCGGTCGGTGATGAGGCCGAGTTGCGAGGTGCTGTGGTCCAGGCGCAGCAGGTCTCCGAGGACCTCCTCGCCGTGACGATCCTGCATGTCCCTCAGGTCGGCGAGCATGCTGACGGCCTTGGCCTGGACGCGGCTGAGGGACTTGGCGGAGGCGGCCTGCGCGGCGGCGGTGCGCCGTTCGCTGTGGGCCAGTTCCCGGACGAACAGCTCGGCGCAGGCGCGGGCCGGTGCTCCCCGGGGCCGTTCCAGCTCGGCGAGGACGTTCTCCGCCGAGGTGCCGTCCCGCAGTTTCTCCACCGCGGCGGGCAGGGTGCTGTTCGTCAGGTGTTCCAGCTCGGCGGTGACCCGGCGCGTCTCCCGCACCGCCTGCTCCCGCCGGGACTCGGCGTCCGCGGCCTGCCGTACGGCGTCCTGCACCAGGACGGCGAAGCTCTGTACGACCTGACGCAGGTGGGGGCCGGAGGCGGGAGCGGTGCGGGCGACGGCCTCGTCCGCGCCCGTGCCGTCGCGCACTTGCTGCGCGATGCCCGGCAACGCGACGTTGACCAGATGCACGAGCCCGGCGTTCTCCTGCGCGAGCTGGGCCTTGAGGGCGCTGATCTCCGTCCGCCGGGCCGCCGCGGTCCGGCGCGCCCGTCCGACCAGGTGGGAGCCGAGGACGACGGACACCGCGACGCACAGCCAGGACGTCACGGCGAGGGTGGCGGTCCAGCTCCGAGCGGCCTCGGGAGCGGCCGCCCAGGCGGCACCGGCGGCCGCGGCGGCGGCCGGCAGCACGAGCAGGGCGACGGCTGGGGTGGAGCGGCGGGGTTTCTGCGTCCGGGGCGGGGTGGGGGGTGCAGACACTGACATTCCGCGGTCCCTCGGGTCCTTGAGAGCGGGGAAGGGGCCGGTCGACCTGGGTCGGCCGCGGGCCGGAGCCGTGCCACCGGCGAGTGGTGATCACTCCGGCGGGCTTGCGGCTCATGCTAGTCACCGGGTTGACCGCGCATGCCGGACCAGCCGCGGACCCCACCGAGGAGCGAACTTTCCCGACATCTCGCCCAGCGAACGCACCGATGTGGTACAGGCGTTCTGCCTGTGGCGGGTGTTCCAACGGCCGGTGTTGTGGGCCGGACGTTCCGTGGACGGGGCCGGGTGAGTGCGCTCAGTCGCCCAGATGGCGGGCGAGCGCCCGGGCGACCTCACGTGCGGCGGGTGCCGTCCATCGCCTGCGGTGCCGGGCGAGCCGTACGGGTGTGTCGGGGAAGCCGGGGCCCTCGACCCGGGCCAGGCGCCCGCGCCGCAGTTCCTCCGTCACCGTGGTCAGGGGCAGCAGGGTCAGTCCCAGCCCGGCCGCGACGCAGTTGCGCGCCGCGTCCACGCTGCCGAACCTGGTCAGCCGCGGCCTGCCGTCCGGCACCTCGAGCAGTCGCCGGGCCAGCGCGTCGCTGTAGGAGCAGCCCTCTTCCAGCAGGAAGAAGCTCTCCCCCGCAAGCTCCGGCCAGCTCGCCCGCCGCTCCCGGGCGGCCAGCGGGTGTCCGGGGGCGGCGACGAGGACGAGCGGCTCGCGGCCGACCGGCTCGGACGTCACGTCGGGGAAGTCCGTCTCCTCCTCCAGCAGCAGGGCGAGGTCGAGTCGTCCGGACCGCAGTCCCTCCACGGACTCCCGGGTCCCGGCCGCGTACAGGTGGACGTCGATCTCGGGGTGGCTCGTGCGCAGCGCGGCGACCAGTCCCGGCAGGCGGCTCGCGCACAGGGACTCCGGGCTGCCGATCACGACCCGCCCCGACACGGCACCGGCGTCGTCGCTCGCGGCCCGCAGCCGCGCCACGGCGTCGAGCACCTCCTCGGCCCGTTCCAGGAGCCGGCGGCCGGCGTCGGTGAGCAGCGCGCCGGTGGGCAGGCGGTCGAAGAGCCGCACGCCGAGGTCCTGTTCCAGGGTGCGGATGTGCACGGTGACCGTGGACTGGGCCAGGTGGAGTTCGGCTGCGGCGGCGGTGAAGCCGCCGGTGCGGGCGAGCACGGTGAAGGTCGTCAGCAGCCGGGTGTCCACGGAGCCAGGGTATGCGGTTTCGCGATGGAGGGGATCGTGAACGATCGTTGGACACGATCGTCCGGCGGCTGGCAGCGTGTCCGCCATGACGACGGAGATCCTGCGCTACTCGGCCTTCACCCACGACCCGGCGGGCGGGAACCGGGCCGGGGTGGTCCTCGACGCCTCCGGGCTGGACGACACGGCGATGCTCGCCGTCGCCGCCGAGGTGGGCTACTCCGAGACCGCCTTCGTCACCGGCGGCGACGTGGAGCGGCGCCGGTTCCGGGTCCGCTACTTCAGTCCGCTCGCCGAGGTGGCGTTCTGCGGGCACGCGACGGTCGCGCTGGCCGTCGCCCTGGCCGAGCGGCTGGGTCCCGGCGAGGTCGTCCTCGACACGCCCGCCGGTGAGATCCCGGTGTCCACCGCGGTCGACGGGACCGGAGCGGTGCGGGCCACCCTCACCAGCGTGCCGACGCGTTCGCGCCCGGCTCTCCCCGCCGAACGCGACGCCGCGTTGCGGGCGCTCGGCTGGACCCCCGCCGACCTGGACCCCGCGCTCCCCGCCCACGTGGCGTTCGGGGGCAACGACCACCTCGTGCTCGCCGCGGCGTCCCGGGCCCGGCTGGCCGACCTCGACTACGACTTCGACGCGCTCGCCGAGGTCATGCGACGGTACGGCTGGACGACGGTGGACCTGGTGTGGCGCGAGTCGGCGGAGCGCTTCCACGCCCGCAACCCGTTCCCCGTCGGCGGCGTCGTGGAGGACCCGGCGACGGGTGCGGCCGCCGCGGCGTTCGGCGGGTACCTCCGTGAGCTGGGCCTGGTCACCCGGCCGGGCACGATCGCGATCCGCCAGGGCGAGGACATGGGCCGGACCAGCGAGCTGCTGATCGAGGTGAGTCCGCGCGATCCGCGCACCCGGGTCACCGGACAGGCCGTGTCCCTCTCCGGGGCATCGGTCTGAGACCACCCCCAACACCGTCTGGGCGACTGTGGGATGCGGCGGGGCCCGACTGCGGTTCGGATGGGTGCCATGCGCAGACCCATAACCGTGGCGAAACGCCACTCACGCCTGCTCACCTCAGGCGTCATCCTCGCCGCCCAGTCACTCCTCCTGACGGTGGCCGCGGTTCCGGCCACCGCCTCCGCCGACGACACCCGGACGCCCGCTCGTGGCACCGCCCACATGGGCACCGGCGTCCTCGCCCACGAAGGGGTCCAGGGCCACCCCGTCGGCACCCGCGTCGCCCAGACCGAGGGTGTGGACGTCTCCAGCCACCAGGGCAACGTCGCCTGGTCGACCCTCTGGAAGAGCGGCGTGAAGTGGGCCTATGTGAAGGCCACCGAGGGGACCTCCTACCGGAACCCGTACTTCGCCCAGCAGTACGGCGGTTCGTACGACGTCGGCATGATCCGCGGCGCGTACCACTTCGCGACCCCGGACACCGCCGGCGGCGCCGCCCAGGCCGACTACTTCGTCGACCACGGCGGCGCCTGGTCCAAGGACGGCAAGACGCTGCCGGGTGTCCTGGACATCGAGTACAACCCGTACGGGGCGACCTGCTACGGACGGACGCACAGTCAGATGGTGAGCTGGATCCGAGCCTTCCTGGACCGGTACAAGCAGCGCACCGGCCGCCATGCCGCCCTCTACACCTCCACCAACTGGTGGACGCAGTGCACCGGGAACTACAGCGGTTTCGGCGCGAGCAACCCGTTGTGGATCGCCCGGTACGCCTCGACCGCGGGGACGCTCCCGGCCGGCTGGGACTTCCACACGATGTGGCAGTACACCTCATCCGGACCGACCGTCGGGGACCACGACAAGTTCAACGGGTCCCTGGACCGCGTCAAGGCCCTCGCCAAGGGCTGACACGGTCCGCCCCCTCACGGCCGCCGGGTTCAGCGGCCGGCGAGGGGGCCCAGGATGTCGGTGACCTGCTCGCGCACCACGTCCCTGGCCCCGGCCGGGAGGGCGCCGATGTCCGTCCGCTCCAGGGCGTCGAGGGTCTCGTCGGGGCCCGCGTCGCACCCGGCGCTCTCGCTGAGCACGTCGTAGCCCTCGCGGACGGCGACGCGCAGCAGGTGCCGGCCCTCGCCGTCGACGTGCACGGCGGTGGCGACCACCAGGGGCGGCGGACCGCCGGCTTCGGCGGGCTGCTTGCGGTAGCCGCTGGCCACCGGCGTACGCCAGCGCAGGCCGAGCAGCAGGTGACGCTTCGCCACCACCTCGGCCAGATCGGTCTCGTAGGGCCGGTCCGGGCCCAGCACCGTGGCGCGGGCGTCCAGGACGAGGGCCGCGGGCAACAGGCAGCGCAGGCTGCTGCCGACGAGGTTTCCGCCGACCGTGGCCGTCCGGCGTACGGCTCCGGTGCCGACCGAGCCCGCCGCCCGGCGCAGTACCTCCGGCACCCGGTCGTCCATGCGGTGCAGCACCACGGCCGCGCCCAGTGACTCGGGTTCGACGACGGTCGCCTCCGGCAGTCCGCGCAGCGACATGGCCAGTTCCGGGAAGCCGTCGCGTTGCCAGGTGGCCCAGACGAGAGTGGCCCCGCCGATGGGCACCGCGCCCTGCGCCATGCACTCCTGCGCTTCGGTCACGGTCGTGGGCTGACGCAACAGCATGGCGATCGACCTGCTTCCCGGGAGTCGGCGGCCGGACGACACCGCGTCTTCCGCCGGGTGGTCAGGGTCACTGGATTGTCCGTACCGCGAAGGGGGCGCGTACAGGGCTCACTCGTTTCTCGCGTGCGCCCTCCACGCGCCAGGTGGCATGCTCGGGCTCGGCCGCCGTCTCACGAACCGAGCAGGGCGTCGGCCAGTTCGGCGCCCAGTCGCTCGCCGTCCTTGCGGACCAGTTCGGGGACCTGTGCGTTCCATGCCGCCGCCGCGCGCTCCAGGGCTTCGGCGCAGGCCCGCCGGGCGCGACGCCCCAGCACCGCCGTGGCGAGCGGCAGGAGCGGGCGGGCGACGGAGCGGCCCCTGACCCGTGCCCGCACGGTCACCCGCCAGCGTCCGTCCGGGGCCAGGCACGGTACGGCCGTCACCGAGACGCGGGCGAGCGCGTGCGTCAGGGCCCCGCTCAGGGGGGCGCGGGACGGGTGGCGGCCATGGCTCGTCGCCTGCCACCACCTGCCGAGGTCGAGGCGCAGCCGTCCGGTGCCGCCGAGGTACTTCGCCCGCTCGCCACCCGACCGCAGCGTCGCCGACAGCCACGCCTGCCGGGGCCGTTCGGCGCTGGTGAGCCCGAGGGCGCAGACCAGCCGGGCGGGACGGGCCGGGGCGTCGTCGAGGGTGACGACCTCCAGCGCCGTCTCCCGGCGGCGGTCCCAGGAGAGGACGGTGAGGCACTGGTCCGCGTCCGGTCGCCCGACCTCCTCGTGCACGGGCCGGTACTGCGCGCCCGGCCCGAGATGCCGGCCCCGCGTCAGTACCAGGCCGGGCAGCGGACGTCCGTCGGGCAGCCGCAGCCGCCCTCCCTCGACGGCCGTGTCCTGCGCCAGGTCGTACAGCGCGGCCACGCACGCCTCCAACCAGCGGCGGGGTACGGGGACGAGGGTCACGGTGTGCTGGAAACGGGCCATGCGGCGAGGATGGCCGCCCGGAGGGGGCCGCGTCATGAGGGCGGCCTGGCAGTGTGGGAAGGGCGTTGGCTGCCGGTTCCCGGGGTTCCTTCCGGCGGGCGGCGTCAGCGTCCCGCTGCCTCCGGACGCCGCGCGACGAAGACGAACTCCCGCCCCGCGCGGTCCGGGGCCCCGCGCACCTCCCGAACGACGTAGCCCTGTTCGGCCAGGTCGGCCGCCACCTCCGCCCGGTCCCGGAAGCGCAGCGTCGAGTCGGAGGTCAGCACGTCGCCGTCCGCGCCGAAGACGTAGGTCCAGCGGAAGGTGACCAGCGGACCGCTCACGTCCAGCAGCCGGCACCAGCTCTCGACGGTGCCCGCACCGGGGAGCTCCGCGACCTGGTGGGTGTGCTCGCGGGTCCACTCCTCCCAGGCCCGCCGGGCCGGGTCCCGGGTCTCGAACACCAGGTGGCCGCCGGGCCGCAGGGCCTCGTACGCGCCGCGCAGTGTGCCCTGCCAGGAGGACCGGTCGGTGATCGCCTGAGCGACGTTCGCCGTCATGGTCGCGAGGTCGACGCGCAGCGGCGGGAGCGAGGTGGCGTCGCCCTCGATCCAGCGCACCCGCTCGGCGCCCGGTCTGCCGCGGGCCACGTCGAGACTGGCCCCGGCGGGATCGACACCGACGACGTCGAGGCCGCGGTCGGCCAGCAGCAGGGCGAACACCCCGGTTCCGCAGCCGATGTCCAGCACGCTCCGGGCGCCGAACTCGTCGGCCATGCGCAGATACGGGACGAGGTCGCCGCGGTCGGTGTCGAACACGTCGTGGAGCGCGGCGAGCCGCGGATGCCGGAAGCACTCGTCAGCCATACGGCCGACGGTAGCGTGACTCCCGCCGGGGAACACGGGTGGGCATGCGCGCACTCGTCATCAACTGCACCCTCAAACCCTCCCCCCAGCCGTCGAACACCGAGGCACTCGCCGCCACGGTCATCGCGTCGCTCAAGGGCCACGGGGCGGAGGTGGACGTCGTACGGGCCGTCGACCTGAACCTGAAACCGGGGGTCGAGACCGACATGGGCGACGGGGACGACTGGCCGGGCGTGCACGAGAAGCTGCTCGCCGCCCAGATCCTGGTCATCGCGTCGCCGACCTGGCTCGGCCGCCCCTCCTCCGTCGCCCAGCGGGTCCTGGAACGCATGGACGCCATGCTCGGTGAGACCGACGACGAGGACCGCCCGGTCGCCTACAACCGGGTCGCCGGTGTCCTGGTCACCGGGAACGAGGACGGCGCCCACCACGTCATCAGCGAGATCAGCGGCGGGCTCGCGGACATCGGCTACACCATCCCCGGCCAGGCCTGGACCTACTGGCACCTCGGCCCCGGCCCGGGTCCGGACTTCCTCGACGACGACCGCGGCCACGACTGGTCGGTCTCCACCGGCCGGGCCATGGCGTCCAACCTGGTGCACGCGGCGCGCGCGCTCGGCGCGATGCCGCTGCCCGCCCCGCCCGCCTGATCCGGAAGCCGCCCGCGCATGTCTGCCGGAGCCGATACGGGGCATTCGTGCACGAGCAATGACGTACGAAACGCATGAGGAGCTGAGGTCCGCCATGACGCACGACCTGACCCCGAAGTACACGGTCCCCGGCATCGAGCGCGAGGCCGCCGGACGGCTCATCGGTGTGCTGCGGCTGCGCCTGCACGCCCTCAACGACCTGCACCTGACCCTCAAGCACGTGCACTGGAACGTGGTGGGTCCGCACTTCATCGCGGTCCACGAGATGATCGACCCCCAGGTCGACCAGGTGCGCGACATGGCCGACGACGTCGCCGAGCGCATCGCCGCGCTCGGCGGGGTGGCCCAGGGCACGCCCGGGGCGCTGGTGGCCGAACGCAAGTGGGACGACTACTCCATCGGACGGGCGGACGCCATCGCCCATCTCGGCGCGCTCGACGTGGTGTACACCGGCGTGGTCCAGGGAATGCGCGCGGCGATCGAGGAGGCCGGCAAGATCGACACGGCCACGGAGGACCTCCTGATCGGCCAGCTCAGGGATCTGGAGCAGTTCCAGTGGTTCGTGCGGGCGCACCTGGAGAGCGCCGGCGGCACCCTTGCCACGGGCAGCGCGACGTCCGAGACGGAGGCGGCGGCACGCGGCGCGGAAATCGCCTAGCCGGACCGCCCGGACCCGCACGGCGGTACCCCGGCCGCGCGGCCGGGGCACCGCCCGCGGGGTCAGCGCCGGCCGAGGCGGCGTTCGCCGCGGCTGCCCTGCTCGTAGGGCAGGTGGTAGTGGGCGAAGACCGCGCCCTCGTCCTCGGCCGCCAGCTCACCGTCCGGGTCGATCCCGGGCGCGTCCTTCACCAGCGACTTGTCGTAGGTCACCTTCAGGTAGGACGGTGCGACGGTGGCCTTGTCCACCGGCACGAAGACGAGCCGCCGACGGGTCGGCAGGCCAATGGTGACCGTGGCGAACGCGGGCCGGTCGGTGAGGGTGTCGAAATAGATGGACTCCAGGGTCCCGATCTTGCGGCCGTCGTAGTCCACGACGTCGAGGCCGCGCCAGTCACGAATGTTTTCGGCTTCAAACATGCCCAGTCTTCCCTTCCGAGGACGCGCTCAGTGTCTTGTTCCCCGCTTCGCCCGGCTGTCGCCTGTATGTCCCCTCACCGGCGTAGGGCGCCCGCTCGGGTTAGGCTGCCTGGCCGGGAGAGGCGCCCGGGCTTCCGCGGGTGCCCGGTGGAGTACCGGAGGGGATCGAGTGTGGATGGCACAGGTGCCGAAGGCGGTCCGGCCCGCGCCGGGAACGGTGCCCTGCTGGACGTGGGCCCGTTGCCCGGTCGGCCCGGCATCCGGGCCAGTGGTGAGATCAACGTGAGTACCCGGCTCTCCTGGGAGAACGCCCTCACCGACCTGTCCCGCAGGCACACGGACGTGTCCTACGTGGAACTGTCGGGGGTGCGGTTCGTGGATGTGGCCGGGGTGACGGCACTGGCCGTCACGGCGATGAACCTGCCCGTCGGCCGGGTCGTGGTGGAGCACCCGCCGCCGCAACTGCCGAGGGTGCTGGACCTGTTCTGGCCGTCCCTACACCGGATCGAGGTGGCGCCCCGATGAGCACGGCAACCACCGACGGGACGTTCGTCCATCCGGCGCTGTTCTACCGCTCGGCGGCCGAGTACACCGACCGGACGGTGGCGTTCGTACGGGAGGGACTGGCCGCCGGCGAACCGGTGGCGGTGGCCGTGCCGGGCCCCAACCTGGAGCTGGTCCGGGCGGGACTCGGCACGGACGCGCGGGACGTCACCTTCCTGGACATGACCGAGGCCGGGCGCAACCCGGGGCGGATCATCCCGGGCGTGCTGCGGGCGTTCGCCGACGCGCACCGGCGCGTACGGGTGCGGATCATCGGCGAGCCGGTCTGGGCCGAGCGCAGTGCCGTGGAGTACCCGGCGTGCGCCCAGCACGAGGCGCTGATCAACGCGGCCTTCGCGGACCGTCCCGCGACGATCCTGTGCCCGTACGACGAGACCCGGCTGGCCGCGGACGTCCTGGCCGACGCCCTGATCACCCACCCGACGGTCATCACCGAAGGCAGTGAGCGGGTCAGCGAGGGGTACGACTGGCGCGCGGTCGTCGACCGCTACAACGAGCCGCTCGGACCCGCTCCCGACGCCGACGCCCTGGCCTTCGGGTCCGGGGAGCTGCCCGCGGCGCGCCGCTTCGCGGCCGACCGGGCGGCCTCGCTCGGGCTGACCGGGCAACGGCTGCAGGACGCGGAACTGGCGGTGTCCGAACTGATCACCAACAGCGTGGTCCACGGGGGCGGCGACGGCACGGTCGCGGTCTGGGCCGAGGCGGGACAGGTGGTGTGCGAGGTCCGCGACGGGGGCCGGCTCACGGATCCGCTCGCCGGCCGACGGCCTCCGGAGCGCGGGCAGATCGGTGGCCGCGGCCTCCTGCTCGTCCACTACGTCGCCGATCTGGTGCGGGTCCACACGACCGACGAGGGCACCGTGGTCCGCTTCTACCTGGGCGTTTGAGGCACCGTTGCGGACTCCTCGCCGTCTTTGCGGCACTCCGCCAGGTGTGCGATGCCTGACCCGGGGTAGGCGACCGGTCGTCGGCCGACAAGGTGACACGACGACCGATCCACCGGGAGGGCACATCATGACGACGACGACCGCACAGGCCACCGAACACGCCGCGACGGGCATGCCGGAGATCGCGGACCCGTCCAAGGTGGCGCCCAGGGACGCGCGGGAGTTGTCGAAGCTGTTC
>NZ_MULI01000133.1 GCF_002939385.1 Streptomyces sp. MH60 | reverse complement strand
GAGGCGGCCGCGGACAGCGCGGCGTGCGCGGCCCGCCGCTCCGGCGCCGGGGCCTCGGCGTACAGCGCGGCCGAGATCAGCGGATGCGCGAACCGTACGGTCGGCCCCTCCGGGTCGGGCGCCAGCAGTCCGAGCGCCGCCGCCTGCGCGGTCTCCGCCTCGGCGTTCTCCCGGCCGGCCGCGTGCAGCAGCGCCGGGGTGGGGCGGGCGCCGGCGCTGGCCACCAGGAGGGTGCGGCGCGCCTCGTCCGACAGCATCTCCAGGCGGGACAGGACCAGGGCGCGCAGCGAGGTCGGCACCGGCAGCGGCTCGCCCGGGCGCGGTGCCGCGGGGCTCTCGGCCAGGGCCCGGCCCAGCTCCAGGGCGAACAGCGGATTGCCGCCGCTGGTGCGGTGGATGTCGCGGACCGTGGAACGGTGCAGGCCCGAGTAGCCGCGTCCGTCAAGCAGCGTCGACACCTGGGCGCGGGTCAGCGGCCCCAGACGCACCGCGCGGGTGTCCGGCGGAACGGCGCGCAGATGGCGGTCGTACTCCGCGTCCTGGGTCTCGGGTCCCTCGGTGCGCACCGCGCACAGCAGCCGCACCGGGGTGTCGCCCAGGCGGCGGGCGGCGAAGCCGAGGAGTTCCGTGCTGGCCGGATCCAGCCACTGGAGGTCGTCGGCGACGACGAGGACGGGCCCCGCGACGGCGAGGGCCCGCAGCGCGGACAGCACGGCCAGGCGCAGCGCGAGGCCGTCGCGCTGGAGGGTGGACTCGCCGCGGCCGGTCAGCGCGGACTCCAGCGCGGTGCGCTGGGCGGCGGGCAGCACGGGGGAGACCTCGTCGAGGACCAGGCCCAGGAGGTCGGCGAGGGCGAGGAAGGGGAGATGCGATTCGGACTCGGTGGCCGAGCAGCGCAACACGGTGTGCGCGGTACCGGCATATTCCGCGGCCAGGGTGCGCAGGACCGTCGACTTTCCAATTCCGGCGGGCCCGTGCAGCAACACACTGCCGCCCCGGGTGAGCTGCTCACGCGCCGCGCCGAACGACTCCTCCCGCCCGATGACCAGGTCGGAGCGGCTGCCGGCAGCGTCCGCGAAGTCCCGTGGCACGGTGACCGCTCCCCTCCGTGTGTCGTGTCCGGGCCAATATTAGGCATCGGCGCATTGCGTTACGGAGGGACGGCGAGGTGACCCCAATAACAAACACCGGGGTACCGAAAACAAACACGCCGCGATAAGTCCGGACCGGGCCGCGTGCTACGGCAGCCACCCCGTTCGGCGGGCGGACGCGACGGCCTCCGTGCGGGTGCGGGCGCCGAGCTTGCGCATGGCCGAGCGCAGGTAGCTCTTGACGGTCTCCGCGCCCACCCCGAGCCGCTCGGCCGCCTCCGCGTTCGTCGCGCCCGCGGCCACGCAGGCCAGCACGTCCACCTCGCGCGGCGCCGGCCGGGGCCCCGGGGCGGGACCGTTCCCCGCCACCAGCAGGCCGCACGCGCGCAGCAGCTCGTCCCGCAGCGCCGGGTCCGTGATCCTCGGCGCCAGCGCCCGCAGCGCCGCGTGCGCCTCCCGTACCTGCTCCCAGGCCGCGCCGCCCGCCGGACCGGGCGCGGGCGCGGCCGCCGCCAGCAGCTCGCCCGCCTCCTCCCGCAGCACCATCGCCTGCTCCGCGTCCCGTGCCGCCGCCACGGCCGCACCCAGCGTGCGGTCGCCCAGCGGCTGGGCCGTGCGCAGCGCGCCGTACAGCACACCGCGCACCCGGCGCCGTACGACCACCGGCACCGCGAGGACCGAGCGCAGGCCCTCGGCGGCGACGGGCAGGTCGTACTCGTGGCTGATCTGCCGGGAGACGGAGTAGTCCGTCACCGCGCACGGCAGCGACAGCGCCACCGCCCGGCCGCCCAGGCCGTTGCCGGCGGTCACCGCCAGCGCGCTGAGCGCCGTCGTGGCCGTGCCGCTCAGCTCACTGATGCGCACCTGGCGCCGCCCGGACTCCACCAGACCGCCGAAGGCGACGGGCAGCCCGGTCGTGCGCCGCAGCCGCACCAGCGCGCTGCGGATCTGAGCCGCGTCCGCCGCGTCCACCACCACCGGTTCCGACCTCCCTCGCGACCGCCGTCCTGGGACGCACACCCCCGTTCGGGGGTAGTGAGACCCACATCACGGATTAGACGATGGCACAGAGCCGCCCGGCAAGGTCCGGCACCGAGGAGGACAGATGACGACGGCCACGGAGCTGTTCCGCACCGCACGGGACTTCCTGCTGGAACACCGCGAGGACTACACCGCCGCCTACGAGGGGTTCCGGTGGCCCCGCCCCCGGAACTTCAACTGGGCGCTGGACTGGTTCGACGTCATCGCCGACGGGAACGACCGCACCGCCCTGCACATCGTCGAGGAGGACGGCCGCGAGGTCCGGGTCTCCTTCGCCGAGATGTCCGCCCGCTCCGACCGCGTCGCGAACCGCCTGCGCGAGTGGGGCGTCGGCCCGGAGGACCGCATCCTCGTGATGCTCGGCAACCAGGCCGAGCTGTGGGAGACCGCGCTGGCCGCGATGAAGCTGCGCGCCGTCGTCATCCCCGCCACCACCCTGCTCGGCCCCGCCGACCTGCGCGACCGCGTCGACCGCGGCCGGGTGAAGCACGTGATCGTGCGGGCCGAGGACACCGGCAAGTTCGACGACGTGCCCGGCGACTACACGCGCGTCGCGGTCGGCGGCGGCGCGGCGACGGCGCCCGGCTGGCGGCCCTACGAGGACGTGTACACGGCCTCCGGCGCCTTCACCCCGGACGGCCCCACCGCCGCCGACGACCCGCTGATGCTGTACTTCACCTCCGGCACCACCGCCCGCCCCAAGCTGGTCGAGCACACCCACGTGTCCTACCCCGTGGGGCACCTGGCGACCATGTACTGGATCGGGCTGACACCCGGCGACGTGCACCTGAACATCTCCTCACCCGGCTGGGCCAAGCACGCCTGGTCGAACCTGTTCGCGCCGTGGAACGCCGAGGCGACCGTCTTCCTGTACAACTACACCCGGTTCGACGCGAGCCGGCTGATGGCCGAGATGGACCGGGCCGGCGTCACCACCTTCTGCGCCCCGCCCACCGTGTGGCGCATGCTCATCCAGGCCGACCTGGCGCAGCTCGCCACCCCGCCCCGCGAGGTCGTCGCCGCCGGTGAGCCCCTCAACCCCGAGGTGATCGAGCAGGTCCGCCGCGTGTGGGGGAGGACCATCCGGGACGGCTTCGGGCAGACCGAGACCGCCGTCCAGGTCTCCAACAGCCCGGGCCAGGTGCTCAAGACCGGCTCGATGGGCCGCCCCAGCCCCGGCTACCGCGTCGAGCTGCTCGACCCGGTGACCGGCGCGCCCGGCGCCGACGAGGGCGAGATCGCCCTGGACCTGTCCGAACACCCCGTCGGCCTGATGACCGGCTACCACGGCGACCCGGACCGCACGGCCGAGGCGATGGCGGGCGGCTACTACCGCACCGGCGACATCGGCGCGCGCGACGAGGACGGCTACCTCACCTACGTGGGCCGGGCCGACGACGTGTTCAAGGCCTCCGACTACAAGATCAGCCCCTTCGAGCTGGAGAGCGCCCTGCTGGAGCACGAGGCGGTCGCCGAGGCCGCGGTCGTGCCGGCCCCGGACGAACTGCGCCTGGCGGTGCCGAAGGCGTACATCGTGCTGGCGGCGGGCTGGGAGCCGGGACCGGACACCGCGAAGGTGCTCTTCGAGCACTCCCGCCAGACCCTCGCCCCCTACAAGCGGGTGCGCCGCCTGGAGTTCGGGGAACTGCCCAAGACCGTCTCCGGCAAGATCCGCCGCATCGAGCTGCGCGAGGCCACGGCGGCCGGTTCCGCGAACGAGTACCGCGAGGAGGACTTCAGGTGACCCACCTCTCCTACGCCCACGGCACCGGCACCACCCCGCTGCTGGGCGACACCATCGGCGCCGACCTCGCCCGCGCGATCGCCGCCCACCCGGACCGCGAGGCCCTGGTGGACGTCCCGTCCGGACGGCGCTGGACCTACGCCGGGTTCGGTGCCGCCGTCGACGAGGTGGCGCGGGGACTGCTCGCGAAGGGCGTCACCAAGGGCGACCGGGTCGGCATCTGGGCGGTCAACTGCCCCGAGTGGGTCCTCGTCCAGTACGCCACCGCCCGCATCGGCGTCATCATGGTGAACGTCAACCCGGCCTACCGGGCCCATGAGCTGGAGTTCGTGCTCCGGCAGTCCGGCATCACCCTGCTGGTCGCCTCGCTCGCCCACAAGAGCAGCGACTACCGGGCGATCGTGGAGCAGGTCCGCGGCCGGTGCCCCGCACTGCGCGAGACCGTCTACATCGGCGACCCGTCCTGGGACGCGCTCACCGCGTCCGCCGCCTCGGTGCCGCAGGAGCGGGTCGACGCGCTCGCCGCCGAGCTGAGCTGCGACGACCCGGTCAACATCCAGTACACCTCCGGCACCACCGGCTTCCCCAAGGGCGCCACCCTCTCCCACCACAACATCCTCAACAACGGCTACTGGGTGGGCCGCACGGTCGGCTACACGGAGCAGGACCGGGTCTGTCTGCCGGTCCCCTTCTACCACTGCTTCGGCATGGTCATGGGGAACCTCGGTGCCACCTCCCACGGCGCCTGCATCGTCATCCCCGCCCCGTCCTTCGAGCCGGCCGCCACGCTGGAGGCGGTGCAGCGGGAGCGGTGCACGTCCCTGTACGGCGTCCCGACGATGTTCATCGCGGAGCTGAACCTGCCGGACTTCGCCTCCTACGACCTCACCTCCCTGCGCACCGGCATCATGGCGGGCTCCCCCTGCCCGGTGGAGGTGATGAAACGGGTGGTCGCCGAGATGCACATGGAGCAGGTCTCCATCTGCTACGGCATGACCGAGACCTCCCCGGTCTCCCTGCAGACCCGCATGGACGACGACCTCGAACACCGCACCGGCACCGTCGGCCGCGTCCTGCCCCACATCGAGGTCAAGGTCGTCGACCCGGTCACCGGCGTGACCCTGCCGCGCGGCGAGGCGGGCGAACTGCGCACCCGCGGCTACAGCGTGATGCTCGGCTACTGGGAGGAGCCCGAGAAGACCGCCGAGGCCATCGACCAGGGCCGCTGGATGCACACCGGCGACCTCGCGGTGATGCGCGAGGACGGGTACGTGGAGATCGTCGGCCGCATCAAGGACATGATCATCCGGGGCGGCGAGAACATCTATCCCCGCGAGGTCGAGGAGTTCCTGTACGGCCACCCGAAGATCGCGGACGTCCAGGTGGTCGGCGTGCCGCACGAGCGCTACGGCGAGGAGGTGCTGGCCTGCGTCGTCCCGCGGGACGCGGCCGACCCGCTCACCCTGGAGGAACTGCGGGCCTACTGCGACGGGCAGTTGGCCCACTACAAGGTGCCCAGCCGCCTCCGACTCCTCGACTCCTTCCCGATGACCGTGTCCGGGAAGGTGCGCAAGGTGGAGTTGCGGGAGCGGTACGGCACGCGCGCCTGACGGGCCCTACTGGACCAGCTCCAGGTGCGGGTGGTCCGCGGACGCCGGGCAGACGTGAAGCTGAAGGCCGTAGCCGCCGGCGACGACGACGCGGGTGTAGTTGGCCGGCGGAACGCCCGGGGGAAGCGGGTCGCGTGCCTGGTCTCCCTCGGGGGCCCAGCTCCCGGTGCCGTGGTTCCACTCGGTCGAGGCGATGGTCAGCAGTGGTTCCATCGCGGTGCCGCAGGCGGAGCAGGTCCGGGACACGGGATCGGTCAGACCCCAGCGGGACCAGCCGCCGGCCTTCCAGCCGGGAGAGACGGACAACTGGTTCACGTAGAACTCCTGCGGCGCCACGGCGTAGGCGCCGTCCACCGCGTCCCCGGCCGCCTGCCACCTGCTCCAGTCCGCCAGCCGCTCCCGCAACTCCTTGTCCAGCTCCAGGAAGTGGGGATACTCGGTGACCTCCTCCGGCGCGAGCAGACACGGCTGGGGCACATAGTCGGACAGCTGGACCGCGGGCGGCTCGGGAGGCGCGGCGAGGACGTCGGTGACCGCGGCGGCGGACCGCCAGAACAGCGCGGTCCTGGGGTGCTCCGGGTGGTCGAAGGGGCACCACAGCACCTGGAGCAGATCGGCGTCGGACCCCCCGGGCCGGGCCAGGGCGGGAATGTCACGCCGGTACAACTGGGCCACGGGCACCATGGCGATCGGGCCCTCGGGCCACGGGTGCCCGGCATGGATCCGCGCGAGAACCGCCTTCTCCTCGGGTGTGTACTCGACCCCCCGCGGATTGCCGCGCGACCGGTTCACCGCGGCCGTCTGGATGCGCCGCTGCTCCCGCACGTCCCGCGGTGACGAGGGGTCGTTGACCTGGTCCCACTCGTGCGGTCCGGCGCAGTACGGCCACGGCTCGTCGGCGGGCCACAGGAGCGGCCCGCCGACCGAGCTGTCGTGCGGCGTGGGCGACCCGGCACGCGGATGCAGCCGCGTCGCCGTACGTGCCAGCGGGGCCAGTTGAGGGAAGAGCGCGGTGACGTCGAACGGCCGCGGTGGGGTGCTACGACTCATACTGGCTCCCGATGGCGTGATCAGAAGGGTGTTCAGTTCCCGAGGTTCAGTGTCCCGGTGTTGCCCTTGGTGTTGGTGATGTAGACCTCGGGAAACAGCGGCTGGGACGTTCCGTCCGCCCGCTGCACTGTAGCGGTCATGGTGACCCCCACCGGTATCGTGCTCGTGGCGTCCTGGTACTCGGGCGTCACCTGGTAGAAGAGCGCGTCGTTCGCCTGGAAGTTGGGGTCCTCCTTGACCAGCTTCTGAGCCGCCAGCTCGAAGGTCCGCATGCTGGGCGTGCCGGTGTTCATGCCGGACTGCCAGCAGGGCACGAGGTTGTCCTGTCCGCCGTCCACCACCTGGCCCTTGCCACCGAGGATGTTGGGGATCAGGTGGCACCGGGCGAGCCCGGTCTTCGGCGAGTAGGTGTCGCGGAACAGCTGCGCGTCCTGCCAGCCGGTGATGTCGCCGGACGCGTCGGAGCCCGTGTCGAGGTTCTTCCCCAGGCAGGCCTGCGCCATGGCCGCGCGGGTACCGGCTCCGTCCGGAGTGGTGGTCTTGTTCACGTGGTCGACGGCGGCGGTGGTGTTCCTGATCCACCCGTCGCCGGCACGCAGCGATCCGTCCGGCTGAGTCCGCAGGCAGGCTCCCTGCGGCTGGGCGGTCGCGCCGGTGATCTCCACCTTGAACTTCTCGGCTTCCACCACCCGCTGGTTCGCGAAGCCGTCCGAGAGCTGGGTCCGGGCGGCCTGGTCGTCGGCAGCGGGGACGTGGGCGCGCACACAGGACCGGCCGAGGTCGGTGTCGCCCAGTTGCTGGACGGCCCAGCCCCCGCCGGTGTCCTTGAGGACGATCTCGGCACACAGGGCGCCGTCGGTTCCGCCTTCGTGGGTGGCCGCGAAGGGGAACGTGCCGCAGCTGTCGTTCGCGACGACGTCCGGCATGGCCTGGAAGGGCTCCGACCCCCCGCAGGTGCGCGCGGTGCGGTCGGCGATGCCGCTCTTCGCCCGGGTCAGCGGCTTGTCCTGCCCCCAGCCGCCCGCGAGGTTCTGCTGGGCCCACCGGTACCCGACCGCCGCGGCGCCCGACGTGGCGTCGATGGTGACGACCGGCATGATGCTGGGCACCACGCAACCGGGTCCGGGCGTGCCGGCGGTGTCGCTGACGGCGTCGTCGCAGCGGATCCGCTCCGGATTGCTCCAGGAGGCGCTCGCGTCCGTGACCTGGGCGCCGGGCGCGGTCACGTACAGCTCGTACGACGTCGTGAACTCGACCTGGGTACCGGCGGCGGGGGTGGAGGAGTAGGCCACACGGCCGTTGCGGGAATCGCCCTTGACCAGGGTGCCGCCGTACCACGGCGCGTTCTTGGTGGCCTTGCAGCCGGCCGAGCACGCGGACCTGAACTTCGCGGTCAGGGAGGTGACGGCCCCGGTCGCGCCGGTCATGGTCACCGTCACGTGCTCCTCCCACGACGTGCCCTCGGCGGGCAGGAGGGCACTGGTCGTCACGCTCAGCGTGCCGGTGCCGATCTCCTTGCCGTTGCCGTCCTTGAGCACGTACAGCACGGTCAGGCCGTTTACGCAGTAGCCGAAGCGGTTGAACTTCCATGTGCCGGGGGCGGTGATCACGCAGCTGGCCGTGTCGTCGTCGGCGGCGGCGGCGTCGGCGGATGCCGCGGACGACGCGGCGGCGAGGGACTGCCGCCCGGCCGACTTCACCGGCGTGGCGCTCATGCTCACGCAGGCCTGGACGGCGCCTGCCCTGCGCTCGCGGGAGCCGGCGCGGGTGGGCTCGCAGCGCTCCCCGGGTGCCACCTCGGCGGGGCGGGTCTTGGTGGGGGCGGGAACGGCGGCCGAATCGGCCGGGTCGGTCCGGTCCGCCTGGTACCCGGGCCGCTCCTGGGTGTGCGTCGTCTCCTGCGCCGGCACCATGGCCGTCGTGGTGGCGCCGAGCGCCAGGACGGCCAGCAGGGAGAGCAGCACGCGCCGGGAGCGCGGTATTCGAGACGATGGTCTCATCGTAGGACTGTCCTTTCGGGTGTGACGTGCTGTCCGGTGGCGGCCGGTGCGCCCGGCCCGCCGCCGGTCAGAAGAAGTTGGACAGTCCGCCGGTGATCGAGGACACCAGCTCCTTGCCCTCCTCGGCGACCTTGTGCACCACCGGCGCCACCTTCCTGCCGGCCGAGACGACGAGCTTGCCCCGGCCGAAGGTGGCCAGGTTCAGCGCGGTGCCGCCGATGGACTTGACGAACTCACCGCTGGTGAAGCCGTGTTCGAGGCCGGTGAACAGTGCCCCCAGCGCACCGGCGCCCAGGGACACGTAACCGAAGAACGCCGCGCCCACGGCCAGCGGGGGGAAGACCAGGCTGGCCAGCCCGAGCCCGGCGGCGATGAACCCCGAGGCGATACTGACCGTGTTCGCCGCGTCGGCCCACCAGCTCGCGTCCGACCACCAGTCCTCCTTCCCGGACCCGGTGCCGTTCGGGTGGACGTCGTCGTTGCTCTCGTTGTCGGCCGGGTCGCGGCCCTCCTGCTGCTGCTGCTGCGCCCTCTCCTTGGCCTTGCGGGCGGCCTCGGCCTGTTCGGCGGCCCGCTTCTGGGCGACGATGGCGCGCGCCTGGCTGGACGCCGCGGCGGCGGCCTTGGCGTCCCGGCCGGCCTCCAGGGCCGACTGGCGGGCACTGGCGGCCGACGCCTGCGCGCTGTAGGAGGACTGGAGCGCCGAACGGGCGGAGTCGATCGCCTTGTTGGCGGAGTAGTTCGCCGAGCGGGAGGCGCCCCGCGCGGTCGCGGCGGCGGCCTTGGCCGTGCTCGCCGAGGCCTTGGCGTCGGCGGCGGACTTGTCGGCGGCGTCGGCGTTCTGCTTGGCCTGGTCGGCGTAGCTGTCCGCCTCCTTCGCCGACGCGATGGCCTGGTCGGCCCATTCCTTCGCCTTGTCGGCGGCGTTGCGGGCCTCCGCGGCGGCCTTCGACGCCAGTGCCGCGCTCTCCTGTGCCTTGTGGGCGATCTTGGCGGCGGCGGCGATCGACCCGCGGATCGCGGCGATGTGGGTGGCGGAGTCGTGGTCCAGCTGGGCCGCCGTGTACTGGACGACCTGGACGAAGTTCCGGCGCATCCAGGTGGGCCCCTCCAGGGCCACCTCGGCGTACGACTTGACGTACTCGCCCCCGTTGGCGAGGGCGGTGGAGGTCGCCACCGCGTCGTCCTCGCGCACCGCCTCCGGGTAGGTGCGGTCGAAGAACTCCGAGATCGCCTCGGGGGTGTTGGCGTCGAGGGCGTCGTTGGCCGCCTTGGTGACGGCCTTGCCGGGCTTGTTGTTGAGGATGCGGGCGATCTGCACCTTGCTGTCGTCCTGCGACGCCCGGATCATCCCGGAGGTCAGGAAGTCGCCCACCGCCGTCGAGCTTTCGCTCTCCAGTGCCGCCTGCGCCGCCTGCGCGATGGCGGGGCTGGACACCTCGGCGATGTGCAGGACGGTCTCCCGGTCGTCCTGGCTCTGGGCGAGGGCCCGGTCCAGGTCGATCCACGAGTACAGGTCGTCGTCGCTGCCGGCCAGCGCGTACTGGGCGGCCTGCCGCGTCCAGGCGCCCTTCGCCTCCAGCAGGCCCGTGGCGGCCTGGCGGCCCAGGGTGGCGGCGAGCGCCAGGTCCCCGGTCTCGAACAGGGCCTTCTCGGCGGACGCGATCAGCTCCTTGAGGGCCTGAGCGGTCTGCTCCTCCTGGGTGCGCTTGTCATCGAACTCGGCCTGCTCCTGCGCCTCGATCTCGGACAGCAGCCGGGCCTCGTCCATGCCCTGGAGCTTGTCCTGCTCCAGCCGGGCCAGTTCGGCCTCCCGCGCCGCCTTCTCCGTCGCCATGGCCTCGTCCACGGCCTCGGTGGCGTTGTTGGCCGCCTTGACGGCCTCGGCGGCGTGCGCGGTGGACTTGTTGGCGTAGTCGATGGCCTGCCCGGCGTACTTGACCGCCTCGTCGGCCGCGTCGGCGGCCTTCAACGCGTGCTCGGCCGCCGAGTAGGCGGCGTCACGGGCCTTGCGCGCCGCGGAGGCGGCCGTGTTGGCGAGCGCCTGCGCCGTGGAGGCGGCGTTGGTGGCGCGGTTGGCCGCGGTCGTGGCGATGGCGGCCTGGCGCTTGGCCTCGTTGGCCTCGGACTGGGCGGCGCCGGAGGCCGTGGCGGCCTGCGCGGCGGCGGTGGCGGCG
>NZ_MULI01000132.1 GCF_002939385.1 Streptomyces sp. MH60 | reverse complement strand
GGGGCCTGCGTCGACTGCGTCGGGTCCGGACCGCTCGCGCCGCCGCCGCCCGGATCGCGGTCGGTCCCGGGCACCGAGGACTGGGCGTCGGCGCTCGTGCCGGACTGCCCCGTGGAGCCGCCCGTCACACCGGACGTACCGGACGCGGGTGCCTCGACGCCCGGTCGGGCCGTCGCACCGGCGCCTGCCGAGGGCGTGGCCTGCGGGGCCGCGGCGCCGGTGCCGGAGGGCCGCGCCGACCGGGAGGGCAGCGGGGTGGTGTCGACCTGACCGGCCGGTGCGCCCTCCTCCTGGCCCGGTACGGGCATCCAGGGCGCGTCGGAGTTGCCGGAGAGCAGCGTGGAGACGATGACGACGGCGTAGACCGCGCAGGCGACGCCGACCAGGATGCCGAGGCGGCGGTACAGGCGGCTGCGGCGGCCGGACGCGTCGACGAAGACGGGCCCGTCGGAGGGCTCCGGGCCGCTCTTGCGGTGTCCGCCGTCGGCCCGCAGCAGCACGCCGTCACCGAGGTGGACGGCGTCGAGCTGGACGGTGACCTCGTGCGGGTCGTGGGTGTGCCCGGCGGCGGCGCCCGGGTCGCCGTCCGTGTCCGGCAACTCCTGCCAGGGGTCGCGGAGTGCGGCGGTGGCGGGTCCGGGCGGGGGCACCGGCGAGGGTGCGGTTGCCGGTGCGGGGAAGGCGCGGGTGGGGGCGACCGGGGCGACGGGACGGGCCGACGGGAGGACGTCCGTCCGGTCGGGGTCCGGGAAGGGGCCGTGGGCGTGGGCGGTGCCGTGGGCGTGGCCGGTTCCGGGCGCCGGGGCGGCGTTGCCCGGGTTCGCCCCGGCCGGTTCGGTTCTGCCCCAGGTTATCCGCGCCTGGGCCAGCGGGTCCGGGCCCCGCCCGTAGGGGGCACGGCCGCCTATTCGGGAGCCCAGCACCTCCGTCCGGTCGGCGTCGGAACTCCCGCGGCCACGCGGGCCGTCACCGGAAACGCCGAACCAACCCGAGCCCGGCGCGGTCACCGGAGTCCCCCCGGCCGGGGGGAAGGGGCGGGTCGGGGGCAGCACCTCGGTGGCGTCAGCATCTCGTCTCGCCTCCGGGAGATCACGAGCTCCGGACTCGGCCTCGGGCCACTCCGGTTGGGCGTCTTCTTGCCAATTCTTCACGCGCGCGCACTTCCCCCCACGGAATACTTCCGGGTGCGCATACGACTCCGAGCACTCGTCGGCCGAACCGGCCCCCACCAGGTTCGAGCGCCCCCTGTATCACACCGTGCTCAGGCAAAGAATGTAGCGCACGCGGAGGATGTGTGGTGGCCGAGTGTCACTTGTGGAGGGACATCACAGCGGCGTCGACGGCCGGAATCCATCCGTCGCCGGGAACCTCCAGCCAACCCTTTTCGGTCGCGACCTGCGACGCCGCCCGGCACAGCGCGTCGAGCGCGGGATGCACCAGTCCCTTTCGCCACACGAGCGAGACCGGCGACAGCGGCACGGGGTCGACGAGGGGGCGCACCACGGTCGAGGCCATGGCCGGAAAGCTCTCCACGGCGAGGATCGGATTGCGCGTCTTGTCCATGATGCGCTGGAACTCCTCCTCGCCGACCGCCAGCGGCGCGGGGGACGCCACGTGGATGCCGCGCCCCTCGAACAGGCGCTGCGCGAGGTCGGTCCACTCCGGCGTGCGCGGGTTGCCGGCCCCGGCGTACACGGCCTCTCCGGCGAGTGCGGAGAGCGGCACCTCCGCCAGCCGGGCCAGTGGATGGTCCTCGGGCAGGACAACCGCCATGGGTTCCAGGCGCACCGGCTGGTGGGCGAGTCCGGCGCGCAGGCCGGCGGGCAGCCCCGCGAACCGGCCGAAGGAGGCGTCGAGGCGGCCCGCGACCAGTTCACCGGCGGCGTGGGTCAGTCCGCTCTCGTAACGCGCCATCAGCTCCTGCTCGGACGCGAGCGCACGGGCCCGCTCCAGGACCAGGCGGCCGGTGACCAGACCCGGGGAGTTGAGGTCGACCAGCAGCGGGCGCGCCTGCCCGAAGGCGGCCAGCAGGTCGTCCTGCGCCTGGAGGACCCGGCGGGCGTGGGGCAGCAGCCGCTCGCCGTCGGCCGTCGGCGTCACCTGCCGGGTGGTCCGGACGAACAGCTCGGCGCCCAACTCCCGCTCCAGGCGCCGCACATCCCTGCTGAGCGCCTGCTGGGCGACGTAGAGGCGGGCGGCGGCACGGGTGAAGTGCAGCTCCTCGGCGACGGCGACGAAGGCGCGCAGGAGGCGGGGGTCCAGGTGGGCGGGTGCGGGCATCCGGTGAATTTACAACGCCGGTGCGTGAATGGCCACGGAGAAGGTGTTGGACCCCCCGGCCGTCGCCGGACGACGGTGGACGCATGCCGCAACCCACTCCGGCGCGCCCGTCCCGTCCCAGTCGGCCCGCCCTCCTCCTGGCCGTCACCGCCGACACCCTGGTCGCGGCCGACTTCCGCCCCCGCACCGGACGCCGGCCGCCCGGCCCGTACCGGCGCCTCCTCGCCACGCCCGGCGCACGTGCGTTCACGATCGGGAACCTCATCGCCCGGCTGCCCATGGGCATGTTCAGCGTCAGCGCCGTCGTGATGATCGCCGGCACCCGTGGTTCCTACGCCCTCGCCGGCGCCGTCACCGCGACCGGGCTGGCGGCGACGGCGCTGGTCGCCCCCTGGACCGCGCGACTCGTGGACCGGTACGGCCAGGCCAGAGTGGCCCTGCCCGCCACCTTGTTCGCCGCGCTGGGCTCCCTCGCGCTGCTGCTGTGCGTGCGGTACGGGGCGCCCGCCTGGACCCTGTTCGCCGCGTACGCCGCGACCGCGACGACGCCCAACACCGGCGGCATGGCCCGCGCCCGCTGGGCCCACCTGCTGAGGGGGGACGCCGACGCGCTGCACACCGCGAACTCCTTCGAACAGGCCACGGACGAACTGTGCTTCATGCTCGGGCCGGTCCTCGCGGCGTTCCTGTGCACCGCGCTGTTCCCGGAGGCGGGCACGCTCGTGGGCGTGGTGCTGCTGGTGACCGGCATGCTGCTGTTCACCGCCCGGCGTTCGACCGAGCCCCCGGCCCGGCCGCACCCGACGGCGAAGGCTCCCTTCCGGGCGCCGGGCATCCCGTCGCTGCTGGTGGTGTGCCTGGCGATGGGCGGGGTGTTCGGCGCCATGGAGGTCGTCACCATCGCCTTCGCGGACGCACAGGGACACCGTGCGGCGGCCGGTGCGGTCCTCGCCCTGCAGGCGGCCGGTTCCTGCGCGGCGGGTCTGCTCTACGGCGCGATCAAGCCCGCCGGACCGGCCGAGCACCGCCTGCCGTGGTGCGTGGCCGCGATGACCGCCCTGCTGACGCTGCCGCTCCTCGCGGCCTCCCTCAGCGGCTCCCTGCCCCTGCTGGCGCTCACCCTGCTGGTCGGCGGGATGGCGACGGCCCCGACGATGGTGACCACGATGACGCTGGTCCAGCACCGCACCCCGGAGGGCCGCCTGAACGAGGGCATGACCCTCGCGGTGACCGGCCTGCTCGGCGGCATCGCCTGCGGCAGCGCGGCGGGCGGCTGGACGGTGGAGCACGTCTCCCCCACCGCGGCCTATGGCATACCGGTCACGGCGGCCGCGACGGCCCTCCTCCTGGCCCTGCTGCCGACCCGGCCGACCGCGTGAACGCGAGAACCCCCTGGACCGCCGGCGGGTGCCGGTGACCAGGGGGTTCCCTCCGTACGGGGGTGCGGGTGGCGAAGCCCCCGCAGCGCGCGGCGCAGCCGCGCAAAAACGACGAGGGCGACGTGGCTCGCGCTTATCGCGAGCACACGTCACCCTCGACCTCGTGGAGATGGCGGGAATCGAACCCGCGTCCAACGGTGCGGAATCAGGGCTTCTCCGTGTGCAGTCCGCTTCGATTTTCTCAGCCCCGGAGATCACGCGGACAAGTCTCCGACGGGCTCAGTCACTGTTTGGTTTCCCTCTTCACCCCGTGACCGGGATCAAGGTTTAGTCCCCTAGCTGATGCCAGGATCCGGGTCGGGAACAGCCCCGGGCTGACACTCCCTTAGTAGGAGGCTCGCTTCGCTACCTGAGATCAGGCAGCGAGGGCGAAGGCCTGCTGGGAGGAATCGCGCTTGGTGTTGGCGATTATTTTTTCGGCCTGTGGTTTACGAGATCATGGCCGCTTCCTCGACACGCTTCCCCTGCTTCGACAGCCGCTGTCGAAACCGATCATCCCCATGTTGATTTTTCAAGTCCTCCGAAGAGGGGCGCACACCCTCTGTGGGGTGCACGTGCCATCGTACGTGACCAACGCACGCACGTGCCAGCCTATTCCCGCGGCTCAGGCCCGCTGCTTGCGCCGGATCGCCGAGACCGTCCGCTCCGCCTCGCGGCGGTCCTGCTTCTCCCGGAGGGTCTGCCGCTTGTCGTACTCCTTCTTGCCGCGTGCCAGCGCGATCTCGACCTTGGCCCGCCCGTCCTTGAAGTAGAGCGCCAGCGGCACGATCGTGTGACCGGTCTCCTGGGACTTCGACTCCAGCTTGTCGATCTCCACGCGGTGCAGCAGCAGCTTCCGCTTGCGGCGGGCGCTGTGGTTGGTCCAGGTGCCCTGGCTGTACTCCGGCACGTGCACGTTGTGCAGCCACGCTTCGTGACCGTCCAGCTGCACGAAGCCGTCGGCCAGCGAGGCCCGCCCCTGGCGCAGCGACTTCACCTCGGTACCGGACAGCACGAGGCCGGCCTCGTAGGTGTCGAGGATCTGGTAGTCGTGCCGCGCCTTCTTGTTCTGCGCGATCAGCTTGCGCCCTTTTTCCTTAGCCATAGTGCGGTCCATTTTGGCACTACGGAGGGGCCTGACGGAAAGCCGATTACGCGGTCGGCCCGAGCCCGCTCAGCACCGTACGGGCGCGCGCGAGGGCGGCCGGGTCCGCCGGGTCGACCTCCAGGTCGGGCGTGATGCCCCTGCCGTCGACGCCGCGCCCGGAGGGGGTGCGGTAGTGCCCGACGGTCAGCTCGGCCACCGTCCCGCCGGGCAGCCGGCTCGGCATCTGCACCGAGCCCTTGCCGAAGGTGCGGGAGCCCAGGACGACCGCCCGGCCGCGGTCCTGGAGGGCCCCGGTGAGCAGCTCGGCCGCGCTCATCGTGCCGCCGTCGACGAGCGCGACCAGGGGCCTGGCGGTGTCGCCGCCGGTCTCGGCGTGCAGGGCCCGCTGGTCGCCGTCGACGTCGTACGTGGCGACCAGGCCGCCGTCGAGGAAGGCGGAGGCGGCGGTGACGGCCTCAGTGACCAGACCGCCGGAGTTGCCGCGCAGGTCGAGGACGACCCCGGCGCCGGACGGCACCCGTGCCACGGCCTCGCGCACCTGCTCGCCGACGCCCTTGGTGAAGGAGGCGATCTTGACGACGGTGAGGCCGTCGGCGAGCGTGCGGACGGTCACCGGGTCCGTGGACAGCCGGGCGCGGCGCACGGTCTCGGTCCACGCGCGCGTGCCGCGCTCCAGGCCCAGCCGGACGGCGGTGCCGGCGGGCTCCGGCTCGGCGTCGCCGCGCAGTATGGAGACGACCTCGGTGACGGGCCGCCCGTCGACCCGCTCACCGTCGACGCTGCGCAGCCGGTCGCCCTCGCGGATCCCGGCGTCGGCGGCGGGTGAGCCGGAACGCACCCTGGTCACCTCGATGCGGCCGTCGCGCTCGCGGCGCGCGGAGAGCCCGACGCCGGTGTACCGGCCGTCGAGGGCGTCCTCCAACTCCTCGTACTCGCCCTCGGAGTAGACGGCGCCCCAGCGGTCCCCGCTGCGGCTGACCGCGCGTTCGGCGGCCTCCACGGGGGACTTGCCGTCGGCCACGGCCTCGGCCGCCGCGCGGGCGACGTCGTCGTGGCGGGCCTGCTGACCGACGGGGGCGGCCGAACGGGCCGTGCCGGGATCGGACTTCCGCTCCGGTCCGGGGAGCGAGCCGGTGGCCGCGCCCGCGACGAGCACACTCGCGAACACCAAGGTCAGGGCGGCCCCGTGGCGCACGCGACGGGGCTGACAGAACAGGTCACGACCTGACATGCCGGTGAGTCTAGGACAACGCGTAAGGGCCGCACGGTCCCTTGACCACGCGGCCCCCTTGGTATGCGTCACACCTTCAGGTACTTGCGCAACGCGAAGAACGCCGCCAACGCGGGCATCAGCAGACTCGTGGCCAGGATGAGCGGCAGCTTCGTCAGGACGGCGTCCCAGCCGATGAAGTTGATCAGGTTCAGCTTCTCGGACAGGGCGAGCCCGTGATCGATGATGAAGTACCTGGCGATCACGAGGAAGCCGCAGGCGACCCCGCCGCCGATCAGACCGGCGACCGCCGCCTCCATGATGAACGGCGCCTGGATGTAGAAGCCGGAGGCGCCCACGAGGCGCATGATGCCGGTCTCGCGGCGCCGGCTGAACGCCGAGACGCGCACGGTGTTGACGATCAGCATCAGCGCGACCACGAGCATGAGGGCCATCACCGCGCGGGCGGCCCAGTTCATGCCGTTGAGGAGGCCGAAGAGGTTGTCCAGGATGCCCTTCTGGTCCTGCACGGACTGCACGCCGTCCCGGCCGTCGAAGGCGGTCGCGATGACCTGGTACTTCTCCGGGTCCTTCAGCTTGATCCGGTACGACTCCTGCATCTGGTCCGGCGTGAGGGAGCTGGCCAGCGGCGAGTCGCCGAACTGCTCCTTGTAGTGCTTGTACGCCTCGTCCTGCGACTCGTAGGTCACCTTCTCGACGACGGCCATCTCGTCGAGGTCGGACATGATCTGCTTCTTCTGGTCCTCGGTCACCGCGCCCTTGGCGCAGTTGGGATCGGACTCGGCGTCGCTCTTGTTGCAGAGGAACACCGAGACGTTGACCTTGTCGTACCAGTAGCCCTTCATGTTGTTGACCTGGTCGCTCATCAGCAGCGAACCGCCGAACAGGGCCAGGGACAGGGCGACCGAGACGATGACCGCGAAGGTCATCGTCAGATTGCGGCGAAGACCGACTCCGATCTCCGAGACTACGAACTGGGCGCGCATGGCGTCTCGTTAAGCCTTTCCGTTCCTCGTCGTCTGTGGCTCGTCAGTGCTGGTAGCCGTAGACACCGCGTGCCTGGTCCCGGACGAGGCGGCCCTTCTCCAGCTCGATGACGCGCTTGCGCATCTGGTCCACGATGTTCTGGTCGTGCGTGGCCATCACCACGGTGGTGCCCGTCCGGTTGATCCGGTCGAGCAGCTTCATGATGCCGACCGAGGTCTGCGGGTCGAGGTTGCCCGTGGGCTCGTCGGCGATCAGCAGCTTGGGCCGGTTGACGAAGGCGCGCGCGATGGCGACGCGCTGCTGCTCACCGCCGGACAGCTCGCCGGGCCTGCGGTCCTCCTTGCCGCCGAGTCCGACGAGGTCGAGGACCTGCGGCACGGACTTGCGGATCTCACCGCGGGACTTGCCGATGACCTCCTGGGCGAAGGCGACGTTCTCGCCGACCGTCTTGTTCGGCAGCAGGCGGAAGTCCTGGAAGACCGTCCCCAGCTGGCGCCGCATCTGCGGCACCTTCCAGTTGGACAGGCGGGCGAGGTCCTTCCCGAGGACGTGCACCTGTCCGTGGCTGCACCGCTCCTCGCGGAGGATCAGCCGCAGGAAGGTGGACTTTCCGGAGCCGGAGGACCCGACGAGGAAGACGAACTCGCCCTTCTCGACCTCCAGGGAGACGTCCCTGAGGGCTGGGTGGCTCTGTTTGGGGTAGACCTTGGAGACGTTGTCGAATCGGATCACGGATGCACCACGGGTCGCCGGGGGTAGATGAGCGTGACCTTACGCGAACCGGGGAGGGGACCGCAGTCACCGGTCGGGGTTGCGTATCAGTTGTGTGTTTTGTCCCTACGGGAGGGCGCGCGGGGCCCCTCGGAACCTGGCACAGTGGAGGGGAACGTTCGTGTCGTCGCGGGCGTTGTTCCGAACGGAGCCGGTGGCAAGGAGGGCGAGCGCATGACGTACGACCGGTTGGTGTGCGCGAACTGCGCGGCGCCCGTGAGTGAGGGCAGGTGCCCGGTGTGCCGGGCGAACCGCGAGCGGCTGCAGCAGGAGAGCAACTTCTTGGCGGGACTGAATCCGGCGACGTTGATCGCGCTGGTGGCGGTGCTGATCGCGGCGATGGCCCTGCTGGCCCACCAGACCGTCTGAGGCGCCAGGAGCGGCCTTCAGGGCCGCCAGGACGTAGCGGGACGGGCCGGCAAGCACCAGGAAGACAGGGAAGGGGCCCGGAGCGAGGACGCTCCGGGCCCCTTCGTCTGCGTGCGCGGTGCGTACGCGGACCGCTACCGTCAGGCAGCGGCTCCGCCGCGGCCGTTCATCAGGCGCGGCAGGAAGCGGAAGCCGATGCCTCCGGCGATCATCGTCGCGGCGCCGACCAGCAGGAACGTGGTCTCCGCGGCGCCGGTCTCGGCGAGCTCCTCACCGCTGCCCTGGGCGGCGGTGTCGGAGGAGGCCGGGGCCTCCTCGCCGGTGTCGGTCAGCGCGGAGGAACCCTCCTCCTGAGCGACGTTGTCGTTGCCGCCGCCGTCAGGGGTGGTGTTGTCGTCGCCACCGGTGCCGCCGGAGTTGCCGCCGTTGCCGCCGTTGCCGCCGTTGTTGCCGTTGCCGCCGTTGTCGCCGGCACCGCCGTTGTCGCCGTTGCCGCCGATGTCACCGGCACCGCCGTCGTCACCGTTGCCGCCGATGTCACCGGCACCGCCGTCGTCACCGTTGCCGCCGATGTCACCGGCACCGCCGTCGTCACCGTTGCCGCCGATGTCACCGGCGCCGCCGTCGTCACCGTTGCCGCCGATGTCGCCAGCGCCGCCGTCGTCACCGTTGCCGCCGATGTCACCGGCACCGCCGTCGTCACCGTTGCCGCCGATGTCGCCGTTGCCGCCGTTCTCGCCGCCCTCGGTCACGCCGACAATGGCGTTGCCCTCGGTCGCACCGCCGTCCTCCTCGCCGCCCTGGACGCTGACGCCGAGGCCGACGCCGTCGCCGTCGGCGCTGGCGTTCACGCCGATGTCGAGCGCCGAGGCGGCACCCGCCGCGGTCAGGGAGGCGCCGGCCGCGATCACGGCGCCGGCCGCTATGCGCGCGACACGGATGCGCGTCTTCTTCGTCATGTAGTTGCTACCCCCAGTAGCCGATTGGTCGGTGAGGCCGCACTCGGGGGCCGTGATCGACGGGGGTGGCTGCGTGTGTGCTCAAGTCCCCCGGTTCACATGCGCCCCAGAAATACGCATGCCGAGCCTCACCATTCCGAATGTTCAAAGCCCCGTCAAGGCCATTGCGTACGCGATGTCCAGGTACGGGACGTATGCCGGACACAAAGGCTGTGAGTGTGATGCAAAACCCAGACATCACCGGCGAACAGGGAGCAGACAAAAGGCAACCGCCGCCGGTAGGGCGGCAGTTGCCTTGTCGACAAAGCGGCGACTCCGCTTCGCGTTACTTCTCCCGCTGCTTGCGCCAGCGAATTCCGGCCTCCAGGAATCCGTCGATCTCACCGTTGAACACGGCCTCGGGGTTGCCCACTTCGTGCTCCGTGCGCAGGTCCTTGACCATCTGGTACGGGTGCAGCACGTACGAACGCATCTGGTTGCCCCAGGAGTTGCCCCCGTCGCCCTTGAGGGCGTTCATCTTGGCCTGCTCCTCCTGGCGGCGCCGCTCCAGGAGCTTGGCCTGGAGGACGTTCATGGCGGTGGCCTTGTTCTGGATCTGGGAGCGCTCGTTCTGGCAGGACACGACGATGCCGGTGGGGATGTGGGTGAGGCGCACCGCCGAGTCGGTGGTGTTCACGCCCTGGCCGCCGGGGCCGGAGGACCGGTAGACGTCCACCCGCAGCTCGGACTCGTCGATCTCGATGTGGTCGGTCTGCTCGACCACGGGGAGGATCTCGACGCCCGCGAAGGAGGTCTGGCGGCGCCCCTGGTTGTCGAAGGGCGAGATGCGCACCAGCCGGTGCGTGCCCTGCTCGACGGAGAGGGTCCCGTAGGCGTACGGCACCTGCACGGCGAAGGTGGTCGACTTGATGCCGGCCTCCTCCGCGTACGACGTCTCGTAGACCTCGGTCTTGTAGCCGTGCTGCTCGGCCCAGCGCAGGTACATGCGCTGGAGCTTCTCGGCGAAGTCGGCGGCGTCCACGCCACCCGCCTCGGCGCGGATGTTGACGAGCGCCTCACGCGCGTCGTACTCGCCCGAGAGCAGGGTGCGGACCTCCATCTCGTCCAGCGCCTTGCGGACGGCCGTGAGCTCGGACTCGGCCTCGGCACGGGTGTCCGGGTCGTCCTCCTCCTCGGCCATCTCGAAGAGCACGCCGAGATCGTCGATCCGGCCGCGCAGGGCCTCGGCCTTGCGCACCTCGGCCTGGAGGTGCGACAGCTTGCTGGTGATCTTCTGCGCCGCCTCCGGGTCGTCCCACAGCGAGGGCACTGCCGCCTGCTCCTCGAGCACGGCGATGTCTGCCCTCAGCCTGTCGAGGTCCAGGACGGCCTCGATCGACTCCATGGTCGAGGAGAGGGACTTCAGCTCTTCGGATACATCGACGACTGCCACGCGTCCAGCGTAACGGCTCCGGCCGCCGGTCCACGCCCGGCGGGTGCGGGCGCGGGCGCCGGGGGCGGTGCGGCCTCAGGGAGCGGCCGGGGCCGAGTTCCGCGTGTCCTGGGGTCCGGTGCCCTCCTCGTCACCGCCCGTGGCCAGCCACGTACCGACGCCGATGGCCGCGACCAGGGCGACCGCGCCGGCGCCCACCGCGATCCGGCGCCGCCGCGCGGTGGCGCGGTTGC
>NZ_MULI01000131.1 GCF_002939385.1 Streptomyces sp. MH60 | reverse complement strand
AGCCCGCCGCCCCGGCGCCCGCGCCGGCCCAGGCCGCCGCTCCGGCTGCCCCGGCCGCCGCCCAGCCGGTGGACGACGGTGCCTACGTCACCCCGCTGGTGCGCAAGCTCGCCGCCGAGAACGGCGTCGACCTGTCCAGCGTCAAGGGCACCGGCGTCGGCGGCCGTATCCGCAAGCAGGACGTCATCGCCGCCGCCGAGGCCGCGAAGGCCGCCGCCCCGGCTCCGGCCGCCGCTGCCGCTGTGACGGCCGGGGGCCCTGCCGCGAAGAAGGCCCCCACCCTGGAGGCCTCCCCGCTGCGCGGCCAGACCGTCAAGATGCCGCGCATCCGCAAGGTCATCGGCGACAACATGGTCAAGGCGCTGCACGAGCAGGCCCAGCTGTCGTCGGTCGTCGAGGTCGACGTCACCCGTCTGATGAAGCTGCGCGCCCGTGCCAAGGACGCGTTCGCGGCGCGTGAGGGCGTCAAGCTCTCGCCGATGCCGTTCTTCGTCAAGGCCGCGGCCCAGGCGCTGAAGGCGCACGCGCCGGTCAACGCCAAGATCAACGAGGCCGAGGGGACCATCACCTACTTCGACACCGAGAACATCGGTATCGCGGTGGACTCCGAGAAGGGCCTGATGACCCCGGTCATCAGGAACGCCGGTGACCTGAACCTGGCCGGCATCGCCAAGGCGACCGCCGACCTGGCGGGCAAGGTCCGGGCCAGCAAGATCAGCCCGGACGAGCTGGCCGGTGCGACCTTCACCATCAGCAACACCGGTTCGCGCGGCGCGCTGTTCGACACGATCATCGTGCCGCCGGGCCAGGTCGCCATCCTCGGCATCGGTGCCACGGTCAAGCGTCCGGCCGTCATCGAGACGGAGGACGGTCCGGTCATCGGCGTCCGTGACATGACGTACCTGACCCTGTCCTACGACCACCGTCTGGTGGACGGCGCCGACGCCGCCCGCTACCTGACGGCGGTCAAGGCGATCCTGGAGGCGGGCGAGTTCGAGGTCGAGCTCGGCCTGTAGTCTCCCCCCGCCAGTGGGCCCCTGTGATGCCCCCGCCCGGAACCTTCCGGGCGGGGGCATCACCGTGTTCCGGGCGGGGCACGCTGTGTAAGTCTCGTCTCACCTGCGTCAAAGCGCCCCCGTGCGCCCTTCCCGCCCACCGTGACGGCCGTATTGTTTCTCCACGTCAGTCGCCCCAGGGTCCGAAGGGGACCCTCCCGAAGGAGCTCTCATGACCGCGCCCGTCGTCCACTCGCTGCGCGAACAGATCCGCGAGCACATCCTGGAAGGGATCATCAGCGGACGCTGGCAGCCGGGCGAGCGGATCGTGGAGCGCCGGATCGCGACCGAGCTGGAGGTCAGCCAGACGCCGGTGCGGGAGGCGCTGCGGGAGCTGGAGTCGCTGCGGCTGATCGAGTCGGCGCCGAACAAGGGCGTGCGGGTGCGCAACCTGACCGCCGCCGACCTGGAGGAGAGCTACCCCGTCCGGGCCGGCCTGGAGGCGATCGCGGCCGAGCTGGCGGCGGACCGGCTGGCCCTGGACTGCTCGGCCCTGGAGCCGCACGTCGCCGCGCTGTACGAGGCCGACCGGGTCTCCGACGGCACGGGCCAGGTGCGGCACACGGTGGGTTTCCACCGGGAGCTGGTGCGGGCGGCGGGCAACTCGGTGCTGCTGCACACGTGGGAGGGGCTGGGGATCGAGGTGTTCACGGCGCTGTCGATACGGTGGCTGGGGACGGTGCAGCAGTCGTACGCGGAGGAGCACGAGGAGCTGGTCGCGGCCTTCCGCCGCCGCGACCCCCGCATCCCGGAGATCGTCAAGTCCCATGTCCTGGGCTGCGCCCCCCGCCCCTAGTTCGGGCCCCTGGAGAACGGCGCAGCCGTTCCCAGGGGCGCGGGGAACTGCGCGAGAAACCACGACGCGCCCGCACCCGCCACGCAACCGAACCACCCGAGCCGCACCGCGCTCACCTGCACAAACCTCCCATCTGAAGGTCACCCCGTGCCACCGCCGGAGGCACCCCGTGCCGACTTTCTCGTGATCAAGAGTTTTTGCCCCTCAACCCTTTGATCGATCATCGATCAGGGAGTTACAGTCACAGACGGGCTTGCACCCAAGCCCACAGCCCTGTCCTGCCAAAGACCTAGGGCACCCCCGAACCCTTGCCGATGAGGGAACCCCCTTCGACTGAGGAAGGCGGCGACATGACGACCGACCCCAAAGCCATCCAGCCGAGCGAGCTGGACCAGCTCCCGGACCGCGACCCCGAGGAGACCGCCGAGTGGCAGGCCTCCCTGGACGCCGTCACCCAGGCGGCCGGGCCGCACCGTGCCGCGTACCTGATGCGCCGCACGCTGGAGCGCGCCGAGGGCGCGGGCCTGGCGCTGCCGAAGCTGCTGGAGACCGACTACGTCAACTCCATCCCGACCGCCGACGAGCCCACCGTGGACGGCGACGAGGAGCTGGAGCAGCGGATCACCGCCTGGAACCGCTGGAACGCGGCGGCGATGGTGACCCGCGGCAGCAAGTACGGCGTCGGCGGCCACATCGCCACCTTCGCCTCCGCGGCCTGGCTCTACGAGACCGGCTTCAACCACTTCTTCAAGGGCAAGGAGGGTGACGGCTCCGGCGACCAGCTCTACGTCCAGGGCCACGCCTCCCCCGGCATCTACGCCCGTGCCTTCCTCGACGGCCGTCTGAACGAGGAGCAGCTGGACAACTTCCGCCGCGAGGCCGGGGGCAACGGTCTGCCGTCCTACCCGCACCCGCGCCGGCTGCCCTGGCTGTGGGAGTTCCCCACCGTCTCCATGGGCCTCGGCCCGATCTCCGCGATCTACCAGGCGCGGTTCAACCGCTACCTGACCAGCCGCGGCATCAAGGACCTGACGAACTCCCACGTGTGGGCGTTCCTCGGTGACGGCGAGATGGACGAGCCGGAGTCCACCACCGCGCTCACCCTCGCCTCCCGCGAGGGCCTGGACAACCTGACCTTCGTCATCAACTGCAACCTGCAGCGCCTCGACGGTCCGGTCCGCGCCAACTTCAAGATCGTGCAGGAGCTGGAGGCCCAGTTCCGCGGCGCCGGCTGGAACGTCGTCAAGTCGCTGTGGGGCACGGCCTGGGACGAGCTGTTCCAGCTCGACACCACCGGCGCCCTCGTACGCCGGCTGCGCGAGGTACCGGACGCCCAGGTCCAGACGTACCAGACCCGCGACGCCGCCTACATCCGCGAGGACTTCTTCGGCAAGGACCCGGCGCTCGTCGAGATGGCGAAGCTGCTGTCCGACGACAAGATCCTCGAGTGTTTCCACTACTCGCGCGGCGGCCACGAGTCCCGCAAGGTCTACGCCGCCTACCGCGCCGCGCTCGCCCACAAGGGCGCGCCGACCGTGATCCTGGCCCAGACGGTCAAGGGCCACACCCTGGGCAGCGGCTTCGCGTCCAAGAACGCCAACCACCAGATGAAGAAGCTCTCGGTGGACGAGTTCAAGGACATGCGCGACCTGCTCGGCCTGCCGATCAAGGACAGCGACTTCGTCGACGGCGTGGTCCCCTACGGCCACCCGGGCGCCGACTCCCCCGAGGTGCGCTACCTCCAGGAGCGCCGCGCCGCCCTCGGCGGTCCGGCCCCGGCCCGCCGCGTGCACCCGCTGGCGCCGCTGCCCGCGCCCGCCGACAAGGCGTTCGCGTCCTTCGACAAGGGTTCCGGCTCGCAGAACGTGGCCACCACCATGGCCTTCGTCCGCCTGGTCAAGGACCTGGTCCGGGACAAGGAGACCGGCAAGCGCTGGGTGCCGATCGTCCCCGACGAGGCCCGCACCTTCGGCATGGAGAGCCTCTTCCCGTCCCTGGGCATCTACTCCCCCAAGGGCCAGACGTACGAGCCGGTCGACCGCGACCAGCTGATGTACTACAAGGAAGCCGAGAACGGCCAGATCCTCAACGAGGGCATCACCGAGGCCGGCTCGATGGCCGACTTCATCGCCGCGTCCACCGCGTACGCGACGCACGGCGAGGCGATGATCCCGTTCTACATCTTCTACTCGATGTTCGGCTGGCAGCGCACGGCCGACCAGATGTGGCAGCTCGGCGACCAGCTCGGCCGCGGCTTCCTGGTCGGCGCCACCGCGGGCCGCACCACGCTGACCGGTGAGGGTCTTCAGCACGCGGACGGCCACTCCCCGGCCATCGCGGCGACCAACCCGGCCGCGCTGTCCTACGACCCGGCGTTCGCGTACGAGATCGCCGCGATCGTCAAGGACGGCCTGCGCCGCATGTACGGCGAGGCGGCCCCGGGCGAGGACCCGAACGTCTTCTACTACCTGACGGTCTACAACGAGCCGATGCCGCAGCCGGCCAAGCCGTCCGCGCCCGGCGTCGACGAGGGCATCGTCAAGGGCCTGTACCGCTTCAACACGGCGGAGACGGCGGGCCTGACCCCGGCCGCCAACGCCCCGCGCATCCAGCTGCTCGGCTCCGGCACGGCGATCCACTGGACGCTCAAGGCGCAGCGGCTGCTCGCCGAGGACTGGGGCGTGGCCGCCGACGTGTGGTCCGCGACCTCCTGGACGGAGCTGCGCCGGGACGCCATGGACGCCGACGCGGCGCTGCTGCGCGGCGAGGAGCGGGTGCCGTACGTCCGCCGGGCGCTGCAGGGCGTCGAGGGCCCGGTCCTCGCGGTCTCCGACTACATGCGCCAGGTCCCGGACCAGATCGCGCAGTGGGTCGAGCAGGACTGGTCCTCGCTGGGCGCCGACGGCTTCGGCCTGTCGGACACCCGCGACGCCGCCCGCCGCCACTTCGGCGTGGACGCCGAGTCCATCGTGGTCGCGGCCCTGGCCCAGCTCGCCAAGCGCGGCGAGGTCAAGGCGACGGCCGTGAAGGAAGCGCGCGAGCGCTACGGCCTGTAGAGGTCACGCGTCACCAACGGAAGGCCTTCGCTCCGGCGGAGGCCTTCCGGCGTTCTCCTGCATCATGTGGGGATGCGTGCTGCCCGCCTCATCAAGATGGTGCTGCTCCTCCAGTCCCGCCCGGCCATGACGGCCGCCGAACTGGCCCGGGAGCTGGAGGTGTCGGAGCGGACCGTGACGCGGGACGCGCAGGCGCTGTCGGAGGCGGGCGTGCCGGTGTACGCGGAGCGGGGGCGGGCCGGCGGCTACCGCCTGGTCGGCGGTTACCGCACCCGCCTGACCGGGCTGGCCCGGGGCGAGGCGGAGGCGCTGTTCCTGTCCGGGGTGCCCGGGGCGCTGCGCGAGATGGGCCTGGAGGACGCGGCCTCGGCGGCCCGCCTGAAGGTGTCGGCGGCCCTGCTCCCCTCCCTGCGGGACGCCTCCCGTACGGCGGCCCAGCGCTTCCACCTGGACGCGCCGAACTGGTTCCGCGAGCCGGAGACTCCCGAGCTGCTGCCCGCGGTGGCGGACGCGGTCTGGGACGACCGGCGCGTCGCCGCGCGCTACCGGCGCGGGACGGACGAGGTCGTCCGCGACCTGGAGCCGTACGGCCTCGTGCTGAAGGCCGGGGTCTGGTACCTGTGCGCGCGGGTCGCGGGGGCGGCGGGCGACGGGCCCTTCCGCGTGTACCGCATCGACCGGTTCACGGCGGTGGACGCGGGCGAGGAACGTTTCACCCGGGACGACGGCTTCGACCTGCCCGCGTTCTGGGCGGAGCGGGCCGAGCAGTTCGCGCGCTCGATCCTGCGGGCCGAGGTCGTGGTGCGGCTGTCGGAGCGGGGGGTGCGCACGCTGCCGTACGCCGTCGATGCGCTGTCCGTCCGGGAGGCGCTGGAGGGCGCGGGGGCGCCGGACGCGGAGGGCTGGGTGACGGTGACGCTGCCGGTGGAGTCGGAGGACGTCGCGCACACGCAGCTGAGGGGGCTCGGGCCGGAGGTGGAGGTACTGGCGCCGGCGGCCCTGCGGGAACGCTTCGCTCAGGATGCGCGGCGGTTGGCGGGGTTGTACGGGGGCTGAGCCGCCGGGTGGTTGCGGGTGCCGGGGTGGGTGTGGAGGCGGGGTGGGTGTGGGCGCGGGGTGGGGGACGCGGCCCGGCGTAGCGGGGTGCCGCTGCGCCCACCCGTGCCGCCTGGGGGTACCTCCCAGGCCGTTCAGGCACTGGGGGAGGCACGACTGCCCGCAGCTAGGGGGATAGCCGCGTACGGCGGGCCGGGGCCCGCAGGGATGGCGAGCCGCAGCCGCGTACGGCGAGAAGGGGTCGTGTCGGGGGGTGTCCGCCCGCAGCGGTTGGCGCGTCAACGCCCCGAGCCTCTTCAAGTAACCGATTCCGGGCCGTTCCGAGGACGGACACCCCCCGGCGCGGCCCCGACCCACCCACCACACGCACCGCGCTACGCGCACCCCCACCGAACCCGCACAGGCGCCGCAGGCATCCGCACATAACGATCCGCCGCACTCCACGTGCGCAGCCACCGCCCAGGGCCGATGCTGGACCCGTGATGGACGAGACGGAGTTCTGGGAGCTGATCGACTCGGCCCGGCAGCGTGCCGACGGCGATCCCGAGGACCAGGCCGACCTGCTCGTGGAGCGGCTGCTCGACATGGACCCGGACCTGGTGCTCGACTTCGCCCGCCACTTCGAGGCCCGTTACAACCGCGCCTGCACCTGGGACCTGTGGGGTGCCGCGTGGGTGCTGCTCGGCGGGGCCAGCGACGACGCCTTCGACTTCTTCCGGTGCTGGCTGATCGGCCAGGGGCGCGAGGTGTACGAGGGCGCGGTGCACGAGCCCGACTCGCTCGCCGAACTGCTGGACGACTTCGACGAGGAACTGGACGGCGACGGCGAGGAGCTGGGCTACGCGGCCGACGAGGCCTACGAGCAGCTCACCGGCACCGTGGCCCCGGACCTGGGCATCGCCCCCGCGCCCGCCGAACCGCTGGGCACGCCGATCGACCTGGAGGACGACCGGGCCCTGGCCGAGCGCCTGCCCCGTCTGTGGGCGAGGTTCGGACCGGAGTGACGTGCCCCGCCCGCCGGGACGGTCAGACCCGGCCCTGGAGGCGGGCCGCCGTGTCCCTGATGTCACCGAGGCGGGCGGCGAGGGCCGCGCCCGGACAGGTCGTCGCGTAGCCGTCGTCGTGACCCGCCACGGCGGGCAGGGTCGCGGTGGCGCCCGCGGCGTAGCGGCTGAGGCCGTTGCTGGAGACCAGGGCGACCTCGGCGCGCGGGTCGGTGCCGGTCTCGCCGAGCTTCCAGGCGGCCACGGCGGCGATCGCGTCGGTCAGCTCGCGGGGCACGGGCACCCCGGCGGTGTAGGTGCCGAGGGCGGCGATCCCGGTGGTGCGGTGGTTGAAGCCCTGGGTGTGGGCGCCGGTGACGGGCCGGTCGATCCCGCCGGCCCGGCCCTCGTAAACGGTGCCGCAGCGGTCGACGACGAAGTTGTAGCCGATGTCGTCCCAGTCCCGGGCGCCGGTCTGGCCCTGGTACACCCCGCGCAGTATCGCCGGCACGTCCGCGCAGTCGTAGCCGTTCGGCGTGTCCGTGTGGTGGACGAAGACGGCGATCACCTTGTCGTCGTAGCGGGGGGCGGGCTGCGCGCGGGCGGCGTCGCCCAGCCAGACCGACCGGGGCACGATGTCGGGGCGGGGCGCGGCGTACCGGTCGGTGGCGGCGGCCGGGGCCGCCCCCGTGTCGGCCGCCCGTTCCACGCCGTCGGCGCACAGGAAGAGCGCGGCGACGGCGGCCAGACCGGGCAGGGCACCGAGCAGCGCCCGGGCCGCGGCCGGCATGCGGGCGGCGCCGGGTATGCGGGCGGGCCGTCGCTCCCGGGCCCGGCGCGGTCCTCGGAAGACTCGCATGGTCCTACTGTCCGGCCGTTCCGCTCTGTCCGCGATGTGGGCTGTGCCACCCGGTGGAACCATCGTCCCGGTGCGCGGCGTTTCACGGGTGACCGCACACATTCGCTCGCACGGGTGGCCGCTTTTCGGACAGTCGCGCGACTCAGGCTGATCATCGGCCCGGTACGGCGCGTACTGAGGGTCCCGGGGTCCGGTAGAAAGGCGGTTCGCGTGGACCTGCTCGACATCGTGCTGGCGCTCGTGGTGCTGGTCTACGCGGCCTCCGGCTACCGGCGCGGACTGGTGGCGGGCTGTGTGTCGCTGGCCGGCTTCGTCGGCGGCGCGGCGCTCGGCGTCTGGGTCCTGCCGTGGGTGATGGACCTGGTGGCGCGGGGCTCGACGGCGGCGACGGTGGTCGCGGTGGTCACGGTGCTGCTGCCGGCGATGGTGGGCCACGAGCTGGCGGGGCGTCTCGCGCTGCGGCTGCGCCGGGAGCTGGACGCCGGTCCGCTCCGGGTGGCCGACGGGGTGGGCGGGGCGGTGGCGAACTCGGCGGCGGCGCTGATCGTGGCGTGGGTGGCGGCGAGCGTCCTGGCGGCCTCCTCGTCCACGCTGCTCACCTCGGCCATCCGGGACTCGTCGCTGCTGGGCGCGGTGCAGCGGGTGATGCCGGACACCACCCCCGCGTGGTTCTCCGGAGCGACGTCGGCACTCGCCGACGCGGGGTTCCCGCAGGTCTTCAACCCGTTCGAGAACGAGTCGGCCGCCGAGGTCGCCGAGCCCTCCGGCGACAGCGTCACGCCCGCGGCGACCCGCGCCGCCCGGCTCAGCACGGTGAAGGTGGAGGGCGTGACCGGCGCCCAGGGCCGGGAGGGCAGCGGCTTCGTGTACGCACCGGAGCGCGTGATGACCAACGCCCACGTGGTGGCCGGCATCGACGACCCGACCGTGCGGATCGGCGGTGTGGGCCCGGCGTACCGGGCGCGGGTGGTGCTGTTCGACCCGGACAAGGACGTGGCCGTGCTGTACGTGCCCGACCTGAGGGCCCCGGTGCTGCGGTTCGACGAGGACGCCTCGCGCGGCGACGCCGCGGTGGTGGCGGGCTATCCGCAGAACGGCGCCCTGGATCTGCGGGCGGCGACGGTCGCCAACCGGGTCCGCGCCACCGGCCAGAACATCTACAACGACGAGAACGTCACCCGCGAGATCTACTCGATCCGTTCCACGGTCCGCCCCGGCAACTCGGGCGGACCGCTGCTGACCACCGACGGCCGGGTGTACGGCGTGGTGTTCGCCCGTTCCACCTCCGACGCGGAGACCGGCTACGTGCTGACGGCGGCCGAGGTGGCTCCCGAGGCACGCGACGCGGCGGACGCCACGCGGGCGGTGGACACGGGCGCGCCGGTCACGTCGTGAGCGCGCCCTCGGCCGGGCCGTCCGGTCCGGTCAGCATCTGCCCCATCAGCACGTCGTCGACGTACCGGCCGTCGAGGTGGAACTCCTCGGGCTGTACGCCCTCGACGACGAAGCCTTCTGACTCGTAGAGCTTGCGGGCGGCCGTGTTGTGCCCGAGGACCCGCAGGGTGATGCGGCGGAAGCCCTCCTGCCGGGCCTCCTCGACGGCGGCCCGGACCAGTGCCCGCCCCACGCCGTGGCCGCGGGCCGCGTCGGCGACGGCGAGGCCCCGGATCTGGCGGACGTGGGTGTTGGAGGCCAACGGGGTGGGAAAACCGAGGCGGACATAGCCGACGACGGTGCCGTGGAGTTCGGCGACCAGGTGGGCGTCGGGCCCGCAGACGTCACGGAAGAAGGGGTCGTCCGGCCCGGGCGGGGGCGAGACGGCGTGGAGAGGGGACCAGGTCTCCAGGTCGATCCGGCGCAGCGGCTGTTCGTCCTCTGACCTGGCGCGGCGTATGTGCGGGGCTGGCATGACGGTCACTGTACGACGCGGTGAGCGGGACCGTTCCGGGGTTTTCCCCGGGCCACCCGGCAGGATGGGCCCATGGACGACGGACGCGTGAACGGCGGGCACATGGACGGACGCGTCGGCAGAGGACGTTCCCGCGTCGCGGTGGCCGGTGCGTCCGGTCTCATCGGCGGCGCGCTGGCGCGGTCCCTGACGGCGGACGGGCACGAGGTGGTGCGCCTGGTGCGGCGCGCGCCCGAGGGGCCGGGAGAGGTCCGCTGGGACCCCGAGAACGGGCGGGTGGACGCGGCCGGGCTGGCGGGCTGCGACGCGGTGGTCAACCTGGCCGGGGCCGGGGTGGGCGACCGCCGCTGGACCGACGCGTACAAGACCCTCATCCGCAGCAGCCGGGTGCACGGCACGACGGCGCTCGCGGAGGCCGTCGCCGCGATGGAGCGGCCGCCGCGCGTCTTCGTGAACGGCAGTGCGATGGGCTACTACGGGGAGACCGGCGACCGTCCCGTGGACGAGAGCGCGCCCCCGGGAGAGGGCTTCCTGCCGGGCCTGTGCGTGGAGTGGGAGGCGGCGGCGGCCCCCGCGCGGGAGGCGGGCGTGCGGACGGTGTTCCCGCGCACCGGTCTGGTCGTCGCGCGCGGGGGCGGCGCCTGGGGCCGGCTCTTCCCGCTCTTCCGGGCGGGGCTCGGCGGACGGCTGGGCGACGGGTCGCAGTACTGGTCCTTCGTCGCGCTGCACGACGAGGTGGCGGCGATCCGGCACCTCATGGACCGGGACGACCTGTCCGGCCCCTTCAACCTGACCGCCCCGCAGCCGGTGACGAACCGTGAGGTGACGGTGGCCATGGGCCGGGTGCTGCACCGTCCGGCGCCGTTCGCGGTGCCCGCGCCGGTCCTGCGGGCGGCGCTCGGCGAGATGGCGGGCGACGTCCTCGGCAGCGCCCGGGTCCTGCCGGCCCGCCTCCTGGAGTCGGGCTTCCGCTTCGCGTTCCCGGAGATCGACGGGGCGATCCGGGCGGCGCTGTAGGCGGGGCCGTATGCGACCGCCGTGCGACCGTGTGCTGCCTCCGTGCGATTCCCGTTGACCGTTCCGGACCCTAACCTCGTCTTGAACTCGGGTATTCCTCAAGCCTGTTGGGGGCATGACGTCTCCAGCGGCCGCGCAACCTCGAGGAGGGGCACGTGCTTGAGCCCGCGTACCAGGCGGACGTCGTCGTCGTGGGGGCCGGGATCGCCGGACTCGCCGCGGCGCAACGGCTGACCAGCGCAGGAGTGACGACCACGGTCCTGGAGGCCGCCCATACGGTGGGCGGCCGGATGGCCACCGAGAAGGTCGACGGTTTCCGGCTCGACAGAATCGGACAGCCGCTGTCCACGGCGTATCCCGAACTGCGCCGCACCCCCGGGCTCGACGGCCTCGCGCTGCTGCCCTTCGCCCCCGGGGTCCTGCTGCACAGCGAGGGCCGTCACCACCGCGCGGGCGCCCCGGCGGGCGTACGGAGCGCACGGGGCGCACTCCATGCGGTGCGCGCCCTCGCGAGCGCCCCCCGCTCGATGCCCGCGCCCCGGCGCCCGACCGGTCCGCCC
>NZ_MULI01000130.1 GCF_002939385.1 Streptomyces sp. MH60 | reverse complement strand
GCGCCGTCCTCGCGCGCGTGCTGCACGCGGCCGCCACCGACGCGCGACGGCGCGGAGACCGGTCCGGCGCCCTCGACCTGCTGCGCCGCGCCGACCGGGAGTACGCGGTCGCGTGCGCGGCGCCCGGCCTGGACGAGGAGGAGGCGCTGCGGCTCACCCTGGAACGGGTCGCCTCCCTGGAGACCCAGTGGCGCCTGGGCGGCGACAGCGCTCTCCTGCAGAGTGCCGTCGGCATGCTGGAGGCGTTCGCCGACGCCTGGCCCGACCGGAGCGAGCGCCCCCCGGAGCTGCTGCTGGCGCACGGCCGCACCCTGTTGCGTCTGGCCGAGGTGACGGCGGACCCGGTGCAGGTCCGGCTGTACGCGGAGCAGTCGGCGCGGTCGCTGCGCCGCGGGCTGGCGGCCGGCCCGGAACAGGACACCGCCGAGGCCGTCCGTGACCGGGTCCGGGTGCTGATCGACCTGGTCGACGCGCTGCTGGCGGCGGGCGGCCCGCTGGACGAGGCCCAGGCCCGGACCGACGAGGCCCTCGGCCGCGTACGCGAGCAGGCGCAGCGCGCGGCGTTGCTGGTCCGCGCGGGGCGGGTGGCCGTCGCACGCTACGCCGAGTCGGGGGAGCCGCCCGAACTGCACGGGGCCGCCGACCGTTTCGCGCAGGCGGCGCACTGGATGTCCCGGGACGCGCCCGCGCACGCGGACGTGCTCGCCGAGTGGGGGAGCGTACTGCTCCGGCTGGCCACCCTGGAGCCCGCCCACCGGCGCCAGGAGCAGGTGTCCGGCGCGATCCGGGTGCTGCGGGACTGCCGGATGGAGACCCCGGCGGGCAGCCGGCGGGTCGCCCACCGGCTGCTGCTCCTCGGACAGGCGCTCATGCTCCGGTACCAGGCGCGCGGCGACCGGGTCGATCTCAGGGAGGCGGAGCATCTCTTCGGGCTCGCCGCGGCCGACGCGGAGGACCCGTTGCTGGCGGCGCGCTGCCGACTGGAGTTGGGGCAGGCCCAGTTCGAGGCGTTCCAGAGTCTCGGCCGCGCGGCGCGCCTGGACGTGGCGGTCGACGCCTTCCGGGCGGCCGCCGAGTCGGCCCGCCGGGCGGAGGAGGAGGCCGAAACGGAGCGCCGGCGCCAGGAGGCGGTGGAACTCGCCGCACAGGCACACCACTGGCGGGGTATGTCCTTCGAGGCGGCCGTCCGGCCCCGCGCGGCCCGGGACGCCTACGCGGCGGCGCGGGCGCAGTGGGACCGGTTGCCGGACGACCGTCTGGCCACGGGGGAACCGACCGCGCGGCAGACGGCGCAGCGGCTCGCCGACCTGGAGTGAGGGCGGACGCGGGAAAGCCGGGCGCGGGAGGCCTCAGACCCGGCCCGAAGGGGCGGCGGGACAGCGGAGCGGAGGAGAGGAACGGACATGGACACACAGGACGGGGCCGGGGCGGAGCAGGTGCTCCCGGATGCCGGGGAGCCACTGCCGGACCTGCTGGAACTGGACCTCGCACGGCTGGGCACCCTCGATCATCCGGTGCTGCGCGAGGTGCTGGGCGAACTGAGGGCGCGGGCGGCGGAGCCGAGCGAGATGCTGTGGGGTTTCGACAACTCCTTCTGACCGGTGGCCGCGGTCATCCTGGTACGTGAAGTTATGTGAATAGGACAACTTCTGCGGCGTCGAGTTTCGGGCACCCGCCGCGCCGGGAATGCGGCTCCGTGCGGCACGGGGCCGTGGCGCCGACTCGCGGCGGCACCGGCCGGATCGTTACGGCATGGGGGGTGCTGGAGTGTCGGAACAGGCCATGACCGGTCCGGCTCCCGTCGTTCCCGGGCCGCGGACCGGCCCCGAAGGCCCCTTTCCCTTCCGCCAGTTCATCGTCAAGATGCACGGCCGCTGCAACCTCGCCTGCACCTACTGCTACCTCTACGAAGGTCCCGACAACAGCTGGCGCGACCGTCCCGCCGCCGCCTCCGCCGCCGTCCTGGAGCGCACCGCCACCCGCATCGCCGAGCACGCCGCCCGGCACGCGCTGCGTGACCTCGCCCTGGTGCTGCACGGCGGCGAACCGCTGCTCGCGGGGGCCGGGCCGCTCGCCGCGGTCGCCGGGCGGGTGCGGGAGCTGGTCCCGCCGGGGTGTCAGGTCCACGCCACCGTGCAGACCAACGCGACCCTGCTCACCGAGGAACGCCTCGCCGTACTGGCCGACGCCGGCGTCCGCGTCGGCATCAGCCTCGACGGAGGCACCGCCGCCCACAACCGACGGCGGGTGGACCACGCGGGCCGTCCGTCCTGGCCCGCCGCGGCACGGGGGGCCCGCCTGGTCGCCGAGCGCTTCCCGGAGGCGTACGCGGGACTCCTGACCGTCGTCGACCCGACGCTGGACCCGGTCGAGACGTACGAGTCGCTGCTCGACCTGCGCCCGCCCGCGCTGGACCTCCTGCTGCCGCACGGCAACTGGTCCTCGCCGCCGCCGGGCCTGACCGGCCTCCGGTACGGCGACTGGCTGTGCGCCGTCTTCGACCGCTGGTGGGCCGCCGGGCGGCGTGAGGTCCGGGTACGGCTCTTCGAGGAGTGCGTGGCGCTCCTGCTGGGTCTGCCCGCGGCCACCGAGGCGCTGGGGCTCGCGCCGTTCGACGCGGTCGTGGTGGAGACCGACGGGTCGATCGAGCAGGTCGACTCGCTCAAGTCGGCCTATCCCGGCGCCGCGCGGACCGGCCTCGACGTGTTCCGCCATTCGTTCGACGAGGCGTTGCGGCACCCGGGCGTGGCCGCCCGGCAGGCGGGCACCGCGTCGCTCGCGGGGCAGTGCCGGGCCTGCCCGCTGCTGCGGGTGTGCGGCGGCGGGCACTACGCGCACCGCTACCGCGCCGGGCACGGCTTCCGGAACCCCTCCGTGTACTGCGCGGACCTCCAGCGCTTCATCCGCCACGTGGCCTCGCGTCTCACCGCCGCCGCGAGCGCACGGACTTCGGACGGCTCGTCCGCGCCCGGCTCGTCCGTGACCGGCCCGGTGTCGGCTGGTTCGTCCGCGCCCGGCTCGTCCGTGGCCGGTCCTGCGTCGGCCGGGCCGACCGCCACCGGCCCCGCGTCGGCCGGTCCGGCCGGTTCGGCAGGCCCCGCGTCGGCCGGTTCGGCTTCGACCTGGCCGGTCGCGGCCGGAGGGGGCGTTTCGTGATGTTTCCGGTGGTCCCCGAACGGGCCCTTCTCGAACTCGCCCGCACCGAGGGCGGACCCGACACCCTGGCCCTCCTCGTGCGGGACCAGGACACGCGGCGGCTGCTGCTGCTGCGAGCCGTGCTCGACGCGGCCGAGGCGGCCGAGCGGTCCGTCTGCACCGCCGCGCAGAAGGCGAGACTCCGCGAGGACTGGGCGCTGCTGACCGAGGCGGACCGGCTCCCGGCGGCGGACGCGCCGGGCCCGGAGCGCCGGTCCGGCCACGCGACAACGCGCGGCACCCACGCTGCCCCGCGCGGCTCGCGGAGTACCCGCACTGCCGCCGACGCCCCGCCCGGCGTGCCGGGTGGCCGTGCCACCGCCGATGCCCTGCCCGGCGCATGGGGTGCCCGCGTCGCCGACGACGCCCCGACCCGTGCGGGGGCCGGTGCGTCCCCGTCCGTCGCCCACGCGCCGTTCGCCAACCCGGCGCGGGCCCGCCTCTTCCACCCGCTCACCGGACCCTGGGCACGCTCCTGTCTGCGCGGCCTCGACGCCGCCCCCGGCCAGGCGGACGGAGAGCGGGCCCGGCGGCTGCGGCGCGACCTCGCGCACTTCAGCGCGATCGCCGCGGTCGTCGCGGCCGGAGTGGGCATCCCCTTCAGCACCCGGCTCACGGCCCGCGCCGGAGTCCTCGCCCTCCCGTCGCTCGGCGCCCTGCACACCGCACGGTCCGGGGACGTACCCGTCGACGTCACCTGCACCGAGGGCCGACTGGTCCTGCGTCAGGCCGACGCCCCCGACGTGACCGTCCACCTGGAGAGCGGCGCCGGCGCCTGGTCCGGCGCCCTCGCCTGGACGCCCGCGCACGCCCTCCCCGGCCTCACCCCGGCCGCCCCGCCCCTGCCGCTGGACGACCTCGACCCGTACCGCGAACTGCCCGACGGCCCCGGCCACGGCAACCTGCGCACCCCGCTCGCACTCGACGACGCGGAACGCAAGCGGTGGCTCCAGGCCTGGTCCGGCACGGCCCTCGCGCTCCGTTCGGGCGGGCAGCAGCGCCTCGCCGAGGCGGACGCGCTGCTGCGCTGCCTCGTCCCGCTGGAGACGCCGCCCGAAGTCGGCACCGGCCGCGGCAGTTGCAGTGCCACCCGCCGTGAGGCGTTCGGCGCCCTCCTCAGCAGTACCCCGTCCGACTCCGTGACCCTCGCCGCCACCCTCGTCCACGAGTTGCAGCACGCCAAGCTCGCCGCCCTCAGCGACCTGGTGACGCTGCACCGGGCCGGTCCCGCGGCACGGTACTTCGCCCCCTGGCGCACCGATCCCCGGCCCTACGACGGTCTGCTCCAGGGCACGTACTCCCACCTCGCGATGGCCGCGTTCCACCAGCGCCGGGCGCTCGTCAGCGGGCTCCCGGACCGGGACTGGGCGTGGGCCCAGCACGCGCGCTACCGCGCCCAGGTCGGAGCCGCCCTGCCCGCCCTCGTCGGCTCGCCCGACCTCACGGTGCGAGGGCGCCGGTTCGTCGACGAAATGGCCGCCGCCCACGAACGGATGGCCGAACACCCCGCACCCAGGGGCCACGTCGCACGCGCGCAGGCGTACGTGGCCTCCGCGCGCGCACTGTGGACCCGGCGTCACGCATCCGCGCTCCCGCCCTCTAACGGATGAATGCCCACGCACCGCGGCCCGGGTACGGAAAGATCGTCCGTACAGGGGGTGTTGCCGTCGGTCGGCGGACTTACGCGCGACGCTCCGGGGTCCTAGGATTTTGCGGTACTACGTGCTGGAGGCCACTGCATGTCTGGAGCTCGCAAACCGGTCGAGACGGCCGAGAGGGGGACCGCCAGGCAGACGGTCACGATCCACTTCGCAGGCTTCAACCGGGCCTGGGCGGCCTGGATCGGGGACCGGCTGGAGCGGCGCGGCGTACGGGTGGTGCCGCTGCGCTGGGACTCCCCGGCCGATGTCCCGCTGGTGGACCTGCTGCGCGACCTGACGCTCGCCGAGGGCCGGGTCCTCATCATCGTCAGCGAGTGGTACTTCCAGCTCGGACCGCGCACCCACGAGGAGTGGAACGCGGCCCTGCGCGAGATCGTCGCCCCCGACCCGTCCCGTTTCGCCGCCGTGTCGGTCACCACGGCGGCGGTCCCGGCCGCCGCGGCCGTACTGGCACCGGTCGCCCTGACCAACATGGGCGCCGAGGAGGCGGAGCGCCGCCTGCTCGACCGGCTCGACCTGCCGCCCGAGGCGCCCGCCGAGTCCCCGGCGGAGCAACGGCGCGGTCCGCGGTTCCCGGCGGCGATGCCGGACGTGTGGGGCGTGGTGCCGCGGCGCAACACCCGCTTCACCGGCCGCGAGCCGCTGTTCAACGAGGCGTACCACCTCCTGCAGAGCGCCGAGCCCGGCGCCGGCGTGCTGACCCTGCACGGCATGTCCGGCGTGGGCAAGACCCAGTTCGCCGCCGAGTACGCGCACCGGTTCGGTTCGGAGTACGACGTGGTCTGGTGGGTGAACGCGGAGAAGCGCGTCACCTACCGGCGGCAACTGGCCGAGCTGGCACCGAAACTGAACCTGCGGACCGGTCAGGAGTACGGCGAGCGGCTGCGTGCCGTACGCGACGCGCTCCGCCGCGGGGAGCCGTACTCGAGGTGGCTGCTGGTCCTCGACGGGGCGGACGAGCCGGAACAGATCTGGGACCTGCTGCCGACCGGCCCCGGACACGTCATCGTCACCTCGCGGAACCCCGAGTGGAGCGAGCACAACAGCAAGCTGCTCGAAGTCCGGGTCTATCCCCGCGACGAGTCGGTCGCGTTCATCCGCCGCCGGGCCCCCCGCCTGTCGGAGGCGGACGCCGACCAACTGGCGGAGGCGCTGGGCGACCTGCCGCTGCTGCTCGACCAGACGGCGGGCTGGCTGAACGACTCCGACCTGTCGGTCGACGAGTACATCGCCCTGCTGGAGGGCGGCATCGACAGCGATGTGGTGAAGGTGTCGGCGGACTTCCCGCTGGCCTTCCAGACCGCCTGGTCGATACTGCTGAACAAGCTCCGCGAGACCGTCCCGGAGTCCGTCGACCTCCTGCGTCTGTGCACCTTCTTCGCGCCGGGTTTCATCCCCGTACGCCTGCTGAAGGAGATGCCCGTCGACGAGCTCCCCGAGCAGCTCGCCGGACTGCTCAACGACCCGCTGCTGTGGAACAAGGCGGTCAACCAGCTCCGCACCTACTCGGTGGTCCGGCTGGAATCCCACGAGGCCTCCCTGGACGAACCGGTCTCCGCCGGGGAGTCGCTCTACCTGCACCGCATGGTCCACCAGATCGTGCACAAGGACATGCCGGACACCGACCGGAGCGAGTTCATCGACGTCGTACGGCGGGCCCTCGCGGCGGCCGACCCGGGACGGCCGACCGAAACCCGGCTGTGGCCCGGCTACGCAGAGATCGTGCCGCACCTCAAGTACGCGGACGTCCTCAAGAGCAAGGACGCGAAGGTCCAGCGCATGGTCCTGAACTGCCTGCGCTACATGTACTTCTCCGGCGAGTACCGGGCCGGCATCAAACTCGGCGAGCGCGCCCTCACCGCCTGGCGCCGCCTGCTGGGTCCGACCCACGCACGGATCTGGGAGCTGACCTACCACTACACCAACCTGCTGCGCGCCATGGGCGACTACGCCCGCACCGAGTCCCTCAGCCGCGACGCCGTCGAGCACCTCAGGGAGGAACGCGGACCGCAGGACCTGGACCACCTGCGGGCCGCCGCGGGCCTGGGCGGCGACCTGCGCGGCCTGGCCCGCTACGACGAGGCCCTGGAACTCTCCCAATGGGTCCTGGCGGCCTACCGCGAACTCCTCGGCGACCAGGACTCCAGGACCCTGAACGCGCAGAACAACCTGGGCGTCTCCCTGCGCCTGCTCGGCCGGTACGAGGAGACGCTGGAAACCGACCGGCGCACCATGGAGGCGCGTCGCCAACTGCTGCGCGCCCGCCATCCGTGGGCGCTCAGCTCCGAGATCACGTACGCCATCGATCTGCGCCTGCTGGGCCGCTACGCCGACGCCGAGTCCCTCCAGTCGAAGAACGTGCGGGAGAACCGCATCGTGATGGGTCCGGACAACCCGCAGACCCTCAAGGCCGAGTACAACCTGGCGCTGTGCCGGTACCGCCTCGGCGAGCGGGCCCCGCACGGCGAGGAGCCGGGACCGATGCTCAGCAGCGTTCTGGAGCGCGGCGAACGGGTACTGGGCGAGACCCATCCGCTGACGCTGATCTTCGCGACGGGCCAGAGCTGCTACGCCCGCGAACACGGCGACATCGACCAGGCGCGCGAACTCAGCGAGGCAGTCGTCGCCCGCTACGAGATGATGCTTCCGGCGGGACACCCGTTCATCGCCGGGTCCCGCGCCAACCAGGCCCTGATCCTGCGCAACGTCGGCGAACGCGAGCACGGCCACGTCCTCGTCGAGCAGGCGCTGGCCGAGATGGCGCAGGCCGTCGGCGAGAACCACCCCTGGACACTCGGCTGCGCCCTGAACGCCTCCGCGCTGCGGAACCTGGTGGGCGACACCGAGGGGGCCGCCGAACTCAGCCGGGACACGGCGGCGCGGGCCATCGAGTCGCTGGGTCGTACCCACCCGCTCACGCTGTCCACCCGGATCGCGTACGCGGCGGACCTGCGCGGTCTGCGGGACCGCCGGCAGGCGGAGAAGGTCGAGCAGGAGGCGCTGTCCGACCTCGACGCGACACTGGGCAGCAAGCACACGCACACCGTCTCCGCCCGTTCCCGCAACCGCCCGTACTGGGACTTCGAGCCCCAGACCACCTGACGGCGCGGAGGACGAGACCGGAAGGTCACGTACGTCGCCCCGGGGCGCATAACCCCCCGCGCCCCGGGGAAGAACACGGGTCCACTCAACACACCTGCAACACACATGAGTTGGGCCAGGGGGAGCGTGTGGTGATCTTATGGGGACCCGTGCCGGCGGGCGCGGACGGGCCCATACCGGTCGAGGTCGACGCGCAGGTCGACCCGTCCGTCGTCGACGGGCTCGACCTGGTCTACGGCGGCGAGGTGACCCGGGACGGCGCCGGACAGCGGGTCGTCCGGGTGGCACGGGACGTCTACACCGACGGACTGGACCTCGCCCGCAGGTGCGCCGCCCAGGCCGTACGGCGCTTCGGCGAGCTCCCGGAGGGGCTGCGGCCGGACGAGATCGAGATGCAGCTCGCCATCAAGATCGACGCCGGGGTGGCCACCCTCGTCAAGAGCGGGGCCGAGGCCCAGCTCCAGATCACGCTCCGCTGGCAGACCGCCCCAGCCCCGGTCACGGACCCGGCTCCCGCCCCCGCGCCCGACGGGCAGGGAGCCGGCACGGCGGACGGGGCCGGTTCGTGAACCGCGCCGTGCCGGGCCCGCGCATCCTGCCGTACTCCCGCGTCGTGGCCCAGGAGGAACTCAAGCTGGCGCTGGAGCTCCACCACGTCGTCCCCCGCATCGGCGGCGTGCTCATGGCGGGACCGCGCGGCACGGCCAAGTCGACCCTCGTCAGGGCCTTCGCCCTGATGGCCCACGGCGAGCTGCCGGTCACCCTGCCCATCAACGCGACCGACGACCGCGTCGTCGGCGGCTGGGACCTGGAGGCGCTCGTCCGCGGCGAGCCCCGGCCGCAACCCGGGCTGCTGGAGGACGCGGCGGACAAGGGGCTGCTCTACGTCGACGAGGTCAACCTCCTCGACGACCACCTCGTCGACATCATCCTGGACGTCGCCGCCACCGGTGTCCTGTCCGTGCAGCGCGAGGGACTGGACACCGCCAAGTACCTGTCGTTCGGGCTGGTCGGCACCATGAACCCCGAAGAGGGCGGGCTGCGCCCCCAACTGCTCGACCGCTTCGGACTGATGGTCACCGCCGAGACGCTGGACGCGACCGCCCGGCACCTGCTGCTGCGCACGGTGCTCGACTTCGAGCAGGAGCTGGAACGCGAGGACTCCGCCTGGCTGTCCGCCGCACGGCGGGACGACACGCGCACCCGGGACCGGCTGACGGCCGCCCGGCGCAGGGTCGGCGACGTCGACGTCCCCGACCAGGTCCTGGAGCTGTGCGCCCGGGCCGCGGAACGGACCGAGGCGGTGGGCCAGCGGGGGGAGATCGTGGCCGTGCTGGCGGCCCGCGCACTGGCCGCCCTGGAGGGCGCGGACCGGGTGACCCCCAGGCATCTGCGGCGGGTCCTGCCGATGGCCCTGCGGCACCGGCGGCCCGAAGCGGTGCACGGCGACACCTTCGACTGGGAGCCGGACGACGCGGCCCGCCTCCAGGACCTCTTCGAGGCCTGACCGAGATGACAGCCCTCCCGTACGACGATCCGGCGCACCGGCTCGGCCTCGCCCTGGTCTGCGCGGCGGCCGAACCCGCCCTCTCCGGGGTGCTGCTCCTCGACCTGGACCCCCGGCTCGTCGATCCGGTCGCCCGGCTGTTCGGCGCCGTGCTCGCCGGAGCCGACGGACCGGCGCGACCGCCGCTCGTGCTGGGCGCCGCGGGCCGGGACGAGGACCTGTGGACCCGCACCAGGATCCGCGGCGACGAGCACGGCATCACGGTCCGCACCGAGCCCGGCCCCCTGGTCGAGGGGGACGACGCCGACGGGGCACCGCCGTTGGTCGTGGTGCCCGACCTCGCGCGGATGGGCGTCGCCGGGATGCGCGCCGCGGTGCAACTGCTCGGCGCCGACGTCGTGACCGTCGAACGCGGTGGACCGCGCCGGACGGTCCGGCCCCGGGCCCGCTGGCTGGCCGTCTGCCGCGGCGCCGACGTGGCACGGGTGAGCCGGCACCTGCTGGACCGGTTCGCCGTACGGCTGTCGGTGGCGGGGCTGCGGCTGCCCGGTTCGGGCGAGGCGCTCGCGGAACCGGCGGCGGGTGAGGCACGGGAGGCCCTGTTCGCCGGGCTCCCGCCCGCCTGGCGTTCGGCGGCACACCGAGGCATCCGCCCGGTGCCCGTCGACGACGCGGCGATCGGCCGGGCGCGGGAGCTGCTCGGACCCGACGCCGGGGTCCGCCGGGAGCTGGCCCTCGTGCGGCTCGCCCGTACGCTCGCGGCGCTGGACGGCCGCCCGTCGGCCTCGGCCGAGCACAGCGACGCCGCGGCCCGGCTCATCGGCGTGGCCGTGCCGCGGAGCGCCCCCGAACGCCCGGACGGCGACCCGGAGCCGCCCGATCCGGTACCGGGACCGGCGGGCCCGCCCGGCACCCTCCCGGAACGCCGCGGCGCCGACGGGCACCGCGGGCCCCGGACGCGTGACGGCGACCGGGGGCTGCTGGACACCGGACCCGCCGAGGGAATCGGCACCGCACCCGGCGCCGCGCCCTCCCCGGCCGCGGGAAACCCCTACCCGGAGGACGAACCGGCCGCGGCGCGGGACACCGTGCCGCTGCGCGGCCCCCGGCGGCGCACCACCGGGCCGGTCTCCACCCGGGGCACCGTGATCGGCACCCGCCGGGCCACGGACCTGCGGGACATCGCCCACGTCCGCACGGTGCGCGAGGCCGCCGTGCACCAACGCGCCCGGCGCGCCGAACGGTTCACCGTCTCGCCCGTCGACCTGCACAGCAACGTGCGCGCCGCCGCCCCCGAGCGGGTCCTGGTGCTGCTGCTGGACCACACCTGCCGGGACGGGACCGGGGACGGAGACTGGCAGGAGGTCCTCGCCCCCTTCCTGCAGTGGGCGTACACGAGCCGGGCCACGGTCCAGGTGATCGAGGTCGGCGCGGCGGACGCGGCCGACGAACTGCGCGCGGGGACCTTCACCGCCCGCAGCGTCCTCGACCCCCGGGTGCCGGGCGCGCTGTACCGCCGGGCCGGCCGGGCGACGCCGCTCGCCCACGGCGTCGAACTCGCGGCGCAGGCGCTGCGCCGGCTGCTGCGCCGGCAGGGGACCGGGCCGACGGAGGCGTGGCTGGTGGTGGTGACCGACGGCCGCGGCAACGTCCCGCTGCGGGCCAGCCACACCGGACGGCCCACGGGGGAGGTGGCCGCCGCGGGGGTCGAGGACGCGGTGCAGGCCGCCGCCCGGATCGGAGCCATGGACCGGACACGGCTGCACGTGGCGGTCGTCGACCCGGGCCGGGAACCGTACGGCGACCTGCCGTACGTCCTCGCCGACCGGCTCGGGGCGATCGTCATCGACGGCCGCCACGGGCCCGGGGCGGAGGCCGCCGGTGAGTGAGCCGCGCCGCGGGCCCCGCGGACTCCCGGGCAACGGCACCGCCGGGCTCCGTGCGGCCCTGCCGGGGCTGAGGGCCGTGACCCGCCGCCCCGCC
>NZ_MULI01000013.1 GCF_002939385.1 Streptomyces sp. MH60 | reverse complement strand
GGTCTGTGCGGGGCGGCCGGGTGCGCGGCCACCTCCTGGTGGGCCGGTCTGGTGCCGCCGCTCGCGGCCCAGGCGCTGGGGCTGCCGGTGTCCGCGGGCGCCGGGCTCGGACCCGCGCAGTGGGCGGCGTACGCGGCGGCGGGGGCGCTCGGGATGTTCGGGTTCGGCGGCCTCGCCCGGGGCCGGACCGGACGGGCCTGGGTGCTCGGTCTGTTCGGCCGCTACCGGGGGACGGTGCGCCGCACCGGCCTGATGTGGGTGAACCCGCTGCTGCTGCGCCACCGGGTGGACGTGCGGCTGCGGCACTGGCGCAGCGAGCCGATGCCCGCGGCGGACGGCAACGGGGTCGCGCTCAGGGCGGTGACGCTGGTGGTCTGGCGGGTGCGGGACACCGCGAAGGCCACGCTGGGCGTCGAGGACCACGAGACGTATCTGCGCGAGTGCGTCGAGGCGGCGTTGGCCCGGGTCCCGGTGGAGCCGCTCGGCACGGTCCGCAGCTCGGCGGACGTGGCCGGCGACACACTGACCCGGCTGGTGGCGGCGGACGCGGCGCCGGTCGGCCTGGAGGTGTTCTCGGTGCGGCCGGTCCGGGTGGAGTACGCCCCGGAGGTCGCCGCCGCGATGCACCGGCGCCGGATCGCCGCACTGGACGCGGCGCAGCGGGCGAGCGTGCTCACCTCGGTCGTGGACTCGGTGGAGGACACGGTGACCCGGCTGACCGTGCGCGGGCTGGTCGAACTGGACGACTACGAGCGCAAGGTGCTGGTCAAGGATCTGACGGTGGCGTTCTGCGCGGGGCGCGGGGACACGGGGGCCTGACCCGGTGGCGCGGGCGGGCGGCGTGTTCCGCCTTTGGTATGGACATGTTCAACTACCGGCAATAATCTGAACTTGGTCTAGACCTGCACGGCTCACTGAACTTCCCCACACGTCACAGGGAGCAGCAGTATGCGCACAAGGACCAAGTTGTACGCGGCCGCGCTGGGCATGGCGACCACCGGAGCCCTCGTCCTGTCGTCCGGCGGCGCCAGCGGTCACGGCTACACCGATCTGCCCGTCAGCCGGCAGAAGGTGTGCCAGAACGGCACGGTCGGCGGGTGCGGCGCCATCCAGTGGGAGCCGCAGAGCGTCGAGGGACCCAAGGGCTTCCCGGCCTCCGGGCCGGCCGACGGGAGCATCTGCTCCGCCGGCCACGGGTCGTTCGCCGCGCTCGACAGCCCCAAGCAGCCGAACGGCCAGGCGTGGCCGACCACCAAGGTGAACGGCGGGCAGAGCTACACCTTCCGCTGGCAGTTCACCGCCCGGCACGCCACGACCGACTTCAAGTACTACGTCACCAAGCCGGGCTGGAACCAGAACCACAACCTGGCCCGGTCCGACCTCAACCTCACGCCGTTCTTCACGGTGCCCTACGGCGGCAAGCAGCCCCCGGCCACGCTCTCCCACAGCGGCACGCTGCCGTCCGGGCTGAGCGGGCACCACGTGATCCTCGCGGTGTGGACGGTCCACGACACGGGCAACGCGTTCTACGCGTGCTCGGACGTCACCTTCTGAACGGGCGCTCCGAACGGGCGAAGGGCCCCCTCGCCTGAGCGAGGGGGCCCTTCCGCTGTGCGCCGCCAGGGACTCGAACCCCGGACCCGCTGATTAAGAGTCAGCTGCTCTAACCAACTGAGCTAGCGGCGCATGACTCCCGCCGTCCGCTTCCCGCGGTCGGCGACGACGAAAATACTACCCGGTCCCGAGCAGTGCTCGTGACCAGTCCCGAGCCGGCGGTCGCGGACAGGCCCTAGATCGCCAGGGACAGCAGGACCGGTGCCGCGCTCCGGTTCAGCTCGTCCGCGGCCCGGCGCAGCCGGTGCGCGTGCTCGACCGGGAGCGACAGGGCCAGACAGCCCACGGCGGAACCCGCGGTGATCGGCACGGCCGCGCAGACCGTGCCCACCGCGTACTCCTGGAGGTCGAGGACGGGCACGGTGGCCGGCTGGGACTCCAGCCGGGACAGCAGCAGCTTGTCGCTGGTGATGGTGCGCGAGGTCAGGCGGGCCATCCGGTGCCGGGACAGGTGGTCGAGGCGGCCGGCGTGGTCCAGCTGGGTCAGCAGGGACTTGCCCACCGCGGTGGCGTGCGCCGAGACGCGGAAGTCCACCCACTCGTTCACCCTGGGCGTGGCCGGGCTGTCGGCGTACTGGGTGACGCTGACCTCTCCGTCGACGTACCGGCTGATGTAGACGGCGGCGCCCACCGAGTCGCGCAGCCGGTCCAGGGTGCGCTGGAGCTTCGCGCGCAGGGCCTCCTCGCGGCCGTGCGCCGAGCCGAGGCGGGCCAGTGCCTCCCCGGTGACGTACACGCCGTCGGCGGTCTGCTCGACGTAGCCCTCGCGGCGCAGCATGCGCAGGAGCGTGGTCAGCCGCTCCCGGTCGAGGCCGCTCCCGCGGCCGATCTCGGTGTCGGTGACACCGGAGGTGTGCCGCGCCACCGTCTCCAGGACGCGCAGGGCGTCCTGGGCCGAGTGGTGCGGCGCGGTCGGCTGGTGCTGCAGCGCCACGGTGGTCTCCCCCTGCGCTCGCTGGTGCATCCCTGCGTTCACGATAGCCGCCAAGAGGCGCCTCGTGAGGGGGTGTTGACCGGATTCCGGGGCCCTCATCTGCGACGCAGGCCCACAGGCATATGCCGATGGCCTGCCCCAGCGTCGCGACCTCGGTCGTTGGGGCAGGCCCGCCGCGCAATTACAGGACCGCGCTGAGAAACTCCCGCGTCCGGTCGTGCTCCGGCTCGCTGAAGATCTTCTCCGGCGCTCCGGCCTCGATGACCCGGCCCGAGTCGAACATCAGGACCTGGTCCGATATGTCCCGGGCGAAGTTCATCTCGTGGGTCACGCACAGCATGGTGATGTCCGTGCTGCGGGCGATGTCCCGCAGCAGGTCGAGCACGCCCGCGACCAGCTCCGGGTCGAGCGCCGAGGTCACCTCGTCGAGCAGCAGCACCTTCGGGCGCATCGCCAGCGCCCGGGCGATCGCCACCCGCTGCTGCTGGCCGCCGGAGAGCTGGGCCGGCCGGGCGTCGCTCTTGTCGGCCAGACCCACCATGTCGAGCAGGCCCTTGGCCCGCTCCACCGCCTCGTCCTTGGACATCCCGAGCACCGTGACCGGCGCCTCGGTGATGTTGCGCAGGACGCTCATGTTCGGGAACAGGTTGAACTGCTGGAACACCATCCCGATCTGCTTGCGGACCTCGCGCCGCTCCTTCTCGGTCGCCGGGAAGAGCTTCTGCCCGTCCACGGTGATCGTGCCCTCGTCGGGCTTGAGGAGCGTCATCAGCAGCCGCAGGATCGTCGTCTTGCCCGAACCGGACGGGCCGATCAGGGTGACGTGCTTGCCGGCGTCGACGGAGAAGTCCAGGTGGTCCAGGACGGTGTTGTCCCCGAACCGCTTGGTGACCTGCTCCAGGCGGATCAGCTCGCCGGAGCTGCGCTCGGGGCTCTTCTCGGGGTTGGGGAGAGTGTCAGTGGGCAAGGCGTCGCTCCAGGGCTCGCAGGGCAAGGGAGGCCAGGTAGGAGATGACGATGAAGGCCACGCCGATCACCGTCAGGGGCTCGGTGAACTGGAAGTTCTGCTGCGAGAACAGCCGTGCCTCGCCGAGCATCTCCAGCACCGTGATCGCCATCAGCAGCGGCGTGTCCTTCAGCATGGAGATCACGTAGTTGCCGAGGGCGGGGGTCACCCGGCGGATCGCCTGCGGCAGGATGACCGCCGTCCAGGTCCGCCGCAGCGGCAGGTTCAGCGCCGTCGCGGCCTCCCACTGACCGACCGGCACCCCCTCGATGCCGGCCCGGTAGACCTGCATCGTGTACGTCGAGTAGTGCAGCCCGATGGCGACCACACCGGTGGTGAGCGCCGAGAAAGTGATGTTCCACTCGGGCAGCACGTAGAAGAGGAAGAACAGCTGCACCAGCAGCGGGGTGTTCCGGATGAACTCCGTGACCACACCGACCGGCCAGGTCACCCAGCGGGTCGGCACCCGCATCAGCAGCGCCCACACCAGGCCGACGCCGAACGAGACCAGCGAGCCGAGCACCAGGATCTGCAGGGTGACCAGCAGGCCGTCCCAGAAGTGCGGCATGAAGTCGGAGACCGCGCTCCAGTCCCATTTCACGACACACCACTTCCCTCAGGCACGCGCACGGCCGCCGTCTTCTTCCGCGGCGCCTTCCCGACGCCCGCCTTCAGCTTCTTCTCCAGGCCGCGCATCACCCGCGTGAGCAGGAACGCGATCACGAAGTAGATCAGCAGCACGTATGTGTAGATCTCCGCGCTCTCCTGGAGCGCCAGGCGTACCAGGTTGGCGCTGAAGGCCAGGTCGCCCATGCCCATGATCGAGACCAGGGCGGTGCCCTTGAGCAGCTCGATCAGCAGGTTGGAGAAGGGCGGGATCATCTCCGGCACCGCCTGCGGCAGCAGGATCAGCTTCATCCGCTGCCAGGGCGTGAAGCTGAGCGCGATGCCGCCCTCCTTCTGCGCCGGGTCGACCGCGGCCAGCGCGCCGCGCACGATCTCGGAGCCGTACGCCCCGTAGGTCAGGCCGAGCGCCAGCGTGCCCGCCCACATCGGCACCAGCTGCCAGCCGAAGGCCGGGGGCAGCACGAAGAAGACCCAGAAGATCATCACCAGCGCCGAGGTCCCGCGGAACACCTCGGTGTAGAAGCCCGCGAGGAAGCGGACGATCCACAGCCGGTGGGTGCGCGCGATGCCGGCCACGAAGGAGACGGCCGTCGCCAGCAGCGAGCTGAAGAAGAGCAGCTGGACGGTGACCCAGACGCCCTGGAGTACGAGTTCCCACAGTCCCGAGGTCATCCGCCGCAGAGCTCCTTCGCGGTCAGATCGGTCATCTCGTTCTGGGTGAAACCGAAGGGCTTGAGGATGCGCAGCAGTTCGCCGCTCTTCTTGAGCTTCTGCAGCTCGACGTTGAAGGCGTCCCGCAGGTTGGTCTCGTCCGGACGGAAGGCGAAGCCGCCGCCGTCGACGTGGGGCTTGCCGCCGACCAGCGGTGCGAAGGCCTCCGTCGCCTCGGCCTTGCTGGACTTCTTCACCACGTCACGGACGGTCAGCGCGGTCCCCGCGAAGACGTCCACGCGCCCGGACTCGACGGCGTTGAGTCCGGCCACCTGGTCGGGGACGATCAGGATGTCGTCCTCCTTGTACCCGTGCTCCACCGCGTAGGCGATCTCGGCGTAGCCGGTGCCGGTCGCGAACTTGGCCTTCTTCTTGACGATGTCCCGGTAGTTGTGCAGCCCGAGCGGATTGCCCTTGCGCACGATGTACGCGTCGAGCATCTGGTAGTCGGGGTCGGAGAAGATGACCTGCTGGCAGCGTTCGGCGTTGATGTACATCCCGGCCGCCACGACGTCGAACTGCTGGGACGCCAGGCCCGGGATGAGGGAGCCGAACTCGGTCGGCACGGGCTGCACCCGGTCCACGCCGAGCCGCTTGAAGATGACCTTCGCCAGCTCCGGCGCCTCGCCGGTCAGCTCGCCGTTCTTGTCTATGTACCCGAAGGGGATCTCGCCGGCGATGCCGAGCCGGGCGACGCCCTGGGCCCGGAGCCGGTCGAGCAGGTCGCCCCCCTTGACGTCGGACGCGGTGGCCACCCGCGAGCAGCCGGCCGCCCCCAGCGCGCCGAGCGCCGCGACCCCCGCGAGCAGCGACCGGCGAGTGGGCCCGGCTGTCCTGGACCTCAGGTCGGATATGCCCCTTGGTGGGGTTCTGTGTGGTGGAGCCATGGGCGCGCAGCTACCCGAAGGGGGGCAGGTTATGCCGATCTTTTTCAGTCCGATACATCGGCCCGGCGCTCTTGACCGCGGGGCCGCGGGGCACTGCCATGGAGGGCATGGCTGATCGCTTCATCGAAGTCTCGCTGGTCAAGCGCGGAATCACCTGCACGGCCCAACTGCTCGACGACCGGGCCCCGATCACCTGCGCGGCCGTCTGGGACGCGCTCCCCCTCGGCGGCGACGTGTACCACGCCAAATACGCCCGCAACGAGATCTATGCCCTTTTCGCGCCCTTCGCGACATCCGAACCCCCGCTGGAGAACCCGACGGTAACGCCCATTCCGGGCGACCTGTGCTATTTCGCCTTCGCGGGTGCCGAGTTGGGCACGAAGGCGTACGGCTACGACCGCGAGGTCCGCCCCGGCACCACCCTCGTCGACCTCGCCCTCTTCTACGAGCGCAACAACCTCCTCCTCAACGGCGACGTCGGCTGGGTCCCCGGCACCGTCTGGGGCCGCATCACCGAGGGCCTGGAAGCCATGGCGGAAGCCTGCAACGACCTGTGGCGCACGGGGGCGGCGGGGGAGACGCTCAGCTTCCGGAGGGCTTAGCCTCCGGTGGCGGTACGGAGCGGGATGGGGAACGCGGTCCGGCGCTTACCGGGCGCCGCCTGCGCCCACCCGTGCCGCCCCAGCGGCACGACTGCCCGCAGCTATGCGGGTCCCGCCCCGTACAGCGCGTGCGCCGCCCGCAGCACCAGATCGTCCCGGTGCCGCGCCGCGACGATCTGGAGGCCGACAGGCAGCCCGTCCCCGTCGCTCCCCACCGGCACGGTGGCCGCGGGCTGCTGCGTCAGGTTGAACGGATACGTGAACGGCGTCCACCCCGTCCACCGCCGCTGCCCCGACCCCTTCGGCACCTCCACCCCCGCCTCGAACGCCGTGATCGGCAGCGTCGGCGTCACCAGCAGGTCGTACGCCTGGTGGAAGACGCCCATCCGCCGCCCCAGCTCCATCCGGACGTCCACCGCCGCCAGATAGTCCAGCGCCGAGTACCGCGCCCCCGCCCCGACGATCTCCCGCAGCCCCGGGTCCAGCAGCTCCCGCTGCCCCGCCCTCAGGTGCTGCACCACCCGCGCCGCCCCGCTGAACCACAGGGTGTGGAAGGCGTCCACCGGGTCCGTGAAGTCCGGGTCGGCCTCCGTCACGTACGCGCCGAGCCCCGCCAGCCGCTCCACCGCCCGCCGGACCGCCCCGGCCACCGCCGGACGCACCGCCACCTGCCCGCCGAGCGAGGGCGAGTACGCGACCCGCAGCCCCCGCACCCCGCCCGACAGGGCCTCGGTGTACGACCCGGGGGCCGGGCCCAGCGCCGACCAGTCCCGGGCGTCCGGGGTGCCGATGACGTCCAGCAGCAGCGCCGCGTCCGCCGCGTCCCGGGTCATCGGACCGACGTGCGCGAGCGTGCCGAACGCGCTCGCCGGGTACAGCGGAACCCGGCCGTACGTCGGTTTCAGGCCGAAGATGCCGCAGAAGGACGCCGGGATGCGCACGCTGCCGCCGCCGTCCGTGCCCAGCGCCAGCGGCCCCGCCCCGAGTGCCACGGCCGCCGCCGCGCCCCCGCTGGAACCGCCCGCGGTACGGGACGGGTCGTGCGGGTTGCGGGTGACGCCGGACAGGGGCGAGTCGGTCACGCCCTTCCAGCCGTACTCCGGCGTCGTGGTCTTGCCGACGAACACCGCGCCGTGCTCGCGCAACCGCGCCACGGACGGCGCGTCCTCGTCCCAGGGGCCGTCCGGGGAGACGGCCCGGGAGCCGCGCAGGGTCGGCTGACCACGCGTCAGCAGGATGTCCTTCACCGTGACCGGCACCCCGTCCAGACGCCCGCACGGCTCCCCGCGGCGCCACCGCTCCTCGGCCCGCCGGGCCTGGTCCAGCGCCTCCTCACCGGTCAGCCGGACGAAGGCGTTCACCTCCGGCTGGATCCGCTCGGCCCGGTCCAGGACCGCCCGGGTCGCCTCCACGGGGCTGAAAGCGCCCTTGCGGAAGCCGTCGACGAGCTGTACGGCGGTCAGCTCGGTGAGGTCGGTCATGCGGCACCCTCCCGCGGGTCGGTGACGTCGGCGACGTCAGTGTCCGGGCACGTATCCACGCTTCTTGTCGACCACGTTGGCCAGCGGTCCGCCCGCCGCCCAGCTCTCGAACAACTCCACGAACTGCGCGCCCAGTTCGTCCCGCCAGCCGATCGTGTCCCCGCTCATGTGCGGCGAGACGATCAGCTCCGGCACCTCCCACAGGGCGCTGTCCGGTGCCAGCGGCTCGTGGCTCAGCACGTCCAGGGCGGCGCCCGCGATCCGGCGTGCGGTCAGCGCCTCGACCAGGTCCTCCTCGACGACCAGTTGTCCCCGCCCCACGTTCACGAACCGGGCGGAGGGCCGCATCAGCCCGAACCGCCGGGCGTCGAACATGCCGCGCGTGTCGTCGGTGAGCGGTGCCGCCGCCACCACCCAGTCGGCCCCGGCCAGCAGCCGGTCCAGCTCCTGGGGGCCGTGCACACCGGGGCGCGCGGTGCGGCCGACCAGCGCGGTGGTGATGCCGAGCGCCTCCAGCGTGCTCGCGATCGCCCGGCCGATCGGGCCGGAGCCCACCACGCAGGCGCGTGTTCCGGCCACCCGCGTCGACTCGCGGTGCCGCCAGGTCCGCTCGCCCTGGAGGCGCAGCGTCGTGGGCAGGTCCTTGGCCATCGCCAGGACGAGCGCGGCGACGTACTCGGCGATCGGCCGGTCGAAGACACCGCGCGCGTTGGTCACCACCGTGTCCGACGCGGCCAGCTCCGGGCACATCAGATGGTCCACGCCGGCGCTCGCCGTGTGCACCCAGCGCGGGCGCGGACCGCCGCCCGGCCAGGCCTCGCGCACCGCGTGCGAGGTGAAGTCCCACACCAGCAGGACGTCGGCGTGCGGCAGCCGCTCGGCCAGCGTCGCCGCGTCGGCGTGCTCGATCCGGGCCCGGCCGGTCAGCCGGCCCAGCCGGGGCGGCGGCTCGGCGTCCAGGACGAGCAGGGTCGGCAGGGGAGCGGGCGCGGGCGGGGACGTGGTCATCGGCGGGCCTGTCTCCGGTCGGTGGAAGCGGGGGCGGTTCGGGTGTTGACGCGGAAGTTAACCGGCTGTTGACCTGGGAGTGATGCGAGCGGATTGACCACGCTCGCACCGGAACCTACCTTCGTCAACACGGCCGTGCGTAACGGTGCGTTGCCCTCCCCTTCCTCAGTGTGAGGCCGGTGCGTGCCATGGACATCTCCTTTCTCGGCGGACCAGCTCCGCAACGCGGGGTCGGCGTGGTCGCCCCGTTCGACTTCGCACTCGATCGCGAGCTGTGGCGATGGGTGCCCGACGACGTGTCACTGCACATGACCCGGACGCCCTTCGTGCCCGTCGAGGTCAGTCTGGACCTCGCCCGGATGGTCAGCGAGCACGAGACCCTCGGCGAGGCGGTGCGCACCCTCAACGCCATCGCGCCCCAGGTCGTCGCCTACGCCTGCACCTCGGGCAGCTTCGTCGGCGGCATCGCCGGGGAACGCGCCATGTGCGAGGCGATGACCTGGGCGGGCGCGGTCCCCTCCGTCACCACCTCCGGCGCGCTGCTCGACGCGCTGACCGAGCTGGGCGTACGCCGGGTCGCGCTGGTGACGCCGTACACCGTGTCCGTGACCCGGTCGCTGGAGGCGTACGTCGCCGAGGCCGGTGTCGCCGTCACCGGCTGCGCCTTCATGGGACTGACCCGGCACATCTGGAAGGTCCCGTACCGCGACGTGGCCGACATGGCGCGCCAGGCCGTGCCCGCGCCGGGAGCGGCGGACGCCCTGTTCATCTCCTGCACCAACCTCCCCACCTACGACGTCATCCCGCAGCTGGAGGCCGAGCTGCGCATCCCGGTGATCTCGGCCAACCAAGTGACGATGTGGGCGGCACTGCGCCGACTGGGTACCCCTGCGGTGGGGCCGTACCAGGCGCTGACCGATCCGGCCGCGCGCATCGGCCCCGCGGCGACGGGTGCGGCCGGTCCCGCGGTGGTGGGACCGGTGGGCCCCGTCGACCCCGCGGTGGCGGGCCCGGTCGGACCCGCGGCGGCGGACATGCCGGGCGTCGGTGACGGCCCGGACACGGAACAGCAGCAGGAAGGGTGGACATGACAGCACTGGGATTCCTGTACCCGGGCCACTCCGGCGAGGACGACTACCCACGCATCGAGCAGCTCCTGGGCAGCGACATCCGGGTGGACCTGGTGCACACGGACATCGGCGAGGACGCCCACCGGGTGGACGCGCTCCTGGAGATGGGCTCGCCGCGGCGGCTGGAGGCGGGCGTGGCCGAACTGCGGCTGGCCGGCGCCGACGCCGTGGTGTGGGCCTGCACCAGCGGCAGCTTCGTGCACGGCTGGGAGGGCGCCCACGAACAGGTGCGCGCCCTGGCCCAGGCGGCGGGGATGCCGGCCTCGTCCACCTCCTTCGCCTTCGTGCACGCGGCGAAGGAGATCGGGGTGCGGCGGGTCTCGATCGGCGCGACCTACCCGGACGACGTGGCGCGGATCTTCGCGGACTTCCTCGGCGCCGCCGGCATCGGGGTGGCCGACGTGGTCAGCTCGGGCATCATCACCGCGGCGGAGGTCGGCACCTGGTCCGAGGAGGAGGTGCTGGCGCTGGCCCGCGCCGCCGACCGCCCGGACGCCGGGGCGGTGCTCCTGCCGGACACGGCCCTGCACACGGCGGCCCACATCCCGGCCCTGGAGAAGGAGCTGGGCAAGCCGGTCCTCACCGCGAACCAGGTCACCGTCTGGGAGGGCCTGCGCCTGGCCGACCGCCGGGTCAACGCGCCGGAGTTGGGCGCGCTGTTCACGCGGGAGCCGGTGGTGCAGGCCTGAGGCGGGTGCGCCGGGGAACGGGCCGGGGGCGGGTCCGGAGCGAGGAGCCGCTCCGCACCCGCCCCCGGTGTCGCCGGACCGGTCAGGGTGTACGCAGCGCCCACCAGGTGTCGGGGCCGACGATGCCGTCGACCCCGATCTTGTTGTGCCGCTGGAACGCGATGACGGCCGACCGCGTGGCCGAGCCGAACTCGCCGTCGATCCCGTACCGGCCGACCGAGTACCCGAAGTACGTGAGGAGGGCCTGGATCTCCTTCACGTGCGCGCCCCGGTCGCCGTAGTCGGTGTAGCGGCTCCCGTCGTAGTAGCCGCAGGCGAACCCGATGAAGTCGTAGAGCCCGCAGTACCGGGTGCCGGGGCCCGCGGCCCGCTGGGGGCCGGCGTCCGGAGCGGCGGCGGCGGTGCCGGCCGCGCCGAACAGCGCCCCGCAGACGGCCAGGATCACCAGTGCCTTCTTCCCCCGCATGGTCATGTCCCTTCCGTGGACGGATCGGTCGCCGGAAACGCTAGGGGGCGGGTGCGGCCGTGGCATCCAACGAGGGTGCGACAACGAGCGTGGTAGGCCGGGTAAACCGGCGCGGTACCCGCGGGCGCGGGGAGCCGACACGGAAGAACCCCGGGCCGCGTGAGCGGGACCGGGGTTCTCGTCGAGCGCTGGGCAGGCCTTGCACCTGCATTTCCCCACGGGAAGTGGGGCGTCTTTCCTTGGACCACCAACGCAGTGCCCGTTGCGGGGAGTTGGTCCCCGTGATCAGGCAAGATGATCGTACCGCAGCTCCGGGCGGGGTGCACATCGAGCGCCGAACGTTCATGTAGACGGACGTTGATCCCGAATATGAACATGCGGAGGCGCGTCTGAACTCTTGTCAGCTCCCAGAGCTCCCCCTATTCTCACGCCGAGAAAGCGCTTTCCGCCAGCGTGTGATTGACATGATCACGCCATGGCGTCCGTTCCGGCATGTGAAGGCGAATGGGGAGACCGAGGATGAGACGACCAGTCGCGCTGCGACTCCAAGCGGCACTGGGCACGCTGGCCCTCGCGGCCGCGGCCGGTGTGGTGCTGACGATGCCCGAGGCGGCGGCCGCGGCCGGCGGCGCCACCGGCTACGCGACCCAGAACGGCGGCACGACCGGCGGCGCGGGCGGGCAGACCGTGCGGGCCACCACCGGCACCGCGATCCACCAGGCCCTGTGCGGCCGGGCCAGCAGCAGCACCCCGATCACCATCGAGGTCGAGGGCACCATCAACCACGGCAACACCAGCAAGGTGTCGGGCGACAGCTGCAGCACCGCGGCCGACAAGATCGAGCTGAAGCAGGTCAGCAACATCACGATCGTCGGGGTCGGCGGCGGTGCCGTCTTCGACCAGCTGGGCATCCACATCCGGGAGTCCAGCAACATCGTCATCCAGAACGTGACCGTACGGAACGTCAAGAAGTCCGGCTCGCCCACCTCCAACGGCGGCGACGCCATCGGCATGGAGAGCGACGTCCGCAACGTCTGGGTCGACCACTCCACCCTGGAGGCCTCCGGCGGGGAGTCGGAGGGCTACGACGGCCTCTTCGACATGAAGGACAACACCCAGTACGTGACCCTGTCCTACAGCGTCCTGCGCAACTCCGGCCGCGGCGGGCTGATCGGGTCCAGCGAGAGCGACCGGTCCAACGGCTACGTCACCTTCCACCACAACCTGTACGAGAACATCGACTCCCGGACGCCCCTGCTGCGCGGCGGGATCGCCCACGTGTACAACAACCACTACAAGAGCCTGAACGAGTCCGGCATCAACTCCCGGGCCGGCGCCAAGGCCAAGGTGGACAACAACTACTTCGAGGACTCCAAGGACGTCCTCGGCACCTTCTACACCGACCAGGCCGGCACCTGGCAGGTCAGCGGCAACATCTTCGACAACGTGACCTGGTCCGAGCCCGGCGAGGACAACAACCCGGCCGGTCCGAACCCGCAGTCCAACACCACGGTGTCCATCCCGTACTCCTACAGCCTCGACGACGCCTCCTGCGTGCCGTCCGTCGTGAGCGCGACGGCGGGCGCGAACAAGGGGCTGAAGGTGTCGGACGGCAGCTGCACGCCGCAGAGCCCGGACCCGACCGACCCCACCGACCCGGACCCGACCGACCCCGACCCGACCGACCCGACGGACCCGGACCCGACCGATCCGCCGAGCGGGACCAACCTGAGCGTCGGGGCGGGCGCCGACGGCTCGTCCAAGGCGAGCGGCACCAGCTACGGCAACGTGCGCGACGGTGACCTCGGCACGTACTGGTCCCCGGCCGGCACGACCGGTTCCATCTCCGTCAAGTGGTCCTCCGCGACCACCGTCGCCAAGATCAACATTCGGGAGGCGGCCGGTTCCGAGGGCACCATCGGCTCCTACCGCGTCGTCGACCACGACACCGGCGCCGTCCTGGCCTCGGGCAGCGGAGCGGGCGTGATCGGCTTCTCCCCGGTCTCGCTGGAGAAGATCACCTTCGAGATCACCGGCGCCTCGGGCACCCCGAAGGTCGCCGAGTTCGAGACGTACGCGGGCTGACGCGGCCCGGCGGGCGGGGTGTGACCGGATCGCGGCTCCGGGCACGCCCCGCCCTCTTGCGCGGGCGCGGGACAATGGACGGTGGCCCACTCCACCGGAGTGCCCCCGCACCCGGGGACGGGCCGTCGTCACGTACGAGGAGGAGAAGACATGGCGGAGCCCACGCCGCGTCGGCACGAACCGCGGCTACGCCCCGCGCCCCTGCTCTTCGAGCCGGCGGAGGCGGCCGCCGATCCCGAGCACTTCTTCGACCTCGAGTCGATCGACGACCCCCGGGCCCTGCTGGAGCGGGCCACCGAGCTGACCCACGCGTTCCGCGCGGCGGCGGACCGGGCGATGGAGTACCAGGCGATCGCCGCGGCGCAGCTGGCCGATCCCAGGCGGTTCGACCGGCTGACGGCCGCCGACATCGCCGAGCGCGCCGAGTGGACCGAGGACTACGCCAAGAAGATGGTCGAGTTCGGACGGGACCTGATGCGCGGCGAACCGGCCGAGTGAACCGGGAGCCGGCCAGCGGGGCGGCCGGGCGGCCGAGTAGCCAGGGCGCATATGCCAGGAGGGTGGGCAAGATACTCCCCTCCCGGCCGCCGTGTCCCGGTTTCCGGTAACCCGGCGGAGCGGATTGCGCACGCCCGGTAGACATGGGCGGTATGAGCAGCCCACGCAATGCCACGCCCCACGTCTCGGACGTCACCTCGGACGGCGCCGCCTGGCTGGCCTCGGCGGGCGCGTACCCGCGCAGCACGCTCTCGCTCTGGGAGGAGCGGCCCGACGCCCCGGTCGTCCTGCCCTGCGGTTCCGCCTTCGACGTGGTGAGCGCTCCCGCGATCTTCGGCCGCCGGATGCTGGACCGGCTGTGGGACGACGGCCCGGGTTCGGGCCCGGTGGCGGAGTTCCGCGGCCGGATGCTGCTGTTCGCCGCGCCGGGCACCGCCCAGCGGCTGCCGTCGCTGCTCGACTGGGAGGAATGGGGCGCCCGCGGCCGGGAGGACGGCCGCAGGGGTGAGGTGCCGCCGCTGCTGTGCCACGGCGCCGGGGACGCGGTGACCGTACCGGCCCCCGCGGGGGCGCCCCCGCGCTCCGGGTCCCGCTGGCTGGTGGCCCCGGACACCCGCCAGCCGTGGCTGCCCGGCCCGGAGATCCTGCTCTGGGCGGCCGTGCGGGCGGCCCGCGCGGCGGTGCGGATTTCGATTTTTCCTCCCGCCGACCAGGGTGCTAAGGTCTACGACGTCAGCAGGCGCCGCTAGCTCAGTTGGTTAGAGCAGCTGACTCTTAATCAGCGGGTCCGGGGTTCGAGTCCCTGGCGGCGCACGATGGCGATGGCGAGGCGTGTTCGCGGAAAGCGCGAACCTCCTCGCCATCGTTGTTTTTGCGCGGCTTCGCCGCGCGTTGTGGGGGCTTCGCCACCCACACCCCCCCCGCGCGGTGGTCCGGGGATGGTGGGCTCGCGCAGGGGCTGCGTGGTCCGGGGATGGGTGGGGCGCCGGGGTTCTGGTTCGTGTGGGGTCGCCCGCCGTGGGCGGGGCTTGGTTCGCGTGGGTGTTGCCGCGGGCTGTGGGTGTGGGCCGGTCCGGGTGTCGCCGTGGTCCCGGGGGTATGGCTCGCCCGCCGCGGTTGTGGGTGTCGGCCGGTCCGGGTGTCGCCCGCTGTGGCCGGGGGGGCGGCTCGGGCGGGGGTCCGTGGAGTCCGGGGACGGACGGTCAGCCGGGGGTGATCTGTACGGTCCAGGTGCCCGACTGTGTGCGGTCCTCGACCTCCACCCGTACGTTGTCGCCCGGCACCGTGAAGCTCTCGCCGAGTGCCACGGGAGCGTCGGCGAGCGGGGGGTAGACCGAGTCGGCCCAGCAGGCCTCGGTGTCCGGGTGGGCGTCGACCACCTCGACCGGCCCGCCCCCCGACTCCGCCCCGCTGTGCACCCGGTACACCAGCACCCCCGCCCGGCAGGAGGAGACGTCGTTGCCGACCGGCGTGCGCACCTCGAAGGCGAGCGCGCTGCCCGCGCCGGTGCGCACCACCGCCAGCTTCGTGCCCCGCCCGAGGCCGAAGGCCGGCGCGCCGGCGGCGCCGGTCACCACCACCCCGGGGCCCGCCCCCAGCGGCTCCAGCGTCAGCCGGGTCGGCTCGCCGCCCCGCACGCAGGCCACCTGCCGGGGCTGCAGCCAGCCCAGCTTCCACTTGTGCCAGCCGAGCAGGTCGGGAGAGAGCCCGAACTGGCTGCCCATCAGGTCCCAGTCGCCGACGTGCGTGTCCCAGTCGCCCTTGCCGTCCACCGGCCGGTGGTACAGGTCGGGCAGGTCGAAGACGTGCCCCGTCTCGTGGGCCAGCACCAGCCGGTCCGGCGGATGGTTCTCGAAGACCGTGACCACCCGCCGGATGTCGGTGCCGTCGGCCCGCATCGGGGTGTCCAGGTTGACGACCTTCGTGGCGTCGGAGTCCACCCCGGGCGCGTCCGGGTCCGCGACGAAGTAGACGACGTCGTACCGGGAGAAGTCGACGTACCGGTCGGACGCGGCCAGCGCGTCGCGCAGGTAGGCGGCCCGGTGCTCCGGGCTCCAGTCGCGCCGTATGGCGTACGACGTCGACGGGCTCGGCATCCGGATCCAGTCCCGCAGTGGATGCGGGCGGAGCGTGAAGGCGCCGTAGGAGGCGCGCCGGAAGAAGTCGCCGGTGGCGGGGAAGTGGTCGGCGGCCAGTTCCGCCGGTGACGTCAGCGGCTGGGAGTCGGGGAAGGACAGGAACACCATCACCGCGTCCAGGGTGCGGGCGGGCCGCGGGTACGTGGCGTTCCAGGTGTCCAGGCCCTCCGAGTGGTGCACGTCGGTGCGCTGGAGCGCGCAGGGCTCCGGGGAGAAGGGCTCGGCGACCGAGGGCGCGGTGATCAGCGAGGTCGCGGCGAGCGCCGACATCGTCGTGCACACCGCGGTGGTGCTGCGCAGCCTGCTCCGCGCCGCCCGCGCCGTGCCCGCCTCCCGGGGAGACCGCCTCAGGGGGAGCTGGCGCGGCACATGGACCTCCGGACGCGGTTGACGGGACACCGCGTCCAGCTTGTGCATGATTGTCGTATTGCGCCCTGTTCGCCTGCACCGGATGGGTGAGCCGGCCGGGATTTCGACGGAGTTCTCCCGGCCGACACCGCGAAGACACTCACGGAACGTCACAACTGGTCGGAGGCGTGACGGGCCCGTCCAGGTGTGAGCAGAAACGATCTGCCGGAGGGGTCGCTCGGTCCGGAACGCGGGACGGCGGCTGGAAGGGTCCGGTGTCAGCCTCTATGATCGGCACACTTTCCTGCACGAACAGAGCACGAACAGAGATCGAGGCACTGCGGGAGCGAGCGGTGAACGGAACCTCCGAAGGGCCGGCGCCCGCGGCAGACCTCGGCCCGGTGATTACAGAGAGTGACGACGGTCTGGCTCCCCGTGCCGGGCGTACGGGGCCGCCGACCTACCGGTCGGTGTTCACCGCGGCCCCGCTCGCCATGGCCGTCGTCGACGCCGAGGGCCTGGTCGTCAGCGCCAACGACACCCTGGGCACCCTGCTCGGCACCGACCCGGCCGCGCTGGCCGGCTGCGTGGCGGCCGATCTCGTCGACCTCGCCTCCGACGCCGGTACCTGGCACGCCTACCGCGAGGTGCTGCGCGGCCACCGGCCCCGGCTGCGCTGCACCAGACGGCTGAAGCGGGGCGACGGGCACTCCCTGTGGGCGCAGGTGACGGTCGAGCCACTGGCCGACTCCGGGGACTCCGGCGGCGGGGACACCCCGGGCCTGCTGCTCTCCGTCACCGACGTCAGCGCCCGGCGCGAGCTCCAGGCCCGGCTGCGCCACCTCCAGATGCACGACCCGGTGACCCGGCTGCCCAACCGCGCCCTGTTCTTCGAACGCCTGACGGCCGCGCTGGAGGCGGAGTCGTACGAGCACGGCGGCACCGGCCGGATCGGCGTGTGCTACCTGGACCTGGACGGCTTCAAGGCCGTCAACGACACCCACGGCCACCGCGTCGGCGACCGGCTGCTCGCCGCCGTGGCCGAACGGCTGACCAGGTGCGCGGAGGAGGCCGCCCACCCCCGGTCCGGCGCGCCCCTGGTGGCCCGGCTCGGCGGTGACGAGTTCGCCCTGCTGGTGGAGGACTCCACCGGCACCGACCAGCTCGCCGACCTGGCCGGGGCGGTCCTGGCGGCCCTCCAGCCGCCCTTCGAGCTCTCCGACCGCCGGCTGTCGGTCACCGCCTCGGTCGGCGTGGTCGAACGCCACACCGCCGGCACCACTCCCACCGCGCTGATGCAGGCCGCCGACACGACCCTGTACTGGGCCAAGGCCGACGGCCGGGCCCGCTGGACCCTCTTCGACCCCGAGCGCAACGCCAACCGCATGACCCGCCAGGCGCTGGCGGCCACGCTCCGTCCCGCCATCGAACGCGGCGAGTTCGCCCTCGAATACCAGCCGCTGGTCGGCATGGAGGACGGCCGGGTGCGGGGCGTCGAGGCGCTCATCCGCTGGAATCATCCTCAGTTCGGCGTACTGGCGCCGAATCGGTTCATCGCACTGGCGGAGGAGGATGGTTCGATCGTTCCCCTCGGCCGCTGGATCCTGCGCACCGCCTGCCACCAGGCCCGACGCTGGCAGCTGGCCCATCCGGACGAGCCGCCGATCTTCGTCAGCGTCAACGTGGCGGTCCGCCAGGTCTGGGACTCCGACCTGGTGGCCGACGTGGCCGGCACCCTGGAGGAGACGGGCCTCGCCCCGGAGCTGCTCCAGCTGGAACTGACGGAGTCGGCCGTGATGGGCTCGGCGGGGCGCCCCCTCCAGGTCCTCAAGGCGCTCAGCGACATGGGCGTCCACATCGCCATCGACGACTTCGGCACCGGCTACTCGAACCTGGCCTACCTCAGTCGCCTGCCGGTCTCGGTGCTGAAGCTGGACGGCGCGTTCGTCCGGGGCTTCCAGTACGCGGCCGTGTCCGACGCGGGACCCGGCGAGGTGGCCAACCCGGCCGACGAGGTCATCGTCGAGGCGATGGTCCAGCTCGCCCACCGCCTCGGCCTGACCGTCACCGCCGAGTGCGTGGAGACCTCGGACCAGGCGACCCGGCTGCGCCGCATCGGCTGCGACACCGGCCAGGGCTGGCTCTACTCCCGGCCGGTGGCACCGGACCGCATCTCCGCGCTGCTGGGCCACGCGGGACCCGGCGGCCCCGCCGGGGTTCAGGCGGGCGTCGGCAACCCGTAGGCGTCGGCGATCAGTTCGTAGGAGCGCAGGCGTACGTCGCCGCCGTGGGCGTTGGCGGTGAGCATCAGCTCGTCGGCGCCGGTGCGCTTCTGGAGATCGTCGAGGCCGGAGCGCACCTCGTCGGCGGTGCCGTGGATGACGTTGGCGTTCCAGGTCCGCACGAACTCCTCCTCCATCGGGCTGAAGTCGTACGCCTCGGCCTCCTCCGGCGCCGGCACCAGACCCGGGCGCCCGGTGCGCAGCCGGACCATGTTCAGCGCGGCCGCCAGCACCTGCCTGCGGGCCTCCTTCTCGTCGTCGGTGGCGAGCGCGGAGACCCCGATGAGGGCGTACGGGGCGTCCAGGACGGCCGACGGGCGGAAGGAGTCGCGGTACAGGTCGAGCGCCGGGACCGTGTTCTGCGCCGAGAAGTGGTGCGCGAAGGCGAACGGCAGCCCGAGGGTGCCGGCCAGCCGCGCGCTGAACCCGGAGGAACCGAGCAGCCACACCGGCGGCCGGTGCGCCGACTGCACGCCCCCGGGCGAGGTGGCCTGCACGGGGCCCGGGACGGCGTGGATCCGGGCGTACGGGTGGCCGTCCGGGAAGTCGTCGTCCAGGAACCGGATCAGCTCGGCGAGCTGCTGCGGGAAGTCGTCGGCGCCCTCGTTCAGCCGGTCGGTGCGGCGCAGGGCGGCGGCGGTGGCCCCGTCCGTGCCGGGCGCCCGGCCGAGACCGAGGTCCACCCGTCCCGGCGCCATGGCCTCCAGCGTCCCGAACTGCTCCGCGATGACGAGCGGCGCGTGGTTGGGCAGCATGACGCCGCCGGACCCGAGGCGGATGCGGTCGGTGTGGGCCGCCAGGTGGGCCAGGATCACCGCGGGGGAGGACGAGGCGACACCGGGCATGGAGTGGTGCTCGGCGACCCAGTACCGCTGGAACCCGCGGGCCTCGGCGAGCCGCACGATGTCCACGCCGGTCCGCAGCGCGTCGGTGGCGGTCCGGCCGGCCCCGACGGTCACCAGGTCCAGTACGGAGAGGGGGACGGGAGCGGTGCCGTGGGCGGTGCCCCGGATCTCCTCTGCGGCGTCTGCGGGCATGGTGGGGTGCCTCCTGGGCTCGACGTGTTCGTACGCGGGTCGTTTCGCGACGTAACAGGAGGGGGCCTCCGGTTATTCCCCGGCCCGGTCACCGCGCCAGCCAGGCCCCCTCACGCATGATGACCCGGCCGCGAAGCTCAGGTTCTCCTCGCCAGGCGCGCACCGTCGTCGGCTCGACGCGCAGGTAGAGGAAGGGGCCCTGTTCCGTCCGCGGATCCCAGCCGAACTTGGCCGCGAAGGCGTCGGCGGCCTCCCGCGGCACCTCGCTCGCGGGAAACGCCTGCGCCTCTCCCTGCAACATCACCACGTCGAAGGTGTCCGGCAGCGACAGGCGTACGCGCGGCTCCTCACGTACGTTGCGCGCGCTCGCGGAGGACGCACCGGTGCACATCCAGACCGCCCGTCCGTCCCACAGGAACCACAGCGGCACCTGGTGCGGCCCGTGGTCGGGGTGCGCGGTCGACAGCCACACGTCGCGTTCCGTGCTCAGCCGGTCCAGGGTGTCGCGCCTGCGCTCCGCCGTGGTGCGGCGGGTGGTCTCCGTAGCGTGCATGGACGCCGACCTTAAGCATCGCGGTCGCGACGCGCATCGGGCGCAGGTCCTAGGCCGAGGCGCCGACGCCCCGGCCGCGTCAGCTCCGGGGTGAGTTCCGGACGGCGGCGAGGAAGGCGGTGAAGGCGGGGGCGGGGAAGGTGAGCACGGCTCGGGCGGGGGCCTTGGAGTCGCGGACGGCTATGTGGGGGTGGTCGAGGGCGACCTCGACGCAGGCGTTGCCCTCGCCGCCGCCGGAGTACGACGACTTCTTCCATGCGCCGCGTGTCATCGGGTCACAGCTCCTTCGCCAGCCGGTGAATGAAGTCACGGGAACGTTCGGGCTCGAAGGCTACGTCTTCCACCCTACGGAACAACGTTCGAAAGTGGCTCAGTTGAGCTTCGGCATCGACGAAGACGGTGCCGTGTGGTGTGTCCCGGACGACGGTGTCCAACTGGGGGACGGGTCCGCCCGCGTACACCATCGCGCTGCCGGCGCCTGCGAAGCCGGTCACGGTGAACGGAATGACGCGTACGGTCACGTGGTCGGACTCGGAAACGCTCAGGATGTGGGCGAGCTGAGCCTTCATGCCGACGTCGTCGACCACCTTGATGCGCAAGGCCGCTTCATGGATGACGGCTTCGTACGGGATCGGCTCCGAGCGCTCGACGATGGTCCTGCGCTTCATGCGGTGATCAACCCAGCGCTGGATCTCCTCGCCCGAGAACTGAGGATTGACGTAAGAGAAGAGCGCACGAGCGTAGTCAGCGGTCTGCAAAAGCCCCGGCACGTGCAGGAAGTCCACGTCCCACCGGAAAGACGCGTGATGCTCCAACTCGGAGAGGTCCAGGAACGGGTGGGGCAGTGAGCCCCGGTACTCCTCCCACCATCCATATGTGCGACCGATGGCCATCGTCACCAGCGCCGCGATCAGGCCCTCGTCCGCACAGGCGTAGTGGGCGGCGAGACGTCGTAGACGCTCCTCGCTCACACCTGCGACGCCGGATTCGATCTGACTGATCTGAACGGAGTTCACGCCGAGGAGACTTGCCGCCTCGGTCGCCTTGAGGCCTGCGGACTCCCGCATCTTTCGCAGCTCGATCCCCAGGCGCTCCTGGCGCGCCGTGCGGGTGCGTCTGGGCGGCACGACTCCTCCTTGTTCAACGGCCGTCCGCGAGCGGCCCGTTCGAGGCAAGGTTACGCGATCCACTTGCTCTGTAATGAATTTATGCCCTACCTTCAGTGACGTAGGGCGCACTCGCTGCGACTTCGAGGTGCCGGAAGTGCACCGCTTTGCCCTGTCATGGCAAGGCGGCATAGACACCGGCCTGCTCGCACCCACCCCATCCCCGAAGGGAACCGGCATGCCCGAAAGCGATCCGTGGGAGTACTCCCTCTACATCCCGAACGATCCCAGAGCCGTCACCGTCTGCCGTCGGACCCTGCGGCTGATCCTGACCATGCACGGCCTGAGCGGGATGGTCGACCTCGCCGAACTGCTCGCCACGGAGCTGGTGTCCAACGCCGTACGGCACACCAAGGGCCCCGCCGCGCTGCGGGTGCGCTGGTCCGGGGGTGGAGTGCTCAGGCTTGGGGCCTGGGACGCGGACCCCTCGCCGCCGGAGCCGCCGCAGCCGTTCGACCGGGCCGTGGACCGGGAGGACGGGCGGGGACTGGCGTTGGTTCGGGCGTGTGCCGACGTGTGGGGGTGGCAGCCGCTGGCCCGTGAGGGCAACAGGGGCAAGTACGTGTGGTGCGAGCTGGGTGTGGCTTGACAGGCCGGTCAGCGGGTCACGCGGTGGCGGAGGTGGACGACGTTCGCGCCGAAGGTGCGGGACTCGGCGAGTTCGAGCTTCACCCGGCGCTCGGACCGGGGGAAATACGGGGTGCCGCCGCCGAGCAGTACCGGGTGGACCATGGTCCGGTACTCGTCGATCAGGTCGGACGCGGCGGCCCCGGCGGCGAGGGTCGCGCCGCCGATGGCGATGTCGCCGTCGCCCGGCTCGGCCCGCCAGCGCTCGATCTCCTCCGCCAGGGTGCCGGACGCCAGGCGGGTGTTGGTGCCCTGGACCGTCGACAGCGTCCTGGAGAACACCACCTTCGGGAGCGCCTTCCACAGCGCGGCCCACTCCAGCTCCGCGGCGCCGAGCGGCTCGTCTTGCTCGGCGGTCTCCCAGTACAGCATCGTCTCGTACAGCCGCCGCCCCAGCAGGTGGACGCCGGCCTCGCGGATCTCGTCCGTCCAGTACCGGAAGACCGCCTCGTCGGGGTCGCTCCAGTCGATGTCGCCGTTCGCGTCGGCGATGTAGCCGTCGAGGGACACGTTCATCGAATAGGTCACCCTGCGCATCGGAAGGCCTCCTCGGTAGCCGGTCGGGTCCGACAGTACGGGCACCGACGGCGGTGCGGGGCGACTGCCGGTGAACCGCGTGTCAGACTCCCGCGACCGACTTCCCCGCGGCGTGAGCAGGCGTCAGGCGGCGATGTCGGCTGCGAGCCGGTCGGCAGCGGTGCGGGGCTCGCGGCCGAGGAGTTCGGGGCGTCGGTCCCGGCGAAGGCGGACGTGTCCAGGCAGCCGGACCCCGAGAGGTTGCCGGGGCGGTGGTCAGGGCCGCCAGGCCGCGCGGTGTTCCGCGAGGTGGGCCAGCACCGCGTGGTTGGCCTCCCAGCCGTCCGGGAACTTCACCAGCGTTCCCAGTTGGACCGGTTCCGTGGACGGATAGTCGTCCAGGAGGTCGCCCACGCCCTCGCGGCAGACCACGATGCAGGCGTGCCGGTGCCGGGAGGCCAGGACGCACAGGCGGCCGGTCTCCAGGTGGAAGGCGGTGGCGTCGGGGCGGCCGGAGAGCGGGTGCAGGACGACCGTGACGTCGTACTCGCGGCCCTGGAGGCGGTTGGCCGTGTCGACGGTCACCCCGCCCACCCCGAGGTCGGCCAGCGCCGCACGGACGGCCGCCGCCTGGTCCCGGTGCGCGGTGCCTACGGCGATGCGGGCCGCGGTCAGCGGAGCGGGGTCCGGGGAGCGCTCGGAGGTCGCCCGGCCCTCCCGGTCGAGGAGACGCCGGACCACCGCCGCCACCGCGCGCACCGCCTCCGGGTCGGTGCGCGGCGTGTGCCGGGCGGGCAGCTCCAGCAGGCCCCAGCCCGAGGCGGCGGCCTCGTCGATCACCTGGTCGGGACCCGAGCCGTCCGACGGCACCGCGAAGGCCAGACTCCGGTCCCCGTGGTCCGTGCCGCTGCGGAACGGCGTGTACGGGTAGAAGGCGTCGGAGACCAGGCGGGCCGCCGACGCCGGGAGCCGCCAGGAGACCGGGAGGCGGTGCTGGGGGAGGCCCGGGTTGTGGGCGAGGAGGGTGGTCACCGCCGAGGACGACGGGTCGTAGGCCAGGCCCGCCCACTGCTCACTGCCCACCGTCGCGAACGGGTCCAGCTGGCCCGGGTCGCCCACGAACAGCGCCCGCTCGAAGAGCCCGGCGACCGCGAGCAGGGAGTCCGAGCGCATCTGGTAAGCCTCGTCGACGATCGCGTGCCGCCACGGCTCGTCCACCTTGACGTGTGCCCACTTCGCCGCCGTCGACAGGACGACGGCCTGCCCGGCGAGGTCGGCGGCCTTCGCCGACTTGCGGACGTTGGCCAGCGCGTCGAGCGCCTTGTCGTAGGGGTCGGCGTCACTGCTGTGCAGGCGGCCCACCGGGAGGTCCGGGTTCTTCTCGGCCAGGCGCAGCACCAGGTCGTCGACCTGGGCGTTGGTCTGCGCCACCACCATCAGGGGGCGGCCCGCCTCGGCCAGCTCCAGCGCCGCCCGCACCACCAGCGTGGACTTCCCGGCGCCGGGCGGGGAGTCCACGACGACACCGCGCTCCGTGCCGTGCAGGGTGTCGTGGAGGATCGCCGCGGTGGCGCGGGCGGCCTCCGCGCCGGGGTCGAACGCCGCGGGGGCGGGTGCGGCAAGGGCCTCGGCGGTCACAGCACGTCCTCCTCGGTCTGGGCGTCGGCGGCCTCCGGTACCGCGGCCGCCTCACCGGGCGGGCCGCCGTGCGTCCACGGCGTCTGCTCCGGGTCGGGGAGCTTCGCGCCGCCGCGCTGCTCGTGCTCGAAGAGCGTGAAGCAGACCAGGTCGCCCTTCTCCGGCACCGACCCCGCCTCGGGCTCCTTGCCGCGGCCCATCTTGTCCATGATCCGCAGGACCAGCGTGCCGTCGTCGGGGCCGCCGGCGGCGTCGTCGGGGTACGCCGGTCCGACGTACTCGGCCGTCTGGGGCTTGCCGCCCAGCGAGCGGTAGACCTTCACCCGCTCGCCCAGGTGCGGGCGGTCGTCCGTGCGGACCGTGACCAGCGGGCGCGGACTGGGCCGCTTGCTCTCGCTGTACGCCATCACGACATCGACGACCTCGCCCGCGAACGCCTCCCCGGACAGCCGCCGCCCGGCCATCACCAGCGGATCGTCCAACGCCTCCTGGGCCTCCAGGCGGGCCTGCTCGCGCTCGCGCGTGGCCAGCTTGTTCGCCGCCGTCACCGCGTCGTCGCGGCGCGGCTGCGGGGGCTCACCGGCCAGGATGCGGTCCCGGTGGGAGGTGAACGACCAGCGGTCGCGGGTCCAGCGCTCCTCGGCGTGCGCCCCTTCGGGCAGCTCCCGCAGCAGGTCCAGGCCCCGCCACACCGCGTCCCAGGTGGGCCGGGTCCGGCTGTCGACCAGGGCGCGGATCTCCCGTTCGGCGGCGGTGAGCGCGCCGAGCCGCTCGTCGGCCTCCAGGCCGTCCTCGGCGGCGGCCAGCGCGGTGCGGGCGCGGTCGTGGCGCTCGATGGCGGGAGCGAGCAGCTTGTTGTCGAAGGCCGGGTCGGTCGCCGGGCCCGCGGGCGGGCACCGCAGCTGGCCGTCGGCGTCGCGGGCCAGCTCGGCGCGGCGGGCGGCCTCGGCGCCGGTCAGGCCGGGCTCCGGCGCGTGCTCGGGCGCGATCCACGCGAGCAGGGCCCCCAGGTGCTGGTCCTCCAGCGTGGACTGCCCGGTCGCCCAGTGCCGGCCGAGCAGGTCGGTCATGGCGAGGAGGAGGGCGGAACCGGGCACGCGGGCCCGCTCGCCGTAGTGGGTCAGCCACCGGCCGAGCAGCGGCACCCGCGGCGGCGCCGGGTGCGGAGTCTCCGGGTCCTGCTCCGCCGTACGGCGAAAACGCATCGACCGGCCCAGCAGCCGTACGAAGTCGATGCCCGCGCGGCTCGGCACGACCAGCTGCGCGGCGTCCGCGCACAGGTCGACCTCGACCTTGACCCGCTTGCCCGTCTCCGGGTCGGTCTCGGTGCGCTCGGCGGCCTCGACGCTCTCCGCGTACGCCTCGATGTGCGGCAGCACGATGTCGGCCAGGTCGGCCAGGAACGCGAAGCGCAGATCGCGGTCGCGGGGCTGCGGCACGACCAGCAGGTGCGGCGCGTCCCGGTCGGTGCCGACCAGCGCGCCGAGCGGGGCCCCGGCCTCACCGGCGGTGGTGAGCGGTACGAAGACCAGCGGACGGTCGGACAGGTGCCGGTGCCGGACGGTGGCGGCGGGCTGGGCCCGGCCGGTGCGCACGGCCTCCAGCCGGGCCAGCGTGGTGATCAGCGTCACGCGGGCACCCCGCCCGCTCCGATGCCGCCGCCCGCGGCTGCGCCGGCCCCCGCCCCCGCCGTCGCGAGTGCCTCCGCGCGCAGCCGGGCCGCCCTGCGCAGCGCGGCCACCGCCGGGTCGTCCGGATCGCCGGCCTCCCCGCGGGCCGCGGCCAGCACGTCCTCGACCGTGGAGAGACCGCCCAGCTCGGCCCGCACCGGGCGGCCCAGGGAGGTGACCGCACCGGCCTCGCGGGACCGGGCACGGCAGTGGAAGGCCAGCTCGCACGCGGACAGGCACTCGGGCGCGTACGTCGCCGGGACCGCCTCGACCGCCGCCGCCAGCTCCTCGGCCGGCAGCTCCGGGGAGAAGCAGACGCCCTCCGGCAGCGCGTCGGCGATGTCCTCGACGCGGGTCAGCCGGGCCAGCTGGCGGGCGGTGACGGCACGCTGCTTGCGCACGTCGACGGCGGACGCGGTGGGCAGGTTGGAGAAGTCCTTGGGGCAGACGAGCAGCACCCGGTGGCGCACGCGCGGGGCCGGGTCGAGCCGGGCGGCGACCCGCTCCAGGGCCAGCACGTACACAGCCGCCTGCCGCGCGGCGGCACCGACCTTCGCCGGGTCGGCGGAGCCGTCCAGCATGGGGAAGGACTTGATCTCGACGACCGTCCAGCTGCCGTCCGGATGCACCACCACGGCGTCCGGCTCCAGGAAGGCGGGCGAACCGGCGACGTCCAGCGCGAGCATCGGATGGTCGAGCAGCGTCCACGCGCCGGGTGCGCCGCCGGCCTCGCGCAGGGCCAGCGCCGTGCGCGCCGTACGCCCCTCGGGTCCGGTCGCGGTCAGGTCGGGCACCTGCGCCCGGGCCTCGGCGGGCGGCTCGGCGCCCCGGTCCAGCTTCTCGTGCACGAGCCGCAGCAACTCGGCGCCGCCGTCCGCCTTGACCTTCGCCTCGAAGGCGTTGCCCCGGGTGAGGGCGAACTGCGACTGTCCGAAGGCCGACGGCGACCCCAGCGCACTGGCCAGGGAGGCCTTGTCCACGCCCGCGCCGTCGAGGATCGCGCGCCGGCGGCACCCCGGGTTGGCGGCGAGGGCGGCCAGGGCCCGGGCGTCCAGCGCCTTCGCCGGTACGTCGGGACCGCGCAGCTCAGCGAGCCGGTGCCGGAGTCTCGTCCCCCGCGTCCGAGGGGGCGGGGTCCGGCTCGGCCCCTGGTCCGAACCGCTGCTCGCGCTGCCGTGGAAATCGCTCACCCGCGGAAGTCTGGCATCCGCCACTGACAATCGCGGAACCCGCGCCGTCCCGGGCGGAGTCGGGGGCGGACGCCGAGGCGCTCGCGGAGTCGGCCGCGGCCGGTGCGAAACGGGCCGTGAACCGGGTCCGCGCCCGCTCCGCGATCCGCAGCACGAACGGCGTCAGCAGCAGCCCCGCACCCATCACGGCCGCACCGGCGACCGCGTCCAGGAAGTAGTGGTTCGCGGTGCCCATCACCACGATCGTGGTCACCAGCGGGTAGACCACACCCGCCACCTTCGCCGTGCGCGTGCCGCCGTGGCGCCACAGCATCACCCCGCACCACAGCGCCCAGCCCACGTGCAGGCTCGGCATCGCCGCGTACTGGTTGGTCATCCCGCCCAGGCCGCGCGGAGCGCTCGCCTCGCCGCCCCACCAGCCGTACGAGCTGTACTGGGCCATCGTGTCGACGAACCCGTGACCGGCGTCCAGCAGCCGGGGCGGGCAGGTCGGCAGGAGGGTGAAGCCGATGAGGCCGATGAACGTGGACGTCATCAGCCAGGTGCGGGCGGCCCGGTAGCGCACCGCACGGGAGCGGAAGAGCCAGATCAGGATCGCCGGCGTGACCACGTAGTGCAGCGACGCGTACCAGAAGTCCGCCGGTACGCCGATCCACGGCTCGCGCGTGAAGAGGCGGTTGAGGGGGTGCTCCGCGTTGAGGTGGAGCGCCTTCTCGATGTCCAGGATGGCCAGGCCGTGGTCGACGGCGTCGGAGACGTCGCCCCGCACGAGCAGGCGTCCGGCGCTGTAGCAGGCGTACACGAGGACGATGAGCGGCAACTCGGTCCACCAGCGCAGCCGAGGGTGCGGGGCCGCCTCGGTGCCCGGTGTCTCGGTGTGCGGCAATCCGATCGCCCTCCCCCTTCTCACGCTTCTCACTTCTCGCTCACTCGTGCGCCTGGACGGACACGGGCGAGCCACTCTACGGCCTCACCGCGACCGCTCCGCGAAGCGCCCTCGGACGTGATAGACGCGGGCGCCGCCCCTCGGGTTGCCCGTAGGGGCGGTACGGGATGATGGAGGGGTCCCCTCAGACATTTCTCCCGGAAAGGCCCCTTCATGGCACCGCGCATCCTGCTGGCCCGGCACGGACAGACGGAGTGGTCGCTGTCCGGCAGACACACCGGCAGGACCGACGTGCCGCTCCTGGAGGAGGGCCGGCGCGGCGCGAAGCTGCTCGGCGAGCGGCTGCACCGGGCGCCGCTGGACGGGCTGCCCGGCGTGGAGGTGCGGACCAGTCCGCTGGTGCGCGCGAGCGAGACCTGTGAGCTGGCCGGTTTCGGCGAGCGCGCCCGCGCGTGGGACACGCTGCTGGAGTGGGACTACGGGGCGTACGAGGGCATGACGCCGGAGCAGATCCAGGCCGTGCGGCCCGGCTGGCTGATCTGGCGGGACGGCGTCCCGGAGGGGGAGGGTGTGGCGGACGTCACCGCGCGCGCGGACGAGGTGGTGGCGTGGGCGCGGGAGGCGGAGCGGGACGTGCTCGTCTTCGCCCACGGGCACATTCTGCGGGCCATCGGGGCGCGGTGGCTGGGGCTGCCGCTGACCTTCGGGGCACGGATACGGCTGAACCCGACGTCGCTGTCGGTGCTGGGGTGGGCGTACGGGGAGCCGGCCGTGGAGGGCTGGAACGACCTGGGGCATCTGGTCGGCTGACGGTTGGTGCCGGTGCCGGTGCCGGTGCCGGTGCCGGTGCCGGTGCTCGTTTACGGTGCGCGGTGCTGTGGCTGGGCAGGGTGGGGACGCGGCCCGGCGTTGCGGGGTGCCGCTGCGCCCACCCGTGCCGCCCCAGCGGCACGACTGCCCGCAGCTACGGAGTGGTGCACGGCTGGCCGTGGCTACGGAGCGGGGCACGGCACGACTGCCCGCAGCTGGGGGCTATGCCGGTCGCGGCAGCGCTCCGTGGCGGTCCAGGAAGGCGGAGACGCCCGACGCGCGGCGGTGGGGGAGGAGGACCCGGGCCGTGCCCGCCAGCATCGTGTGGATGCGGGAGGACTGGACCTCGTCCAGCAGGTCCAGCACCCGCATGCCCGCCCCCGCCGCTTCGTCGGGGCGGCCGCCGCGGGCCAGGTCGTCCGCCAGCTCCGCCGAGTACAGCGCGAGGTTCCGGGTGAAGTGCGGGTCCTGGAGATCCGCCGCCCGCCGCGCGTGCCGGGCGGCCCGCGGCCAGTCGCCCAGGGTGGACCAGCACTGCGCTTCCAGCCCCTCCAGCTCGGCCTCGCCGTAGAAGCTCATCCACTCGGGGTCGGTGTCCGAGGGGCCCCGCTCGAAGAAGGTCTGCGCGCGGACCAGCGCCTGCTCGCAGCCGACGCGGTCCGCGAGCCCCGCCCAGCCGCCCGCCTCGCGCAGCGCGAGCAGGGACATCAGCCGGGCCGAGCCCAGCGGTCGGGCGGCGCGCTGCGCGGCCTGGGCCGCCCGTACCGCCTCGCGCGGGCGGCCGGCGTCGCGGGCCAGGAACGCCATGTTGCAGAAGGCGTGCGCCAGCCAGCCGACGGAGATCGCCAGTTCACCGGCGCCCGTGTAGAGCCGGTCCGCGGTCGCCTGCCGGGAGGCGCCGGCGTCCAGGAGCGCGTACGCGGTGCGCAGCGGGGCCGCCGCGCGCCGGTAGAGGCCGTCCGCGCCGTGCCGGTCGTCGAGCAGCCGGATCCGGCGGACGGCCTCTTCGAGGGCGCCGGCCTCGCCCGTCCCGGCCCGGCGCGTGGGGCGCCCGGCCGCCGCGGCGTCGAGGGCGAGTCCCAGGGGGCCCAGCGAGGCGGCGGCCACCGTGGCACCGCTCGTCATGAATGCGCGACGCAGCACGTCGCTCTCCTCGTTGTTGTCGTGCGTTTCGTACAGGTCTTGCGTGTCTCGCGTGTCATACGTCTCATACGGCTCACCCGCCCCTCGCGTCTCACCGGTGGTACGCGTCTGGCGTCCACGCACCGACGAGCGGGGCGCGAACCCCAGGTCGGTGAGCGTGCGGCCGGGGAACATGTGCAGGAACACCCGCTCGTAGGCGTAGTTGGGACAGCGGATCTCACCCGCCTCGACCCGGCCGACGTAGCGCGCGTCGCAGCTGACCCGCTCGCCGATCTCGCGCGCGGCCCGGCGGACCGCCGCCGCGAACTCCGCCGGGGAGCGCCGGCCGCGCAACCGCCTGAAGGCGCGGTTCGGCCGCGGTGGCCGTTCGGGCTGGGCGGAGGTCACCGTTGACGACGCCATGGCCGGGTCCTCTCGTGCGAACCGTCGAACCATGCCGGGACAGGGGCGAGCAAGGCTGGCGGCCCTGTTTCCGGCGAGCAAGAACGTACCGGCTGTGACGGAGCGGCCACGCGCTGTTTGGCTACAAACCGGATATCTCATCCACGATCTGCCATGAAGTGCCATCCTTTGCGGCGGCCCTGGGCCGTAGCCGTTGACGGTCCGCCGCGTTGAACGGGGTGGACCGGGAGGCCCCCGACTCCCGAGCCGCTCGTCCGAGGAGGAGTTCCGTGGTGGAGGCCGGGATGGACACCAGCATCAGCGATCCCCCCTGCGACGCCTGTGACGTCGTCACCGTGCCGACCCGTCAGGGTCTGGAGGCGGTCGACATCCTCAGGCGGGGAGCCGGTGAGGGGGTGGGCTCGGTGATCCACGACGACGGCTGCGACACCCTGGGGTTCCTGGTGCCGCCGGGCACCGCCGCCGCCTGGGACGTGCCGGGCAGCACCTGCACGGAGACGGACGGCCGCGGACTGAGCATCGTCCCGGCGCCCGAGCCGCCCGTGGAGGGCTCCGACTGGCTGCTGCCGCCCGGCGAGGCGGACCTGGCGACCGACCCCGCCGTCCTGCGGGCCGCGCTGGGCGAGGCGGCCCGGCTGATCAGGGCCGCGGACAGCTGCCGCTGAGCACCGCCGGGCAGGCCGCCGGGGCGCGGTCCCGCCGCCGACCGATAATGGCCCGATGGGAAAGTCCAGGAACGCCCGGCGCGGGCGCGCAGCCGTCGAGGCCGTCGTCGAGGACGTCGACGGGGGGCGTGCCGAGCTGGTGCCCGACCGGGACCGGCCGCGGGCCTGGACGCTGCTGATCGACGGCGCCCCGCAGTCGCACGTCGACCTCGACGACCCGGCGTACCTGTCCTTCGAGTACCAGCGCCGCATCGGCCACGTCATCGACCTCGCCGCCCCGCCGGGCAGGCCGGTCCGGGCCGTGCACCTCGGCGGCGGCGCCCTCACCCTCGCCCGTTACGTCGCCGCCACCCGCCCCCGCTCCACCCAGCAGGTCGTCGAGCGGGACGCCGCCCTCGTCCACCTGGTCCGCCGGGAGCTGCCCCTGGACCCCGGCGCGCGGATACGGGTGCGTTCCGCCGACGCCCGCGCCGGGCTGGCCAAGGTGCCCGACGGCTGGGCGGACCTGGTCGTCGCGGACGTCTTCGGCGGAGCCCGCACACCGGCCCACCTGACCTCCACCGAGTTCCTCGACGAGGTGCGGCGCGCACTCGTGCCCGGCGGGGTCTACGCCGCCAACCTCGCCGACGGCCCGCCGCTCGCCCACCTGCGCGGCCAGATCGCCACCGCCGCCGCCCGGTTCGCCGAACTCGCCCTCGTCGCCGACCCGGCCGTCCTGCGCGGCAAACGCTTCGGCAACGCGATCCTGGTCGCCGCCGACCACCCGCTGCCGGTCGCCGAACTCACCCGCAGGGCCGCCTCCGACCCGCACCCCGCGCGCGTGGAACAGGGCCGCGCGCTCACCGACTTCACCGGCGGCGCCCAGCCCGTGACGGACGCGGTGGCGGTGGACTCGCCCGCGCCGCCGGAGTCCGTCTTCAAGTGAGCCTCTCCCGGCTGCCGACCGCGTTGGTTCAGTAGCTGCCGATCTCCACCCGCGGCGGCCCGTCGTGCCAGGTGCAGAACACCGACACCCGGTCCGCGCCCGAGGTGAACTCCACCCGGATCCACGACTCCGTCTTCCACACCTGCATCGACCAGCCCGTGCCCGGCGTCGCCGACACCAGGGACGCGGACGACGTACCGAGGTCGAAGACCGCGCGGCCCCCGTCGGTGTCGTAACTCCTGACCTCGCCGGACGTGTCGGGTGCGGGGCTCGCCGGGTCCTCGGACGGTGTGGTGGACGGCGCGGTGCGCGACGGGGCGGGGGCGGGCTCGCGGGACGTCCCGCTCGGTGTCGGCGACGGGCTGCCCGACGACGGCGACGGCGACGGCGAGGGCCGGCTGGTGGACGACGCCAGGGGCTCCCCGTCGTCGCCCTCCCCGTCCCGCACGCTCGCGTCGGCCGCCGTGATCGGCAGCGCCCGGGGGGCGTCGTAGGCCGTGCCGGCCATCACCGTGTGCACGCCCCACCACGACAGCGTGACCGCCGCGCCGGTGGCGAGCAGCCAGGCGATCACGTGGACGAGTCCTCTGCGCATCGCGGCCATACTGCCTCACCCGCCCCACGCGTGTCGCCCGAAAGCGCTGTGACGCGGGTCCGGGTGGAGTTGTCCACAGGCTCGGACCGGGCCGGTTCGCATGGCGTACGGTGCCGCCCATGGCAAGTGTGCTCGTGGTCGAGGACGACCAGTTCGTACGCTCGGCGCTCATCCGGCAGCTGACCGACGCCTCGCACACCGTGCGCAGCGTGGGCACGGCACTGGAGGCGCTGCGCGAGGTCGCCCATTTCCGGTTCGACGTGGTGATCCTGGACCTCGGACTGCCCGATCTGGACGGCTCCGAGGCGCTGAAGATGTTGCGCGGCATCACCGACGTACCGGTGATCGTCGCCACCGCCCGGGACGACGAGGCGGAGATCGTACGGCTGTTGAACGCGGGCGCGGACGACTACCTCACCAAACCGTTCTCCGTGGAGCACCTGTCGGCCCGGATGGCGGCCGTCCTGCGCCGCGCCCGCGGCGGCCCCGCGGAGGCGGCGGCGCCCACGGTCCTGCGGGTCGGCGGCCTCACCGTCGACCCGCTGCGCCGCCAGGCCGAACTGGACGGCGCGGTCCTCGACCTGACCCGCCGCGAGTTCGACCTGCTCGCCTTCCTGGCCGGCCGCCCCGGGGTCGTCGTGCCCCGCAAGGAACTGCTCGCCGAGGTCTGGCAGCAGTCCTACGGCGACGACCAGACCATCGACGTCCACCTGTCCTGGCTGCGGCGCAAGCTCGGCGAGACCGCGGCCCGGCCGCGCTATCTGCACACCCTGCGCGGTGTCGGCGTGAAGCTGGAGCCACCACGACTGGAGCCACCGCGATGAGATGGGCCCTGGTCAAGGTCTCGCTGGCGGTCACCGCGATGGTCGTGGTCGCCTTCGCCGTGCCGCTCGGCCTCGTCATCCGGGAGATGGCCCGCGACCGCGCCTTCTCCAACGCCGAACGGGAGGCCGCCGCCGTCGCCCCGGCCCTGTCCATCACCACCGACCGCGAGCAGCTGGAACGCGTCGTCGCCTCCGCCGGTTCGGACGCCGGGATGGCCGTGCACCTACCGGCACCCGGCGCCGGGTCCGGGGACGCGGAGACCGGCGGCGCCACCGACCTCGGCCGGCAGCGCGCCACCGACGAGGACATCGCCGCCGTACGGGAGATGGGGCGGGCCTCCACCACCGAGGTGGGCGGCGGGTCCACCCTGCTCCAGCCGGTCGCGCTCAGCTCCGGACAGATCGCCGTCGTCGAGGTGTACGTCCCCGAGTCCGAGGTGACCAACGGCGTCGGCACGGCCTGGGCGGTGCTGGCCGCGGTGGGCGCCGCCCTGATCGTCGGCTCGGTCGCGGTCGCCGACCGGCTGGGCGTACGGATGGTGCAGCCCGCGCGGCGCCTGGTCGACGGGGCGCACGAACTGGGGGAGGGCAAGCTGGGCGCGCGGGTGCCCGTGGAGGGGCCGGACGAACTGCGGCGCGCGGCGGTCGCGTTCAACTCCATGGCCGACCAGGTCGTCCAGCTCCTCGCCAACGAACGGGAGCTGGCCGCCGACCTGTCCCACCGGCTGCGCACCCCGCTGACCGTGCTGCGCCTCAACGCCGCCTCGCTCGGCGACGGTCCGGCCGCCGAGCAGACCCGGGCCGCCGTCGAGCAGCTGGAGCGCGAGGTCGACACCATCATCCGCACGGCACGGGACGCCAAGCCGCAGACGGCGGCCGCCGGTCCCGGCGCCGGGTGCGACGCGGCGGAGGTGGTCCGGGAGCGGATGGGGTTCTGGTCGGCGCTCGCCGAGGACGAGGGCCGCAAGTGGCGGGTGGCCGGCGCCGACCGGCCGGTGCGCATACCCGTGGCCCGTGCCGACCTGGCCGCCTCCCTCGACGCCCTGCTCGGCAACGTCTTCCGGCACACCGCGGAGGGCACCGCCTTCGCCGTCGACCTGCACAACGGCGAGGACGCGGTGATCGTGCTGGTCTCCGACGCGGGCACCGGCATAACCGACCCCGAGGCGGCCATGGCCCGCGGCCGGGGCTCCGGCACCGACGGCTCGACCGGGCTCGGCCTGGACATCGTGCGCCGGATGGCCGAGTCGACCGGCGGCGACGTACGCATCGGCTCCTCCGTGCTGGGCGGCACCGAGGTGCGGATCTGGATCCAGCTGGACGGACGGACGGCGCCGGCGCGGCGCGGGCACCGCGGGGCGGTACGCCGACGCCGGCAGGGCCGTGCGCAGGCGCAGACTTCGGCACCGGCACCGGCACCGGCACCGGCACCGGCACCGGCACCGGCGGTCCGGCCTGGCCGCGCCCGTTGACCGGGCACGACCATTAATCGGCCCCGATCCCTTCCTTAAGCCCACCCTAAGATCACCAACCCCCGTCCGGATCAGGCTCTTTGCCCGTTTCCGGGTCGCTAGCGTGCTGCCACACCCCCACCCCGCCCCCGTCGGTCCTCCGCCGGGGGCATCGTGAACAGCGAAGGCAGGCACGTGATGCGCACGCACCGACGCAAGGTCAGTGGCAGGAACAAGGCGATCGGCGCCCTCGTCGCGGCGGCCGTGGCCGGTGGCGGGGCGCTGCTCTTCACCAGCACCGCCCAGGCGGCCTCGGTCGGCGCCGCGTACACGAAGACCAGCGAGTGGTCGACGGGCTACACCGCCCAGTACGTCGTCACCAACAACACCGGTCAGGCCAAGGCGGACTGGACCCTGGAGTTCGACCTGCCCGCGGGCGCGAAGCTCGGTTCGCTGTGGAACGCCGAGTCGAAGGCCGACGGGCAGCACGTCACCGTGACCCCGCCCAAGTGGGACACGGACGGGCTGAGGGCCGGCGAGTCCGTCACGGTCGGCTTCGTCGTCAACGGCACCGCGGACCCGACCGGTTGCCTGGTCGACGACGCCGCGTGCTCGACCGACGACGGCGCCACCCCCGAGCCCAGCGGCCGCCCCACCGAGCCCCCCGCGCCCACCCCCACGGCGTCCGACACCGCCGAGCCGACCCCGACCGACACCCCCACCGCTCCGGCGCCCACCGGCACCCCCGGCGACGGCACCGCGGCGGGCGCCGGCTTCGCGCCGTACGTCGACACCTCGCTCTACCCGGCCTTCGACCTGCTCGCGCACGCCGAGGCGACCGGGCGTGAAGGAGTACAACCTCGCCTTCGTCACCGACGGCGGCGGCTGCACCCCGAAGTGGGGCGGCGTCACCGACCTCGGCAGCGACGCCGTCGCCGACCAGATAGGCGCCCTGCGCGCCAAGGGCGGCGACGTCCGGGTCTCCTTCGGCGGCGCCTCCGGCTCCGAACTGGGCACGACCTGCACGTCGGCCGACGCCCTGGCGGCGGCGTACGGCAAGGTCGTCGACGCCTACCGGCTCACCAAGGTCGACTTCGACGTCGAGGGCGGCGCGCTGCCCGACACGGCCGCCAACACCCGCCGCGCCCAGGCGATCGCCGCGCTCCAGAAGAAGCACCCCGGCCTGGACGTCTCCTTCACCCTCCCGGTGATGCCCGAGGGCCTCACCCAGGCGGGCGTCGACCTCCTCGCCGACGCGAAGAAGAACGGCGTGGACATCGACGCCGTCAACATCATGGCGATGGACTACGGCCCCGCGTACAGCGACGACATGGGCACCTACGCCGAGCAGGCCGCCACCGCCACCCAGGCCCAGGTCAAGGGCGTCCTCGGCCGGTCCGACGCGGACGCCTGGAAGACGGTCGCCGTCACCCCGATGATCGGCGTCAACGACGTCGCCAGTGAGGTCTTCAAGGTCGACGACGCCGCCCAGCTGGTGGAGTTCGCCAAGGCCAAGGGCCTGGGCGCGCTGTCCATGTGGTCCGCGACCCGCGACAAGGCCTGCCCCGGCGGCCCGAAGCCCTCGGCCGACGCCACGTGCAGCTCCGTGGACCAGGAGCCGAACGCCTTCGCCAAGGCGTTCGCGGCCTACAAGTAGGCCGGGCTCCTCCCCGCGCGGGGCCGGGCCCCACACCGGCCCCACGAGCGGGGCGCGGCATCCCCCCGTCGGATGCCGCGCCCCGCTCGGTCCGTGTGCCGCCTCGCCGGAGGGACTACTGCCCCACGGCGTCCAGCGGCGGCAGCGTCCCCGTGCGGGCCGCCCGGCCGTACCACAGGGCGCTCGACTTCGGGGTGCGCTGCTGGGAGGCGTAGTCGACGTACACCGCGCCGAAGCGCTTCTCGTAGCCGTAGGCCCACTCGAAGTTGTCCAGCAGGGACCACAGGTAGTAGCCGCGGACGTCGGCGCCGTCGGCGATGGCCTGCCGGACCGCGGTGAGGTGGCCGTTCAGGTAGGCGACCCGGTCGGGGTCGTGCACCGAGCCGTCCGCGCCGGGCTTGTCGTCGTAGGCCGCGCCGTTCTCGCTGATGTACAGCGGCATGCCCGGGGCCTCCCGGTTGTACCGCATGATCAGCTCGTGCAGGCCGGTCGGGTCGACGCTCCAGCCCATTTCGGTGCGCTCGCCCGGCGGCTGGTGGAACGCCACGTCCTCCGCGGCGGGCCACGGCGAGTGGTCGCTCGCGCCGTGGCCGTCGGCGCGCGGCGCACGCGAGTCGGCGTCGGCCGCCGACACCACCGTGGGCGTGTAGTAGTTGAGGCAGATCGCGTCGATCGGCTGACGGATCTGGCCCAGGTCGCCGTCCTGGACGAACGACCAGTCCGTCACCGGCGCGGTGGCCTCCAGGAGCGTCTGCGGGTAGGCGCCGTGCAGGATCGGGCCGTGGAAGATCCCGCCGGACAGGTCGTCGATCTTCCGGGCCGCCGCCAGGTCCGCCGGGGTCTGCGACAGCGGCCGCACCACGGACGTGTTGAGGCTGATCGCCACCGAGTTGCGGGCCGGCATCACCGAACGCAGCGCGACCGTGCCCAGGCCGTGCGCCAGGTTCAGGTGGTGCGCGGCGCGCAGCGAGGCCGCCGGGTCGGTGCGGCCGGGGGCGTGCACACCGGAGGCGTAGCCCAGGAAGGCGGCGCACCACGGCTCGTTCAGCGTGATCCACTGCTCCACCCGGTCGCCGAGCGCCTCACCGACGATCTGCGCGTACTCGGCGAACCGGTAGGCCGTGTCCCGCTCGGGCCAGCCGCCCGCGTCCTCCAGCTCCTGCGGCAGGTCCCAGTGGTAGAGGGTGACGGCCGGCTTGATCCCGGCGGCCAGCAGCTCGTCCACCAGGCGGCGGTAGAAGTCCAGGCCGCGCTGGACGGCGGGGCCGCGGCCGGTCGGCTGCACCCGGGTCCAGGAGACCGAGAAGCGGTAGGCGCCGAGACCCAGGTCCTTCATCAGCGCCACGTCGTCGCGGTAGCGGTGGTAGTGGTCGACAGCGACGTCCCCGGTGTCCCCGCCGGCCGTCTTCCCGGGCGTGTGGCTGAAGGTGTCCCAGATCGAGGGCGTACGGCCGTCCTCCCGCACCGCGCCCTCGATCTGGTACGCCGAGGTGGCGGCGCCCCAGAGGAAGGCGGGGGGGAAGGTCACCGGGGTCACCGGCGTTGCGGACTCAGGCATGGAAGCGCTCCCATTGCGGGTCATGGCGGGTCGGGTCGTGGAAGACCGACGCGTGGAAGTACGAGGGGGGAAGGCGGGGCCGGGACGGTGCTGGCCCGGCCCCCGGGACGGGCGTCATCCCTTGACGGCGCCCTGCATGATGCCGCCCACGATCTGCTTGCCGAAGATCGCGAACACCAGCAGCAGCGGCAGCGTGCCGAGCAGCGCGCCGGCCATGATCAGGGACTGGTCCGGGGTGTAGCCGCGGCCCAGTCCGGCGAGGGCGACCTGCACGGTCGGACTGCCGTTCTGCGTCAGCACCAGGAACGGCCACAGGAAGTCGTTCCAGGACTGCACGAACATCAGCATGCCGAGCACGGCCATCGCGGGCCGCGCCGCCGGGAACACCACGTGCCAGATCACGCGCCAGCTACTGGCGCCGTCCACGCGCGCGGCCTCGATGATCTCGTCGGGCAGCGCCTGGAGCAGGTACTGCCGCATGAAGAACACGCCGAACGCGTTCACCAGGGACGGCAGGATCACCGCCTGGAGCTGGTCGGACCAGTCCAGCTGCGCGACCATCATGTACAGCGGGATGATGCTCAGCTGCGGCGGCACCATCATCGTGCCGATGACGATCAGCATCAGCGCGTTGCGGCCGCGGAAGCGCAGCTTGGCGAAGGCGAACCCGGCGATCGTCGACAGGAAGACGATGGTGAACGCCGAGATCCCGGCCACGATGGTGGTGTTGAGGAACGCCTCGCCGAGGTTGGCGTCGGTCCAGGCGATCTCGAGCTTGTCGAACAGGTTGCCGCCGAACCAGAGCGGCGGCGGAGTCTGGGCGAGCCGCTGGTTGTCGCGCGAGGCGGCGATCGCCGTCCACACCAGGGGGAAGAGCGAGCCGATGGTGAACAGCGCGAGGATGATGTAGGCGATCGGCCCGGCGTGCAGTGTGCCGCCCGCCCGTGCCGCCTTGGAACGTCGTCGGCCCCGCCGGGGCGGCTCGGGTGCCGCGTCGGCCGGGGGTTTCGTCATGGTCGTCGTCACGGCCGGTTCTCCTTAACTACTGGCGCGCAGCCGGCGCGAGATGACGGCGTTGAGGATCCCGATCACGATGAGGATCAGGAACATCGCCCAGGCGATCGCGGAGGCGCGGCCCAGGTGCTGGTTGACCCAGCCCTGCTCGTACAGGTACAGGCCGAGCGTCTGGAACTGGTGCTGGGAGCCGCCCGAGGCGCCCTTGTTCGCGTCGAACAGCAGCGGCTCGCCGAAGACCTGCGAGGCGCCGATGGTCGACACGACGACCGTGAACAGGATGGTCGGGCGCAGCGAGGGCAGCGTGACGTGGATGAACTGCCGCCAGCGGCTGGCGCCGTCCAGCGCCGCCGACTCGTACAGGTCCTGCGGGATCGCCTGCATCGCGGCCAGGTAGATCAGCGCGTTGTAGCCGGTCCAGCGCCAGATGACGATCGAGGACACGGCGAACTTGGACGCCCACGAGCCGTTCTGCCAGTCGATCTTGTCCAGGCCCACCAGGTCGAGGACCCAGTTGATCATGCCGTAGTCGCGGCCGAAGAGCAGCACGAAGACCAGCGAGGCCGCGGCGATCGACGTTGCGTACGGGGCCAGCATGACGACCCGGTAGAAGGTCGAGGCACGCAGCTTGTAGTTGAGGATGTGCGCCAGGCCCATCGCCATCAGCAGCTGCGGCACCGTGGAGATGATGCCGATCCACAGCGTGTTCTTCGCGGCGTTCCAGAAGAACTCGTCGTCGAAGATCCGGGTGTAGTTGTCCAGCCCGGTCCACTTCATGTCGGTGGGCGCGGTCAGCTCCACCGTGTGCAGCGAGGCCCAGCCGGTGTAGATCAGCGGGAACAGGCCGAAGGCGACGAAGAGCAGGAAGAACGGCGAGACGAACGCGTACGGGCTCCAGCGCATGTCCCGCTGCCAGCGGCGGGAGAGTTTCGCCCGCCTCTTGCGGTCCGCCTCGGCGGACGCCCTGGTACCGGGCGGGCGGCCCGGGGCCGCGCCCCCCTCGACGGGGGACGCGGCGGTGTCGTGCCGGGTGGTCATTCCGGTCACTTCTCCAGGTTGTTGTCGATGGTCTTCACGGCGTTCTCCCAGGCGTCCTTCGCGGACTTGCCCTGGGTGACGAGGATGACGCCGTTGTCGGTCAGACCCTGCTGGACGATCTGGTCCTTCGGGCCGATCACCTGGGTCGGGATCTGCTCGGCGGCCTTGGCGAACAGCTCGCCGATCGGCGCGTCACCGGTCATGTCGTTCTTGCCACCGGTCACCTGGGGGAGCTTGTACGCGGCGGGCGCGCTCGGGAAGCTGCCCATCTTGGAGAAGAGCTTGGCCTGCTGCTCGGGCGCGGTCAGCCAGGTCACCAGCTTCTGCGCCTCCTTCACGTGCTTGCCGCCCTTGGGCACGCCCAGGAAGGTGCCGCCCCAGTTGCCGGCCTTCGGGGCCTGGGCGACGTCCCACTTGCCGGCGGAGTCCGGCTGGGACTTGGCCTTGATGGTGCCGAGCATCCACGGCGGGCAGGCGACGGTGGCGAACAGGCTGTTGGAAATGGTCTGGTCCCAGGCCGGCTGGAACTGGGTCTGCGACTGGACCAGTCCCTTCTCGGCCGCCTCGGCGGTCAGGTCGAAGGCGTCCTTGACGGCCGGGTTGGTCTTGTAGATGACCTTGCCGGAGGAGTCGTAGAACTTCTCGTCCTCACTGCTGAGGACGGCGTTGATCAGGCCGCCGGGGGAGTCCATGAAGTAGGTGTCCTTGCCGGCACCCTTCTTGTACTTCTCGCCGGCCTCGATGAACTTGTTCCAGTCCCCGGCCCACAGCTTGGAGACCTCCTCGCGGTCGGTCGGCAGGCCGGCCTTCTCGAACAGGTCCTTGCGGTAGCAGATGGCCATCGGGCCGATGTCGGTGCCCAGACCGATCGTGGCGCCGGACTTGGCGGTGGCCTGCTGCCACTTCCAGTCGAGCCAGTTGCTCTTCTGGACACCCGCGGCCTTGGACATGTCCTCGAACTTGTCCGCCTGGGTGGCGACGACCTCGGCGATGTTGCCGACCTCTATCGCCTGCACGTCCTGGAGGCCGCTGTTGGTGGTGAGGTGGTTCACCAGGGCGGGGTAGTAGTTCTCGTTCCGCTCGGTGACGTTCTCCTCGATGTTGATGTCCGGGTTGAGCTTCTCGTACTCGTCGTAGAGACCGGCCTCCTTGAAGCCCATCGTCCCGAACAGACCGAGGGTGATCGTGGTCTTGCCGCTGCTGTCGCCCGACGACGAGCTGTCCTCGTCGTTCCCGTCGTCGGCACAGCCGGCCAGCAGCCCGGCGCCCAGCGACGCGATGGCCGCCATGACCACCACCCTGCGGGCCGATCCTCTGCGTGCTGCTCGCATTGCGTCCTCCTGTTGCCCTGACGTGCCGACCCCCCGGCCAACTACATGGTTGGACCCGCTGCTTCATGTGTTTCGTTCGTCGCTGCGGCTCGGGCGGGGAACGTGCGGGATGTGTAAGTGCCAGGTAGTGTGGGAGCGCTCCCACAAGTGATGTGTTGAAGAGTCGTCGGTCCGGGCGGGGGTGTCAAGGGAGCGGACGCGGCGAATTGCGTTCAGTTATCGGCCTGTTAACTGGACGTTGCGAACGGCGCGGAGACACCCCCGTACCGCCGGGGAGGGACCGGAGTCGGTCATTACACCCGACCGGCCTGTTAAATTCCAGGCCAGCCGCAGAGTGCGGGGGTGACGACGGGAGGCGGAGCCGATGGCAAGCCACGGAGTGCGTGGTCGGAGCGGTGGCCGGCCCACCCTCGAAGAGGTGGCGGCACGCGCGGGCGTCGGCCGCGGCACGGTCTCCCGCGTGATCAACGGCTCGCCGCGGGTCAGCGACGCGACCCGGGCGGCCGTCGAGGCGGCGGTCGCGGAGCTCGGTTACGTCCCGAACACGGCGGCCCGCGCGCTGGCGGCCAACCGTACGGACGCGATCGCCCTGGTGGTGCCGGAACCGGAGACCCGGTTCTTCGCGGAGCCGTACTTCTCGGACATGCTGAAGGGCGTCGGCTCCGAGCTGTCCGAGACCGAGATGCAGCTGCTGCTGATATTCGCGGGCAGCGACCGGGAGCGGGAGCGGCTCGCCCAGTACCTCGCGGCGCACCGGGTGGACGGCGTCCTGCTGGTCTCGGTGCACGCCGACGACCCGCTGCCCGACCTGCTGACCCAGCTGGAGATCCCCGCGGTGATCAGCGGCCCGCGCTCGGCGGCGGAACCGCTGGCGTCGGTGGACTCGGACAACTACGGCGGCGCCCGCTCGGCCGTCGAGCACCTGCTGTCCCGGGGCCGCGGCCACATCGCCCACATCACCGGCCATCTCGCCGTCTACGGCGCCCAGCGACGCGTCGACGGCTACCGCGACGCCCTGCGGGAGGCGGGCCACGAGGTGGATGAGGGGCTGATCGAACCGGGCGACTTCACCGAGGAGGGCGGGCGCCGCGCGATGGCGGAGCTGCTGCGCCGCCGTCCCGACGTGGACGCGGTCTTCGCCGCCTCGGACGTCACCGCGGCGGGCGCGGGCCAGGTCCTGCGCGAGGCGGGCCGGCGCATCCCGGACGACGTGGCGCTGGTCGGCTACGACGACTCGGCCATCGCCCGCCACATGGAGCCGCCGCTGACCAGCGTGCGCCAGCCCATCGAGGAGATGGGCCGCGCGATGATCGACCTGCTGCTCACCGAGATCGCCGACCGCCGCCCGGCCGCCTCACGGGGCCTGGAACGCCACCAGGTGGTCCTGGCGACGGAGCTGGTGGAGCGCCGGTCGTCCTGAGGCCGTACGCGGGGCCGCGCGCCGGGGTGCGCGGCCCCGGTCGGCACCCTCTGCGCGCGTGGTGAGTGCTCTCACGCAATCAGCCGGTGACTCTCGCGAGAGCCACCGGCTGATTACTCAGGGTGAGTGACGGGACTTGAACCCGCGGCATCCTGGACCACAACCAGGTGCTCTACCAGCTGAGCTACACCCACCAAGGCCGGTGCTCGAAATCCCGTGTGGCGGGGTTTCCCGACCGGCTGAGAAAAAGTGTACAGGGTCCGAAGGGGTGCTCGCGCCCGGCTTTCCGGAGGCCGCCGCCCGGCGGACCCGCGCCCCTAACCGGCGGAGACGACGTGCTTCGCGGCGATCGCCCTGGCCGTGTCGGAGTCGGGGCCGGGCTGCGGGACGAAGACCGCCTCCCGGTAGTAGCGCAGTTCGGCGATGGACTCGCGGATGTCGGCGAGCGCCCGGTGGTTGCCGTTCTTCTCGGGGCTGTTGAAGTACGCCCGCGGGTACCAGCGGCGGGCCAGCTCCTTGATCGAGGAGACATCGACGATCCGGTAGTGGAGGTAGCCCTCCAGCGTCGCCATGTCCCGCAGCAGGAAGCCGCGGTCGGTGCCGACGGAGTTGCCGCACAGCGGGGCCTTGCCCGGCTCCTTCACGTGCTCCCGCACATACGCCAGGACCTGGGCCTCGGCGTCCGCCAAGGTCGTGCCGCCGTCCAGCTCCGCGAGCAGTCCGGACGCGGTGTGCATCTCCCGCACCACCTCCGGCATCGTCTCCAGGGCCCGCTCCGGCGGGCGGATGACGATGTCGACGCCCTCGCCGAGGATGTTCAGCTCGGAGTCGGTGACGAGGGCGGCAACCTCGATGAGCGCGTCGTCGGACAGCGAGAGGCCGGTCATCTCGCAGTCGATCCACACCATGCGATCGTTCATGCGGGCCACTGTACGGGGGGCGCCTGTTCATCGGGGCCCCGGCGTCGGTGCGGGCCTCGCCGGGGGCTGCCGCCCCCAGGCCCCCGCTTCGGCCCTGAACGGGCCTCGTCCTCGAACGCCGGACGGGCTGAAACAGCCCGTCCGGCGTTCAGGGCGGTCAGCTCCTCACCTCACGGTGCGCTGCGCTGGCCCGGGACGCTTGCCGCGCCCGCCGGCATGGGGGTCGCCGTGCGGCGGGTCTGGAACGGGACCGCGTTCTCCGGGGGGAGGGCGGCCGGCGGGTCGGACGGGGGCAGGGGCCGGGAGGCGCCCGCGGTGTCCGGGTCGGGCTGGCGGTCGCCCTGGGGACGGCGGGCCCGGTAGGCCGCGCGGTAGGCGGCCGGCGACGAGCCCAGCTGGCGGCGGAAGTGGCCGCGCAGGGCGACCGGCGAGCGGAAGCCGCAGCGGCCCGCGACCTCGTCCACCGAGTAGTCCGACGTCTCCAGGAGGCGCTGCGCCTGGAGGACCCGCTGCGTGATCAGCCACTGGAGCGGGGCGCTGCCCGTCAGTGAGCGGAACCGGCGGTCGAAGGTGCGGCGGCTCATGTAGGCGCGCGCGGCCAGCGTCTCCACGTCGAACTGCTCGTGGAGGTGTTCCAGCGCCCAGGCGACGACCTCGGCGAGCGGGTCGGCGCCGATCTCCTCCGGTAAAGACCTGTCGAGGTAGCGCTCCTGGCCGCCGCTGCGGCGCGGGGGGACCACCAGTCGGCGGGCCAGCGCGCCGGCCGCCTCGTTGCCGTGGTCGGTGCGCACGATGTGCAGGCACAGGTCGATCCCGGCCGCGGTGCCCGCGGACGTGAGCACGTCGCCGTCGTCCACGAACAGTTCGCGCGGATCGACGTGCACCGACGGATAGCGCTTGGCCAGCGTCGGCGCGTACATCCAGTGCGTGGTGGCGGGGCGGCCGTCCAGCAGGCCGGCCGCCGCGAGGACGAAGGCGCCCGTGCACAGTCCGACTATGCGGGCCCCCTCCTCGTGCGCCCGGCGCAGTGCGTCGAGCGCCTCCTCCGGTGGCGGCGAGGTGATCGACCGCCAGGCCGGCACGACGACCGTGCCCGCGCGCGAGATCGCCTCCAGCCCTTGTGGCGCGGTGAGTTCCAGGCCCCCTGTGGTCCGCAGCGGGCCCTCCTCGCCGGCGCACACCAGCAACCGGTAGCGCGGCACGCCGGCGTCCTGGCGGTCGATCCCGAACACCGACAGCGGTATGGAACTCTCGAAGATGGGGCCGCCGCTGAAGAGCAGCACCGCGACGATCTCCTTGCGGCGTCGCCCGGAAAGCTTCCGGGCCGCGGCTTCCGGCGCGGCAGCGGAGTCGTGGCTCATACTGCTAAGCCCCCCTCGGTGGTCGCGGCGCCCTTCACCCTTCGGGTCTGTCGCTCCAACACGTTTCCCCTCGGTCCTGCACGAGTCCCCCGCCGTAGACGGTCAAGATCGAATCTACTGTGTCCCGCCGCGCCGAGTTGGCTGGTTCGGCACTTGGGACATTGTCGACATGGCAACTTGGCGTGAAGCAGTCGATCACGAAGCGTTGCACTCCGGGGCGCCCCTGGGAAGTGCGCCTTGTGTCAGTGGCCAATCCACGTAGGGTGCGGAGGGGTTCCGAGACCCTTTCCGTGCAGGTGGAACGGGGGTTTGGGGGTGGTGAGGGGTGCGGATGCGCCACCTGCGGAAGTTGGCTGAAAAGAAGCGGAACTGTGCGCGGAAACCGGTCAGTCGACCGGTGTGTTTTCCCCAGCGTGCCGCCCGCCCCTGCGGACCCGCGGCCGGGCCGCGACACGCTCGGAACGCCGCAGCAGCAGACGGCACACGCCGGTCACGGCGGCCAGGCCGAAGGCCGTGCCGGCGGCACCCGCGAACGAGGTGCCGTACCAGAGGAGCGCGACGGGGACGAGAAAGCAACTGAACGCCGCCCAGCGGACGAGATCGGTGACGCCGTCCCGGTCGGGTGGGCCGGACGTCGGGCCGGCGGGACGGTGCGATCCTGACACGGGTGCTCCCTGGGGTGGTGGCACGGTGATCAACGCCCGCGCGGCGCGTCGGTCACGACCGGTCACGGACAGTTGAATCCTGTGCAAACCGCCTGTACAGAGCAGCAACCATTGCGTTACGGGCGCCCTCTCGGGCATGCTCCGGGGAATCCCGCGGGGACCCCCTGCGAGATCTGGGCGAAGGAGGCGTGCCGCCGTACCCTTGGGGGTATGGGGTTGGGAAGACCATTCCCGGACACAGCTCCGCCGCACACTGTCGTCCCCCATAGAGGATAAAAACGCCGAGACAGCCATGGCCGGTCACGAATTCTTCGAACCCGCGGACCGCAAGCGGCCCGTCGCCGAACCTACGGCGGCCGAGCCCCTGGCGGCGGAAGAGCCACGCCAGTCGTGCGACCCAGCCTTCAAGCACGGTGTCGTCGTCGGCTTCGACGGCTCCACCTCCAGCGAGCGCGCCCTCGCCTACGCCATCGGCATGGCCTCCCGGCTGGGCTCCGGCCTGGTCATCGTGCATGTCGCCAACCGGCTGCCCACCACCGTGTGGGCCGGCTGCGAACCCCCGGTCTTCGTCGACGTGCCCGACCACCGCACCGAGGTGCTCGGTCTGGAGCTGGCCTGCGCGGACTACCTCGCCGAAGTGCCCTGGATCCTCGTCGAGCGCGGCGGCGACATCTGCCACGAACTCGAAGAGGTGGGGCGGGAGTACGAGGCGGACGCCATCGTCGTCGGCTCCAGTCACGGCCTGGTCGGCCGGATCTTCGGCTCCGTCGCCGGCCGGCTCGCCAAGCGGGCGAAGCGGCCCGTGGTGGTCATTCCCTGACGTACCGGACGAGTCCGGCGCGACGAACGGCCCCCGCCCGTGTCACCACGCGCGAGGGCCGTCCCCGAGGCATGCGGGCGGCTACTCCACCGTCACCGACTTGGCGAGGTTGCGGGGCTTGTCGATGTCCCGGCCGAGCGCCAGCGCCGTGTGGTACGCGAGGAGCTGGAGCGGGATGCCCATGAGGATCGGGTCCAGCTCGTCCTCGTTCTTCGGGACGACGATGGTGTGGTCGGCCTTCTCCTGCTCCTGGTGGGCGACGGCGAGGATCTGACCGCTGCGGGCCTTGATCTCCTCCATCGCCGCGCGGTTCTTCTCCAGCAGGTCGTCGTCCGGCACGATCGCGACCGTCGGCAGGGCCGGCTCGATCAGGGCGAGCGGGCCGTGCTTCAGCTCGGAGGCCGGGTACGCCTCGGCGTGGATGTAGGAGACCTCCTTGAGCTTCAGGGAGGCCTCGCGGGCCACCGGGTAGCCCCGCACACGGCCGATGAAGAGCATCGAGCGGGCGTCGGCGTACTGCGCGGCCAGCTTCTTGATGTCCTCCTCCTGCTCCAGCATCTCGGAGATCTGCGCGGGCAGCTTGCGCAGGCCCTCGATGATCCGCTTGCCGTCGCGGACCGAGAGGTCGCGGGTGCGGCCCAGGTGCAGGGCGAGCAGCGCGAAGGCGACGCAGGTGTTGGTGAAGCACTTGGTGGAGACGACGCAGACCTCCGGGCCGGCGTGCACGTACATGCCGCCGTCGGCCTCGCGGGCGATCGCCGAACCGACCACGTTGACGATGCCGAGGACCCGGGCGCCCTTGCGCTTCAGCTCCTGCACGGCGGCCAGCACGTCGTAGGTCTCACCGGACTGGGAGACGGCGATGTACAGGGTGTCGGGGTCGACGACCGCGTTGCGGTAGCGGAACTCGGAGGCCGGCTCGGCGTCCGCGGGGATGCGGGCCAGCTCCTCGATCATCTGGGCGCCGATCTGGCCCGCGTGGTACGAGGTGCCGCAGCCGAGGATCTTCACGCGGCGCACGGCGCGCGCGTCGCGGGCGTCCAGGTTGAGGCCGCCGAGGTGCACGGTGGAGAAGCGGTCGTCGATCCGGCCGCGCAGCACGCGGTCCACGGCCTCGGCCTGCTCGTGGATCTCCTTGTGCATGTAGGTGTCGTGGCCGCCCATGTCGTAGGAGGCGGCCTCCCACTCCACGGTCGTCGGCTCGGACGTGGTGCGGGTGCCCTCGGTGGTGTAGGTGCGGAAGTCGTCGGCCTTGAGGGTGGCCATCTCGCCGTCGTCGAGCGTGACTATCTGCCGGGTGTGGGCGACCAGCGCGGCGATGTCCGAGGCGACGAACATCTCCTTCTCGCCGATGCCGAGGACGACCGGCGAGCCGTTGCGGGCCACGACGATGCGCTCGGGGAAGTCGGCGTGCATCACGGCGATGCCGTACGTGCCCTCGATGACCCGCAGGGTCTCGCGGACCTTGTCCTCCAGCTTCTCGGCCTCGGAGCGGGCGATGAGGTGGACGAGGACCTCGGTGTCGGTCTCGGAGAGGAACTCGACGCCGTCCGCCTCCAGCTTGCGGCGCAGGTCGGCGGCGTTGTCGATGATGCCGTTGTGGACGACGGCGACCTTGTTGTCGGCCGACATGTGCGGGTGGGCGTTCACGTCGGAGGGGGCGCCGTGGGTGGCCCAGCGGGTGTGGGCGATGCCGGTGGTGCCCTTGAAGCGCGCCGGGACCTTGGCCTCCAGGTCGCGCACCCGGCCCTTGGCCTTGACCATCCGCAGGCCGGCCGCCTTCGGGGAGGTGACGACGATGCCCGCCGAGTCGTACCCGCGGTACTCCAGGCGCTGGAGGCCTTCGAGGAGCAGGGGCGCGACGTCCCGCTTGCCGATGTATCCGACGATTCCGCACATGTATCGGTAAACCTCGTGTCTCTCTTCGGCCTCTCGGCCGTAGCCGGCTTCTCAGCCGTAGACGATGCGGCGCAGCTGACGGAGCGACAGCTCCGGGGGTGCGACCGCCCGGTATTTCAGTTCCGCCTCGATCCGCTCGAAGATCGTCGCGTTCACCAGGCCCTGGGCCTGGAGCTCGCGGTGGCGGCGACGGACGTATTCCTCGGTCGTCTCGTCGAAGTAGGCGAGCACGTCCTGGACCACACGCAGCGCCTCGCCCCGGCTCAGGGGGGTGGACCGCGTCAGATGATCAACGAGTTCGTCGTGCACCCGGTAGATCCTGGGGTAAGAGAGACGCTTACGCAAGAATCCTGCCCGATATCGGGCAGGCTTGGGGAATGCTGTGTGTCGCCGTGACTACATGCGCTTCAGTACCGCCTGCTTCGCCAGGGTGAACTCCTCGTCCGTCAGTACCCCGGAGCGGTGCAGTTCGCCCAGCTCCCGCAGCCTTCGCAGCAGGGCGTCGTGGTCGTCCTCGGCGGCCGGTGGGGACGGGGGAGTGGCCGTCTCGTCGGCCGGGCGGGCGTCCTCCAGGGCCGTACGGGCGGCCGGGTGCGGGAGGCGGGCCTGCACGGCCGCGGCCACCAGGGCCATCAGCGGGTCCTTCTTGAAGCCCCACAGCTCCACGGCGTTGGGGTCGTACTTCGGCGGCACCTTGCTCGGCGCCGCCCGCACGGTGAAGCGGAGGTGGCCGTTCTCCAGGCCGACCGTCGGCTGCCACTCCACGGCGACGATGTCGGCGAGGGGCAGGGTGCGCGGTCCGGCGGCCGACTTGGCGTCCTCCGCCTGCCACTTCCACTCCAGGCGCACCCGTTCCCCGTCGAAGCTCGCGACCCCGTCCCCGGCCGACACCGACAGCGGCACCGAGGGCCCCGGCAGCAGATAGGCGTCCACCGGGCCGGACGGCACCTGGTCGAGGAGCAGCGCGTTGCGCACCTCGTCCACGAAGTACTCGGCCACCCCGTACCGGTCGGACTCCACCAGGAGCTGGTACGGGTCGTGCGGCTCGGTCAGCCGGCCGCCCGTCGCGTGCAGCAGGGGGTCGGCGCCGTCCCGCAGCCGCAGCCTGAGCCGCCCCGACTTCTTCCCCTGCTCGAACGATATGCCCGCCAACGCGGCCAGCGGCACGAGCAGTTCACCCAGTTCCCTGCGGAGCAGACTGACGTTCTTGTCCCGCCCGGGTGTCAGCCGCAGGGCGTCGCCGTCGAAGACCCACGTTCCGTCCTTCTGGATGATTTCCGCCATGCGGGGATTGTTTCATCGCTCCCGCGGGCGGTGATGGTGCGGGAGAGTGGTCCGCACCCGTCCCCAACCCCCGTCCCCGGACCCCTGATTGCACGCCTCGCGAAGGGAGCGCACGTGAGACCTCATCGACGGCACCACAGAACGACTCCCCGCATCACCCGGCTGCTGGGAGCGCTGCTGCTGGTGGCGGCGGTCGGCGCCATGACCACCGGCGCCGCCCCGGACCGGAAGACCGCCGCGGAACCGACCCCGCTGGACCGGGTGATCCCGGCCCCCGCCTCGGTCGACCCCGGCGGCGCCCCGTACCGCATCACCCGCGGCACCCACATCCGCGTCGACGACTCGCGCGAGGCCCGCCGCGTCGGCGACTACCTCGCGGACCTCCTGCGGCCCGCCACCGGTTACCGACTGCCCGTCACCTCCCACGGCCACGGCGGCATACGACTGCGCCTGGCCGAGGGCCCGTACGGCGACGAGGGCTACCGCCTCGACAGCGGACGCTCGGGCGTCACCATCACCGCCCGCGAGGCCGCCGGGCTCTTCCACGGCGTCCAGACCCTGCGTCAGCTGCTGCCCGCCGCCGTCGAGAAGGACACCGCGCAGCCCGGCCCCTGGCTGGTCGCGGGCGGCACCATCGAGGACACCCCGCGCTACGCCTGGCGCGGCGCCATGCTCGACGTCTCCCGGCACTTCTTCGGCGTCGACGAGGTCAAGCGCTACATCGACCGCGTCGCCCTCTACAAGTACAACAAGCTCCACCTGCACCTCAGCGACGACCAGGGCTGGCGCATCGCCATCGACTCCTGGCCGCGCCTGGCGACGTACGGCGGCTCCACCGAGGTCGGCGGCGGTCCCGGCGGCTACTACACCAAGGCGGACTACCGGGAGATCGTCCGCTACGCGGCCTCCCGCCACCTGGAGGTCGTGCCCGAGATCGACATGCCCGGCCACACCAACGCCGCCCTCGCCTCCTACGCCGAGCTGAACTGCGACGGCGTGGCACCCCCGCTCTACACCGGCACCAAGGTCGGCTTCAGCACGCTGTGCGTGGACAAGGACGTCACCTACGACTTCGTGGACGACGTCCTCGGCGAACTCGCCGCGCTCACCCCCGGCCGCTACCTCCACATCGGCGGCGACGAGGCGCACTCCACGCCGCACGCCGACTTCGTGACGTTCATGAAGCGGGTGCAGCCGATCGTCGCCAAGTACGGCAAGACGGTCGTCGGCTGGCACCAGCTGGCCGGTGCCGAACCGGTCGAGGGGGCGCTCGTCCAGTACTGGGGCCTGGACCGCACCAGCGACGCGGAGAAGGCCGAGGTCGCCGAGGCCGCGCGGAACGGCACCGGGCTGATCCTCTCCCCGGCCGACCGGACGTACCTGGACATGAAGTACACCAAGGACACCCCGCTGGGCCTGTCCTGGGCGGGCTACGTCGAGGTGCAGCGGTCCTACGACTGGGACCCGGCCGCCTATCTGCCGGGCGCCCCGGCCGAGGCGGTCCGCGGGGTCGAGGCCCCGCTGTGGACGGAGACCCTGTCCGACCCGGACCAGCTGGACTTCATGGCCTTCCCGAGGCTGCCGGGCGTCGCCGAGCTGGGCTGGTCCCCGGCGTCGACACACGACTGGGACACCTACAAGGTGCGGCTCGCCGGGCAGGCACCGCGCTGGGAGGCGATGGGGATCGACTACTACCGCTCGCCGCAGGTGCCCTGGGCCTGACCCGGACGGCACGACGGGCACCCCGGAGGACCGTCTCCGGGGTGCCCGTCCGTCCGTGGGGGCGCTGACCGCCTACCGTCCGGCCAGCGGATTCCTCAGGTTCCCGATCAGCTGGAGCGCGCCGGACGGGTCGGCGAGGTCCACCATCTGCCGGTTGTCGCGCAGCTGGAGCCGGTTGAGGCAGGACAGCGCGAACTCGGGCGCGAACATGTCGTACCGCTCGAACTTGTCGGCCAGCTCCGGCACCGACTCCTGGTACTCCCGGGTGACCTCCGCGACCGTCCGCCAGAAGGCGTCCTCCGTCAGGAACCCCTCGTCCGCGAGGTTCGCGGCCAGGAAGCGGAAGAAGCAGTCGAAGACGTCCGTGAAGATCGACAGGAGCTTCTTGTCGTCCGGCACGTCCACCGCGATGCGGGAGACCTCCGGCGGCAGCACGGCGTCCGGGTCCATCACCGCGATCTCCTCGGCGATGTCCTTGTAGATCGCCCGCCGGACCACCCCGTCCTCCAGGACCAGGATGACGTTCTCGCCGTGCGGCATGTACACCAGGTCGTAGGCGTAGAAGCTGTGCAGCAGCGGGACGTAGTAGGCCCGCAGGTAGCGCCGCAGCCACTCGGCGGGCGCGAGCCCGGACCGCTCGATCAGCGCGCCCGCGAAGGAGGCGCCCTCGTGGTCGACGTGGACCAGCGAGGCCATGGTGGCGAGCGTCTCGCCCTCCTGGAGGGACGGCACCGGACTCTCCCGCCACAGCGCCGCCAGCATCTTGCGGTACGGCGAGTAGCGGTCGGTGGCCTGCTCGTACTCCAGGTGCCGGTAGCCGACGGCCGCCCGCTCCCGGATGATGCTCAGCCCCGTCGCCTTCAGCACCGGGTCGCCCTCGATCAGCCGGGCGAGCCAGTCGTTGATGGCCGGGGTGGCCTCCATGTACGCCGCCGACAGACCGCGCATGAAGCCCATGTTGAGGACGGACAGGGCCGTCTTCACATAGTGCTTCTCGGGGTGCGAGGCGTTGAAGAAGGTGCGGATGGACTGCTGGGCCAGGTACGCGTCGTCGCCCTCGCCGAGGCAGACCAGGTGCCCGCGGGCGACCTCGGCGGCGAAGGTGACGGTGAGCTTGTTCCACCACTGCCAGGGGTGGACCGGGATGAGGAGGTAGTCGGCCGGGTCCAGGCCGCGCTCGCGCAGCACGCCGTGGAAGCGGTCGACGGTGGCCGCGCCCAGCTCGTCCCGGACGAAGGACTCGTACTCGATGCCCACGCCGGCCGTGAACGCCGCCCGCGAGCGGTGCGCGGCCAGCCACACCAGCCGGACCGGGCTCGCGGTCTCGGGGGCGTACGACAGGTACTCGTGGATGCCGAAGCCGAGGCGCCCGTTGTTGGCGACGAAGCAGGGGTGGCCCTCGGTCATGCCGGTCTCGACGGCCTGGAAGCCGCCGCGGGCCAGCTCGGCTGAGGTGAGCTGCTGCTTGGTCAGCTTGTAGCAGGTCCCGGAGAGGGTGGAGGAGATCTCCTCCAGATAGACGGGCAGGATCTCGTCGCTCAGGCCCAGCGTCTGCCGCAGCTCGATGAAGAAGTCCAGCGCGGCGAGCGGCAGTTCGGCGCCGTCGCGGTGGCGGGTGAGGGAGTCGGCGTCCACCTGCCAGTGGTCCAGGGCGCGGACGGTGGCGGTGAAGCGGTACACGGTCGTGCCGTCGTCGCTGCGGACGGCGTACGTCTGCCCGCCCCCGTCGTCCCGCTCCCGCTCGGGGGCCAGCAGCCGCTCGTGGGTGAACTCGGCCAGTGCCTTGCGGACCAGGAGGCGGTTGGCCCGCTCCCAGTGTGCGGGGGTCAGGTGGGCGACGGCGTCGGCGAGGCTCATGCGGACACCGCCTTCTCGAACCGCTCGCGGGTGCAGAAGCTCAGCAACGCCTTCTTCTCCGGCTTCTGGATCTCGCGCTCGGGCACGAATCCGACGGCTGCGTTCAGGGCGTGGACGGCGGTGTTGGCGACGTCCGGTTCGACGACGACCCGCCGGGTCGCCGGGTCGGCGAACAGCTCGGCCATGACGGTGGTGATCACCGCCCGGGTGAAGCCGTGCACGGGCCGGTCGGTCGGCGCGACCAGGAAGTGCATGCCGACGTCGCCCGGCTCGGGCTCGTACAGTCCGACCAGCTCGCGGTGGGCGGGGTCGTAGCGCTCCATCAGGAAGGCCGGGACCCCGTCGTGCAGGCCGAGGTGGGCCTGCTGGTGCTCGTCGGCGGCCAGCTCCATGTAGGCCCGCTCCACGTCCACCAGCCTGGCGTCCTGCATCATCCAGAACGCGGACTTGGGGTGGGTGAGCCAGCGGTGCAGCAGCTCGGCGTCCTTCAGCGGGTCGAGGGGGCGCAGGGTCAGCGCCCCGACGGCGGTGGTGGTGGTGCTCGTGCGGCTCATACGGCTCATACGGCGAACTCCTGGAACGCGATCGTCTTCTCGACCGGGTAGTACGCGCGGCCGAGCAGCTCCCGGACGATGCAGCTGTTGCGGTAGGCGCCCATGCCCAGGTCGGGGCTGGTGACGCTGTGCGCGTGGACTCCCGCGTTCTGCAGGAACACGCCGCCTCCGGTGACGTCCACGGCGTAGTTGCGGGCGATGTCGAAGTTGCCCCGGGAGTCGTAGCGCAGCCGGTCGCGGACGGGCTTGAGGAACTCCGGCTCGGCGTACCGGTAGCCGGTGGCGAGGACCAGGCCCTCGGTCTCGATCTCGAAGTCCTTGCCCTGCTCCTCCTGGCGGAAGCCGAGCGTGTAGGTGCCGTCCGCGTACCGGGCCCCGGTCAGCGCCGAGTTGGTGAGCAGGCGGGTGGGGACCGGTCCGGCGAGCCGCTTCCGGTAGAGCAGGTCGAAGATCTCGTTGATCAGGTCGCCGTCGATGCCCTTGAAGAGGCCCTTCTGCTCGGCCGTGAGGCGGTAGCGGGTGTCCTCGGGCAGCGCGTGGTAGTAGTCCACGTACTCCGGGGACGTCATCTCCAGGGTGAGCTTGGTGTATTCGAGGGGGAAGAAGCGCGGGGAGCGGGTCACCCAGTTCAGCCGGTAGCCGTGGACGTCGATGTCGCCCAGCAGGTCCAGGTAGATCTCGGCGGCGGACTGGCCGCTGCCGACCAGGGTGATCGACTTCTTCTTCACCAGCTCCGCCCGGTGCCGCACGTACCGGGAGTTGTGGAGGAAGTCGCCGGCCAGGCCCCGGCAGGCGTCCGGGATGTGCGGCGGGGTGCCGGTGCCGAGGACGAGGCGGCGGGCGCGGTAGGTGTCGCCGGAGGTGGTGGCGACGGCGTACAGCTCCGCCCGTTCGTCGTACGTGACCTCGGTGACCGTGGTGGAGAAGCGGACGCTGCTCAGCTGGTGCGCGGCCCAGCGGCAGTAGTCGTCGTACTCGACGCGCAGGGGGTAGAAGTTCTCCCGGATGTAGAACGAGTACAGCCGGCCCTTCTCCTTGAGGTAGTTGAGGAAGGAGTACGGCGAGGTGGGGTCGGCGAGCGTGACCAGGTCCGACATGAACGGGGTCTGGAGGTGGGCGCCGTCCAGGAACATCCCGGCGTGCCACTCGAAGTCGGGCTTGGACTCCAGGAAGACGCCGTTCAGCTCGGCTATGGGCTCGGTGAGGCAGGCCAGGCCGAGGTTGAAGGGGCCGAGGCCGATCCCCACGAAGTCGTACGGGGCGCTGGCTTCAGGAAGCGCGGTCAAGGGAGTCTCCCAGGTACTGCTCGGCGTGGCCGGCGATCAGGTCGAGGACGGCGGCGATGTCGGCCGGGGTCGTCTCGGGGTTGAGCAGGGTGAACTTCAGGTAGTGGCGGCCGGCCACCTTGGTGCCCGCGGCCACGGCGTCACCGGAGGCGAACAGGGCCTTGCGGGCGTACAGGTTGGCGCGGTCGATCTCGGCGGGGTCGGTGACGGCCGCCGGGATGCAGCGGAAGACCAGGGTGGACAGCGACGGCTGGACGACCACGTCGAAGCGCGGGTCGGCGGCGAGCAGTTTCCAGCCCTCGGCGGCCAGGTCGCAGACCTCGTCGAAGAGTTCGCCGATGCCGTCGGCGCCCATCACGCGCAGCGTCATCCACAGCTTGAGCGCGTCGAAGCGGCGAGTGGTCTGGAGGGACTTGTCCACCTGGTTGGGGATGCGTTCCTGCACCATGCGGCGCGGGTTGAGGTACTCCGCGTGGTAGGTGGCGTGGCGCAGCGTGGCCGCGTCGCGGACCAGCACGGCGGACGAACTGACCGGCTGGAAGAAGGACTTGTGGTAGTCCACGGTGACCGAGTCGGCCCGCTCGATGCCGTCGATGCGGTGCCGGTACTTCAGGGAGGCGAGCAGTCCGCAGCCGTAGGCCGCGTCGACGTGCATCCACACGCCGTACTGCTGGCACAGCCCGGCGATCTCCGGCAGCGGGTCGATCGAGCCGAAGTCGGTGGTGCCGCCGGTGGCGACGACGGCCATGGGGACCAGGCCGTCCTTCGCGCAGCGCTCCAGCTCACGGGCGAGGGCGACGGTCTGCATGCGCTTGTCGCGGTCGACGGGGACCGACACGACGGCGTCGGGGCCGAGGCCGAGCAGTTTCGCCGACTTCTTCACGCTGAAGTGGCTGACCTCGGAGGCGAAGATGCGGAGGTCGGCGAGTGATTCGGCTTTCGCCTCCTCGCGGGCGAGCAGCAGCGCCTGGAGGTTGGACTGGGTGCCGCCCGAGGTGAACACGCCGTCGGCCGCCGGGCCGAGGCCGATGCGGGCGCAGGTCCAGTCGATCAGCTTGCGCTCGATGAGCGTGCCGCCGGCCGACTGGTCCCAGGTGTCCAGCGAGGAGTTGACGGCGGACAGGACCGCCTCGCCGAGCACCGCCGGTATGACGACCGGGCAGTTGAGGTGGGCGAGATAGCGGGGGTGGTGGAAGTAGACGGCGTCGCGCAGGTAGACGTCCTCCAGCTCGTCGAGGACCGCGGCCGTGTCGTGCAGGGGCCGGTCGAGGTCGATCCCGTCGATGCGGGGGGAGAGGGCGTCGACCGTGACACCGGTGAACGGCCGGTCGGTGGTGGCGATTCTGGCGGCCACCCGCTCGACTCCTTCGGTCACGGAGCGGCGGTACTGCTCCGCGGTGGCGTCGTTGAGCAGGTGCGAGCGCATGTGGGGGTCCTCCGGTGGGGACGGTCCGAGAGGGGCGGAAGAGGGCGGAACCCTCGCTTCGACTTAGGTTAGCCTAACCTAAGTTGAGTCGATCAAATGCGTGCCCCTGGGTGACCGCTGTCACTGTGGCCTCATGGCGCCGGACGTCAGCCCTGCTCGCGGAGTTGTTCCTCCGTCAGGCCGCGGCGCCAGTAGCCGACGAAGGTGACGCGCCGGCGGTCGATGCCGCGCTCGCCCACGAAGTGCCGCCGCAGCTCCTTGACGCACCCTGACTCGCCCGCGATCCAGACGTAGGGACGTTCGGCGGGCGGGAATCGGGCGTCCCGGAGGGCGGCGAGGGTCGCCCCGGGTCCGCCGCCGGTGCCCCTGACCAGCCAGGTGACCTCGGCGTCCGCGGCCGTCCGGAGGTCCTGCACGTCCTCGGCGTGCGGCACCTCCAGCCAGACCCGGGCGCGGGTGCCGGCCGGGAGAGCCTCCACGATCGCGCAGGCGGCCGGTACGGCGGTCTCGTCGCCCCAGACCACCACCAGGTCGGTGTCCTCGGGCGGCCGGAAGCGGATCGCCCGGTTGTCGGCGATCGCGGGGCCGAGCACCAGTACGCGGTCGCCGGGGGCGGCGCCGGCGGCCCAGCGGGCGGCGGGACCGGCTTCGAGGGCGGCCCCGGCCGCGACCCCGTGCAGGACGAAGTCGACGTCGATCTCGGCGGTGTGCCCGTCGTCGCCCCGGCGCAGCGCCCGCAGCGTGTACGAGCGCATCACCGCCCGCACGTCGTCCGGCAGTTCGCGCCAGCCCTGCCACCAGCCCTCGCCCAACTCGACGGGGACCGCCGGTTCGGCCTGCCCCGGGTGCGGCAGGAACAGCGACAGCGACTGGTCCAGGCCGTCGGAGTGGAAGGCGCGCAGACCGGGCCCCGCGAAGGTGACCCGGGCCAGGGACGGGCCGAGCCGTCTCGTCCGTACGACCTGGAGGGAGAAGAAACGGAACGGGGCGGCAACGGCCGTCGTCATGAGGGGCTCCGGAGAAGGGGGTGGGTCAGCCGACCTTCTTGGCGTTCTCGATCGCCTCGGCCAGGTTGTCCAGCAGAGGGGTGCACTTGTCGTAGGACAGGATCGGCTCGGGGGAGCGGGCGATGACCTGGCCGGCCTTGACCGCGGGGAGCTTCTTCCAGGTGCCCTCGGTGATGTCGGCGGGCTGGATGGTCGAGGCGCGGTCGTCCATGATGATGACGTCGGCCGGGTACTTGTCGACGTTCTCCCAGCTCAGGCTCTCGAACCAGCCGCCGGTCGCCTTCTTGGCCTCCTCGGAGGGCTCGACGAAGTTCACGCCGAGGGCCTTGAAGTACTCCAGGTCCACCGAGAGGTTGGTGCCGGAGACGTAGAACAGGTCGGGGCTCGCGGAGCCGGCCAGCACCCGGATCTCGGGCCTGGCCCTGGCGGCGGCGCGCAGCCGGGCGGCGGCCTTGTCGAAGGCGGCCTTGGCGTCGGTGACCTTCTTGGCCTTCATGTCGGCGCCGAGCGACTCGGCCAGCTCCCACATGCGCTGGAGCGGCTGGGTGAGCTGCCGGTCGAAGACGGAGACCGCCACGCTCGGGGCGAGCTTGGCGATCTTGTCCTTCGACTCCTCCGGGACGGACCACAGGGTGCCCGCGGTGTCGAACGTCGTGGTGATGAGCACCTCGGGGGCGAGGGAGGCGTACTTCTCGACGTTGAGCTTGCCCCACTCGTTGCCGAGGACGGTGACCTTGTCCACGTCCAGGTCGCCGGCCTGCACGTCGGGCTTGCCGTCCTTGGTGGTGGTCGGGCCGAAGACGCCCTTGACCTGGACGCCGTAGTCGAAGAGAGCGGCGGCGACGCCGGTGAAGGCGACGATGGCCGTCGGCACCTGGTCCAGCTTCACGGTCGTGCCGCGGTCGTCCTTGAAGGACCAGGGACCGGACTTGGCGGCGCCTTCGCTCGTCCCGCCGCTGTCCTTGTCGCCGTCCCCGCAGGCCGCGAGCACGGCGCCGAGGCCGAGGGCGCCGCCGGCGGCGAGGATTCCGCGGCGGGTCGGGTGGGTAGCGCTGGCGTGGGGCATGGTGGTGGCTGCCTTCGAACGGTGCGGAGCGTCGTGCTCTGCGGGACAATTCGAAGGTAGGTTAGCCTAACCTCAGATCTTGTCCAGGGGTGGGGGCCCTGGTACCGCCCCCACCCCCGGCCGCCCGGGGCTCAGCTCACCAGCCCCAACTCCCGTGCGATCAGCATCCGCTGGACCTCGCTGGTGCCCTCGCCGATCTCCAGGATCTTCGCGTCCCGCCACATGCGGGCCACCGGGTACTCGTTCATGAAGCCGTAGCCGCCGTGGATCTGGGTGGCGTCCCGGGCGTTGTCCACCGCGACCGTCGACGAGTACAGCTTCGCCAGCGCCGCCTCCTTCTTGAACGGCTCGCCCGCCACCAGGCGCGAGGCCGCGTCCCGCCAGGCGAGGCGGGCCGTGTGGGCCTTCATCTCCATGTCGGCGATCTTGAACTGGATGGCCTGGTTGGCGCCGATGGGCTTGCCGAAGGCGTGACGTTCCTTCGCGTAGGCGACCGACTCGTCCACACAGCCCTGCGCGAGTCCCGTGCCCAGTGCGGCGATGGCGACCCGGCCCTCGTCCAGGATGCGCAGGAACTGCGCGTAGCCGCGCCCCCGCTCGCCGAGCAGGTTCGCCGCCGGGACCCGGACGTCGGCGAAGGACAGCTCACGGGTGTCCGAGGCGTTCCAGCCGACCTTCGAGTACGGGGCGGCCACCGTGAAGCCCGGGGTGCCCGACGGGACGATGATCGACGAGATCAGGGGCCTGCCGTCCGGCTTGCGGCCGGTGACCGCCGTGACCGTCACCAGGCCGGTGATGTCCGTGCCGGAGTTGGTGATGAAGCACTTGGTGCCGTTGATCACCCACTCGTTCGTGGCCTCGTCCAGGCGGGCCGTCGTACGGGTCGCGCCCGCGTCGCTGCCGCCGTCCGGCTCGGTGAGGCCGAAGGCGCCCAGGATCTCGCCCGAGCACAGCCGGGGCAGCCACGCGCGCTTCTGCTCCTCGGTGCCGAACAGGTGGAGCGGCATCGCGCCCAGCGAGACGCCCGCCTCCAGCGTGATCGCCACCGACGAGTCGACCCGGGCCAGCTCCTCCAGGGCCACGCCGAGGGCGAAGTAGTCACCGCCCATGCCGCCGTACTCCTCCGGGAACGGCAGCCCGAACAGACCCATGCGGCCCATCTCGCGGACGATCTCGTACGGGAACTCGTGCCGCTCGTAGAAGTCGCCGATCTTCGGCGCCACCACGTCGTGCGCGAACTGTTCGACCGTGCGGCGCAGTTCTTCCAGTTCGGGGGAGAGCTTGTGGTCCATGGTGTTCACGACTCCTGGTGGGAGAGGGCTCGAACGGTGCGGGACGGGCTCGGTCGGCCCAGGTGCGCGGCCATCCAGACGCTTGTGGCGACCAGACGGCCGAGGTCGACTCCGGTGTCGATGCCGAGGCCCCGCAGCATCCACACGAGGTCTTCGGTGGCGAGGTTGCCGGTGGCGGACTTGGCGAAGGGGCAGCCGCCGAGACCGCCGGCGGAGGCGTCGACCGTGGTGACGCCCCGCTGGAGCGCGGCCAGCGTGTTGGCCAGGGCCTGGCCGTAGGTGTCGTGGAAGTGCACGCCCAGCGCGGAGACCGGCACACCCGCTTCGCTCAGCGCGGTGAGCAGGGCCGTCACATGGCCCGGGGTCGCCACCCCGATGGTGTCGCCCAGGCTCAGCTCGTCGCAGCCCATCTCCAGCAGGGACCGGCAGACCCGCACCACCTGGGGGACCGGGACGGGGCCCTCCCACGGGTCGCCGAAGCACATGGAGAGATAGCCGCGGACGTGGACGTCGCTCGCCTTCGCCCGGGACACCACCGGCTCGAACATGGCCAGTGCCTCGTCCACCGTGCGGTTGAGGTTGGCCTTGGCGAAGGACTCCGTGGCGCTGGCGAAGACCGCGACGCGGCGCGCGCCGAGCGCGAGGGCCCGCTCCAGGCCGCGCTCGTTCGGCACCAGCACCGGCAGCTCGACGGGCAGGTCCGCCACCTCCGGGAACAGCTCCTCCGCGTCCGCCAGCTGGGGGACCCACTTGGGGTGGACGAAGCTCGTCGCCTCGACGGTGGTCAGGCCCGTGCCGGCCAGGCGCCGGATGAACTCCGCCTTGACGGCCGTCGGCACGGTCGCCTTCTCGTTCTGCAGCCCGTCGCGCGCGCCGACCTCGTGGATACGGACGCGGGCGGGCAGGCCCTCGGCCGGTACGGGCATCGGGAGGCCCAGTTCCGGTGCGTTCATGCCGTCTCCTCCGCTGCGTCGTCGGTGGGTGCGATGACCGCGAGCACCTGGTCCATGGCGACGGTCGTGCCCGGCGCCACGTCCAGCTCGGCGACGGTGCCCGCGTGCGGGGCGGAGATGACGTGCTCCATCTTCATCGCCTCCACCACCAGCAGGCTCTGCCCGGCGCTCACCTCGTCGCCGACGGCGACCTTCACCACCGTCACCGTGCCCGGCATCGGTGCGGTCAGCGAGTCGGCGCCCGCGTGGGCGGCCCGGTCGAGGGACGCGGCGACCGGATCGTGGTCGCGCACCTGCCAGGCGTCGCCGTCGCGGCCCAGCCAGTCGGCGGCACGGTGGAAGGTGTGCCGGACGCCGTCCAGGGTCACGGCGACCTGGTCGTCGGTGACGGTGTGGGCGCCGCGCGGCGTGTGCGTGACGGGTTCGAGTCCCGGTGCACGCAGCGGGAAGGAGACCGGCTTGGGCTCGCCGCCGGTGCGCCAGCCGCTGGGCACCGAGAACGGGTCCGTCCAGCCCTCACCGCGCGGGCGCAGCGCCTCCAGCCGTACGGCCGCCGCCGCCTCGTACACCTCCTCCGGTACGCCGGTGGCGACCAGGCCGTCGACCTCGCGCTCCACCAGCCCGGTGTCCAGCTCGCCCGCCACCACCGCCGGGTGCGCGAGCAGCCGCCGCAGGAACCCGGCGTTGGTCTGCACGCCCAGGGTGACCGTCCCGGCCAGCGCCGCCCGGAGCCTGCGCAGCGCGGTCTCCCGGTCGGGGCCGTACGCGATCACCTTGGACAGCATCGGGTCGTACAGGCTGCCGACCTCGGTGCCCTCGCTGAGCCCGGAGTCGGTGCGCACACCGTCGCCCTCGGGCTCGCGCAGCCGCAGCACCGTGCCGCCGGAGGGCAGGAAGCCGCGCGAAGGGTCCTCGGCGCACAGGCGGGCCTCGATGGCGTGCCCGGTCAGCCGTACGTCCTCCTGCGTGAACCCGAGCCGCTCGCCGGCCGCCACCCGCAGCTGCCACTCCACCAGGTCCAGGCCGGTCACCAGCTCCGTCACCGGGTGCTCGACCTGGAGACGGGTGTTCATCTCCATGAAGTAGTACTGGGAGGGGTCGCTCCCGGGGACGATGAACTCCACCGTGCCCGCGCCCCGGTAGCCGCAGGAGCGGGCCGCCTGCACGGCCGCCTCGCCCATCGCCGCCCGCGTCGCCTCGTCCAGCAGGACGCTCGGCGCCTCCTCGATCACCTTCTGGTGCCGGCGCTGGAGCGAGCACTCGCGCTCGCCCAGGTGCACCACGTTGCCGTGACCGTCGGCCAGCACCTGGATCTCGATGTGCCGGGGCCGGTCGATCCAACGCTCCACCAGCAGCGTGTCGTCGCCGAAGGAGGCGCGCGCCTCGCGGCGGGCGGCGGCGATCTCGTCGGCCAGCACGGCCGCGTCCCGCACCAGCCGCATGCCCTTGCCGCCACCGCCCGCCGACGGCTTGAGTAGCACCGGGGTGCCGATCTCGCGGGCGGCGTCGGCGAGCTGCTCGTCGGTGAGCCCGCTGCCGCTGGAGCCGGGGACGACCGGCACCCCGGCAGCCCGCACCGTCTCCTTGGCCCGGATCTTGTCGCCCATCAGGGCGATGGCGTCGGCGGACGGCCCGATGAAGACCAGCCCCGCCTCCTCGCAGGCCCGCGCGAAACGCGCGTTCTCGGCGAGGAAGCCGTACCCCGGGTGAACCCCCTGTGCCCCCGTCCGGGCCGCCGCCTCCAGCAGCCGCTCCACGGACAGATAGCTCTCCGTCGCCGGCGCCGGGCCGATCCGTACCGCCTCGTCGGCCTCCCGCACGTGCCGTGCGTCCGCGTCGGCGTCGGAGAAGACCGCCACCGAGCGCACGCCCATCGCGCGCAGGGTCCGGATGACGCGGACGGCGATCTCGCCCCGGTTGGCGACGAGCACGGTGTCGAACATGCGCGGCGTCCCGTTCGTGTTCTGCATGGGTCCCCTCCTCACATCCGGAAGACGCCGAACTGGGGCTCGCCCAGCGGCGCGTTGGCACACGCGGTCAGGGCCAGGCCCAGCACCTGCCGGGTGTCGGCGGGCTCGATCACGCCGTCGTCCCACAGGCGGGCGGTCGCGTAGTAGGCGTTGCCCTGCCGCTCGTACTGGGCGCGGACCGGTGCCTTGAAGGACTCCTCCTCCTCGGCCGGCCACTCCTCGCCGCGGGCCTCCAGCTGGTCCCGCTTGACCGTGGCCAGCACGGAGGCGGCCTGCTCGCCGCCCATCACGGAGATCTTGGCGTTGGGCCACATCCACAGGAAGCGCGGCGAATACGCCCGCCCGCACATCGAGTAGTTCCCCGCGCCGTACGACCCGCCGACGACCACCGTCAGCTTCGGCACCCGCGTGCACGCCACCGCCGTCACCATCTTGGCGCCGTGCTTGGCGATGCCACCGGCCTCGTAGTCCCGGCCCACCATGAACCCGGAGATGTTCTGCAGGAACACCAGCGGGATGCCGCGCTGGTCGCACAGCTCGATGAAGTGGGCGCCCTTCTGGGCCGACTCGGAGAACAGGATGCCGTTGTTGGCGACGATGCCGACCGGGTGGCCGTGGATGCGGGCGAAGCCGGTGACCAGGGTCTGCCCGTACTCGGACTTGAACTCGGCGAAGCGGGAGCCGTCCACCACGCGCGCGATGACCTCGCGGACGTCGTAGGGGGTGCGGGAGTCGACCGGCACCACGCCGTACAGCCCCTGCGGGTCCACCTTCGGCTCGACCACGGGCTCCACACCCCAGGGGAGCGCGCCGCGCTCCGGCAGGGTGGAGACGATCTGCCGCACGATGCGCAGGGCGTGCGGGTCGTCCTCGGCGAGGTGGTCGGTCACGCCGGACACCCGCGCGTGGACCTCGCCGCCGCCCAGCTCCTCGGCCGTGACCACCTCACCGGTGGCCGCCTTCACCAGCGGGGGTCCGCCCAGGAAGATCGTGCCCTGGTCGCGGACGATCACGGCCTCGTCGCTCATCGCCGGGACGTACGCGCCGCCCGCCGTGCAGGAGCCGAGGACGGCTGCGATCTGCGGGATGCCCGCGCCCGACATCCGGGCCTGGTTGTAGAAGATCCGCCCGAAGTGCTCGCGGTCGGGGAAGACCTCGTCCTGCATCGGCAGGAAGGCGCCCCCCGAGTCCACCAGGTACAGGCACGGCAGCCGGTTCTCCAGCGCCACCTCCTGCGCCCGCAGGTGCTTCTTCACGGTCATCGGGTAGTACGTGCCGCCCTTGACGGTGGCGTCGTTGGCGACGATCACGCACTCCCGGCCGCTGACCCGGCCGAGGCCGGCGATGACGCCGGCGGCCGGGGCCGCTCCGTCATAGAGCCCGTCGGCGGCCAGCGGCGCCAGCTCCAGGAACGGCGAGCCCGGGTCGAGCAGTGTGTCCACGCGGTCGCGCGGCAGCAGCTTGCCCCGCGCGGTGTGCCGGGCCCGCGCCCGCTCGCCGCCGCCCAGCCGGGCCGCCGCGAGCTTGGCGCGCAGTTCCTGAACGAGGACGGCGTGCGCCTCCTCGTTGGCCCGAAAGGCCTCCGACGCGGGATCCGCCGCCGTCGTCAGCTCCGGTGCCTCGTGCATCCTGCGGTCCCCTCACCCGATGGTCGATCGGTCGATCGGTTAATGAGCGTTAACGCATTTTCCTTCAGGTTAACGACCGCTAACCGCCCTGTCTAGAATTGGTCCCATGGCCACCAGAACCGACGCCCCCACCCGCCGCGAGCAGATCCTCAAGGAGGCCGCCCGGCTCTTCGCCGAGCGCGGCTTCCACGGGGTGGGCGTGGACGAGATAGGCGCCGCGGTCGGCATCAGCGGCCCCGGCCTGTACCGGCACTTCCCCGGCAAGGACGCGATGCTCGCCGAGCTGCTGGTCGGGATCAGCGACTCGCTGCTGACCGGGGCCAAGCGGCGGCTGGCGGAGGCGGACGGGGCGGCCGGCTCCGAGGCGGTCCTCGACTCGCTGATCGAGGGGCACATCGACTTCGCGCTCGACGACCGCCCGCTCATCACCCTGCACGACCGCGAGCTGGACCGCCTCCGGGACGCCGACCGCAAGATGGTGCGCCAGTTGCAGCGGCAGTACGTCGAGCTGTGGGTCGGGGTGCTCCGGGAGGTCTACCCGGCGGCCGCCGAGCCCGCCGCCCGCTCCGCCGTCCACTCCGTCTTCGGTCTCCTGAACTCCACCCCGCACCTGGGCCGCCCCGGCTCCCTCCCCGGCCGCGCGGTGACGGCGTCCCTGCTGCACCGGATGGCGCGGGGGGCGTTCGCGGCGGTGGGGGAGGCGTAGGGCCCCTCCGGCGGCAGGGGGAGTGACGAGGGTTACCCGCGTCCCGGTCTGGACGCTCCTCCCTACTCACCGGTACCGTGAAGTCTGAGCAAGCGCTTAGATATTCGTACCCTGGAGGTGGCGCGGTGCGCCGTACGGTGTTCAACGAGGACCACGAGGCGTTCCGGGAGACCCTCCGCGCCTTCATCGAGGCCGAGGTCGTCCCCGTCTACGACGACTGGTTCGCCGCGGGCCAGGCGCCGCGCGAGTTCTACTACAAGCTCGGCGAGCTGGGCATCTTCGGCATCAACGTGCCCGAGGAGTTCGGCGGCGCCGGCATGGACAGCCACAAGTTCGAGGCCGTCCTGTACGAGGAGACCGCCCGCGCGGGCGTCCAGTTCGGCGGCTCCGGCGTCCACGTGCTGCTCGCCCTGCCCTACATCAACATGCTGGCCACCGACGAGCAGAAGAAGCGCTACCTGCCGAAGTTCGTCACCGGCGAGGAGATGTGGGCCATCGCGATGACGGAGCCCGGCACCGGCTCCGACCTCGCGGGCATGAAGTCCACCGCCAAGCTCTCCGAGGACGGCACCCACTACGTCCTCAACGGCGCCAAGACCTTCATCACCGGCGGCGTGCACGCCGACCGTGTCATCGTCTGCGCCCGCACCGCCGCGCCCACGGCCGAGGACCGCCGCCACGGCATCTCCCTGTTCGCCGTGGACACCGAGTCCGAGGGCTACTCGGTGGGCCGCAAGCTCGACAAGCTGGGCCTGCGCACCTCCGACACCGCCGAGCTGGCCTTCGTCGACGTCAAGGTCCCCGTCGAGGACCTGCTCGGCGAGGAGAACAAGGGCTTCTCCTACCTCGGCCACAACCTGGCCTCCGAGCGCTGGGGCATCGCCTTCGGCGCCTACGCCCAGGCCAAGGCCGCCGTCCGGTTCGCCAAGCAGTACGTGCAGGACCGCACCGTCTTCGGCAAGCCGGTCGCCCACTTCCAGAACACCAAGTTCGAGCTGGCCGCCTGCCAGGCCGAGGTGGACGCCGCCGAGGCCGTCGTCGACCGCGCCACGGAGGCCCTGGACGCCGGCGAGCTGACCCCCGCCGAGGCCGCGTCCGCCAAGCTGTTCTGCACCGAGGTCGCCCACCGGGTCATCGACCGCTGCCTCCAGCTGCACGGCGGCTACGGCTACATGAACGAGTACCCGATCGCCCGCCTGTACGCGGACAACCGCGTCAACCGCATCTACGGCGGCACCAGCGAGATCATGAAGTCGATCATCGCGAAGAACATGGGCCTGTAAACCACAGGTCATGAGCGAAGCACTCCAGTCCCTCCTCGACCTGCTCGACCTCGAGCGGATCGAGGAGGACATCTACCGCGGCCGCTCCCGGTCCGCCGTCGTCCCCCGGGTCTTCGGCGGTCAGGTGGCGGCCCAGGCCATGGTCGCCGCCGGTCGTACGGTCCCCGAGGACCGGCACGCGCACTCCCTGCACGCGTACTTCCTGCGCCCCGGCGACCCCGGCGCCCCCATCGTCTACAACGTCGAGCGCCTGCGCGACGGCCGCTCCTTCACCACCCGCCGCGTCGTCGCCGTCCAGCACGGCAAGCCGATCTTCACCCTGTCGGCGTCCTTCCAGACGTACGAGGAGGGCCTCGACCACCAGGCCCCGATGCCGCCCGCACCGGACCCAGCGACCCTCCCCACCGGCGAGGAGCGGCTGCGGAGCTATCCGCACCTGCCCGCCGAGACCGTCGAGCGCTTCCTGGAGGCGCGCGCGGCCGTCGACCTGCGCTACGTCGACGACCCGCCCTTCGGCGACTTCGGCACCCCGCGCGAACCGCACTCCCAGGTGTGGTTCCGCACCAACGGCAAGCTCGCGGACGACCCCCTGCTGCACGTCGTCCTCGCCACCTACGTCTCCGACATGACCCTGCTCGACTCGGTCCTGCTCGCGCACGGCCGCGGCGGCTGGGCCGTCGGCGACGTCGTCGGGGCCTCGCTGGACCACGCCATGTGGTTCCACCGGCCCTTCCGCGCCGACGAATGGCTGCTGTACGACCAGCAGTCGCCGTCCGCGTCCGGCGGCCGGGGCCTCGGCCAGGCCCGCATCCACACCCAGGACGGGCAGCTCGCCGTATCGGTCGTCCAGGAAGGTGTGGTCCGCGTCCCTAGGGAACACTGAGGGGCATGGCGGACACCGGGGACACGGCGGAGGCGGAGAAGAACGGCGACAGCACCTTCACGGTGCTCGTCGCCGCCTTCGCCAATCTGGGCATCGCCGTCGCCAAGGCGGTGGCCGGCGTGATCAGCGGTTCCAGCGCCATGCTGTCCGAGGCCGCGCACTCGGTCGCGGACACCGTCACCGAGGTACTGCTGCTGACCTCGCTCAAACGCAGCGTCCGCCCCGCCGACGAGGACCACCCCCTCGGCCACGGCCCCGAGCGCTACATCTGGGCCCTGCTCGCCGCCGTCGCCACCTTCGTCGGCGGCGCCGTCTTCTCCCTCTACGACGGCATCCACACGCTCACCCACGGCGAGGACCTCGGCGACCCGCTGGTGTCGTACATCGTCCTGGCCGTCGCCTTCGTCCTGGAGGGCTACTCGCTGCGCACCGGGCTGCGGCAGGTCCGCGGCGAGGCCGACCGCCACCGGGTGTCCTTCGGCCGCTATCTGCGCCGCACCCCCGACACCGCCGTGAAGGCCGTCGTCATGGAGGACTCCGCCGCCCTGGCCGGCCTGCTGCTGGCCGCGGGCGGGCTGCTCGGCGGCCAGCTCACCGGCTCCGGCGTCTGGGATGGCGCCGCCTCGCTGTGCATCGGCGCCCTGCTGCTGTACGTCGCCTGGGTGCTGGGCCGCTCCAACGCCGAGTTCCTCGTCGGCCGCCCGCTGCCGCGCTCCGTGCGGGAACGGATGCGGGCGGAACTGGTGGCCGTCGAGCACATCGAGGCCGTACTGGAGCTGACCACCCTGGTGCAGGGGCCGCGGGAGGCGCTGGTCGCCGCCAAGGTCGACTTCCGGGACGTGTCGACGGCGGCGCAGATCGAGTGGGCCTGCGAGCGGGCCGAGCAGCGGCTGCGGGAGGAGTTCCCGATGGTGCGCCGGGTCTACCTGGACCCGACGCCGGGCTTCGCGCAGCGCCGCTCGGAGGGGCTGAACCCCTGGCCGTAGGGGCGCGGGCTACTTCAGCCCGGCCTCCGTCAGCAGGTACGCCGTCATCGGGTCGTAGTAGCGCGGGCTGACCACGTGGTCGTCCAGCGGCACCGCCACCTGGAGGGTGCCCTCGGACTCGGCGAGGAAGAGGGCCGGGTCGTTGCAGTCCGCGTAGCCGACCGAGTCCACGCCGTGCTGGGCGGCGTACCCGGCCCAGCCGTGGTCGGCGACCACCAGGTCCGGCAGCGGACGGCCCGCGCGCTCCAGACCGGTCAGGATCGCCTTCATCGGCTCCCCCGAGTGGGTGTGCCACAGCGAGGCCCCGTGCTCGAGCACCGAGACGTCCGCGAACTGCTGGACGTACCCCTCCTCCGTGGTCAGCCCCTCCGGGATCACCACGATCTCGCAGCCCGCGGCCCGCAGCGCGGCGGCCGTCGCCCGGTGCACGTCGAGCAGCCCGCCGGGGTGACCGGTCGCGAACAGCACCCGCTGCCCGCCGTCGGCCGCCTTGCGCAGCCGCCCCGCCATCCGCTCCAGCGCGGCGACGGTCAGCTCGGGGTCGATGGTGTCCTGCCCGTAGCGGTGCTCGGGGTCGTCGTTGACGCCGACCCGCTCCGCCATCACCGCGAGCACGTCCTGCTCGTCGTTCCAGCGGTCGCCCAGCTCCAGACCGAGCCAGAAGCCCCGGTCGCCGTTCGCCAGTTTCCGGTAGTGGGAGAGGTTGTTCTCGCGGGGCGTGGCGACGTCGCCCGCGATACGCGTCCTGACGAGGTGCTCGGCGAGTTCGGCGCGGCTGGGTGTCCCGGGTATCGGCATGGCTCCATTGTGAGGCAGCCCCGGTCCGGACAGCAGCCGGTCCCGGCGGGATAGCCGATTCCACCAGTCCCCGGCGCGCGTATGGACGGAATGTACATGTCGCGGCGGCAATTGGGCCATCTAGTCTGCGACGACCGGCTGCCCCGCTCACCAGTACAGTCGGACGGCAGCAGTACATACGCGACGAAGCGTAAGAAGGAAGGCAGTACATGAGCAGCAACGAGACGCCCCGCGGTCCCGTCGACTCCTCCCGGATCCCGCGGTACGCCGGGCCCGCGACCTTCGCCCGGCTCCCGCGCCTGGACGAGGTCGGCGCCGCCGACGTCGCCGTCGTGGGCGTGCCGTTCGACTCGGGCGTCTCCTACCGGCCCGGCGCCCGCTTCGGCGGCAACGCCATCCGCGAGGCCTCCCGCCTGCTGCGCCCCTACAACCCGGCGCAGGACGCCTCTCCCTTCGCCCTCGCCCAGGTCGCGGACGGCGGCGACATCGCCGTGAACCCGTTCAACATCCACGAGGCCGTCGAGACGATCGAGGCCGCCGCCGACGACCTCCTGGGCACCGGTGCCCGCCTGATGACCCTGGGCGGCGACCACACCATCGCCCTCCCGCTGCTCCGCTCGGTCGCCAGGAAGCACGGCCCCGTCGCCCTGCTGCACTTCGACGCCCACCTGGACACCTGGGACACCTACTTCGGCGCCGAGTACACGCACGGCACCCCCTTCCGGCGCGCCGTGGAGGAGGGCGTCCTCGACACCTCCGCGCTCTCCCACGTCGGCACCCGCGGCCCCCTGTACGGCAAGAAGGACCTCACCGACGACGAGAAGATGGGCTTCGGCATCGTGACGTCGGCGGACGTCTACCGCCGCGGCGCCGACGAGGTCGCCGACCAGCTGAGGCAGCGCATCGGGGACCGCCCGCTGTACATCTCCATCGACATCGACTGCCTCGACCCCGCCCACGCCCCGGGCACCGGCACCCCCGAGGCCGGCGGCATGACCTCCCGCGAGCTGCTGGAGATCCTGCGCGGCCTGGCCTCCTGCAACCTGGTCTCCGCCGACGTCGTCGAGGTCGCCCCGGCCTACGACCACGCGGAGATCACGTCGGTGGCCGCGTCCCACACCGCCTACGAACTGACCACCCTCATGTCCCGCCAGATCGCCGAGGCCCGTTCGAAGTGACCCACGACCACGACCTGGAACTCCGTCCGACCGCCGCCCAGACGGAGGCCGCGCTGAATCCTCCCCCCGGACGCATCGGCGGAGACCTGGTCGTGGAGACCCTGGCCGCCCTCGGCGCGACCACCGTCTTCGGCGTGCCCGGCCAGCACGCCCTCGGCGTGTTCGACGCCCTGCGCCGCTCCGATCTGCGCTACATCGGCCTGCGGGTGGAGAACAACGCGGGGTTCGCGGCGGACGCCTACGGCCGGATCACCGGCGAGGCGGCCCCGCTGCTGCTGTCGACCGGCCCCGGCGCGCTCACCTCCCTGGCCGCGCTCCAGGAGGCGCGGGCGGCCTCCGCGCCCGTCCTCGCGATCAGCAGCCAGGTCCCCACGGCGGGCCTCGGCGGCGGACGCCACGGCTACCTGCACGAACTCCCCGACCAGGCCGCCTCCTTCCGGGGCGTGGTCAAGTCCGTGCACACCGCCCGCACCCAGTCCCAGATCCCGTCCGCCATCGCGGAGGCCTGGGTCTCGGCGCTGACCGTCCCGCACGGCCCGGTGTGGGTGGAGATCCCGCAGGACGTCCTGCTGGCCCGGACCCCGGTCCCCGTGGTGACGGGCGGCGACACCTTCCCCGAGGAACTGCCGCCGCGCCCCGAGCTGACGGCCGTGGCCGCCGACCTGCTCACCCGCGCCGAGCGCCCGGCGATCATCGCGGGCGGGGGAGTGGTCCGCGCGGACGCCGCCAAGAAGCTGCGGCAGCTGGCGGAGCGGCTCCAGGCCCCCGTCGTCACCACCTTCGGCGGCAAGGGCGCGTTCCCCTGGACCCATCCCCTCTCCCTCCAGTCCTGGCTGGAGGACCGCCACACGACGGACTTCCTGGAGGACGCCGACGTCCTCCTCGTGATCGGCTCGGGCCTCGGCGAACTCTCCTCGAACTACCACACATTCGCCCCCCGCGGCCGGGTGATCCAGATCGAGGCCGACCTCGGCAAGCTGGAGTCCAACCACCCGGCCCTCGGCATCCACGCCGACGCCCGCCTCGCCCTCCAGGCCCTGCTGGAGACGGCGGGGGAGCGCACCGACTCGGCCGCCCCCGAGCGGGTCCGTGGGGTACTGGACCGGGTCCACGCACGCATCGCGTCCCAGGGACTCACCCTGGAACAGGACGTCCTGGCCGCCGTACGCGAGGCCCTCCCGCCCCGCGCCCCCTCCTTCTGGGACATGACCGTCCTGGCCTACTGGGCGTGGTCCGCCTTCGACGCGAAGGCCCCGGGGACCATGCACTCCGCCCAGGGCTCCGGCGGCCTCGGCTACGCCTTCCCGGCGGCCCTGGGCGCCGCTGCCGCCGACCCCACCCACCCGGTGCTGGCCGTCTCCGGCGACGGCGGCGCCCTGTACTCGGTCGCCGAGCTGGCCACCGCCCGCCAGTACGACCTGAACGTCACCTGGCTCGTCGTCGACGACGGCGGCTACGGCATCCTGCGCGCGTACATGACCGACGCCTTCGGCACTCCGACGGCCACGGCGACGGACCTGCCCGGACCCGACTTCGTCGCCCTGGCCGAGTCGTTCGGGGTCCCCGGCGTGCGCACCAGCCCCGAGACCCTGGAACGGGACCTCGCGAAGGCCCTGGCGACGCCGGGCCCGTCGGTCGTCGTACTCCCCGCCGTCCTGCGGATGTTCGCGCCGACGCACACGGACTGAAACCCTGTGCCGCCGGCCGCCCGGGAGCCTAGGATCGGGAGCCGGCCGTAGGGGGGACCGTGGATCCGGAGATCGCCGCACTGGCGGGGACGGCGGGCACGACCGTCGTCACGCTGATGGTCACGAACGCCTGGGAATCGGCGAGGGACGGCATGGTCGCCCTGTGGCGCCGTTTCCAGCCCGCCAGGGCCGAGAGCGTCGGCGAGGAGCTGGAAGCGGGCCGCGAGGAGCTGCTCCTCGCACGTCGGGCCGGCGATGACGAAGCCGAGGCCGGGCTGACCGCCGAATGGCAGGGACGCGTACGGCGCCTGCTGCTCGCCCGCCCCGAAGTCGCCGACGAACTGCGTATCCTCCTGGACGAGTTGGCGCCGTCGATGCCGGAGGAAGCGGACGCGCGCTCCGTCCACCTGCGGGCCCGCGCGTCGGGCAGTGCCCGGATCTACCAGGCCGGGCGCGACCAGCACATCACCGAACGATGAGCGTTCCCGGGCCGATGGAGGGCCGCGCCTCGGGCAGCGCCCGGATCTACCAGACCGGTGGCGACCAGTACATCGAGGAACACGTCCACCACTGGGCCCCGGGCTCGGCGCCGCTGTTCGGACACCCGTGGACGGGCCCGGCCGAACCCCGCGAGGCCGCTCCCGACTCCGTCCGCATGCCCCTGGTCGGTCGCGCGCCCGGTGTCCTGCGGGACCGCACCGACCTCATGGAGCGCCTGCGGGCCGCCGTGGCCGGGCCCGGCGGCGACATCCAGGTCCTGCACGGAATGGGCGGCTGCGGCAAGACGGCCGTCGCCCAGGCCCTGTTCACCGAGGCCGTACGGGACCACGGTCGGGTCGGCCTGTGGGTCAACGCCTCCGAACGCGTCTCCCTGCGCGCCGGCATGCTCGCCGTCGCCGGTGACCGCGGTGCCGCGGCCGGCGAACTGGCCGCCGCGGCCGGCGGCCGGCGTGCCGCGGCCGACCTGGTCTGGCACTACCTGGACCACTCGGCACAACCCTGGCTGCTGGTCCTCGACAACGCCGACGACCCCGCCATCCTGGAGGAGGGCTCCTGGCTGCGTCCGAGTCCCTCGGGCACGGTGCTGGTCACCACCCGCCACGCGAGCTCCGCGCTGTGGCGCGCCCCGGCGACGAGCAGCCACCGGCTCGGGGTGCTGCCCCTGGAGGACGCGACGCTGGTCCTGCGTGACCTGGCTCCGGACGCGGGCACGCGGGAGTCCGCGCGGAAGGTCGCCCGGCGCCTGGGCTGCCTGCCGCTGGCGCTGACCCTGGCCGGGGCGCATCTGGCCCACCAGCTGCTGGAGTCGTGGTCCATGGACGAGTACGACCGGAAACTGACCGAGGAGTCCACGGCCCTGGTCGACCGGGGGGCAGCGGCGACCGGCGGCGGACAGTCCCGCCATCTCGTGGGCCGTACCTGGCAGCTGTCGCTGGACAGCCTGGCGGACGGCGGCCTGCCGGAGGCGACGGCCCTGCTGCGGCTGCTGTCCTTCTGGGCGGCGGACCCCGTGCCGCTGTCCCTGCTCATGCCGGCGGCCCAGGGCGGGGTCGGTCTCGGACACCTCGATCCGCCGCTGGCCGCGCCCCGGGTCGAACCGGCCCTGCGCGCACTCCTCGACCACTCGCTGATCGAGATGGTGGAGACGGACGGGCACCGCTGTGTGAAGGCCCACGGCGTCCTGCTGGACAGCGTCGCCGCGGGCGTGCCCGACGCGGAGCGCGAACTCCTGGCGGCAGCGGCGGGCCGGCTGCTGCGGGCCGCGCTGCCGCAGGAGGGCGCCGCAACGTCCCGGGCCCGCTCCCTGGTGCGGCTCCTGGCACCGCACGCGACCGGCCTGCTGCACCGGTCCCGTCGCCACGACCTGGTGACGGCGGAATCCGTACGGCTCGCGGTCCGTCTCGCGCGGCTGGTGTACGAGGCGGGGGACTGGACCGCCGCGCTGGCCCTGGCCTCCACCGCCGCGAAGGCGGCGGCGGAGCACCTGGGGGGCGAGCACCCGGCCACCATCGAGGCCCGATCGGGCCAGGGCACCGTCCTGTTCCGGCTGGGCCGGTACGTCGAAGCCGCCGACCTGCTGCGACCGGCCCACCAGGACGCGCTGCGCACGCTCGGCCCCCATGACCCGCGCACCCTGGACGCCGCCTACGAACTGCAGCGGGTGCTGCACCGCCTGGGCGACCTGGCGCAAGCGCGTACGCTGCTGGACACCGTCGTGGACGGCCGCCGCCGGGCGCTAGGCGAGGACCATGTCGCCACCCTCAAGGCCCGCTGCGAGATGCTGGAACTCCGTCTCGCGCAGGATGAGTTCGACGGTTACCCGACGGCGGCCGGGGAGCTGGCGGGGGAGTGCGAACGCCGTCTCGGCCCCGAGCACCTGGTGACCGTGTGGGCGCGCGACGCGCTGGCGCGAGGGCTCCTGCGCGCCGGCCGGGGCGCCGAGGCCGAGGATCTCTTCCGCCGGGTGCTGGCCGGACAACGGGCGGGGTACGGGGACGACCATCCCCTGGTCCTCGGGGTGCTGATCCAGCTCAGCCGCGCCCAGTACGCCCAAGGCAAGCGGGAACAGGCCCTGGAGAGCGCGCGCGAGGTGGCCGACGGGCGGGCCGCGGTCCTGGGCGAGGACCACCCCGAGACCGTCGCGGCCCGCGCCTGGTACACCGAGGTCCTGGCGATGCCGCCCGCGCCGGACGATCTCGTGGGCCGAGCGTCTACCAGATCGACTCCACCCACTCCGGGTGGTCGATGAACGGGTTGCGGTTGTGCTGGTAGTCGTCGTAGACGACCTGGTTGCGGTGCTCCTCGAAGGCGTCCGGCGGGTCCTCGTCGTTCCACGCCTTGAGCACGGAGAGCTTGCCGATGTACGGGGCGCTGCCGTTGTCGACCCGGCCGTTGACCTCCAGGTCGGCGAAGCCGTCGCCGCCCTCGTAGCGGACCGCCATGTAGAAGATCATGCGGGCCACGTCGCCCTTGACCGCGTCGCGGGGTTCGAAGGAGTCGGAGTCGGTGAGGCTGCCGCCGCCCTCGCTGACGGCGCTGCCGCCGTCGTCGAAGTCCTTGTTGCCCCGCACGCTGTTGACCCGGACGTCCGAGGGGCGCAGGTGGTGCAGGTCGGTGCCGGGGCCGGTGGCGGTGCCGAAGTCGCCGTGGGACTTGGCCCACACGTGCTCGCGGTTCCAGTCGCCGGTGTCCCCGCCGTTGAGTGACTTGCTGCGGGAGACGCCCGAGTAGAGCAGGATCACGTTGCCGGTGTTGTCCGGGTCCTCGTCGGTGGCCTTCAGGGCGTCCCAGACCGCCGAGTACGACAGCTTCGTCTGGTCGCTGATGATCGTGTGGAGGGACGACTTGAGGCTGGTGCCCGTCTTGCCGATCGCGTCTTTGTAGTACGTCGCGTCGTAGTCCGTGTTCGTCGTCGTGGTCGCCGTGGCCGGGCTCGCCGTGAGAGAGGGCGCGGCGAGACCGGCGAGGACGGCCGCCGTGGCGAGGGCCGCCGCTTTCCGGCGCCGGGTGCGTATCGCGAGCATGTGGGGTGTCCGATCTACGCGTGTGGAACGGAGTTGTGGGACGAGCGTGACATGGACATGTTGGAGACGGGGTGGACGGAGGGTGTCGATTGCGTGACGGTGGCCCCCGGCCGTGAGGGGCGGGGGCCACCGGGGCGGGTGCGCCGTGGGTCAGTTCACGTCCGCGGGGTCCAGCCGGTAGACGGCCGACGTGCTCTCCGAGGTGGCGGACGTGTCGGACGTGGCGGATGTGTCGGAGGGGGCGGTGCCGCCGTACCCGCTCGCCTCGACGGCGGTGCCGTGTGCGCGGATCCACTGGGTCACCTCGGAGGCGGTGCCGGACCAGCCCCACATGGAGATGACCGGTTGGCCGCTGCCGAGGATGAGCTGCGCGGCGCTCTGCGAACCCGACACGGCCGGCAGCCACGTGGCCCCGCCCTGGTGCTTCGTCAGGTAGGCGGTCAGTTCACCGCTGCCGGCGCCTCCCATGCCGCCGCCGTGGCCATGCTCCATGGGCACCGGCTGTGCTCAGTCCAGGGGCAAGCCGTGCATCCCGTGCGGGGGGACGCGCGCCGAGCCGGGGCATGCGGTCGCGCTGCGCGCGGAGGTCAGCCGAGCAGCCGGGGCAGGACCCCCTTGAGCGTCGCGAGCTGGGCGCGGTAGCCCGCGTTGAACTCGGCCAGTTCGCGCACGCCGAGGTTGTGCCCCAGATCGCCCTCCTTCAACGGCACCATGGCGGGCATCGCGCCGAACACCTCGGCCATCGCCTTCGCGTGCCGGCCCTTCTGGACGGCGGTCACGAGGTCTTCGAAGAGGTCGAGCTTCAGTGCCTGGATACGCCTGCGCGGACTGTCCTTGTCCTTGAACTCGTCCCGCACGGTCGGCTTGGGGCTGCCGTCGGGATCCGCGATGAACTTGAGCACCCGCAGCGTCGCGTACAGGCGCCCGGCCAGCCTCTGACCGCTTTCCTTCTGCTCTGACATGAAGCATTACTTGCCATCCCGGCGCCCCCGCATCCCAGCTTTCGAAAAGCGGTCAACTTCCGTCCATCCTCCCGCCCTAGGCTGCCCGGTATGCGCCCGAGAATCCTCCGTACCGCCCTCGCCGCCCTCACCGCGAGCCTCGCCGCGGCCGGCTGTCTGACCGCCGCCGCTCCGGCCACCGCCGCGCAGGAGCGGCCCCCGAGGAACGCCTGCTCGCCCGCCGTCTCCCTCACCGGCTTCACCGACGCCCTCGACAAGACGACCTACGACGGCACCTACGTCGGCAACCTCTCGGCCCTCGCTCCCGGCCGGCGCGGCTCCCTGGCCGCCCTCTCCGACCGCTCGGAGCTGTTCCGGTTGGACGCGCGGACTCTTGAGCCGCGCGGTGTGGTCACGCTCGCCGACGAGAAGGGCGCCGCGCTCGACTCCGAGGGCCTGGTCGCCGACCGGGACGGCACGTACCTGGTCACCTCCGAGACCGAGCCGTCCGTCCGCCGCTACTCCCGCACCGGCGAGCTGCTCGGCCGCCTGCCCGTGCCGGACGACCTCCGTACGGCCCCCGCGGGACGGGCCAGGGCCAACGGCAGCTTCGAGGGGCTCACGCTCCTCCCCGGCGGCCGGACCCTGCTCGCCTCGATGGAGTACCCGCTCGACGGCGACCCCGCCGACCTGGTCCGCCTCCAGACCTGGCAGCGGACGCGGCACGGCGACTTCCGGCCGGGCGCCCGGTACACCTACCGGACCGATCCCGGCCTCGGCGTCTCCGAGGTCACCGCGACCCCCGACGGGCGCCTCCTCGTCCTGGAGCGCGGCTTCACCTCCGGCGTCGGCAACACCGTCCGCCTCCAGCTGGCCGACCGGCCCGGCCGCGGCACCGCGCTGCACAAGCGGCTCCTCGCCGACCTCGCCGACTGCCCCTCCCTCGGCGCCACCGCACAGCAGCCCCAGCCCAACCCCCTCCTCGACAACTTCGAGGGGATGGCCGTGACCGGCCGCTCCGGGGGCCGCCTGGAGGTCTCGATCGTGAGCGACGACAACCAGAACGCCGTACAGACCACCCGCTTCCTCAGGCTCCGCGTGCGCGCCTGAAACAGCCCCTGAAACAGCCCTCGATTGTTGCGGGGGGATGAAATCCCCGCTCGCCCGTGTTGGTGCCTTCCGGTAGATCAGGTGAGCAGGACGACGACCGGAGGGCACGGCGTGGACGCGCAACGGGGCTGGGTGCGACGACTGGCGGGGTACGCCTGGCGGTATCCCAAGGACGTCGTGCTGGCTCTCGGGGCCTCGCTGGGCGGTATGGCCGTCATGGCCTTCGTGCCCCTGATCACCAAGGTGATCATCGACGACGTGATCGGCGACAAGTCCAGGGACATGGCCGTCTGGGCCGGTCTCCTGATCGGCGCCGCGCTCGTCGTCTACGCCCTGACCTACATCCGCCGCTACTACGGCGGCCGGCTCGCCCTCGACGTCCAGCACGACCTGCGCACCGACATGTACGGGACGATCACCCGGCTCGACGGCCGGCGGCAGGACGAGCTGTCCACGGGACAGGTGATCGGACGGGCCACCAGCGACCTCCAGCTGATCCAGGGCCTGCTGTTCATGCTCCCGATGACCATCGGGAACGTCCTGCTCTTCCTGATCTCCCTGGTGATCATGGCGTGGCTGTCCCTGCCGCTCACCCTGGTCGCGCTGGCCGTCGCCCCCGCCCTGTGGTTCATCGCCCGCCGCAGCCGCACCCGGCTGCACCCCGCCACCTGGTACGCGCAGGCGCAGGCCGCCGCCGTCGCCGGGGTGGTCGACGGCTCGGTGAGCGGCGTCCGCGTGGTGAAGGGCTTCGGGCAGGAGGAGCAGGAGACCGGCAAGCTCCGGCAGGTCGGGCGCAGGCTCTTCGCCGGGCGGCTGCGCACGATCAGGCTGAACGCCACCTACACGCCGGCCCTCCAGGCCGTCCCCGCGCTCGGGCAGGTCGCCATGCTCGCCCTCGGCGGCTGGCTGGCCGTACGCGGACACATCACCCTCGGCACCTTCGTCGCCTTCTCCACCTACCTCGCCCAGCTGGTCGGCCCGGTCCGCATGCTCGCCATGGTGCTCACCGTCGGCCAGCAGGCCCGCGCCGGCACCGAGCGCGTCCTGGAGCTGATCGACACCGAGCCGGCCATCGAGGACGGCACGAAGACCCTGCCGGCCGACGCGCCCGCCACCGTCGAGTTCGACGACGTCGCCTTCGGCTACGACACCGGCGACGGGGAGCCGCGGCCCGTCCTGGACGGGCTCTCCTTCGAGATCCGCGCCGGTGAGACCCTCGCCGTCGTCGGCTCCTCCGGCTCCGGCAAGTCCACCGTCTCGCTGCTCCTGCCGCGCTTCTACGACGTGACGCGCGGCGCCGTCCTCGTCGGCGGCCACGACGTGCGCGAGCTGACCCTCGACTCGCTGCGGGCCGCCGTCGGCCTGGTGCCCGAGGACTCCTTCCTCTTCTCCGACACCGTCCGCGCCAACATCGCGTACGGCCGCCCGGACGCCACCGACGAGGAGATCGAGGCCGCCGCACGGGCCGCGCAGGCGCACGGGTTCATCACCGAACTGCCCGACGGCTACGGCACGACCGTCGGCGAGCACGGGCTGACCCTCTCCGGCGGCCAGCGCCAGCGCGTCGCGCTCGCCCGGGCGATCCTCACCGACCCCCGGCTGCTGGTCCTGGACGACGCCACGTCCGCCGTGGACGCCCGCGTGGAGCACGAGATCCACGAGGCGCTCAAGCAGGTCATGCGGGGCCGCACCACCCTCCTCATCGCGCACCGCCGCTCCACCCTGGGCCTCGCCGACCGCATCGCCGTCCTCGACCACGGCCGCCTCGCCGACCTCGGCACCCACGAGGAACTCCAGGAGCGCTCCGCCCTCTACCGGCGGCTGCTCACCGACCCCGACGAGCTGGGCGGCGTCTCGCCCGGCCACACCCGCCCCGCCGAAAAGGCCGAGGACACTTCCGTACGGGACGAGCTGGACGCCGAGTTCGACGCCGAGCGCGGGGTCACGCCCCGGCTGTGGACCGGCGACCGCGCGCCCAAGGACACCGCGCTGGCCGGCACCCCGGCCACCCCCGAGCTGCTCGCCCAGGTCGACGCGCTGCCCCCGGCCGACGGCACCCCGGACATCGACGAGGCGCAGGCGGTGCGGCCCGAGTCGTCGTACGGCCTGCGGCGCCTGCTGCGCGGCTTCCGCACACCGCTGCTGATCAGCCTGGCCCTGGTGGCCGTGGACGCGGGCATGGGCCTGCTGCTGCCGGTGCTGATCCGCAACGGCATCGACGACGGCGTCACCCAGGTCGCCCTCGGCGCGGTGTGGGCGTCCTCGCTGCTCGGACTGCTCGCCGTACTCGCCCAGTGGGGGGCGCAGACCGGCGAGATCCGCATGACGGGCCGGACCGGCGAGCGGATCCTGTACTCGCTCCGCCTGAAGATCTTCGCCCAGCTCCAGCGGCTCGGCCTCGACTACTACGAGCGCGAGCTGACCGGCCGGATCATGACCCGGATGACGACGGACGTGGACGCGCTGTCGACGTTCCTGCAGACCGGACTCGTCACCGCCTTCGTCTCGGTCGTCACCTTCTTCGGCATCATGGTCGCCCTGCTGGTGATCGACGTGCAGCTCGCGCTGATCGTCTTCGCGACCCTGCCGCCGCTGATCATCGCCACGTACTACTTCCGCAGGGCCAGCGTGAAGGCGTACGAACTGGCCCGTGAGCGGGTGTCCACGGTCAACGCCGACCTCCAGGAGTCGGTGGCGGGGCTCAGGATCGTGCAGGCCTTCCGGCGCGAGCGGGACGGCGGGCGGCGGTTCGCCGAGCGCAGCGACAGCTACCGCCAGGCCCGCATCCGCGGACAGTGGCTGATCTCGGTCTACTTCCCGTTCGTGCAGCTGCTGTCCTCGGCCGCCGCCGCTGCCGTGCTGGTCGCGGGCGGCGGGCGGATCGACGACGCCACGCTGACGACCGGCGCGCTGGTGGCCTATCTGCTCTACATCGACCTGTTCTTCGCGCCGGTCCAGCAGCTCTCCCAGGTCTTCGACGGCTACCAGCAGGCGTCCGTCTCGCTGGGCCGCATCCAGGAGCTGCTGCGCGAGCCGACCTCGACCCGGGCCGCCGAGAAGCCCACCGAGGTCACCTCGCTGCGCGGCGAGATCGCCTTCGAGGACGTGCACTTCGCCTACGGCGGCGACGACGCGGCGGAGGCGGCGCTCACCGGCGTCGACCTGCGCATCCCGGCCGGGCAGACCGTCGCCTTCGTCGGCGAGACCGGCGCGGGCAAGTCGACGCTGGTGAAGCTGGTGGCCCGGTTCTACGACCCGACCGGCGGCCGGGTCACCGTCGACGGGCAGGACCTGCGCGCCCTCGACCTGACCTCCTACCGGCACCGCCTGGGCGTCGTCCCGCAGGAGGCGTACCTCTTCCCCGGCACCGTCCGGGACGCCATCGCCTACGGCCGTCCGGACGCCACCGACGCCGAGGTGGAGGCCGCGGCACGGGCGGTCGGCGCGCACGAGATGATCGCCACGCTCACCGGCGGCTACCTCCACGAGGTCGCCGAGCGGGGCCGCAACCTCTCCGCCGGGCAGCGCCAGCTGATCGCGCTGGCCCGCGCCGAGCTGGTCGACCCGGACGTACTGCTCCTCGACGAGGCCACGGCGGCCCTGGACCTGGCCACCGAGGCGCAGGTCAACCAGGCCACCGACCGTGTCGCGGGACGCCGTACGACGCTCGTCGTGGCGCACCGGCTGACCACCGCCGCCCGCGCGGACCGGGTCGTCGTCATGGACGGCGGGCGGGTCGCCGAGGACGGCACGCACGACGAACTGCTGGCCCTCGACGGGCGGTACGCGCGGCTGTGGCGGACCTTCGTCGGCGCGTCCGAACCCGAGGAGCCGGTCGGCGCGCTGCACTGACGCGTTGCGCGCAACCGTGCGACACATGTCCTGCGTCCGTACATCCGTACGTCGTCAGTGATCGCCCTACGGAGGGGGACCGCAGTGGGCCGGGCCGGTGCCGCAACCCGTCGTCGGCTGGCGCTCGGCACCGCCGTGCTGAGCGCCACCGCGCTGCTCGCCGTCGCGATGCCGCAGGAGGCACAGGCCGCCACGGGGTGCGCCGGGCGCAAGGTGCGCACCCTCCACTTCGCCACCGGCTCCGTCCTCGTCCACAGACGCGGCGGCTACGTCTGCGCCGTCACCGTCCCCGAGAAGACCGGTAGGAAGCAGCAGATGTCCGTCGGCGTGCGGGCCCGCGGCGGCCGGGCGGTCGTGGACTCGGGCCGCTTCGCCTACCGGGCCGGACCGGTGAGCGTGCACGCCGGGAAGCGCTGCGTGTGGGTGACCGGCAAGGTGGCCAAGTCCTCGGTCAGCTCCGGCTGGATCCTCTGCTGACCCTGGTGCTCGCGGGAGTTGCTCCGATAGCTTCCGGCGGACATCGGTTTCACAGGGAGGGTGCATGCGCAAGGCGCTCAGATGGCTGCTGGCGCTCGTGGTGCTCATAGGCACCGTCAGCACGGCGGGGGCGGCCACCGCCGCCGAGCCGAAGGCCGTCGACATCAAGGACCGGCTGCTGTCCATACCGGGCATGAGCCTGATCGAGGAGAAGCCGTACACCGGCTACCGCTTCTTCGTCCTCAACTACACCCAGCCGGTGGACCACCGGCACCCGTCCAAGGGCACGTTCCAGCAGCGGATCACCGTGCTGCACAAGGACGTGAACCGGCCGACGGTCTTCTACACCGGCGGCTACAACGTCTCCACGAGCCCGAGCCGGCGCGAGCCGACCCAGATCGTGGACGGCAACCAGGTCTCCATGGAGTACCGCTACTTCACGCCGTCCCGGCCCGCCCCGGCCGACTGGTCCAAGCTGGACATCTGGCAGGCCGCCAGCGACCAGCACCGCATCTTCGAGGCCCTGAAGCCGGTCTACTCGGAGAACTGGATCTCCACCGGCGGCTCCAAGGGCGGCATGACCGCCACCTACTACGAGCGCTTCTACCCGCGTGACATGGACGGCGTGGTCGCCTACGTCGCCCCCAACGACGTGGTGAACAAGGAGGACTCGGCCTACGACCGCTTCTTCGCCCGCGTCGGCACCGACGAGTGCCGCGACAAGCTGAACGGCGTGCAGCGCGAGGCGCTGGTGCGCCGGGCGCCGCTGGAGAAGAAGTACGCGGCGTACGCGGCCGACAACGGCTACACCTTCGACACCATCGGCAGCCTCGACCGCGCCTACGAGGCCGTCGTCCTCGACTACGTGTGGGGCTTCTGGCAGTACAGCACCCTCGCCGACTGCGCGGACATCCCGGCCGACGCGAAGAACGCCCCCGACGAGGCGATCTGGGACTCCGTCGACACGATCTCCGGCTTCTCCGCCTACACGGACCAGGGCCTGGAGACGTACACGCCGTACTACTACCAGGCGGGCACCCAGCTGGGCGCGCCGACGATCCACTTCCCGCACATCGAGAAGAAGTACATCCGCTACGGCTACCAGCCGCCGCGCAACTTCGTGCCGCGCTCGATCCCGATGAAGTTCGAGCCGTGGGCGATGCGGGACGTCGACACCTGGGTGAGGCACAACGCCCGGCACATGCTGTTCGTGTACGGCGAGAACGACCCGTGGGGTGCCGAGCGCTTCCGGCTCGGCCACGGCGCCCGTGACTCCTACGTCATGACCGCGCCCGGCATGAACCACGGTGCGAACGTGGCCGGTCTGGTGCCCGACCAGAAGGCCCTGGCCACGGCCCGCATCCTGGACTGGGCGGACGTCACCCCCGCCAAGGTCCGGGAGAACCCGTCGGCGGCCAGGCCGCTGGCGTCGTTCGACGCCAGGCTGGACAAGCGGGACGTCGAGCGCGAGCCGGCGCTGCGTCCGTAAGGCCGCCCCGTCGCCGACAGCGGGCTGTGCCCGGCCGCTCACAGCGGCCGGGCACAGCCCACCGGGCGTGCGCCGCCGAGCCGGACGTACAGGCCGGTCGAGGCGGGGCAGTCCGCCCGGTCGGCGACCGCCTCGACGACCTCGAACCGCGGTCCGCGCCCGCTCCCGCCGTCGCACGCGGTCTCGCGGACCTTGCCGCCGCCGGTCTCGCGGACGCAGTCGCCGACGATCGTGCGCGGGCCGCCCCCGCCGCCCGGATCCCCGGGGTGCGGCGGCCGGAGGCCGCGCATGCAGGCGTAGCCCCGGGGCACGGCCCCGTCGCCGTCCTCGTCGGCGGACGGCCGCCGCTCACTGATGTGCAGGACGAAGTCGGTGGTCGCGGGGCACGGCGGACCGCTGCTCGCGCGTCCGTCCTCCCGGGCCACCACCCGGGCCGCCGCCCGCTCGCTGTCGCACGGCACCTCGGTGGGGGCGACCGTGCCGAACGAACTGCACTCGCCGACCGCCAGGAACACCGCCCCGTACCCGGACGGCCGCGCCCCGGCCGCCGCGGAACCCGCCACCTCGCCCTGCCCCCGCGGGCCCTGGCACCCCGTCAGGAGCACGGCACACAGCACGGCGCCCAGCAGGGCGTGCACCCTCGCGGTCGCTCGCTCACCCATCGCCGTCCCCCCGGATTCCCCCGGTCCAGCGTGGCCCGCCGGGGCGGGCGCACGCCAGACGCGCGGGAGGCTTCGGGCACGGGCGAGGGGAGCGCCCCCGGCGCGCGTCGCAGGCCGCGCTACGACCGGCCGCGACCCGGCCGCGACCCGGCCGCGACCCGGGCTACGACCGGTAGGTCAGCCCGTGACCGAGCGGCAGGAGCACCGTGTCCGGGTCGTCCGCCCGCACCACCGGCACCGGCAGCTTCCCGCGCGGCCGCACCCGCCCGGCGATCACCCGGGCCGCCGCCCGTACCTCCACGTCGGTCCAGGAGTAGGCGGCCAGGAAGGCGGGCACGCCGGGCAGCTGGGCGACGTCGTACGGATTGCGGACGGCGACCGCGACGACCGGCTTCCCGGTCTCCAGCAGCCGCGTGACCAGGGTGCGCTGGCTGCTGCCCGCGGTCACGTTGTACGTGGCCACCACCACCGCGTCGGCGTCCCCGGCGGCCGCGACGGCGCGGTCGATCACGGCGGCCGACGGCGCGGTGCCGGTGGACAGGGCGGTGGCCGTGAAGCCCAGCTCCGTCAGGGCGCCCGCGAGGACGCCGGTGGGCGGCCCGGTCGTGCCCGACGGCGAGGCGGGGTCGGCGCCCACGACCAGCAGCCTGCGGTGCTCCCGGCGCGAGAGCGGCAGCAGCCGCCCCTCGTTGACCAACAGCGTGGTGCTCCGCTCGGCGATCCGGTCGGCCGCGGCCAGGTGCGCCCGGGTGCCGACGGTCCGGTCGACGTCCCGGCGGCTGGTGTACGCGTCCCGGAACAGCCCCAGCCTGGCCTTCAGCCGCAGCACGCGCAGGATCGATTCGTCGAGCCGCGCCTCGGTGAGTTCGCCCTCCCGTACGGCCGTCAGGACGGCGTTCCAGGCGAGCGGCAGGTCCGGCGGGTTGAGCAGCTGGTCGACCCCGGCCTTCAGCGCCAGCACCGGCACCCGCGCGTCGCCGTACTTCGTCCGTACGCCCTGCATGCCGAGGGAGTCGGTGACCACGACGCCGTCGTAGCCCAGCTCCTCGCGCAGGATGCCGGTGAGGATGGGCCGGGAGAGGGTCGCGGGGTCACCGGAGTCGTCGAGCGCCGGGACCACCAGATGGGCGGTCATGATCGCGTCGATGCCCGCCTCGATCGCGGCGCGGAAGGGCGGCGCGTCCAGCTCCTCCCACTGCTCGCGGCTGTGCGTGATGACCGGGAGGCCGGTGTGGCTGTCGGTGGCGGTGTCGCCGTGCCCGGGGAAGTGCTTGGCGCACGCGGCGACCCCGGACCGCTGGAAACCCGCCACCTCGGCGGCCACCAGCCCCGCCACGGCCTCCGGGTCGGCGCCGAAGGACCGTACGCCGATCACGGGGTTGGCCGGGTTGACGTTCACGTCGGCGTCGGGGGCGTAGTCCTGGCGGATGCCCATGGCGTGCAGCTCGGCGCCCGCGATCCGGCCGAGCGTACGGGCGTCGGAGCGCGACCCGCCCGCCCCGACGGCCATCGCGCCCGGGAAGAGGGTGGCGGGCTCGCCCACGCGAGCCACTATCCCGTGCTCCTGGTCGGTGGAGATGAGCACCGGGAGGCCGCGCGGCTGCTCCAGGGAGGCCTTCTGGATGCCGTTGGACAGGTCGGCGATCTGGTGCGGGTCGCGGGTGTTGTGCGCCCAGGCGAAGTAGATGATGCCGCCGACCCGGTACTCGGCGACCAGCTCGGCCGCGGTGCGGACGCCGATCTCCTTCAGGTTGGCGTCGATGTCGGCCTGGTCGGGGTCGGTGGCGGAGTGGCCGTAGACCCGCATGACGAAGAGCTGGCCGACCTTCTCCTCCAGCGTCATGCGGGAGATCAGGCCGCGGAGCTTGTCGTCGTCGGGCCTGACGGCGTCGGCGTACGCCGTGCCGCCCCCGGCCGCGAGGGCCGCGGTGACGACCGCCGTGGCGGTGAGGACGGTGCGTCTGGAGGGCTGTGCGGTGCTTCCCGTGCCGGCCGTGCTGCTGTGGTGCACGTGCGCTCCTTCCGGAGGGCTGGTGAAGGAAACTGCCAAGGAGTCACCAATATCCGGGAAGTTTCTGCCAGTCAAGGGACCGCACACGAGTCGCCGGAAGCCGCGCGGGAGGCCCGGCGGGACCGCCGCCGGCGCCGTGCGCCGCACGGAGCCGCGGAAGGCAAGCGTCTTCTAAGCGCTTGGCCGGGTGGTGTGGGCCGCGGCGTGAGGCCAGTGGGCCCGGAGCGTGCGGACCGTTTCCGCGATCGCCGGGCGGCGGGCCGCGCCCGTGCGCCACAGCGCGTACAGGCGGCGTACCGGCATCGGGTCGAGCGGTACCTCCACCACCCCGGCCGGCAGCGGGCCGCGCCCCAGCCGGGGGATGAGGGCGACGCCGAGACCGGCCGCGACCAGCGCGACGAGCGTCGGGTTCTCGTCGGCCTGGTGGACGATGTCCGGCTCGTGCCCGGCACCCCGCAGCGTCCGCAGCAGCCAGTCGTGGCAGACCCGCCCGGGCGGCTGGCAGATCCACCGCTGTCCGCCCAACTCGTCCCGCCGCACGGCCGCCCGGCCCGCGAAGCGGTGGCCCTCGGGCACCAGCAGGTCGCACAGGTCCTCCCCGATCGGCGCCTGTTCGACCCCGGCCGGCGCCGGCAGCGGGGCGATGTCCCAGTCGTGCGCCACCACTAGATCGACGGCCCCCTTGGCCACCAGGTCCACGGACAGGTGCGGGTCGACCTCGCTGAGCCGCGCGTCCAGCGCCGGGTGACGTACCGTCAGGTCGGCCAGGACGGACGGCAGCAGGCCGCGCGCCGCCGAGGCGAACGCGGCGATGGTCAGCCGCCCCGACGGCACTCCGCGCCGTTCCTCCAGCCGGGTCTCCGCCCGCTCCACGATGGCCAGCAACTCACCTGCGGCAGCCACCAGTTGCCAGGCGTCGTCGGTGAGCCGGACCCCGCGCCCCTCGCGCTCCAGGAGCACCGTCCTGGTCTCCCGCTCCAGCTTGGTGATCTGCTGCGACACGGCGGACGGCGTGAAGCCGAGCGCGGCGGCGGCCGCTCCGACGGTCCCGTGCACGGACACGGCGTGCAGGGCGCGCAGACGCTGGAGGTCGAGCATGACGGCTCCCGAGGAACGGAACGGAGGGACGAAAAGGAGAGACGGAACGGAGGGACGGAACGGAGGCGAATGAACAGCGATGCTTCATCCAACCATGCAGTAATCATCGCTGGTGCTACACGGTCTTCCCGGTCGATCCTCGACGCATGCGACCTTCCCACCTCTTCCTCGCCGTGCTCGTCGCCGCCGTCTGGGGCGTCAACTTCACGGTCATCGAGATCGGCCTCGACCACTTCCCGCCGCTCCTCTTCTCCGCCCTGCGCTTTCTGGCCGCCGCGCTGCCCGCCGTGTTCCTGGTGGGCCGCCCGAAGGTGGCCTGGAAGTGGATCGTGGCGGTGGGACTGGTGCTGGGCGTGGCCAAGTTCGGCCTGGTCTTCGTGGGCATGGACGCGGGCATGCCGGCCGGCCTGTCGTCCCTCGTGCTCCAGATCCAGGCGGTGTTCACCGCGGTGATCGCCGCCGCCGTCCTCGCCGAACGCCCCTCCCGCCGCCAGGCCCTCGGCATGCTGGTCGCGCTGGCCGGCATCGGCGTCGCGGCGCTCGACGAGGGCGCCTCGGGACCGCTGGGCGCGTTCCTGATGGTCGTCGGCGCGGCGGCGGCCTGGGGCGTGTCCAACGTCCTGACCCGCAAGGCGTCCCCGCCGGACGCGCTGAACTTCATGGTGTGGGTCTCCACCGTCCCCGTGCTCCCCCTGCTGGCCCTCTCCCTGCTCACCGAGGGCCCCGGCGCGGACCTCGCGGCCCTGCGCGCCCTGGACTGGCAGGGGGCGGGCACGATCCTCTTCGTCGCCTGGGTCTCGACCGTCTTCGGCTTCGGCGCCTGGGGCTGGCTGCTGCGCCGTCACCCGGCCTCGACGGTCGCGCCGTTCTCCCTCCTGGTCCCGGTCTTCGGCATGTCGTCGGCGGCGCTCTTCCTGGGCGAGTCGGTGACACCCCTGCGCTGGTGCGCGGCGGCCCTGCTGGTGGGCGGGGTGGCGCTGACGACGCTCACCGCCCGCGGGCGGGTGCCGGGGATCACCGTGCGCACCTCCCCGGAATTCGCTGGACGGCTCCCCGCCCCGGCTGAAGAATCCGTCCGGTGACATGCACTCTGAAGGCCCCGGTCCTCGAAGGCACGCTGGTACGACTGGAGCCGCTGGGCCATCAGCACGCGGCCGACCTGGCGAGGGCGGCGGCGGAGGACCGCGGCAGCTACGCGTTCACGTGGGTCCCGGGGAGCGACGAGGTCGGCACCTACATCGACGCCCAGCTGGCCAGGGCGGCCACCGGACGGCTGGCGCCCTACGCGCAGGTCTCCCGCGCCACCGGCCGCGCGGTCGGCACCACCGCCTACTGGGAACCGCGTTCCTGGCTCACCGACGACGGGCTCGACGCCGTCGAGGTCGGCTTCACCTGGCTGGCCCGCTCCGCGCAGGGCACGGGTGTGAACGCCGAGGCCAAGCTGCTGCTGTTCCGCCACGCCTTCGAGGTCTGGGAGGTGTCCCGCGTCGACCTCAAGACCGACGCCCGCAACGAGCGCTCCCGCGCCGCGATCGAGAAGGCCGGCGCCCGCTTCGAGGGCGTCCTGCGCAACTGGTCCCGCTCCTCGGTGCCGGGCGAGGAGGGACGGCTGCGCGACTCCGCGATCTACTCGATCACGTCGGCGGAGTGGCCGGAGTGCGGGAAGCGGCTGGAGCACCGGGTGCGGTCGGCGGTCGCACGGTCGGCACAGGCGCCGGCCGCGCTCACGCCGCGTCCGTGAGCAGCCGGGCCAGGTGCTCGCGGCCCCGCGTGAGCAGCTCGGGCAGCGGCGCCGCCGACTCGTACCACCGCTTCTCGTACTCCCAGCACAGCCAGCCGTCCCAGCTGTGCCGGGACAGCACGTCCACCACCTCGGTGAGCGGCAGCACCCCGGCGCCCAGCGGCAGCGGGGTGGTGTCCTCGGCCGAGGCGATGTCCTTGACCTGGACGTAGCCCAGGTGCGGGGAGAGCGCCGCGTAGGTGTCGGAGGGCTGCTCCCCGCCCAGCCAGGTGTGCATCACGTCCCACAGGGCGCCCACCTGGCGGTGCCCGACCAGTCCGAGGACGCGCATCGCGTCGGCGCCCGTGCGGTGCGAGTCGTGGGTCTCCAGAAGGATGCGTACGCCCAGCTCGGTGGCGTACTCGGCGGCCGTGCCCAGCCGCCGCGCGGCCACCGCGTCGGCCTCGTCCGCGCTCTGCTCGGTGCCGCCGCCGGGGAAGACCCGGACGTAGGGGGCGCCCAGGTCGCGGGCCAGGTCGAGCAGGCCGCGCAGCTCGCCGATCACGGCCTCGTCGTCACCGGGCGCGGCGACCCGCGCGTACCCCGCGAGCCCCAGCGGCTCGACACCGGCCGCCTTGAACTCGGCGACGGCCGCGGCCCGTTCGTCCGGACCCAGGCCCGGATGGACCGGTTCCTCCGGGTGGGCGCGCAATTCGACACCGTGATAACCGTGCGCGGTAGCGAGCCCCAGCACGTCGCTCAGGGGCAGTCCGGGAACACCGAGGGTGGAGAACGCCAGCTTCATGCCCACGGAGCGTACCCGCGATCACCGGGTTCACCTGTCGACGCGGGCAGGTAATCCAGCCCGTCCGGCGTGTGAGGACGAGGCCCGTTCAGGGCCGAACGGGGGGTCTGGGGGCGCGGCGCCCAGCAAGGCCCACCCCTACGCGGGCGCCGCGAAACCAACGGCCCGTCTCAAGCCCGCGGCCCTCCGGAGGACCCCCGCACCATCAACTCCCCCCGCACCACCGCGATTCCGCCCGCCGGCGCCTCCTCCCGCCCCATCGCGACCCGTCCCGCCCGCGCCCCCGCCTCCGCCAGCGGCAGCCGCACCGTCGTCAGCGCGGGCACCGCGTCGATGCTGAACGGCAGGTCGTCGAAGCCGGCCACCGACACGTCGTCCGGGATCCGCAGCCCCGAGTCGCGCAGCGCCGCGCACGCGCCCAGCGCGACGGTGTCGTTCGCGGCGACGACCGCCGTCAGCGACGGGTCCCTGCGCAGCAGCTCCAGGGTGGCCTCGTACCCGGCCTGCCGGTCGTAGCGGCCGTGGACCGTCCAGCGTGGGTCCTCCTCGATGCCGTGCGCGGCGAGCGCGGTGCGGTGGCCCTCCAGCCGGTGCCGGGTCGTGGTCCGTTCCTCCGGGCCCGCGATGTAGCCGAGCCGCCGGTGCCCCAGCCCGATCAGGTGCTCGGTCAGTTCCCGGCCGCCCCCGCGGTTGTCGAAGGTGAGCGCGATCGCCCCGGTGTCCGGCGCGGGCGGCCGCCCGCACAGCACCACCCGCGTCCCGGCCTCCGTGAGCTTGCGCAGCTTCGCCGCCACGGCCGCCTGGTGGGCCTCGTCCTCCATCGCGCCGCCGGTCAGCACGACCGCCGCCGCGCGCTGGCGCTGGAGCAGCGTGAGGTAGGTCAGCTCGCGCTCCGGGGTGCCGCCGGTGTTGCAGACCACGGCGAGTCTCTCGCCGCCCGCTCTGCCGCCCGGCCCGCCGATCTCGGACTGGACGGCGCCGGCCATGATGCCGAAGAACGGGTCGGCGATGTCGTTGACGAGGATGCCCACCAGGTCGGACGTGGCCGCCGCCAGCGCGCTCGCGGGGCCGTTGAGTACGTAGTCCAGCTCGTCGACGGCCTTGAGCACCCGCTCCCGGGTGGAGGCGGCCACCGGGTAGTTGCCGTTCAGTACGCGCGACACCGTCGCGGGGGAGACCTGGGCGCGGGCCGCCACGTCCGCCAGTGTCACCGTCATGTCCTCGTCCTCCGCATCGCGCGTGTGCCGAACGCCGTCCCGGGTGACCTTACGGCCACCGCCCGCCGCCGTTCGTCCCCTCGAACAACTCGCCCAGGCCGCGGTCTTGTCCAGACCACCGTTCACAGGCTAGCTTCGTTCTACATAGAAAGCGCTTGCTGTACGGCTCGTACGACGTGCTGTATGGCTCGGTACGGCTCGTACGAAGGGAATGACGTGACACGCAAGACGGTGCGTATCGCCATGAACGGTGTGACCGGGCGCATGGGCTACCGCCAGCACCTCGTCCGCTCCATCCTGGCCCTGCGCGAACAGGGCGGCCTCGACCTCGGCGACGGCACCGTGCTGTGGCCGGAGCCGGTCCTGGTCGGCCGCCGCGAGCACGCGCTCAGGGCGCTGGCCGAACGCCACGGACTCGACCACGTCTCCACGGACCTCGACGCGGTCCTGGCCGACGACAGCATCGACCTCTATTTCGACGCCCAGGTGACCTCGGCCCGCGAGGAGGCGATCAGGAAGGCGATCGCCGCGGGCAAGCACGTCTACACCGAGAAGCCGACGGCCACCGGCCTCGACGGCGCCCTGGAACTGGCCCGTCTCGCCCAGGCCAAGGGCATCAAGCACGGCGTCGTGCAGGACAAGCTCTTCCTCCCCGGCCTGCTCAAGCTGAAGCGCCTCATCGACGGCGGCTTCTTCGGCCGGATCCTGTCGGTGCGCGGCGAGTTCGGCTACTGGGTCTTCGAGGGCGACTGGCAGGAGGCGCAGCGCCCGTCCTGGAACTACCGCAGCGAGGACGGCGGCGGCATCGTCGTCGACATGTTCCCGCACTGGGAGTACGTGCTGCACGAGCTGTTCGGCCGCGTGAGGACCGTCCAGGCACTCACCGCCACCCATATCCCCGAGCGTTGGGACGAGAAGGGCAAGCCCTACGACGCCACCGCCGACGACGCCGCCTACGGCGTCTTCGAGCTGGAGGGCGGCGCGATCGCCCAGATCAACTCCTCCTGGGCGGTCCGCGTCAACCGCGACGAACTGGTCGAGTTCCAGGTCGACGGCACCGAGGGCTCCGCCGTCGCGGGACTGCGCAACTGCCGCGTCCAGCACCGCTCGGCCACCCCGAAGCCCGTCTGGAACCCGGACATCCCCGCCACCGAGGTCTTCCGCGACCAGTGGCAGGAGGTCCCGGACAACGGCGAGTTCGACAACGGCTTCAAGGCCCAGTGGGAGCTGTTCCTCAAGCACGTCTACGCCGACGCCCCCTACCACTGGGACCTGCTGGCCGGCGCCCGCGGCGTCCAGCTGGCCGAGCTGGGCCTGAAGTCCTCGGCGGAGGGCCGCCGCCTCGACGTACCGGAGATCGCGCTGTGACCCTCCACCTCCCCGACGCACACGGCGCCCTGCGCGCCTACGAACCGCGCGCCGAGCCCCTGCCGGCGCTCCGGGCGACCCCGGGAAGCGCTTTCACCTCCCGTACGGTCTTCTCGGCCGCGCACGTCGTCGCCGACCCGTACGCCGACACCACCCCCGACGGGCCCGCCGCCGTCGACTGGGACGCCACCCTCGCCTTCCGCCGCCACCTGTGGTCCCACGGGCTCGGCGTCGCCGAGGCGATGGACACCGCCCAGCGCGGCATGGGCCTGGACTGGGCCGGGGCCGCCGAGCTGATCCGCCGCTCCGCCGCCGAGGCGAGGGCGACCGGCGGGCGCATCGCCTGCGGCGTCGGCACGGACCAGCTGACCGCGACCACCGGCACCGGCCTCGCCGAGGTCCGAGCGGCCTACGAGGAACAGCTCGCCGTCGTGGAGGAGTCGGGCGCCCAGGCCATCCTGATGGCCTCCCGCGCCCTCGCCGCCACCGCGCAGGGCCCGGACGACTACCTGGAGGTCTACGGCCACCTCCTGCGCCAGGCCGCCGAACCAGTGGTCCTGCACTGGCTGGGCCCGATGTTCGACCCGGCCCTGGAGGGCTACTGGGGCTCCTCCGACCTGGACACGGCGACCGGCACCTTCCTGGAGGTCATCGCCGCCCACCCCGACAAGGTCGACGGCATCAAGGTCTCCCTCCTGGACGCCCGGCGCGAGGTCGAGCTGCGCCGCCGCCTCCCGCAGGGCGTGCGCTGCTACACCGGCGACGACTTCAACTACCCGGAGCTGATCGCGGGCGACGACCAGGGCTTCAGCCACGCCCTGCTCGGCATCTTCGACCCGCTGGGCCCGCTGGCGGCGGAGGCGGTCCGCGTCCTGGACACCGGGAACACGGAGGGCTTCCGCGCCCTCCTCGACCCCACCGTCGCACTCTCCCGCCACCTCTTCCAGGCCCCCACCCGCTACTACAAGACGGGCGTGGTCCTGCTGGCCTGGCTGTCCGGCCACCAGAGCCACTTCACGATGGTCGGCGGCCTCCAGTCGGCCCGCTCCCTGCCGCACCTCGCCCGCGCCTATCGGCTCGCCGACGAGATCGGCCTGTTCCCGGACCCGAAGCTGGCCGAGGAGCGCATGCGGAACCTGCTCGCGCTGTACGGAGTGAACCGATGACCGACACCGGCCTGACGCGCTTCAGCATCAACCAGATGACGGTCAAGCAGCTCTCCCTGCCCGAACTGACCGCCGCCTGCCGCGAACTGGGCGTCGGCAACGTCGGCCTGTGGCGCGAACCCGTGCAGGCCTACGGCGTCGAGGCGGCCGCCAGGCTGGTCCGCGACGCGGGCCTGACCGTCACCACCCTGTGCCGCGGCGGCTTCCTCACGGCCGTCGACGCCGGTGAACGCGCCAAGGCCCTGGCCGACAACCGCCGCGCCGTCGACGAGGCCGCCACCCTCGGCACCGACACCCTCGTCCTGGTCTCCGGCGGCCTCCCGGCCGGCGACAAGGACCTGCGCGCCGCCCGCGAACGCATCGCGGACGCGCTCGCCGAACTGGGCCCGTACGCGGAGCGGCACGGCGTACGCCTCGCCATCGAGCCGCTGCACCCCATGTACGCCGCCGACCGCTGCGTGGTCTCCACCCTCACCCAGGCCCTGGACCTCGCCGAACGCTTCCCGGCACGGCAGGTCGGCGTCACCGTCGACACGTACCACATCTGGTGGGACGACCGGGCGCCCGAGCAGATCGCCCGGGCGGGCGCGGGCGGCCGCATCCACACCTTCCAGCTCGCCGACTGGACGACCCCGCTGCCCGAGGGCGTCCTCAACGGCCGCGGTCAGATCGGGGACGGCGCGATCGACATGCGGGAGTGGAAGGGCTACGTCGAGGCGGCCGGGTACACCGGCGCCATCGAGGTCGAGCTGTTCAACGAGGCGCTGTGGGCCCGGGACGGGCGTGAGGTGCTCGCCGAGACGGCGGCCCGGTTCGCCGAGCACGCGGGAGACCGGGCGGACCCGCCGCCCGGAAAATAAATCCCGCGACCCGTGCAACCCTTCCGCCCTCCGGCGGGTCGTACCTGGCATCGGAACTCCCGTGGGGGTACCCGGGGGGGAAAATCCACGGCGTTCCGAAGGGGTGGGGAAACCCGAGGGGGCCCGGTCGTCGACCGGGCCCCCTCAAACGTGTTCCGCACCGGCGGCGGCCCTCAGAAGAAGACTCCGCACCGCAGCAGCACATTGGCGTACGGCCGCGCCTCCCCGGTGCGCACGATCAGCCGCGCGCCCGCCGACAACTCCTTGAGCCGCTCGTGCGGGACGAGCCCGAGGGCGGGGAAGAGCCCGTCGAGCAGCGCGGCGCACTCGGCGTTCGCCTCCCGGACCTCCGTCGCCGCCGTCGCGCCCTCGACGACCAGCTCGGCCAGCAGACCGTCCAGCACCTCGGCGAAGGACGGCACCCCGGCCCGGAAGGCCAGGTCGACGACGCGCGGCCCGTCCGGCACGGGCATGCCCGCGTCGCACACCAGGACGCCGTCCCCGTGCCCGAGTTCGGCGAGCGCGCCCGCGAGATGCCGGTTGAGTATCCCCGCCTTCTTCACAGCGCCCCGGCCTCCAGTGCCTCGGCCTCGGCCGCCGTCGGGTACGACTCCTGCGCGCCCGCCCTGGTGACCGCCGCCGCGCCCACCCGGGCCGCGTACGCCGCCGCCTCGGCGAGCGGCTCGCCGGTGCCGAGCCGCCAGGCCAGCGCCGCGGTGAACGCGTCGCCCGCGCCCGTGGTGTCCACGGCATGCACCTTCACGGACGGCACCCGGACCACGCCCCCGGCGGCCGACGCGACCAGCGCGCCCTCGGCGCCCAGGGTCACGACCACCGAGCGCGGGCCCTTGGCCAGCAGGACGCGGGCCCAGTCCTCGGGGCGCTCGCCGACCAGCGAGTCCCCGAGGATCACCTTCGCCTCGTGCTCGTTGACGATCAGCGGGTCGCAGGCGGCCAGCACCTCCCGCGGGAGAGCGCGCGGCGGTGACGGGTTCAGCACGAAACGGCTGTCCGGCGCGAGCGAGCGGACCACCTCCACGACCGTCTCCAGCGGGATCTCCAACTGCGTGGAGACCACCCGGGAGGCGTGGAAGAGACTCGCGGCGGCCCGGACGTCGCCCGGTGCCAGCCGGCCGTTGGCACCCGGCGAGACCACGATGCTGTTGTCCCCGGACGGATCGACGGTGATCAGCGCGACGCCGGTCGGGGCGCCGCCCACCAGCACACCGACCGTGTCGACGCCGGCCGCCCGCTGCGAGTCCAGCAGCAGCCGGCCGTAGTCGTCGTCGCCGACCCGGGCCAGCAGGGCCGTACGGGCACCCAGCCGGGCGGCGGCGACGGCCTGGTTGCCGCCCTTGCCGCCCGGGTGGACGGCCAGGTCGGAGCCGAGCACCGTCTCGCCCGCCGCCGGCCGCCGCTCGACACCGATCACCAGATCGGCGTTGGCCGATCCGACGACCAGCAGGTCGTAGTCGTACATCAATCGTTCTCCGATTCGAGTGATTCCCGCTGGTTTCCGCCGGGTCCCGACGGCCGGTCTCAGCCCCCGAAGCCGGCCACGTTCTCCTTGGTGACGACCTTCACGGGCACCTTCACCGTCTGCTCCACCTTCTTGTCCTCGGCAGCCCGCAGCGCGTTCTGTACGGCGATCCTGCCCAGTTCCTTCGGCTGCTGCGCCACGGAGGCGTACAACGTGCCGTCCTGGACCGCCTTCAGCCCGTCCGGGGTGCCGTCGAAGCCGACGACCTGGACCGACTTTCCGGCCTTGGAACCGAGCGCCTTGATCGCGCCCAGCGCCATCTCGTCGTTCTCCGCGAAGACGCCGTCGACGTCCGGGTGCGCCTGGAGCAGGTTGGTCATCACGTCCAGGCCCTTGGTGCGGTCGAAGTCCGCGGGCTGCTTGGCGACGACCTTGATGCCCGGGTACTCCTTCAGCCCGGCCGCGAAGCCCGCCCCGCGCTCCCGGCTGGCGCTGGTGCCTGCCTGGCCCTGGAGGACGACGATCGTGCCCTTGCCGCCGAGCTTCTCGGCGAGCGCCCGGGCGCCCAGCTTGCCGCCCTCGACGTTGTCGGAGGCCACCAGCGCGGACGTGTCCGCCTTGTTGACGCCGCGGTCCACGGCGATGACGGGGATGTCGTCCTTGTTCGCCGAGCGTACCGAGGGACCGGCCGCGTCGGAGTCCACCGGGTTGACGATGACCGCGGACAGGCTGCCGCTGACGAAGTTCTGCAACTGGTTGGCCTGCTGGGAGGCGTCGTTCTGGGCGTCCGTGACCGTCAGGTCCACGCCCAGCTTCCTCGCCTCCTCCTGCGCGCCGTTCCTGATCTGCACGAAGAACGGGTTGTTGAGCGTGGACAGCGACAGCCCCATCTTCTGGTCCTTGCCGCCGGAGGAACCGTTGTGCAGCAGCGAGGTGGCGCCGACGACGGCCACCGCGACGACGGCCGCGATCACGTAGGTGAGGGCCTGCTTGCCCCGGTTGCCGCCACCGGACGCCCCGGCCGCCGGCGTGACCGCGCCCGCCTTGCGGCGCAGCGTGTCGAAGAGCACCGCCAGCGCGATGACGACACCGATGACGACCTGCTGCCAGAACGCGGAGACGGACAGCAGGTTGAGGCCGTTGCGCAGCACCGCGAGGATCAGCGCGCCGATCAGCGTCCCCGAAGCCTTGCCGGTGCCGCCCGCCAGCGAGGCACCGCCGATCACGACGGCGGCGATGGCGTCCAGCTCGTAGCCCTGCGCGGCCTGCGGCTGCGCCGAGGAGAGCCGGGAGGCGAGCACGATGCCCGCGGCGGCGGCGAACAGGCCGGAGAAGGCGTAGATGGCGAGCTTCTGCCGCTTCACCCGCAGGCCGGACAGCCGCGCGGCCTCCTCGTTGCCGCCGATGGCGTACATGGAGCGGCCGATGTAGGTCCGGCCGAGGACGAACGCGGTGATCAGGCCCATCACGATCATCACGAGCACCGGCACCGGCAGCCAGCCGCCGAGGGTGTCACCGAGGTGCGAGACCGAGTCCGGGAAGGCGATCGGCGAGCCCTGCGAGATGACCAGCGAAAGACCGCGGCCCACCGACAGCATGGCGAGCGTCGCGATGAACGGCGGCAGCTTCCCGTACGAGATGAGGAAACCGTTCACCAGACCGCACGCGATGCCCGTCAGGACGGACAGCAGCACCGCGAGCACCACCGGGATGCCGGCCTCGGTGGCGCTCCAGGCCAGCACGGTGGCCGACAGCGCGGCGACCGAGCCGACCGACAGGTCGATGCCCGCCGAGACGATGACGAAGGTGACGCCGAACGCGAGGATCGCGGTGACGGCGGCCTGGACGCCGACGTTGAGGAGGTTGTCGGCGGTCAGGAAGTCCCCGGACAGCGCCGACATGGCGATGACGAGGACGATCAGCGCGGTCAGCGCGCCGTTGTCGAGCAGCAGGCGGCGCAGACCGCTGGTGGCGCCCTGCGCGCCCGGCTTGCTCTTGAGCGTGTCAGTGGCCACCGGAGGCCTCCGTTCCGTCGCTGTGGGGGGAGTTGCTGGTGTGGGTGCTGACGGCGAGCGCCATCACGGCGTCCTGGGTGGCCTGTTCGGCGGTGAGTTCACCCGCGACGCGCCCCTGCGCCATGACGACCACGCGGTCGCTCATGCCGAGCACCTCCGGCAGATCGCTGGAGATCATGAGCACGGCGGCACCGGCGGCCGTCAGTTCGTTGATGAGCTGGTAGATCTCGACCTTGGCGCCGACGTCGATGCCGCGCGTCGGCTCGTCGAGGATCAGCACCTTGGTGTCCGCCAGCAGCCACTTGCCGATGACGACCTTCTGCTGGTTGCCGCCGGAGAGCGTGCGCACGTGCTGGCCGAGCCCGGCCATCCGCACCCCGAGCTGCCCGGCGATGCGCTCGGCCGCCGCGTGCTGCCCCTTGAGGTCGACGAGCCCGGCGCGGGCGCTGGACCGCAGCGTGACGAGCCCCAGGTTCTCCGCCACGGAGGCGTCGAGCACGAGGCCCTGCCCCTTGCGGTCCTCGGGGACGAGCCCGATCCCGGCGGCCATGGCGGCGTTCACGTCGTGCCGCCGCAACGGCGCACCCGCGACCCGCACGGTTCCGGCGTCGTACGGATCGGCGCCGAACACCGCCCGCACCACCTCCGTCCGCCCGGCGCCGACGAGCCCCGCGATGCCGACGACCTCACCGGCCCGCACCTCGAAGCCGACGTCGTGGAAGACACCGTCCCGGGTGAGCCCCTCCACCTTGAGCAGTGCCTCACCGGCGTCGGTGCGCTCGCGCGGGTACTGCTGCTCGATCGACCGCCCGACCATGAGCCGGACCAGCTCGTCCTCGGGCGTGGAGGCGGGCACCTGGCCGACACTCCGGCCGTCCCGGATGACGGTCACCCGGTCGCCGAGCGCGGCGATCTCCTCCAGGTGATGGGTGATGAAGACGATGCCGACGCCGTCCTCGCGCAGCCGCCGCACGATGGCGAACAGCTTCTCCACCTCGTCGGAGGTGAGCACGGCGGTCGGCTCGTCCATGATGAGCACCCGCGCGTCCAGGCTGAGCGCCTTGGCGATCTCGACCATCTGGAGCCGGGCGATACCGAGTTCACGCACCCGTGCGCGGGGAGACACGTGGACCCCCACCCGCTCCAGCAGCACCTCGGCGTCGGCTTCCATCCGCTTCCGGTCGATCATGCCGAACCGGCGGGGCTGGCGCCCCAGGAAGATGTTCTCCGCCACCGTCAGGTCGGGGACGAGGTTGAACTCCTGGTAGATGGTGGCGATCCCGAGGCGCTCGGAGTCCTGCGCACCGTGGATGCGCACCTCCTCACCACCGGCCAGGATCCGCCCGGCGTCGGGCGTGTAGGCGCCGGAGAGCATCTTGATGAGCGTGCTCTTGCCCGCGCCGTTCTCACCGAGGAGCACGTGCACCTCGCCCCGGCGCAGGTCGAAGTCGACGCTGTCGAGCGCGACCACGCCGGGGAAGGTCTTGCGGATGCCCTCGATGCGCAGCAACTCGTCCGGACTGCGGCTGCTCACGGCGTACTCCTTCGTACGGGGGACGGGGACGGGGGGTGTGGTGCGGCGGGCGGCTCACCGCACGAGCGGCGGACGACGAGCCGGGCCGGAAGGGTGACGGACTCGCCGGTCCGCCCCGCGATCCGCTCGACGAGGGCGCGTACGGCCGCCCGCCCCAGCTCGCGGGTGGGCTGGGCGATCGCGGTGACCGGCGGACCGGTGTGCACGAACCAGGGGATGTCGTCGAACGCGGCGAGCCCGATGTCCTCGGGGACCCGCAGCCCGCGCGCGCGGACGGCGTCCAGCGCGCCGAGCGCCATCAGGTTGTCGGCGGCGAAGACGACCTCGGGCGGCTCGGGCAGGTCGAGGAAACCCTCGGTGACCCGGCGTCCGCTGCCGGCCTGGAAGTCGCCCTGGCCGATGTAGGCGTCCGGGAGGGGGAGCCCGTACGCGGCGAGCGCCTCGCGGAAGGCGTCGACGCGCTCGCGTCCGGTGGTCGTGGCGGCGGGCCCGGCGATGATCGCGAGCCGCCGGTGCCCGAGCCCGTGCAGATGCGCGACGAGGTCCCGTACGGCCGCCCGCCCGTCCGACCTGACGACGGGCACGTCCACACCGGGGATCCAGCGGTCGACGAAGACCATCGGCGTCCCGGCCCGCGCGGCGTCCAGCATGCGCGGGGAGCCCCCGTCGGTGGGGGAGACGAGCAACCCGTCGATCCGCCGGTCCAGCAGCGTGGTGACGTGGTGGTCCTGGAGGTCGGGCCGCTCGTCGGCGTTGCCGATGATGACGCTGTAGCCGAGCGCGCGGGCCTCCTCCTCGACGGAACGGGCCAGCTCGGTGAAGTACGGGTTCATGACGTCGCTGATGACCAGGCCGAGAGTGCGGGTCTGGTCGGTGCGCAGCGACCGGGCGAGGGCGTTGGGGCGGTAGCCCAGCGTCTCGACGGCGGCCAGCACACGGGCGCGTGCGGCGGCGCTGACCGACGGGTGGCCGTTGAGCGCCCGCGAGACCGTCGCGACGGACACACCCGCCTCGGCGGCGACGTCCTTGATGCTCGCCATCGTCGTTCCACCTCCTCGTGGAATCGATTACATGGAGGATTGGAAACGATTACACGGGCAGGAATCAAGGGGTCGGATCGGGCCGAGACGCAATCGTGACCGGGCCCGTCCGGGACGGTGGGCCGGTGCCCGACACCGGCCCACCACCACGAACGGGCCGTCCGAGTACCGTCCGGGCAGGTGAGGCGGTAGGAACGGGACGACGGCGGTGGCCGGTCCCAGGGCGTACGACGGCGCCCCCGCGCCCCCGCGGACCCGGGAGCGCGCGCATGGCCCATCCCTCCGGCGGACCGGCCGGGACGGACACCTTCCCGGCGCTGTGCGGGCACACGCACCTCTTCCCGGGGGCGCGCTGTCGCCTCCAGGGGCTCCCGGACCCGGACGCGTTCGTGGCCGGGCCCCGGCCGCTCGACGTGGACCTGCGGTTCTCCGACGGGGTGATGGTGGCGGCGCGGCTGCTCACGGAGCCGGGGGAGGGGCCGCCCCTGGTGCTGACCGTTCCCGCCCACACCACCGCGGCCGGGACCCGGATCGACGCGCGTGCGTGGCGGGTGCGGGACCTGGTCGTACGGGAGGGCGCCGACGTGGAACTCGTCGTCGGCGCCCTCCCGCGGTCCTGACCGGTGCGGCTCAGCCCATGGCGGCCTCGAACATCCCGGCCTCGTACGAGCCGCCCTTCTGGTGGGTGATCACGGCGAGCCGGTTGGCCGCGTTGATCAGGGCGACCAGGCAGACCAGGGCGGCGACCTGGTCGTCGTCGTAGTGCTTGCGCACCAGCTCCCACGTCTCGTCGGAGACGCCCTCGTGCGCGTCGGCGAGCCGGGTGCCCTCCTCGGCGAGGGCCAGCGCCGCCCGCTCGGCCTCGGTGAAGACCGTGGTCTCGCGCCAGGCGGCGACCAGGTGCAGCCGGACCGCGCTCTCCCCGGCGGCCGCGGCCTCCTTGACGTGCATGTCGATGCAGTGGCCGCAGCCGTTGATCTGGCTGGCCCGCAGCGACACCAGCTCCTGCGTGGCCTTCGGCAGCGCCGACTGGTGGACCAGCATCCCGGTGCCCGCGAACCGCTTCGCGAACCTGCCGCCGAACTCGTTCTCGAACAGGTTGAATCGGGTGTCCATGATCTCGTCCTCGCTCGCTCTCGGTGCCTCGGTGACGCACACAAGACGCCGACGGCCCGCACCCTGTGACAGGGCGGGAACGTGACCCAGGACACCACCGGCGGGTGTCACGGAACCCCGGCGACCGGTGTCCTGTGCGCGTGACACCGCCTGAACCGAACGAACGGGAGAAGCTGGTGACCAGCGAGAACAGCGGCCGCGAACAGGACGGCGCCACGGAGTCCTTCGTCGCCCACCGCAATCTGCTCTTCACCGTCGCCTACGAGATGCTCGGCTCGGCCGCCGACGCCGAGGACGTCCTCCAGGAGACCTGGCTGAAGTGGGCGGGAGTCGACCTCGACACGGTGCGCGACCGCCGCGCCTACCTGGTGCGCATCACCACCCGCCAGGCGCTGAACCGGCTGCGTACGCTCGGCCGCCGCAAGGAGTCCTACGTCGGCTCCTGGCTGCCCGAGCCGCTGCTCACCGCGCCCGACGTGGCCGAGGACGTCGAGCTGGCCGACAGCGTGTCGATGGCGATGATGCTGGTCATGGAGACGCTCTCGCCCACCGAGCGGGCGGTGTTCGTGCTGCGCGAGGTGTTCGAACTCGACTACGACGAGATCGCCGAGGCCGTCGAGAAGACCCCGGCCGCCGTCCGCCAGACCGCGCACCGGGCCCGCGCGCACGTCGCGGCCCGCCGGCCGCGCGGAGTCGTCTCGCGCTCCGAGACCCGGGACGCGCTCGACGCGTTCCAGCGGGCCGTCCAGACGGGCGACCTCCAGGGCCTGCTCGACATCCTCGCGCCGGACGTCGTCCTGCTGGGCGACGGCGGCGGCATCAAGCAGGCCGTCCTGCGGCCCGTCACCGGCGCCGACAAGGTGGCCCGCCTCATGCTGGGCGGCCTGGTCAAGCTGCCCGTCGCGGTGACGATGGACCCGGCCCAGGTCAACGGACACCCCGCCCTGATCATCCGGCTCGACGGCGAGCTGGACACCGTGGTGGCGGTCCGCTTCGAGGCCGGGCGCATCACGGGGCTCTACGCGGTGCGCAATCCCGAGAAGCTGTCGCGCATGCGTGAGGAGACGGCCCTGAGCCGCTGAACGATCGGCTCACCGAGGTTCCGGCAGCGTCTCGCCGGTCTCCAGCAGCGTCTTGAGGCTGGACATCAGGGCGGGCCAGCCGTGCTGGATCATCTCGCGGGCGGTGCTGCCGGGCTCGAACCCGTCGTGGACGACGGTCAGCTTCACCGACCCGCCGAGGTCCTCGATCTCGAACGCGACCTTCGAGCGCCGCTCGGCGGCGAGCCTGGCGAGGGTCGCGTCGTCGATCCCGTTGGCCGCCGCCCACTCCGGCGTGAAGGTGTGCCAGGTGTACGCCAGCCGCCGGAAGGGATCCGACTCCAGCACGACCTGCTCGGGGTCGGCCGTCTCGGCCCCCCGCTCCCGCCACACCACCGGCGACCCCGCCGCCCAGTCGGTGCCGAACTCCAGCCCCCAGTAGCGGCGGGTGAACGCCGGGTCGGTCAGGCCCTGCCACAGCTTCTCCGGCGTGGTCCTGATGTAGGTCGTGTAGACGAACGCGTTGCTGTCCATGGCGGTGTCCTCCAGCGCGTGCTTGAGGTCGGCGAGTGCGTGCACCCGCTCCCGGTCGTAGCGGCTGATCCAGCGTTCGGCGATGGCGTTGATCGGTTCGGCGTTGAGGTAGTGCAGCTTCTCCCGGCCCCGCCGGGCGGTGGTGACCAGGTGGGCCGCCTCCAGCAGGGCCAGGTGCTTGCTGACCGACTGCCGGGCCATGTCCAGCCCGGCACACAGCTCGCGCAGGCTCTGCCCGTTGCGCGCGTTCAGACGGTCCAGCAGTCGTCGCCGGTTGCCGTCCGCCAGCGCCTTGAAGACCTCGTCCATCTCCGCCCCTCTGACATGCAGCCTATTGGCTGCCTATTACGTTAGGCAGCCGGGCGGCTGCATGTCAAACGCAGCTCGCACCACACGTACTTCCCCCGGTTGCCGTGCCTGGCCAGCGGATGCCATCCCCACACGTCCGCGCAGGCCCGCACCAGCGCGAGGCCCCGGCCCTCCTCCAACTCCTCCGTCCTCTCGAACGCGGTCGGCGGTTCCGGCGGTCCCGGGTCCGCGTCCCATGCCCCGATCCGCAGCGTGCCGGGCGGCGACCAGCGGATGCGGAGGGCGGCGGGGCCCTTGGTGTGCCGTACGGCGTTGGAGACCAGCTCCGTGGCCAGCAGTTCGGCGACGTCGACGAGGCGGATCAGCCCGTGCATGGTGAGGACCAGGCGGAGGGTGCGGCGGCTGACGGTGACGGCGCGGAGGTCGTTGGGGAGGTAGAGGGAGTACTCCCACGGTTCGTTTTCGGGCATGCGGAGCTCCTCGCGGAGGGCGGATGGGGTGAGGGGCGGGCCCGGTGTCATTGCCGCAGCCGTTATGGCAGGACGGGGCGGTGCGCTTCCGGTAACCCGTGTCGCACGGTGTGCGTCGCGTCACTGACGGTAGATCTAAATTTAGGGACGGGGCAAGTCGATCGCGTAATCTGACGCCGAACGAGTTGCACCAACAGACGTGTGAAGAGGGCCAGTCGATGGTGAAGAGGCGCGAACCGACGGCACGTCAGGTGCGACTGGCAACCGAACTGCGCAGACTCCGTGAGGCGGCAGGGCTCAACTCCCGCCAGGCGGCGGAGCTGCTCGGCGTGGCGCCCGCGCAGATCACTCACATCGAGTCCGCCCTCGCCGGAGTGAGCGAGCAGCGAGTCCGCCGCCTGGCCTCCCATTACGCCTGTACGGATGAGGAGTTCATCGACGCGCTCGTCGCCATGGCCACCGAGCGGTCAACCGGCTGGTGGGAACAGTATCGAGGTCTGCTTCCCACGCCGTTCCTGGACCTGTCCGAGCTGGAGCACCACGCCCGCTTCCTCCGCCACGTGGCCATCCTGTACGTGCCGGGGCTGCTCCAGACCGAGGGCTATTCGCGTGCCGTGTTTTCCGCCAGGCTGCCGGCGCTGACCGCCGAGGAGTTGGAGGTGCGTATCCAGCACCGTAAGGCGCGTCAGGCACTCGCCATCCCCTACGAAGCGGTGATCCATGAAGCCGCGCTCCGGATCAGGGTTGGCGATCGTGACAACTCCAGGGCCCAACTGGCGCGGCTCGCAGAGCTCTCGGAGGCGGACCACATCACCGTGCGCGTCATCCCTTTCGACCTGGACAACTTCGCCAGGGCTTCCAGCACTATGACGTACGTGAGTGGCCCCTTGCCCAGGCTGGACACCGTCGTGCGAGATGCGCCGCACGGTTCGGTCTTCCTTGACTCCGAGGCGCAACTCGACGCGTATCGAACGCGTTTCCGTATGGTGGAGGAAGTGTCACTTGGGCCCGACAGGTCGCGTGATTTCATCCATCAGCTGACGAAAGAGCTGTGAGGTACCCATGAGAGCTCGTGGCAACTGGCGGAAGTCTTCGTATTCAGGCGAGGGCGACGGCAACGAGTGTGTGGAGGTCGCGAACTCGACCACGCACGTCGCCGTCCGCGACTCCAAGGCCCCCTCGTACGGGACCCTTACGGTCCCGACTGAAGTCTTCGCGACATTCCTTGGCGGGATCAAGAGGGCGGAAACGGAGTGGTGAGCACCATGGACACCTGGCGCAAGTCGTCCTACTCCGGCGAGGGCGACGGCAACAACTGCGTGGAGATAGCCACCTCGGTCACCCGCGTACGTGTCCGCGACTCCAAGGCCCCCGCCCGGGCCACCCTCGCCTTCCCCCGCGCCGCCTTCACCCGCTTCCTCACGGTGTTGAAGGAGCCGGAGGAAATGGTGCATCCCCGCTGACCCAGCACACCTCCCCGGGGCTGCCGTCGCCCACGTCGAACTGGCAGCACTCTGCGCCGACGGCCGCGGCGAGGTCGGTGAACGTCCTCCTGATGCTCGCCGACCGCTCGAACAGGCGGCTCATGCCCGACGTCGCCGCCCAGAACTCCAGGGAGGTGTACCGGGGATCGAGGAAGGACCGGAACCGGACCGTCAGGTAGACGTACCCGATCCGGACCCGCCCGTTCTCCTCGGGCGGGAGTCCGTACGACTCCGCGTACGCCCGCACCGCGTCGTCGACCGGGAGCATGAGGGACGTGTCCAGGTCGAGCGTGTCGAGCGAGGAGCAGTCCACCGGCTCGCTGCCGAAGCCGGACGTGAACGGCAGGACGATCCGCTCGCCCCCGGGCAGCGTGACGTCGAGCGGCGGCACGTCACGGGACCGGGGCGCCAGCCCGGCCACGGCGGCCAGCGCCCCGGCGAGGTTCCAAGGACGCAGGTAGATGTCGTAGCCGTACGTGAGCCCCATGTCTCCCTGATCCTGCCGCACCGTGCACCGCTGTCACACCCCGCGGGTACCGTCGGATCATGACCGACCAGCCCCCCGCGGCCCCCGGTGAGCGGCGGCTCGCCACCCTCGAAGGCGTCCTGGAGAGGATCACGTACGCCAATGAGGAGAACGGCTACACCGTCGCCCGGGTCGACACCGGCAGAGGCGCCGGCGATCTGCTGACCGTCGTCGGCGCGCTGCTCGGTGCGCAGGCGGGGGAGTCGCTGCGGATGGAGGGGCGCTGGGGGTCGCACCCCCAGTACGGCAAGCAGTTCCACGTGGAGAACTACACGACGCTGCTGCCCGCCACCGTGCAGGGCATCCGGCGTTATCTCGGGTCCGGGCTGGTCAAGGGCATCGGGCCGGTCTTCGCGGACCGGATCACGCAGCACTTCGGACTGGACACCCTCACCATCATCGAGGAGGAGCCCAAGCGGCTCATCGAGGTGCCCGGCCTGGGGCCCAAGCGGACCAAGAAGATCGCCGACGCCTGGGAGGAGCAGAAGGCGATCAAGGAGGTCATGCTCTTCCTCCAGACCGTCGAGGTGTCCACCTCCATCGCCGTCCGCATCTACAAGAAGTACGGGGACGCCTCCATCTCCGTCGTGAAGAACCAGCCCTACCGGCTCGCCGCCGACGTCTGGGGCATCGGCTTCCTCACCGCCGACAAGATCGCCCAGTCCGTCGGGATCCCGCACGACAGCCCGGAGCGGGTGAAGGCCGGTCTCCAGTACGCGCTCTCGCAGGCCACCGACCAGGGGCATTGCTACCTCCCCGAGGAGAAGCTGATCGCCGACGCGGTGAAGCTGCTCCAGGTGGACACCGGGCTCGTCATCGAGTGTCTGGGCGAGCTGGCCGCCGAGCCGGAGGAGGACGGCGAGGACCCCGGCGTGGTCCGGGAGAAGGTCCCCCACCCCGAGGGGGGCGAGCCGATCACCGCCGTCTACCTCGTCCCCTTCCACCGTGCCGAGCTGGCCCTGGCCGGGCAGTTGCGCCGCCTCCTGCGGACGGACGAGGACCGGATGCCCGGCTTCCAGGATGTGGACTGGGACAAGGCGCTCGGGTGGCTGAAGGGGCGCACCGGCGCCGATCTCGCGCCCGAGCAGGAGGCCGCGGTCAAGCTCGCGCTCAGCGAGAAGGTCGCCGTGCTCACCGGCGGACCCGGCTGCGGCAAGTCCTTCACCGTGCGGTCGATCGTGGAGCTGGCGCGGGCCAAGAAGGCGAAGGTCGTGCTCGCCGCGCCCACCGGCCGGGCCGCCAAGCGGCTCGCCGAGCTGACCGGCGCCGAGGCGTCCACCGTGCACCGGCTGCTGGAGCTGAAGCCCGGCGGCGACGCGGCCTACGACCGGGAACGGCCGCTCGACGCCGACCTGGTGGTGGTGGACGAGGCGTCGATGCTGGACCTGCTCCTCGCCAACAAGCTCGCCAAGGCCGTCGCCCCGGGCGCCCACCTGCTCCTCGTCGGGGACGTCGACCAGCTGCCGAGTGTGGGTGCGGGGGAGGTACTGCGGGACCTGCTGGCACCCGGCAGCCCGGTGCCCGCCGTGCGCCTCACCCGCGTCTTCCGGCAGGCCCAGCAGTCCGGCGTGGTCACCAACGCGCACCGGATCAACGCCGGGCAGCACCCCGTCACCGACGGGATGAAGGACTTCTTCCTCTTCGTCGAGGACGACACCGAGGAGGCGGGGCGGCTCACCGTCGACGTCGCCGCGCGGCGCATCCCCGCGAAGTTCGGGCTCGATCCGCGCCGGGACGTCCAGGTGCTGGCCCCCATGCACCGGGGACCGGCGGGCGCCGGGACGCTGAACGGGCTGCTCCAGCAGGCCGTCACCCCGGGGCGCCCGGACGTGCCGGAGAAGCGGTTCGGCGGACGGGTGTTCCGGGTCGGCGACAAGGTCACCCAGATCCGCAACAATTACGACAAGGGCGAGAACGGCGTCTTCAACGGCACCGTGGGCGTCGTCACCTCGCTCGACCCGGTGGACCAGCGCCTCACGGTGTTGACCGACGAGGACGAGGAGGTGCCGTACGACTTCGACGAACTGGACGAACTGGCCCACGCGTACGCGGTCACCATCCACCGGTCCCAGGGGAGCGAGTACCCGGCCGTCGTCATCCCCGTGACGACCGGCGCCTGGATGATGCTCCAGCGGAACCTGCTGTACACGGCGGTCACCCGGGCGAAGAAGCTGGTCGTCCTCGTCGGTTCGCGCAAGGCGATCGGGCAGGCGGTGCGCACGGTCTCGGCCGGAAGACGCTGCACGGCGCTCGACTTCCGGCTCGCCGGGCCCCGGCCGTGAAACCTTGCGGTAAACATGTCCGCCCGTGTGAAAAAAATGATCGATCAAACGAGTCGGAAAGGTCACACAGCACTTCCGGATGGGCTCCGGAGGGGGCAGGATGAGCAAGTTGACGGCACTGAGTGCCGCCAATAGGCCCGATGGTCGACCCCGAGTGCACTCTCCTGAGCCAAGTGGGGGATGGTAGAGACAGTCAGGGCACCTCGAAGATGAGGCACTACGTCGGTGAGGGAAGACGTGAGCGAGCACACCAACAACTCGGTAGTACTGCGGTACGGCGACGGCGAGTACACCTACCCGGTGATCGACAGCACCGTCGGTGACAAGGGCTTCGACATCGGGAAGCTCCGCGCCCAGACCGGTCTGGTGACGCTGGACAGCGGTTACGGCAACACCGCCGCCTACAAATCCGCCATTACCTATCTGGACGGCGAAGCCGGCATCCTCCGGTACCGCGGCTACCCGATCGAGCAGCTGGCCGAGCGCTCCTCCTTCGTGGAGGTGGCCTACCTGCTGATCAACGGTGAGCTGCCGACCGTCGACGAGCTGTCCGCGTTCAAGGACGAGATCACGCAGCACACCCTGCTGCACGAGGACGTCAAGAACTTCTACAAGGGCTTCCCGCGCGACGCCCACCCGATGGCCATGCTGTCCTCGGTGGTCTCGGCGCTGTCCACCTTCTACCAGGACAGCCACAACCCGTTCGACGAGCGGCAGCGCAACCTCTCCACGATCCGGCTGCTCGCGAAGCTCCCGACGATCGCGGCCTACGCGTACAAGAAGTCGATCGGCCACCCGTTCGTCTACCCGCGCAACGACCTCGGCTACGTCGAGAACTTCCTGCGCATGACGTTCTCGGTGCCGGCGCAGGAGTACGAGCTGGACCCGACGGTCGTCGCGGCGCTCGACAAGCTGCTGATCCTGCACGCGGACCACGAGCAGAACTGCTCGACCTCCACGGTCCGCCTGGTCGGTTCCTCGCAGGCGAACATGTTCGCCTCGATCTCCGCCGGCATCAACGCCCTGTGGGGCCCGCTGCACGGCGGCGCCAACCAGTCGGTGCTGGAGATGCTGGAAGGCATCCGCGACGCGGGCGGCGACGTCGACTCCTTCATCCGCAAGGTGAAGAACAAGGAGGACGGCGTCCGCCTGATGGGCTTCGGCCACCGGGTCTACAAGAACTTCGACCCGCGCGCCAAGATCATCAAGGCCGCCGCGCACGATGTGCTCTCCGCCCTCGGCAAGTCCGACGAGCTGCTGGACATCGCCCTGAAGCTGGAGGAGCACGCGCTCTCCGACGACTACTTCGTCTCGCGCAGCCTCTACCCGAACGTCGACTTCTACACCGGTCTCATCTACCGGGCCATGGGATTCCCGACCGAGATGTTCACGGTCCTGTTCGCCCTCGGCCGGCTGCCGGGCTGGATCGCCCAGTGGCACGAGATGATCAAGGAGCCGGGTTCGCGCATCGGCCGCCCGCGCCAGATCTACACGGGCGTCGTCGAGCGCGACTTCATCCCCGTCGAGGAGCGCTGAGCCGCACGGCACCCCCGCGGCGCCCCTGGCGAGTCCCGTACCCCTGAGTGGTACGGGACTTTTCCTTGTCGGCACGGAGGTTCGCGGCGGGCCCGGAGGAACGGGCCCGGAGAGCGGACCCGGACAGCAGAAGGCGCCCTGGCGCCGGTCCCCCCACGGGCCGACGATCCAGGGCGCCTTCCCATGTCCCGGTGCGGATTCCCCCCACGGGATCCGGCCGGGCGTCTGTGAGGACAGCGCCTGAATTCGCTGTGTCGTACTGGTGGTGCTGGTGGTGCTGGTGGTGCTGGTGGTGCCTGGTGTCGTGCTGGTGGTGCTTGCCGTGCGGTCTGCCGGGACAGCGCACGCCCGGGTGGGCCGCTCAAAGCTTCCCGGCGTACGTGTCCCGGCAACGCAGCTCTGGGAAAGTCCCCCAAGACATCCCCAGATGCCAGGTGGCGCCCCCCAAGACGCTGCCTGACATCGCCAACTTAGACCTTCGAACCCCTTCGATGGTTACGTTCGCATCACTGTGATCTGCGTCTCTTGCATATGTCCGTTAGGTGCGCAAGAGCCCCGTACGTCGCGCGGGACTCAAGCGTAAGGAAGATGCGCGAGCCTTGTGAAGAGCTTATGTGAGGCGCGTGCCGGACTCCAGAGGCGCAGCCCCTCGACCTGCGTGAAATGCGAACTAGTGAAAGGTGCGCAGCCGGAGGCTGTTGGTGACGACGAAGACCGAGGAGAAGGCCATCGCCGCGCCCGCGATCATCGGGTTCAGCAGCCCGGCGGCGGCCAGCGGCAGCGCGGCCACGTTGTAGCCGAAGGCCCACACGAGGTTGCCCTTGATCGTGGCCAGGGTGCGCCGGGACAGCCGGATCGCGTCCGCCGCCACCCGCAGGTCGCCGCGCACCAGCGTCAGGTCGCCCGCCTCGATCGCCGCGTCCGTCCCCGTGCCCATCGCGAGGCCGAGGTCCGCGGTGGCGAGCGCGGCCGCGTCGTTGACGCCGTCGCCGACCATGGCGACCGTACGGCCCTCGGCCCGCAGCCGCTCCACCACCGCGACCTTGTCCTCGGGCAGCACCTCGGCGATCACCTCGTCGATGCCCACGGCCGCCGCGACCGACTCGGCCACCCGGCGGTTGTCGCCGGTCAGCAGGACGGGGGTCAGGCCCAGGCGGCGCAGTCCGGCCACCGCCTCGGCGCTGGTCTCCTTGACCGCGTCCGCCACGGCGACGATCCCGCGCGCCTCGCCGTCCCAGCCGACGACGACGGCCGTACGGCCCTTCCTCTCGGCCTCGTCCCCGGCCCGGGCGACCTCGGGGGGCAGGGTGTCGTAGAGGCGCCCCATGGCCACCTGGCGGCCCTCCACGCGGGCGCGCACGCCGCGTCCGGGGATGTTCTCGAAGTCCTCGACGCCCGGCAGCGTGCCGAGCCGTTCCTCGGCACCGGCCGCGACCGCGCGGGCCACCGGGTGCTCGGAGGCGTGCTCGACCGCGCCCGCGAGCCGCAGCAGCTCCTCCTCGTCGGTGCCCTCGGCGGCGTACACCTCGTGCAGGGTCATGCGGCCGGTGGTGACGGTGCCGGTCTTGTCCAGGACGACCGTGTCGACGCGCCGCGTGGACTCCAGCACCTCCGGGCCCTTGATGAGGATGCCGAGCTGGGCACCGCGCCCGGTGCCGACCAGCAGCGCGGTCGGCGTGGCGAGGCCCAGCGCGCACGGGCAGGCGATGATCAGGACGGCGACGGCAGCGGTGAACGCGGCGACCGTGTCACCGGTCGCGCCGAGCCAGCCGCCGAAGGTGGCGACCGCGATCAGCAGGACCACGGGCACGAAGACGCCGGAGATCCGGTCGGCGAGCCGTTGCACCTGCGCCTTGCCGCTCTGCGCGTCCGCCACCAGCTTCGCCATCCGCGCCAGCCGCGTGTCCGCGCCGACCCGGGTCGCCTCGACCACCAGCCGGCCCCCGGCGTTCACCGTGGCGCCGGTGACGGCGTCGCCGACGGTGACGTCCACCGGCACGGACTCGCCGGTCAGCAGGGAGGTGTCCACGGCGGAGGCGCCCTCGGTCACCGTGCCGTCGGTGGCGATCTTCTCGCCGGGCCGTACGACGAACCGGTCGCCCACCGCCAGCCGGGCCACCGGTATCCGCACCTCGCGCCCATCCCGCAGGACGGCCACGTCCTTGGCGCCCAGCTCCATCAGCGCCCGCAGCGCGGCCCCGGCGCGGCGTTTGGAGCGGGCCTCCAGCCAGCGGCCGAGGAGCAGGAAGGCGGTGACCCCGGCGGCGGCCTCCAGGTAGATCGCGGAGGCGCCGTCGGTGCGGGAGACGGTGAGGTCGAAGCCGTGCCGCATGCCCGGCATGCCCGCGTCGCCGAAGAACAGTGCCCACAGGGACCAGCCGAACGCCGCCAGCGTGCCGAGCGAGACCAGCGTGTCCATGGTGGCCGCGCCGTGCCGCAGGCCCGTCCAGGCGGCGCGGTGGAAGGGCAGCCCGCCCCACACCACGACGGGCGCGGCCAGGGTGAGCGAGAGCCACTGCCAGTTGTCGAACTGGAGCACCGGGACCATCGCGAGCAGGACCACGGGGGCGGCGAGGAGCACCGAGACGACCAGGCGCTGACGGAGGCCCGACAGCTCCGGATCGTCGCCGCTCTCCCCGGGACCGGCCTCGTCCGAGGGCTCCGGGGGCGGTGCGGGCTCCTCGGCGGTGTACCCGGTCTTCACGACGGTGGCGATCAGGTCGGCGACCCGGGTGGTCGCCGGGTGGCTGACCCGGGCCTTCTCCGTCGCGTAGTTCACCGTGGCGGTCACCCCGTCCATGCGGTTGAGCTTCTTCTCGACGCGGGCCGCGCAGGAGGCGCAGGTCATCCCGCCGATGAGCAGCTCGACCTCGGCGAGGCCGGGCGCGGCGGCCGTCGCGGCGGTGCGGGTGTCCGCGGCGGTACGGGTGTCCGCGGGGCTGCTGGTCATGGTCCGGACTCCAGGGACGGTGGGTGCGCCGGGCTCAGACCCGGCCGACGAGCTCGAAGCCCGCCTCGTCCACGGCGGCGCGCACGGCCGCGTCGTCGAGGGGGGCCTCGGAGACGACGGTGACCTCACCCGTGGCGGCGACGGCCCGCACGGAGCCGACGCCCGCGATCTCGGAGATCTCGCCGGAGACGGCGCCCTCGCAGTGGCCGCAGCTCATTCCGCTCACCTTGTAGACGGTGGTGGTGACGGAGCCCTGGGTGGTGTCGGTCTGGGCGCTCATGTCGTTACTCCTCGTCGGGGGACGTGCGTGGGCGGGTACCCGTGGTCCGGCCCGGACCACTCACTCCACCTTACCCCTAGGGGGTATAAAGGCGGGATTCGCCCGTCACCTGCGCCCCACCTGCGTCGCGCCCCGCGCGGCCCACTCGTGGTCGAGGACCGCCATCAGCACCTCGTCCACCCACGCGCCGTTCCGCGGGGCAGCCTCCCGCCGTACGCCCTCCACCACGAAACCGGCCTTTTCGTACACCCGCCGGGCCCGTGGGTTGTCGGCGTAGACCTCCAACTGGACACGGTGCAGGCCGACCTGCTCGAAGGCGTGCCCGACGATGAGCCGCGTCGCCTCGCTGCCCAGCCCGCGACCGCGGCCCCGGGGCCCCACGAGGGTGCGGAAGGTGCAACTGCGGGCCGCCGGGTCCGCTTCGTGCAGGACCACCTCGCCGACGAGTTCGCCGGTGGCCCGGTCGGTGACGGCCAGGTCGAGCCGGTCGGGATCGGCGGTGCGCACGCCGTACCAGGAGCGCAGCCCGTCGAGGGTGAGTTCGGTGGCCGGCTCGAAGGTGAAGCGGACGACCTCGGGGTCGTTGATGATCTCCCACATCGCGTCGGCGTCTCCCGCGGTGAACGGCCGCAGGACGGTCTTGTCGCCGGTGAGGACGGGTTTCACGGAGAAGTCCATGCACGGCACTGTGCCCCACGCGACGGTGGGGCACAGAACGGTTTTCCGGCGGACCGGGCTACTTGTTCCGGTTGCGGGGACGGGACGCCACCCAGGACCGGACCGTGTCCGCGTACCAGTACGGCTTTCCGCCCTCCACGTGGTCCGGCGGGGGCAGCAGCCCGTGCTTGCGGTACGACCGCACGGTGTCCGGCTGGACGTGGATGTGGGCCGCGATGTCCTTGTAGGACCAGAGCCTTCGGTCGGTCACTCGTTGCACCTCCCTGCGCGCGCCGCGGCGGCGACCGGGGACGGCCGCCGGGGGTGGCCGGGCGCTGCGCTGGCGATCACCAAGCCTGTTCCGGGTGAACGACGCGGAGTGAGGGGCGGTCAGGGGCCGTTCCCGGGTGTGACGGAAGCCCTGCGTGCGCGTGACATGTGTGACCCGGAGGGCGCTTTTGTGACACGAGTGCCACACAGGCGTACGCCGTCGTTCAGGCGCGGCGCGTTGACTGTGGCGGCCGGCCGTGCTCCGCCGTACGTCCGGTCGTACGCCCGCTCGTGCGCCCGCGGGCGGCTCCCGGACCGCCACCCGGATCAAGTCGTCCGAATGTCCGGACAAAACATTGACAGGCCGCACGCGCGGGGCTAGAAACCGGGGTGACGCAAGGGCGCGGGCAAGAAGGGAACGCGATGGCGCACGACCCGATGGCACACGGCCCGGTCGCCGGTTCCCCCACCGAACGCCTCCGGCGCGGGAAGGCGGCCTCGCCCTGGCAGGAGCGAGGCACGAGCGCCAACTCCCCGCTCGCACCGGCTCCGCGCCGGAGGTCCCCGCGTCACGTCCCGGCGCGGGCCGCCCACACTGCCCCACGTGTCTACGCGGACGCCCGAACCGCAGACACAGTGTCGGGCGCGTCCGCGGCGCGCGGCTGGTGGGATGGAGTCACGGCCGAGACCGCGACCCGACCGTCGCCGGCCCCGGCCCGTGAGCAGCACGAGCAGCGTGAGCTGCACCAACGGCACGTCTGGACCCGTCGCCGCCATCTGTGAAGGAGTTCTCGGTCATGACGAACATCGTCAACCACTGGATCGGCGGCAAGACCGCCGAAGGCGCCTCGGGCACGTACGGGCCGGTGACGGACCCGGCGACCGGCGCGGTCACCACCGAGGTCGCCTTCGCCTCCGTCGACGAGGTGGACGCCGCGGTCGCCGCCGCCAAGGAGGCGTACCTGACCTGGGGTCAGTCCTCGCTGGCCCAGCGGACCTCGATCCTCTTCAAGTTCCGGGCGCTGCTGGACGCGCACCGCGACGAGATCGCCGAGCTGATCACCGCCGAGCACGGCAAGGTGCACTCCGACGCGCTCGGCGAGGTCGCGCGCGGCCTGGAGATCGTCGACCTGGCCTGCGGCATCACCGTCCAGCTCAAGGGCGAGCTGTCGACGCAGGTCGCCACCCGCGTCGACGTGTCCTCGATCCGGCAGCCGCTCGGTGTGGTCGCGGGCATCACGCCGTTCAACTTCCCGGCGATGGTGCCGCTGTGGATGTTCCCGATCGCCATCGCCTGCGGCAACACCTTCGTGCTCAAGCCGAGCGAGAAGGACCCGTCGGCCGCCGTGAAGCTCGCCGAACTGTTCTCCGAGGCCGGTCTGCCGGACGGCGTCTTCAACGTCGTGCACGGTGACAAGGTGGCCGTCGACCGCCTCCTGGAGCACCCGGACGTCAAGGCGGTCTCCTTCGTCGGCTCCACCCCGATCGCCCGCTACATCCACACCACCGCCTCCGCGGGCGGCAAGCGCGTGCAGGCCCTCGGCGGCGCCAAGAACCACATGCTGGTGCTGCCGGACGCCGACCTCGACGCGGCGGCGGACGCGGCCGTGAGCGCCGCCTACGGTTCGGCCGGCGAGCGCTGCATGGCGATCTCCGCGGTCGTCGCGGTCGGTGCCGTCGGCGACGAGCTGGTGGAGAAGATCCGCGAGCGCGCCGAGAAGATCAAGATCGGCCCCGGCACCGACCCGTCCTCCGAGATGGGCCCGCTGATCACCAAGGCGCACCGGGACAAGGTCGCCTCCTACGTCGAGGGCGCGGCGGCCGAGGGCTGCGAGGTCGTCCTGGACGGCACCGGATACACGGTGGACGGCCACGAGGACGGCCACTGGATCGGCATCTCCCTGCTCGACCGGGTGCCGACCACCGCGAAGGCGTACCGGGACGAGATCTTCGGCCCGGTGCTGTGCGTGCTGCGCGCCGAGACGTACGAGGAGGGCGTGGCCCTCATCAACGCCTCGCCGTTCGGCAACGGCACCGCGATCTTCACCCGGGACGGCGGCGCGGCCCGCCGCTTCCAGCTGGAGATCGAGGCCGGCATGGTTGGCGTGAACGTCCCGATCCCGGTCCCCGTCGGCTACCACTCCTTCGGCGGCTGGAAGGACTCGCTCTTCGGCGACCACCACATCTACGGCAACGACGGCACGCACTTCTACACCCGCGGCAAGGTCGTCACCACCCGCTGGCCGGACCCGGCCGACGCCCCGGCGGGCGTGGACCTGGGCTTCCCGCGCAACCACTGAGATTTCTGTCGCCCCCAGGGTGCCGTGGTCCCACCGGGACCACGGCACCCTCGTGCGTGGCAGGTTTTTTTGCCCCGCCCCCTACGGTTCCCGCACGGCTCAAACTCCCGTTGCGTCAAGGGGCATGCTGCTGTTTCCAGATGTATGCACGGTAGCGATCAACGGTTTCCGTAGGTAAACACCCATTGACGCAGCGGTTTTCGTCGGGATTCCATCTGGCGTCGGGAGCGAAACAGAACGACGTACGACCCAGCCTCCGGAGGCGATAGCGCTCCCTCGCGAACCACGCCGCACGAGTCGATCGGAACCGCTCCATGACCGACACGCTCCGCCCCGTCGAGACCGCCGCCGCGCCCCCGGACGTACCGGCACCTCCGGAGTCCAGGACCCTCAAGCGTTCCATCGGCGTCGTCGGCGGCACGCTCCTGACGCTGTCGTGCGTGACCCCCGCCTCCACGCTGTTCGTGGTCGTCCCCGACCTCTTCGGCTCGCTCGGCACCGCCACCGCGCTGACCATCGCCATCGGCTCCGTGCTCTGTGTCGCCGTGGCGTTCTGCTACTCGGAGCTGGGCACCCTGGTCCCCAGCGCGGGCGGCGAGTACGCCATGGTGTCGACGATGGCCGGGCGCCTGGCGGGCTGGCTGGTCTTCGTACTGTCCCTGCTGGTCGTCATGATCGTGCCCCCGGTGATCGCCATGGGCACGGCCGACTACCTCCAGCCGATCCTGCACCTCGACCCCTCCCTGGCGGGCGCCGGCGTCATGCTGCTCGCCACTCTCGCCGGCCTGCTCGACCTGCGCGCCAACGCCTGGATCACCGGCGTCTTCCTGGTCCTGGAGGTCATCGCCGCGGCCGTCGTCGCGGTGCTGGGCTTCGCCCACGCCGAGCGCGGCCCCGGCAGCCTCGTGTCGATGGAGGTGGGCGGCGCCCACGGCGGTGCGGACCCCGTGACGGCCATGCTGGTCGTCTCCGGGCTCGCCATCGCCCTCTTCATCACGCAGGGCTTCTCCACCGCCGTCTACCTCTCCGAGGAACTGGAGAACCCGCGCCGCAACGTCGCCCGCACGGTGCTCGCCACCCTCGCCATCTCCACGGTGATCATCCTGGTCCCGGTCGTCGCCATCACGTTCGGCGCGTCCGACCTGACGGAGCTGACCGGCGGCGACATCGGCGCCATGGTCACCGCCTGGTCCAACTCCGCCGTCGGCACCTTCGTGAGCCTCTGCGTGGCCCTCGCCATCATCAACGCGGGCATCGTCATGGTCATCCAGAACTCGCGGGTCCTGTTCGCCTCCGCCCGCGACAAGGCCTGGCCCGCCCCGGTCAACGGGCTCTTCGCCAGGCTCGGCCGGTTCGGCTCCCCGTGGGTCGCCACCCTCGCCGTCGGCGTGCCGGGCGCCGCGCTGTGCTACGTCAACCTCGACACCCTGTACGGCGTCACCGGCGTCTCCGTGACCGCGATGTACCTGCTGGTCGCGGTGGCCGCCCTGCTGTCCCGGCGCGGTGCCCACCGGCACGCGCGCGCGTGGCGCATGCCGCTGTGGCCGGCGGTGCCGGTCCTGCTGATCGTGGTCCTCGCCTACATCCTGACCCGGCAGGAGGCGAGCCACCTGCTGCTGACCGGCTCCATCGCGGCCGTCGCCACCCTGTACTGGGCCCTGTACCTGCGCCCGCGCCGCGACACCCGCTGGCTGGTGACGGTCCCGCAGGACGTCCGCGAGCCCGCCGGACCGTGACGGTCCGCGCGGGCGGGACAGTCCGCCGGGACGTGACCGGCCTACCGCGCCCGTGGTACGCGAGGGCGGCCGCGTACGTCCGTGGGAGGGCCGCCGGTTCAGCCCCGGGGCGGCCTCCGTTGTCGGCGGTGGCCCGTACCGTTGACACATGGATCTTCGACTGCCCCGCGTGCGAGGGCTGCTACGGGGGCCGCGGCGGATGCTCTCCGCCGCGGCCGCCGTCGTCGTGCTCGCCGGCGCCGGGACGTGGACGGCCGTCGCCGGTGACGACCCGGCCCCGGTGCGGCGCGCCGACCGGGTCATGGCGGTGGGCGACGGCGTGCGCCTGGACACCTCGTACTTCACGGCGGGCTCCGGCGGCCGCCGCCCGGCCGTCCTGCTCGCGCACGGCTTCGGCGGCAGCAAGGACGACGTACGGCAGCAGGCCGAGGACCTGGCGAGGGACGGGTACGCGGTCCTGACCTGGTCGGCGCGCGGCTTCGGCGAGTCCACCGGGAAGATCGGGCTGAACGCGCCGGACGGCGAGGTCGCCGACGTGTCCCGGCTGATCGACTGGCTCGCCCGGCAGCCCCAGGTCCGGCTCGACAAGGACGGCGACCCCCGGGTCGGCGTCGCGGGCGGTTCCTACGGCGGCGCGGTCGCGCTGCTCGCGGCGGGGCACGACACCCGGGTCGACGCCGTCGCCCCGGCGATCACGTACTGGAACCTGGCGGACGCGCTGTTCCCGGACGGCGTCTTCAAGAAGCTGTGGGCCGGCATCTTCGTCAACTCCGGCGGCGGCTGCGCCCGGTTCGAGGCCGACCTGTGCCGCATGTACCAGCGGGTCGCCGAGTCCGGCACACCCGACGCCGAGGCCGTGAAGCTCCTGGCGGAGCGCAGCCCGCAGGCGGTGGGCGAGCGCGTCAAGGTGCCCACCCTGCTGACGCAGGGCCAGACCGACTCCCTGTTCCCGCTCGGCCAGGCCGACGCCGCGGCGAAGGCGATCCGGGCCAACGGCGCGCCCGTCGACGTCGACTGGATCGCGGGCGGGCACGACGGCGGCGACATGGAGGGCGACCGCGTCCAGGCACGCGTCGACGACTGGTTCGACCGCTACCTCAAGGACGACAAGGGCGCCGACACCGGCCCGGCCTTCCGCGTCAGCCGCACCGGAGGCGTCGACTCCACCGACGGCCGGGCCCAGTTGCGCGGCGCGAGCGCCGACCACTACCCGGGCCTGGCGAACGGGCAGCGCTCCGTGCCCCTGCGCGGCCGCGAGCAGAGCGTCGACAACCCCGCCGGGGCCAGCCCGCCCGCCGTCTCCGCCCTCCCCGGCATCGGCGGCGCCGGCGGACTCTCCCAGCTCTCCTCGCTCGGCGTCGGGATCTCCCTGGACTTCCCCGGCCAGTACGCCGCCTTCGAGTCCGCCCCGGTCGGCGACGACCTGCGGATCACCGGCTCCCCGACGGCCACCGTCCACGTCCGCTCCACCACCGAGGACGCGGTCCTGTTCGCCAAGGTGTACGACGTCGGCCCCGGCGGCACGTCGCCCGTGCTCCCCTCCCAGCTGGTCGCCCCCCTCCGCGTCGAGGGCGCCAAGGCCGGCCGGGACGTGACGGTCACCCTCCCGGCGATCGACCACGAGGTGGAGAAGGGCCACCGGCTGCGCCTGGTCCTCGCCTCCACCGACCTCGGGTACGCCTCCCCGGCCGCCCCGGCGACGTACACCGTCTCCCTCAAGGGCGATCTGAAGGTGCCGACCGCCCCCGGCGTGACGACCGCCGCCGCCCCGCTGCCCGCGTGGGTGTGGTGGCTGCCCCTGGCCGGTGCCGCCGTCGCCCTCGCCCTGCTGTGGACGGCCCGCCGCCGCACCGCCGCGCCCGCCCCCGACCCCGCCCTGGCCGACGTACCCCTGGAGATCACCGGCCTGAGCAAGCGCTACGCCGGGTCCGCCGAGCGGTACGCGGTGCGGGAGCTGTCGTTCCGTGTGGAGAAGGGGCAGGTGCTCGGTCTGCTCGGGCCCAACGGTGCGGGCAAGACGACCACCCTGCGGATGCTGATGGGCCTGATCACACCGGACGACGGCGAGGTCAGGGTCTTCGGCCAGGCCATCCGGCCCGGTGCCCCGGTGCTGTCCCGGGTCGGCGCCTTCGTCGAGGGCGCGGGTTTCCTGCCGCACCTGTCGGGCCGGGAGAACCTGGAGCTGTACTGGCGGGCGACGGGCCGCCCGCCCGAGGACGCCCACCTGGACGAGGCCCTGGAGATCGCCGGTCTCGGCGACGCGCTCGCCCGCGCGGTGCGCACCTACTCCCAGGGCATGCGCCAGCGCCTCGCCATCGCCCAGGCCATGCTCGGCCTGCCCGACCTCCTCATCCTCGACGAACCGACCAACGGCCTGGACCCGCCGCAGATCCGCGAGATGCGCGAGGTGATGATCCGCTACGCGGCGGCCGGGCGCACCGTGATCGTCTCCAGCCACCTGCTGGCCGAGGTCGAGCAGTCCTGCACCCACCTCGTGGTCATGGACCGGGGCCGGCTGGTCCAGGCGGGCCCGGTCGCCGAGATCATCGGCTCGGGCGACACCCTCCTCGTCGGCACCGGCCTGCCCGTGGACGAACCGCTCGTGGACAAGGTCGCCGCCCTGCCCGGCGTGGCCTCCGTCGTGCACACCGAGGACGGGCTCCTGGTCCGCCTCGACCCCGGCGGCACCGCGTCCGGCCTGGTCGCCGAACTGGTCCGGCTCGACGTGCCCGTGGCGTCGGTCGGTCCGCACCGCCGCCTGGAGGACGCCTTCCTCACCCTGATCGGAGGTTCCGCATGAGCACGCCCACCCAGCCGGTGACGACCGGACCCGCGCCCGGACCGGCGCCCGCGTCCGACTCCGCCCACGGCTACCGGGCGGGCCGCACCCTGCCCCTGCGGGTGGAGCTGGTGCGCCAGCTCAAGCGGCGCCGCACCCTGGTCATGGGGGCGATCCTCGCCGTGCTGCCGTTCGTCCTCGTCGTCGCCTTCGCGATCGGCGGCGAGCCGGAGGGCCCCGGCGACCGCATCACCCTGATGGACACCGCCACCGCCTCCGGCGCCAACTTCGCCGCGGTCAACCTCTTCGTCTCGGCGGGCTTCCTGCTGGTCGTCCCGGTCGCCCTGTTCTGCGGGGACACCGTGGCCTCCGAGGCGAGCTGGTCCTCGCTGCGCTATCTGCTCGCCGCCCCGGTGCCGCGCGCCCGGCTGCTCGCGTCCAAGCTGGCCGTCGGCCTCGGGCTGAGCCTGGCCGCGATGGTGCTGCTGCCCCTGGTGGCGCTGGCCGTGGGCACCGTCGCCTACGGCTGGGGGCCGCTGGCCATCCCCACCGGCGGCTCGCTCGCGCCGGGCACGGCCGCGCAGCGCCTGGTGGTGGTCGTGGCGTACATCTTCGTGTCCCAACTGGTCACCGCCGCGCTCGCGTTCTGGCTGTCGACCAGGACCGACGCACCGCTCGGCGCGGTCGGCGGCGCCGTCGGCCTCACCATCGTCGGCAACGTCCTGGACGCCGTGACGGCGCTGGGCCACTGGCGCGACTTCCTGCCCGCGCACTGGCAGTTCGCCTGGGCGGACGCCGTCCAGCCGAACCCGGAGTGGTCGGGCATGATCCAGGGCACGGCGGTCTCGGTCACGTACGCGCTGGTGCTGTTCGCCCTGGCCTTCCGGGGATTCGCCCGCAAGGACATCGTGTCCTAGGTCAACGGAGCATCACCCACCGGTCTCGGCGGCCCGGCCCCGTGCCCGCTTCGAGACGCAGCCGTAACACCCCGTGCCGCACGTTTCGCCCCGCCGCCCCGTCACAGTCACGTACACCGGCGCCGACGAAGCACAGGGGGACGGACGATGAACCGGTACGGGACCGAAGGGCGGCGGGGGCGGCGCGGCGCGACCGCGCTGCTCGCGCTGACCCTGGCGGGCGGCCTGCTGCTCACCGGCTGCGGGGGAGGGGGCGACGCGTCGCACGGGGCGAAGGACACCGCGGCCGACTCCCGGGGCGGCTCGGCCCCGGTGCCCGCACCCGACCTCCCGCGCGGCGGGGGCGAGCACCGCTACGACGGCGGCACGGGCACCGGCGGGACCGGCGAGGACGGGAAGAACGGCGACTCCCACGAGATCGCGCCCGACCCCGACCACCTGTCCACCTTCGCCCTCGACGTCGACACCGCCTCCTACGGCTACGCCCGCCGCACCCTGGCCGAGGGCCGGCTGCCCGACCCGGCCACGGTCCGCCCCGAGGAGTTCGTCAACAGCTTCCGCCAGGACTACGACCGCCCCGGCGGCGACGGCTTCTCGGTGACCGTGGACGGTGCCCGCACCGATGACGAGGATTGGTCGCTGGTCCGCGTCGGCCTGGCCACCCGCCCCGCCGAGCGGCGGAGCGAACGCCCGCCCGCCGCCCTGACGTTCGTCATCGACATCTCCGGTTCCATGGGCGAACCCGGCCGCCTCGACCTCGCCCAGGAGGCCCTCGGCACCATGACCGACCGGCTCCGCGACGACGACTCGGTGGCGGTCGTCACCTTCAGCGACGAGGCCGAGACCGTCCTGCCCCTGACCCGGCTCGGCGACCACCGCGACCGCGTCCACGACGCGATCGACGGCCTGGAGCCGACGGATTCCACCAACCTCGGCGCGGGCGTGGAGACCGGCTACGAGACCGCCGTCGAGGGCCGCCGCGAAGGCGTCACCAACCGTGTCGTCCTCGTCTCCGACGCCCTCGCCAACACCGGCGACACCGACGCGGACACCATCCTCGAACGCGTCGCCACCGAGCGCCGCGAGCACGGCATCACCCTCTTCGGCGTCGGCGTCGGCAGCGACTACGGCGACGCCCTGATGGAACGCCTCGCCGACAGGGGCGACGGCCACACCACGTACGTGTCCACCCCCGAGGACGCCCGTGAGGTGTTCTGCGAGCAGCTCCCGCGCCACATCGAGCTGACCGCGCGCGACGCCAAGGCCCAGGTCGCCTTCGACCCGGAGACCGTCGCCGAGTTCCGCCTCGTCGGCTACGACAACCGCCAGGTCGCCGACGAGGACTTCCGCGACGACCGCGTCGACGGCGGCGAGGTCGGCCCCGGCCACACGGTCACCGCCCTCTACGCCGTCCGCACCAGGCCCGGCGCCGACGGCCACCTCGCCACGGCCACCGTCCGCTGGCTCGACCCCGTGAGCCGCACCCCGCACGAGGAGTCCGGCGACGTGGAGAGCGACGCCCTCGACGGCTCCGTCTGGGAGTCCGGCCGCGGGCTGCGGGTCACGGCGACCGCGGCGTACTTCGCCGACGCGCTCCGGAACCCGGGCGGCGACGGCGGCTCCCTGCCCGGGGCGCCCGGTCTCTCCGCACTGTCCGAGCGGGCCGACGGCCTGGCGGACCGCGCCGAGGACGAGGACGTGCGCGAACTGGCCGAGGCGATCGAGGAGGCGGACCGGCTGGCCTGAGTCCGACGCTGCCCGGCGGCCATGGTCCCGCCGGGCGGCGTGGCCCATTGACGTTTCCTTACGCGTGAGTAAGTTTACTCCGGAGTAAGTTAGTGTCCGAGTACACGCGCCAGCGCATCAGTCCGACCGCGACCGGGAGCCGTCATGGGCGTACGCAGGGACCTGAAACGGGCGAGAAGGCGCGGTGACCTGGTGTCCCGCACGAGGACCGAGACCGTCCGGGACGCGCACGGCACCGTCCGCGAGGCCCGCACCGCCGCCCTCGCGCCCCGCCCCACCGAGGGCAGCACCGCCGACATCCCGTTCACCAACGCGGCCGAGGCACCCGACGCGGTGGTCCTGCGCCGCGAGGTGGAGGAAACCTGGCGGCCCGTCACCGCCGCGGAGTTCGCCCGCGAGGTCACCGCCGTGGCCAAGGGCCTGATCGCCGCCGGACTGGAACCCGGCGGCCGGGTCGCCGTCATGTCCCGCACCCGCTACGAGTGGACGGTCCTGGACTTCGCGATCTGGGCGGCCGGCGGACAGACCGTCCCCGTGTACGCCACCTCCTCGGCCGACCAGGTCGAGTGGATCGTCCGCGACTCCGGCGCCCGGTACGCCGTCACCGAGACCGCCGCGCACACCGCCACCCTCCTGACCGGCACCGCCGGGCACCCCGAGCGCCCGCGGGTCTGGGAACTGGACGCCGGCGCCCTGGCCGACCTCACCGCCCTCGGCCGGGGCGTGGACGACGACGAGGTCACCAAGCGCCGCACCGCCCTCACCCCGGACACGGTCGCCACCGTCTGCTACACCTCCGGCACCACCGGCCGCCCCAAGGGCTGCGTCCTCACCCACGCCAACCTGCACGCCGAGGCCGCCAACACGGTCGAGCTGCTGCACCCGATCTTCAAGGAGGTCACCGGCCAGCGGGCGTCGACCCTCCTCTTCCTGCCACTCGCCCACATCCTGGGCCGCACCATCCAGATCTCCTGCCTGCTGGCCCGCATCGAGATCGGCCACTTCCCGAGCATCAAGCCCGCCGAACTGCGCCCCGCGCTCAAGTCCTTCCGCCCGACCTTCCTGGTCGGCGTCCCGTACCTCTTCGAGAAGATCCACGACACCGGCCGGGCGACCGCCGAGAAGATCGGCCGCGGCGCCTCCTTCGAACGCGCCCACCGCCTCGCCGTCCGGTTCGGCGCCGCGCACCTGGAACGCTTCCTGGGCCGCGGCAAGGGCCCCACCCCGGGCCTGTGGGCGGGCTGGGCCCTGTACGACCTGCTGGTCTACCGCCGGGTCCGCAAGGAACTGGGCGGCCGGATGCGCTACGCCATCAGCGGCGGCTCCCCACTGGAGAGCGGCCTCAACCTGTTCTTCTACGCCGCCGGAATCATGGTCTACGAGGGCTACGGCCTGACCGAGACCACCGCCGCCGCCACCATCGTCCCGCCGCTCGGCCCCCGCCCCGGCACGGTCGGCCCGCCGGTCCCCGGCACCGCCGTGCGCATCGCGGACGACGGCGAGGTACTGGTCAAGGGCGGCATCGTCTTCGGCTCCTACCGCGGCAACCCGGAGGCCACCGACGCGGCCCTCACCGACGGCTGGTTCGCCACCGGCGACCTCGGCTCCCTCGACGCCGACGGCTACCTCACCATCACCGGCCGCAAGAAGGACCTCCTGGTCACCTCCGGCGGCAAGAACGTCTCCCCGGCCGTCCTGGAGGACCGCCTGCGCAGCCGCCCACCCGTCGCCCAGTGCCTGGTCGTCGGCGACAACCGCCCCTTCGTCGCCGCCCTGGTCACCCTCGACCCGGACGCCGTCGCCCACTGGCTGGCGGTGCGCGGGCTGCCCGCCGGCACACCGATGTCCGAGGTCGTACGGGACGAGAGGATGCGCGCCGACGTCCAGAAGGCCGTGGACCACGCCAACGCGGCCGTCTCCCGGGCCGAGTCGATCCGCGCCTTCCGGCTGGTCGAGGGCGAGTTCACCGAGGAGAACGGGCTGCTGACCCCGTCCCTGAAGGTGAAGCGGCACGCGGCCGTCGCGGCGTACGCGGACGAGATAGCGGCGCTGTACGCGACGCCGGGACGCTGATCCGCACCCGGGCGCCCCGGACATGCGAGAGGGGCGGGCCGCCGATGTCCTCGGCGACCCGCCCCGGCGCGCTGTCAGCGCCTGCCGCCGTCAGCCCTCACCGTTGGAGGACAGGATCGAGACGTCCTCCAGCAGGTGGGCCAGCGCACCGTCGCGCTTGGCCTGCGTGGAGTTCTCGGCGCACTGCTGGTTCAGGTCGTCGCCCAGGACGTTGAGGTCCTGGATCGGCACGAGACCGATGACGCTGACCGGGATGTCGCTGACCGCGATGCAGGGCTTGTTGAACGAGCCCTGGATGAGCGCCATCTGCGGGCTCATGTTGCCCGTGGTCATCGAGTTGCCGAAGTACTGCGAGGCGCCGTTGCCGTTGGCGGAGACGGGCCCGCTGTCGTCACCGATCGCCATCGCCTGCGGTGCCGCGGCAGCGGAGGCGCCCATGACGGAGGCGGCGATCGCCGCGTAGGCAACTACCTTCTTGATCACTGGCAAGTCCTTTCTGAGGAAACCCCGTCCACCGGAGCGCTCTGGTCAACTCCGTGAGTCCGGTCGGGTTTCTCCCGTTCACTCCGTCGGCGGACAACGGGAAATGTGTACGGGTCCGCGTTTCCCCCCGGGATTCCGGCGATTTCCGCGCCGTTTTCGAGATCCGGTGCGGGCCAACCGGGTGAACGCCCGCAACCAATCACCGCGCACCGGGTTGATGAGGCCGTAGGACAGTGCGTCGCTACGACGAAAGGAACGCGAAGTGCTCAAGAAGGCAATGGTCGCCGCGGCGGCTGCCGCTTCTGTGATCGGCATGTCCGCTGCTGCCGCGCCCCAGGCTCTGGCCATCGGGGACGACAACGGGCCGGCCGTGGCCAACGGCAACGGCGCCTCGTCGTCGTTCGGCAACTCGGCGACCGACGGCGACATGAGCCCGCAGCTGTCGCTGGTCGAGGGCACGCTGAACAAGCCGTGCCTCGGTGTCGAGGACGTCAACGTCGCCGTCGTCAACCTCGTCCCGATCCAGGACATCAACGTCCTGGCGGACGACCTGAACCAGCAGTGCGCGGACAACTCCACGCAGGCCAAGCGGGACGGCGCCGTGTCGCACGTCCTCGAGGACCTGTCGGTGCTGTCGGCGAACGGTGAGGGCCGCTGAGTCCAGCCCCACCCGGTACGGGCGGCCCGCTGACTTCCGCGTGGGCCGCCCGGCCGTGAACGGGACGGGATTTCGCCGGGGAGCGGAACGACGTCGTCGCTCTCCTGGGGGAACGGCCGGACCGATTCGTAAGGCATCCGAGTGAATTTCGGGGTGTCCCACGTTCGGTAGTTTCTCCGGCCGTCAATTCCTCGTTTGCAGGCTGCAGGTCATGGTGCGAGCCGTCAATGCTGTGCTCGCGCGGTTTCGGCCGTCATTCAGGCATGACCGCAGAGAAGGGAAAGTTCATGAAGAAGAGCGCTGCTGTCGTCGCGGGCGCGATCATGGCCCTCGGCATGGCCGCCCCGGCCTTCGCCGACGCCGGCGCCGAGGGTGCCGCCGTAGGCTCCCCGGGCGTCCTGTCCGGCAACGTCGTCCAGGTTCCCGTGCACGTTCCCGTCAACGTGTGCGGCAACAGCATCAACGTCGTTGGTCTGCTGAACCCGGCGTTCGGCAACAAGTGCGAGAACGACTGACGTCGTTCCGCACCGACCGGCTGTGTCAGGGCCGGCCTTGGCCAACTCGTTTGGTTCGGGGCCGGCCTTTTCCCCTTTCTGCAGCCCGTCCCCCGGATCGTTCTCCGGCCACCTCTCATCTCTCATCTCTCCAAGCAGGAAGACAACCAGAGTGCGACAGACCCTGAGCAGGGGGATGGTCGCGGCTGCCGCCGCGACGGGCATCCTTTCCCTGTGCGGCAGCCCCGCCCTTGCCGACTCGCATGCGGACGGGGCCGCCACGAACTCGCCGGGCGCCGTGTCCGGCAACGCCCTCCAGGTCCCGGTCGACGTGCCCGTGAACGCCTGCGGCAACACCGTCGACGTGATCGCCGCCCTGAACCCGGCCTTCGGCAACGAGTGCGAGAACACCTCGGACGAGCAGACCGACGGCAACGGCGACGGCGGCGGGTACGGCGAGGACACCTCGTCCTCGAACACGTCCTCGTCCTCGACTTCGTCCTCGTCGTCCGGTTCCCACGCGGACGGTGCGACCGAGGGCTCGCCCGGCGTCGGATCCGGCAACAACGCGCAGGTCCCGGTCGACGTGCCGGTCAACCTCTGCGGCAACACCGTCGACGTGATCGCCGCGCTGAACCCGGTCTTCGGCAACGAGTGCGAGAACGCCTCCGAGGAGCCCCCCGGTTACGGCGAGGAGGAGCCGCCGCCCCCGACCACGCCGCCCGGCTACGGCGAGGAGGAGCCGCCGCCGCCCACCCACGAGGAGCCCCCGCCGCCGTCCGAGGAGGAGCACACCCCGCCGGCTCCCCAGACGGAGCAGCCGCCCGTCCTGGCCGAGACCGGCAGCGAGGGCACGCTGGGTGCCGCGGCCGCCGGTGCCGTGCTGATCGCGGGCGGAGCGATCCTGTACCGCAGGGGCCGCGCCCTCACCGGCCGCTGACCCCCTCCCGTCCACCCCGACGCCCCCGGGCGGCCCTCCACGGGTCACCGGGGGCGTCGTCGTCTCCGCCGGCGGGCGCGCGGGAGGCTCAGTGGCTGCCTGCCCGGTCCTCCTCCGGGCGGTCGGAGGCGCCGGTGCGGTGGGTGGCGGGGGCGGAGGCCTGGCGTACGACGCGGGCGCGGGCCGGGGGCGTGGTGTCCGGGCGGGCGCCGCGGCCCCGG
>NZ_MULI01000129.1 GCF_002939385.1 Streptomyces sp. MH60 | reverse complement strand
CAGACCCCGGGGATGAACGAGCTGATCGCCGTCCCCGACGCCGACATGCCCGTGATGTCCACCCTGGAGATCAACGCCGCGGTGACGGACACCGAGGACGGCCCGGCGCTCGCCGTCCGCTTCGGGTTCCCGACCGGCGTGCTCTCCCGCGACGAGGTGGGTGAGCTGGCCGACCTGTGGGGCACCGCCCTCACCGGTCTGGCCCGGCACGCCGCCCGGCCGGGCGCGGGCGGGCTGACCCCCTCCGACGTGCCGCTGGTCGCCGTACGCCAGGGCGAACTGGAACGCTGGGAGGCACGCTTCCCGTCCCTGGCGGACGTGTGGCCGCTCACCCCGCTCCAGCACGGCCTGCTGTTCGAGTCGATGCTCGCGGACACCTCGTACGACGCCTACCACGTCCAGGTCGTCTACGGCCTGTCCGGCGCCGTCGAGCCCGAGCGGATGCGGGCGGCCGGGCAGGCGCTGCTCGACCGGTACGCCAACCTGCGCACCGCCTTCGTCCCCGACGGCTCCGGCGACCTCGCGCAGCTGGTCCTCGACGAGGTCGAACTGCCCTGGCTCCACGCCGACCTGCGGGAGCTGGACGACACCGCGCGCGCCGAGGCCCTGCGGCGGCTGCTCGCCGAGGACGAGGCCGACCACTTCGACCCGGCCCGGCCCCCGCTGCTGCGGATCAGCCTCGCGCTGACCGGAGCGGACGAGGCCCAGCTGGTGCTGACCTCGCACCACGCCCTGCTGGACGGCTGGTCGCTGAGCATCCTGATGGGCGAGCTGCTGCGGCTGTACGGCTCCGGGGGCGACCCCTCCGTCCTGCCGCGGGCCCACCGGTACGGCGACTTCCTGCGCTGGCTGTCGGAGCAGGACCCGGCGGCCTCCGACCGGGCCTGGCGGACCGAGCTGGCCGGGGTGGAGGAACCGACGCTGGTCGTGACCGACCCGAGCGTGCGGGCCGACGCGCGGCGGGTGGGGCAGGCCGACATCCCGCTGGCCCCGGAGACCGCCCGTGCGCTGATCGGCGTCGCCGCCGAGCTGGGCGTCACGCTCAGCACCCTGGTGCAGGGCACCTGGGCGATCGTCCTGGCCGGGATCACGGGCCGGCAGGACGTGGTGTTCGGCACCACCGTCTCCGGCCGGCCGCCCGCCGTGCCCGGGGTGGAGTCCATGGTCGGCCTGTTCATCAACACCCTGCCGGTACGGGCGGAGCTGTCGCCCTGGCAGAGCCTGCGCCAGGTGCTCACCGCGCTCCAGGACCGGCAGAGCGCGCTGATGGACCACCATCACGTCGGGCTCACCGAGATCTGCCGGGCCGCCGGACTGACCACGCTGTTCGACACCGTCGTGGTCTTCGAGTCCTTCCCGATGGAGCGGGACGGCCTCGCCGACGCCGACGCCAACGGCGGCGTCGCGATCACCGGTGTCGGCACCGGCAACGGCACCCACTACCCGCTCGGTATCGCGGCCGCCGCCGACGACCGGCTGCACGTCGTCATGGAGTACCAGCAGGACCACTTCGAGGCGGCGGTCGCCGAGGGCATCGCGGACCGGCTCGGCCGGGTGCTCACCCGGATCGCGGCCGACCCGGACGCGCCCGTCGCCGCCCTCGACCTCCAGCCCGAGGAGGAGCGGCGCCGGCTGCTCGACGGCTTCAACGGCACGGCGGCACCGACGGCTCCCGGCACCGTCGCGGACCAGTTCGAACGCCGGGCCGCCGCCACACCCGACGCCACCGCCCTGCTCTTCGAGGACCGGCGGGGTGTACCTGCCGGTCGACCACACCTACCCGGCCGAGCGGATCGCCTACATGCTGGCCGACTCCGGTGCCCGGCTCGCGGTGGTCGACGCCTCCGCGGCCGCGGTGACCGACGGGCACGGCCTGCCCACGGTCCGGGTGGACCGGGTGCCGTCCGGCGGCGGGCACGTCCCGCGCGTGCCCCGGGGCAGCAGCCCCGACAGCGCCGCGTACGTCATCTACACCTCCGGCTCGACCGGTCTGCCCAAGGGCACGGTGGTCACCCACCGGGGTGTGGCGAGCCTGGTCGACGCGCACGTCGAGCGGATGGCGGTGGACGCCGGCAGCCGGATGCTCCAGCTGGTCTCGCCCAGCTTCGACGTCTCCCTGTGCGAGATGTTCACGGTGCTGCTGTCCGGGGCCACCCTGGTCCTCGCCGACAAGGAGGAGCTGGCGCCCGGCCCGCCGCTGGCCGCGACGGTGGACCGGCACCGGGTCACGCACATGATGCTCCCGCCGTCGATGCTGGCCGCGCTCCCCGCCGGGTCGCTGAGCAGCGTGGTCTCGCTGCTGGTCGGCGGGGAGGCGCCGTCGCCCGAACTGGTCGCCCAGTGGGCGCCGGGCCGCCGGATGATGAACGTCTACGGCCCGACCGAGACCACCGTGTGCGCCACCATGAGCGCCCCGCTGACCGCCGACGACCGGGTGTTCCCGATCGGCACGCCCATCCACAACACCCGGCTGTACGTGCTCGACGCGGCGCTGCGTCCGGTCCCGGCCGGGGTGCCCGGCGAGCTGTACATCGCCGGTCCCGGCCTCGCCCGCGGCTATGTCGGCCGGCCCACCGTGACCGCCGCCCGCTTCGTGGTCTGCCCGTTCGGCGGGCCCGGCGAACGGATGTACCGCACCGGTGACGTGGTGGCGTGGACCGCCGACGGCGCGCTCGTCTTCCACGGGCGGGCCGACGACCAGGTGAAGATCCGCGGCTTCCGGATCGAACTGGGCGAGGTGCAGGCGGGGCTGAGGGCCCATCCGGGAGTGGACCAGGCCGTGGTGATCGTCGACGGCGGTGGCGGCGACCGGCGGCTGGCCGGCTACCTGGTGCCCACCGCGGACCGGGCCGGCGACCCGGACCTGGTGTCCGAGGTGCGCGAACTGGTGCGGGCGCGGCTGCCGCAGCACATGGTGCCGGCCGCGCTGGCACTGATCGACGAGGTGCCGCTGACCCTGAGCGGCAAGCTCGACAAGCGGGCGCTGCCGGTCCCCGACTACGCGGGCGAGTCGGCCGGCCGGGCGCCGCGCACCACCCGCGAGGAGATCCTGTGCGGTCTGTTCGCCGAGGTGCTCGGCCTCGACTCGGTCACCATCGACGACTCGTTCTTCACCCGCGGTGGGCACTCGCTGCTCGCCGCCCGGCTGATCAGCCGGATCGGGGTGGTCCTCGGCGTCGCACTGCCCCTGCGCGCCGTCTTCGACGCGCCGACCGTCGCCGAACTGGTCGCGTTCCTGGAGACGGAGGGCGACTCGGGGCTGTCCGGCGACCCCTTCGCCCCGGTGCTGTCCATCAAGGGCGGCGGCAGCCGGGCCGCGGGCGCCGACGGGCCGCCACTGTGGTTCGTGCACCCCGGCGGCGGCATCTGCTGGCCCTACCTGGGCTTCGGCGGCCGGCTGCCCCAGTACCGGACGATCCACGGCATCCAGGCCAAGGGCTTCGACGGGGCGGCCCGGCTGCCCGAGTCGCTGGACGAGATGGTCCTCGACTACGTGGGGGAGATCCTGGCCGTCCAGCCCGAGGGCCCGTTCCACCTGGCCGGGTACTCCATCGGCGGCACCCTCGCCCAGGCCGTCGCCGCCCGGCTCCAGGAACGCGGCCACGAGGTGGCGTTCCTGGTGCTGCTGGACAGCGTGCCCGGCGACTACCTGGCGACCCAGCCGGCGCCGGCCCCGGCCGCGCTGCGGGAGTACTTCCGCGAGCACCTCACCAGCGGCGTCGGCTCCGGGGACCACGAGGCGTTCCTCGACGACGCGGTCCGGGTCATCGTCAATCACACCTCGCTGACGCCCAAGTTCACCTCACCCGTCTTCCACGGCGACGCGCTGTTCTTCAACGCGGTGCCCAACCAGGACGCCCGCTACGGGGACCTGTGGGGGCCGTACATCACGGGGACCGTCACGCAGTACGACATCGAGAGCACCCACCACGACCTGATCGACGCCGGGTCGGCCGACGAGATCTGCCGGCTCATCGGCCGGGAGACGAAACGGAGATTCGACATATGAGCAGCAACCCCTTCGACGACGAGAACGGCCAGTTCCAGGTGGTGGTGAACGACGAGGACCAGCACTCGCTCTGGCCGACCTTCTCGGACGTGCCGGCCGGCTGGCGGGCCGTCTTCGGCCCCGCGGGCCGCGCCGAGTGCCTGGAGTACGTCGAGCAGAACTGGACCGACCTGCGGCCCAGAAGCCTGCGGGCGGCCATGGCCGCGGAGAAGTAGCGCAGCGACACCAGCGAGCAGCGACACCAGCGCAGAGACACCAGCGAGAGGAATCAACTTCGCCATGTCGAAAGTCGTCGAGCGGTGGAACTTCCACCCCAACAGCCCCTGGCTGCGCGGCATCCGGCCCGACAAGCCCGTCGAGTTCAGCGAGGCGTTCGGCGCCTGGAACGTCTACGGCTTCGCCGAGGTCGAGCAGGTACTCGGTGACCACGAGACCTTCTCCGCCCGCACCGCCGCCTACGCCGCCGTGCAGGTGGACGAGAAGTTCCAGCAGGGCGACATCTCCCAGATGGACCCGCCGGAGCAGACCAAGTACCGCAAGCTCATCGGACGTGCCTTCACCCCGCGGGTGGTGTCCAACCTCGAACCCGCCATCCGGAAGATCACCGGCGAGCTGCTCGACGCGGTCGACGAGAAGGGCTCCTTCGAGCTGGTCGCCGACCTCGCCTACCCGCTGCCCGTGCGGGTGATCGCCGACATGCTCGGCATCGACAGCAAGGACTTCGACCTGTTCAAGGGCGCGGCCTTCGACATCATCGAGAACATGGCGGGCATCGACTTCGTGGCCGGCGGCGACGGGATCGAGGAGCAGATCCACGACGCGGAGAAGCGCCTCCAGCCGCTGCTCGACTACATGCTCGGCCAGGTGGTGGAGCGGCGGAAGAACCCGCGCGAGGACCTCCTGACCTACCTCACCCAGGCCGAGGAGGAGGGCGACCGGCTCACCGACACCGAGATCGTCAACATCGCCAACGTCCTGCTGATCACCGGGCACATCACCAGCACGATGATGGTCGGCAACACCATGGCGTGCCTGGACACGGAGCCCGCCAAGCGGGACCGGGTGCGCGAGGACCGCTCGCTGGTGCCGGGTGCCATCGAGGAGGCGCTGCGGCTGCTGCCGCCGGCCGCGACCCTGTCCCGGGTCACCACCCGCGAGGTGGAGCTCGGCGGCGTCACCATCCCGGCCGAGCAGATGATCCTGCCGTGGGTGAGCGCCGCCAACCGCGACCCGCTGCGCTTCGAGGGCCCCGACGAGTTCCGCCCCGAGCGCACCCCCAACGCGCACGTCGTCTTCGGGCACGGCGTGCACTTCTGCCTGGGCGCCCGGCTCGCCCGCCTGGAGGGGCGGATAGCCGTCAACGCCCTGCTCGACCGCTACCCCGACTTCCGGTCCGACCCCGAGCGGCCGACGACGTTCTTCCCCTCGGAGGACATGGTGGGCGTGCGCTCGATGCACGTCCTGACCGGGCGGGGCGGGGCCCGGTGACCGACTTCGCGGACCGTTGGGGCCTCGGTCCCGACAAGTACTGGCTGCGCGGGCGGCTGCCGGACCAGAAGGTCGCCTTCGACGAGGCGATCGGCGTGTGGCAGGTCGCCGGGTACCCGGAGGTGCTGGAGGTCCTGAACGACTCCGAGTCGTTCTCCGCCGACTCCACCCGCCTGTTCGACGTGGACGAGGAGCAGGCCCGGCTGATCAAGGGCGACATGGCCCAGATGAACGGGCCCGAGCACATCCACATGCGCCGCCAGGTGGGCCGGGCCTTCAGCCCCAAGCGGATGGAGGACCTGGAGGGCCGGATCACCGGCCTGGGCGACGAACTGCTGGCCCCCCTGGCCGGCCGGGACCGGTTCGACCTGCTGGGCGACTTCATCGACGACCTGTCGGGGATCCTCTTCAGCGAGCTGCTGGGCACGCCGCCCGAGCAGCGGTACATGTTCAAGGCCGTCGACCAGACGATGGACGCGGACGTCCAGATGAGCACGGTCGGCGAGGGCGGCGAGGAGTACTTCGACTCGCTGCTCGGCCCGCTGCTGCCGCTGCGCGACTTCCTGGGCGAGATCATCGACGAGCGCGCCAAGGAGCCCCGGCAGGACCTGCTCAGCCTGATGCTGGAGTTCCGCTACCTCGACGGCAGCCCGATGGCCCGCGACGAGATCATCAACTTCGCCGTGGCGGTGCTGGGCGCGGGCCACCTCACCAGCCCGATCCTGATCGGCAACACCATGCTCTGCCTGGAGTCCTTCCCCGCCCAGGCGGCCCGGGTGCGGGCCGACCGCTCGCTGGTGCCGAGCATGTTCGAGGAGGTCATGCGGTACTTCACGCCGGCCACCACCTCCTACCGGGCCACCGAGGTGGACGTCGAGGTGGGCGGGGTGAAGATCCCCAAGGACCAGATGGTCAGCATCCAGCTGGGCGCCGCCAACCGCGACCCGCGCCAGTTCCCCGACGCGGACGCCTTCGACGCGGGCCGCGCTCCGAACCAGCACGTCGGATACGGGCGCGGGGCCCACTACTGCATCGGCGCGGCGATGGCCCGGGTGGAGACCCGGGTGGTCTTCAACCTGCTCCTGGACCGCTTCCCGACGCTCCGGGTGGACCCGGACGTCCCGCCGGTCTTCTTCGGCTCGCCCGAGTTCACCGGCGTGCGTTCCCTGGCGGTGCGCACCGCCTGACCCGCGGCACCCGCCCCCCGCCCCCGTCCCCGTCGGAGCCACCGGCGGGGACCTCGCACGTCCGGGACCCGATAGCGCGTCGATAAGGCACCGATAAGCGGACCCCATAACGTCGTGGTCGTACCGGGGCGACAGCTGCCGCGGGAACCGAAACCCGGAGGGCCGAGCCCCTCACCGACCGACGGGAGTCACCGATGGACGCGGTCCAGGTCCTGCGCGCCGGCCCGGTCCGGCAGCGACAGCGACCGGCTGCCGAGCCGGCGCTCGAGACCGTCCAGGATGGCCTGGAGGCCGAACTCGAAGCTGTGCTCGGGCGCGGCGCCGTACTCGGTGCCGGCATAGGAGTCGACGCGGGAGCGCAGCCGGGGGAAGCCCAGCGCGATCTCCGTCGCCTGCGCCATCGTCTCCCTGATCGCTTCCTGGGCGTTGCGGCCGGCCTTGGTCAGACGCCGGTTCACCGACAGGGTGGCCGACAGGCCGATGGAGTGGCCGAGCACGAACGTGAAGACCGTGGCCGCCGCCTGGTCGGCCTCCACACCGACGAAACCGGCCTTCTCGAAGACCGCGAGGCTGTGGTCGTCGTGGCGGGCCTTGTTCTCCCCGTAGAGGGGCTGCGAGGCGAAGGCCATCACCAGCCAGGGGTGCTTGGTGACCATGCGGTACAGGTCACCGGCCATCGTGGCCGCCGCCGTGCGCCAGTCGACGGTGTCCAGGTCGGGTAGCCCGACCTCGTTCCACACCTCGTTCCCGGCCAGGACGACGAGGTTGTCCTTGTTCTTCACGTGCCAGTACACGGCGGTGGCCGCCGAGTCGAGGCGCTTGCCGAGACTGCGCATGTTCAGACCCTCGAGACCCTCGGCGTCCAGCAGCTCGATGGCTGCGCGCACGATCTGCTCGCGGGTCAGCGTGTCACGGGGCATGAGCTCAGGCTAGATCAGAAATTCGGATTGCACAAAGTTCAAGTCAGACCCGGAACAGCACTTGCACAGTGTGCAAGTCGCCTCTACGGTGAGGACTTGAACAGCGTGCAAGTCAGTGAGGAGGATTGAGATGGTGAGTACGGCGATTTCGGTTGTCGGTCTGCGCAAGGCCTACGGCGAGCACCGGGTACTGGACGGAGTGGATCTCGAGATCCCGGCCGGATCGGTGTTCTCGCTCCTGGGTCCCAACGGCGCGGGCAAGACCACGACCGTGAAGATCCTCTCGACGCTGCTGAAGGCGGACGAGGGCCGGGTGACGGTGGCCGGGCACGACCTGGCGGCCGACCCCGACGGCGTCCGCGGCAGCATCGGCGTCACGGGACAGTTCTCCGCGGTCGACCCCTTCCTGAACGCGGAGGAGAACCTCGCGCTGATGGGCCGGCTGTGGCACCTGGACAAGCGCGTGGCCAAGGAGCGCTGCGCCCGGCTGATCGAGCAGTTCGACCTGGTGGAGGCGGCGCGCAAGCCCGTGCTGACCTACTCCGGCGGCATGAAGCGGCGCCTCGACCTGGCGATGACCCTGGTCGGCGCACCGCGGGTGATCTTCCTGGACGAGCCCACCACCGGACTGGACCCGCGGGTGCGCCGGGCGATGTGGGACCTGCTGCGCGACCTGGTCGCCGACGGCGTCACCCTGTTCCTGACCACCCAGTACCTGGAGGAGGCCGACCAGCTCGCCGACCGCATCGCGGTCCTCAACGGCGGCCGGCTCGTCGCCCAGGGCACTCCCGAGCAGCTCAAGCGGCAGATCCCCGGCGGCAGCATCGACCTGCGGTTCACCAGCACCGCCGCGCTCGCCACGGCCGCCGCCGCACTGGACGGCACCCCGCTCACCCGCGACGAGGACTCGATGACGCTGCGGGTCCCGAGCGACGGCAGCGCCGCCGCCGTCCAGGGCGTCCTCGCCCGGCTCGACGTCAGCACCGTCGGCGAGCTGTCGCTCAAGACCCCGGACCTGGACGACGTCTTCCTCGCCCTGACCGGCCAGACCCCCGACACCAGCAAGAGCGAGCCCGCCGGCACCGTCGGCGCCGACACCGAGAATGGAGCCCTGGTATGAGCACCGTCACCTACGCGGTCGCCGACTCCGCCACCCTGCTGCGCCGCAACATCAAGAACCAGCTGCGCTACCCCACCACCGCGCTGTCGATCGTCGGCATCCCGGTCCTGTTCCTGCTGCTGTTCGTCTACGTCTTCGGCAACGTGCTGGGCGAGGGCGTCGCCCCCCTCGGCGGCGGTGACGACTACGTCAACTACGTCCTGCCCGGCCTGATCATCATGACCGCCGCCACCGGCTCCCTGGGCACCGCCGTGTCCACCTCCGTGGACATGACCGAGGGCATCATCGCGCGGTTCAAGACGATGGCCATCTTCCGTCCGGCCATCCTCATCGCCCGCGTCATCTCCTCGGTCCTGCAGACCCTCACCAGCATGGCGCTCGTCCTCGCGGTGGCCTGGGCCATGGGCTTCCGGCCCAACGCCACCCCCGTCGAGTGGCTCGCGGCCCTCGCGCTGCTCGCCGCCGCCAGCCTCGCCCTGACCTGGCTCGGCGTCGCCTTCGGCCTCGCCGCGAAGACCCTGGACGCGGCCAGCAACGCCCCTTTCCCGCTGATCCTGCTGCCCTTCGTCGGCTCCGGCATCGTGCCGACCGACACCATGCCGACCGGCCTGCGCTACTTCGCCGAGTACCAGCCCTTCACGCCGATGATCGAGACCCTGCGCGGGCTGCTCCTCGGCACCGAGATCGGCAACAACGCGTGGATCGCCGTCGCCTGGTGCGCCGGCCTCACGCTCCTCGGCTTCGTCTGGGCCATGAAGCACTTCAACAAGGACCGCACCAACTGACGGCGCGACACCCGTCCGCCGAGTCATCCCCCGCAGCCCGTGGCACCCCAGCGTGTCCACGGGCTGCTTGCCATCCGCCAAAGGGTTCGTCATGCCGGAATTCGAGACACCCCAGCCGATCCTGGCCACCATCGAGCTGAACGTCGGCAGCGTCCGCATCGCCGCGGGCGCCCGCACCGACACCGTGGTGGAGGTGCGTCCGAACGACCGTTCCGACCCGCGCGACGTGGCGACGGCGCAGCAGGCCCACGTGTCCTTCACGGCCGGAGAACTCGTGGTGAGCGCGCCCAACCCGCGCGGGTTCGCGCTGGGCGGCGGCGCGGTGGTCATCGACATCGGGCTGCCGGCCGGTTCCCGGGTCCGCGGGGACGCGCTGGCCGCCGACTTCGTGTGCGTGGGCCGCCTGGGGGAGTGCCGGCTCAGCACCGACTGCGGCCACATCGAGGTGGAGCAGGCGGGGCCGCTCCATCTGACCTCGATCCTCGGCAACGTCACCGTGGCACACGCGCACGGCGACGTGGAGGCCCTGGCCGAGGGCGGCGACGTGCACATCCGGGTCGCCGACGCGGCCGTCCAGCTCAACCGCACCAAGGGCAACTCCGAGATAGGCGAGGCCAGGGGCAACGTACGCGTGTACGCGGACAGCGGCGACCTGCACATCGGGCGGGCGCACGCCGAGGTGGAGGCGCGGGCCTCGCAGGGCGACATCCGCATCGACGAGACCACGCGCGGGCCGCTCGTGCTGGAGACGGCGTCCGGCAAGCTGGAGGTCGGCGTCGCCCTGGGCGTGCCGACGCTGCTCGACCTCGACTCGCACGTCGGTACCGTCTACCGCTCCCTGGACCTCATCGTCGCCGGCACCTCCGCCGACCGTCCCGACGCCGTCCGCATCCACGCCCACACCATCATCGGCGACATCGTCGTACGCCGGACCTCCTACGACCTGGACGGCGAAAGCTGGCCCTGAGGCCCACCTCCACCGACCGCCCCCGCCCCCGCACCCAGGGCGGGGGCGGAGGCGTTTCCGGCCCAGCCCAGCCCAGCCCAGCCCAGCCCAGCCCAGCCCAGCCCGGCCCGGCCCGGCCCGGCCCAGCCCGCCCCGGCCCACCTGCGCGACGCCACGCCGGGCAGTGCGGGGCGGGGCGCCTGCCGCGCCGGGCACGGTGCGGGCGGTGCGCGTCCCTCGCCGTGCCTGCTCCGCGACTCCTGCCGGGTCCCGCTCCGGGACTCCTGCCGGGTCCCGCTCCGCCACTCCTGCCAGGCCACGCTCCGCGTTCCGTACCGGCCCGCCGCCCGCACCGGGGCCTCCCCATCGCCCCCGCGTCCCGCCTCCGCCCTGTCGCGGCCCCCGCCCCCGCCCCCGCCCCGGGCCGGGCGGCGTGCAGGGGAAAACCCCCGGCCCCCCGCGGATGCGGGGGGCCGGGGGCGGGGGCTGACGAGGGGAAGGTCAGCCCGCCTTCGGGGGGGTGGTGCGGAACAGGGCGGAGAGGGATTCGGCCGTGGTGTTGAGCAGGCCCTGGGCCTTGGCCAGGTCGTCCTCCGTGAGGGCGCGGTCCTGGCCGGCGTCGCGGACCTGGTCGCCGAACCGCTCCAGCATCCGCTTCAGCAGCTTCTGCGTCTCCTTGGCGTCCCGCCCCTTCGGCCGGCCCGACCCGTGCTGCATCCCCGCGCGGACCCGCTCCTCCACGTCCTCCATGAGCCGGGCCTGGAAGTCCGCCCCGTACTGGTCCCGGGTCTGCCCGACGAGCTGCTCCTTGAGCTGCCGGGCGTCCTGCTTGGCGTTCTCACGCATGACCGTCACCTGTTCCTTCGTGTTCTGGCGGATCTGCCGGGCCACCGCCGCGGCGCCCTCACCGTCCCGCTGCCCCGCCCGCCGCAGCGTGCCGCCCAGGCTCGGGCGGCTCTTGGCGGTGGCGGGCCGCAGGTGGGCGGAGAGGTCCGCGACGTTCGGGTACTGGAAGAGCTGCCGGATGGTGACCTCGACACCGAGGGTGCGGCGCATCCGGCCGATGATGCGGGTGGCCTTCAGGGAGTTGCAGCGGAGGGCGAAGAAGTCGTCCCCGAGGCCCACCCGTTCCACCCCGAGGACGTCCGCGACCAGCTCGCAGAGCGCCTCCTGCTGCGCGGTCGGGGCGGGTGCGCCGCCGTCGGCCGGGGAGGGCGCCGCGGCGACCGGCGCGGGCAGCGCGGCCGGGTCCACCGCACACGCCGGTGTCAGC
>NZ_MULI01000128.1 GCF_002939385.1 Streptomyces sp. MH60 | reverse complement strand
GCCGCCCGCCCGTAGCTGCGGGCAGTCGTGCCGCTGGGCGGCACGGGTGGGCGCGGCGGCACCCCGCAACGCCGGGCCGCGCTCCCCACCCCCGCGCCCGCACCCGCGCCGGGCACCGGACAACGCCGGGCCCCTGTCCACCCCCGCGCCGGATCACTGATCACACCCGCGCCGGGTGCCCCCACCCCACCGCTACGGCGACAATGGCCCCGTGCGGTACAGAATCCTGGGCGTCACCCAGACGGAGGACCACGGCACCGTCGCGAACCCCGGCGGCCCCCGCCTGCGCGCGCTGCTCACCGCCCTCGCCCTCCGCCCCGGTGACGTCGTTACGCCCGCCACCCTGATCGACGAGGTCTGGGCGCAGGACGACCCGCCGCAGGACGCCCCCGCCGCACTCCAGGCCCTGGTCGGCCGCCTCCGCCGTACCGTCGGCAAGGAGGCCGTCGACTCCGCCCCCGGCGGCTACCGGCTCGCGGCGACCCGCGACGACGTCGACCTGTTCGTCTTCGAGCGCCTGGTCCGCCAAGGCACCACCGCCCTCGGACACGGCGACGCCGCGACCGCCGCCCGGCACCTGGACGAGGCACTCGCCCTCTGGCGCGGCCCCGCCCTCGCCGACCTCCCCGGACACGCCGCCGGCCCCGAGGCCCTGCACCTGGAGGCGACCCGCACCCGGATCGAGGCCGGGCTGCGCCTCGGCGACGCCCACGACGCCGTACCGCGGCTGCGCGAACTGGCCGCCGCCCACCCGTACGACGAACCGCTGCACGCCCTGCTCATCGGCGCCCTGCGCGCCACCGGCCGCGACGCCGACGCCCTGGCCGCCTACGAGAGCACCCGCCGCACCCTCGCCGAAGGCCTCGGCACCGAACCCGGCCCCCGGCTGCGCGCCCTGCACGCCGAACTGCTCGGCGCCCAGGGCGCGGTGCGCACCTCCCCGGCGCCCGAGCGGGCTCCCGACGGCCGCCGGGGCAACATCAGGCCCCGGCTGACCACCTTCGTGGGACGGGAACTCGAACTCGACGCCATCCGCTCCGAACTGCGCGTGGCCCGCCTCGTCACCCTCACCGGACCGGGCGGGTCCGGGAAGACCCGCCTCGCCGAGGAGGCCGCCGCCGGGCTCGACCAGGCATGGCTGGTCGAACTCGCCCCGCTCGACCGCCCGGAGGCCGTGCCCGGCGCGGTCGTCAACGCCCTCGGGCTGCGCGAGACCGTGCTGCTGACCGGAGACCGGCCCACCGTGCAGCACGACCCCGTCGCCCTGCTGGTCGAGTACTGCGCCCCGCGCACCCGGCTCCTGGTCCTCGACAACTGCGAACACGTCATCGGCGCGGCGGCCCGGCTCGCCGAGACCCTGCTGACCCGCTGTCCGGGCCTCACCGTCCTCGCCACCAGCCGGGAACCCCTGGGCGTGCCCGGCGAGTCGGTCCGCCCGGTCGAGCCGCTCACCCCCGAGCAGGCGCGGCGCCTGTTCACCGCGCGCGCGAGCGCCGTACGTCCCGACGCGGACGCGGCCCTGCGCGACGAGGAGGCGGTCGCCGAGATCTGCCGGCGCCTCGACGGACTGCCGCTGGCCATCGAACTGGCGGCCGCCCGGCTGCGGCTGCTCACCCCGCGCCAGATCGCCGACCGGCTCGACGACCGCTTCCGCCTGCTCACCTCGGGCAGCCGCACCGTCCTGCCCCGCCAGCAGACCCTCCGCGCGGTCGTCGACTGGTCCTGGGACCTCCTCGACGAGGCGGAACGCACGATGCTGCGCGAGCTGTCCGTCTTCGCGGGCGGCTGGGACCTCGCGGCCGCGGAAGCCGTGACCACCGGGCCCGCGGCGGAGCTCGTCGGGGCCCTCGTCGACAAGTCCCTGGTCGTCGCCGACCCGGGCGCCGAGGGCGCCGGCATGCGCTACCGCATGCTGGAGACCATCCACGAGTACGCCGAGGAACGCGCCGCCGAGGTCCCCGGACTGCGCGCCGCCGCCGAACGGGCCCACCGCGCGTGGGCCCGCGCCCTGGCCGAGGAGGCCGACCCGCGGCTGCGCTCGGCCGGGCAACTGCCGTACATCTCCCGCCTGGAGACCGAGCACGACAACATCCGCGCGGCCCTCGACCGCTCGCTCACCGCGGGCGACGAGCCGGAGGCCGCCGCCCTCGCGCTCGCCATGGGCTGGTTCTGGTGGCTGCGCAACTACCGCCACGAGGGCGTCAGATGGCTGGACCGGGTGCTGCGCCTCGGAGCCGCCCTGGACGCGGGGGACGGCCGGGTGCCGGCGCCGGACGTCCTCGCCCGCCGTACGGCTGCCGCGGACCCCGTCGACGCGCTGCTCGCCCTAGGGCAGGACGGCCCGCCGCACCCGCTCGGCTCCCTGCGCATGCGGGTGCGGATGATGCACATCCTCCTCACCTTCGAGACCGCGCCGAGGGAGGGGCTGCTGGAGGAGCGCATGCGGCGGTACGTCCGGCGGGTGCGGGACCACTTCGCCGCGGGCGGCCCCGAAGCGGCCCGGGTGCCCGGTCTCGTGTGGCCGCTGACCGAGTTCTTCGTCAGCGACTCGGGCGACGTCCGCGGCTCCATGGACGCCTCCGTCGCCAACTGCCGTGCGTACGGGGGCGATTGGGAGATCGCCGCGAGCCTCATGTTCCGCACCCACGCGGTGGTCGACCTCTCGGGCACCCCGGTCGGCATCGACGACGACCTCGCGGAGATGCGCGCGCTCAGCCGCCGCGTCGGCGACCGCCTGGTGGCGGCCCAGGTGTGCAGCGCCTTCGGCGAGGCCGCCATGGTGCGCGGCCGCTACGAGGAGGCCAGGGCCGAGTACGAGGAGGCCCTGCGGCTCGCCGAGGAGGTGGGCGCCTTCGCGGAGGCGCCGTTCCTCATCGCCCGGCTCGCCGAGATCGCCTACCGCGAGGGGGACCACGGCACGGCACTCGGCGTACTCGACGAGGCCGGCGCCGCGGCGGACCGGTACGGCGTCGTGGACTCCAAGGCCTTCGTCCTGATGCTGCGGGCCGGGCTCGCCGTGGTGGAGGAGGACTTCGCACGGGCGCGCGTCCTGTGGGAGGCCGCCCGCGAGGAGTGCCTGCGCGGCACGCCGCCACCGCAGTTCCTGGCCATGCTGGGCCTGGTGGACGCGCTCGTGACGGCGGGCGAGTCCGGTCCGGGGGAGGCCTTGTCGCTGCTGGCGGGCACCATCCGGACGGCCGTCGAGGAGCGGTGCGCCGACCTGGTCGTCGCGACCCTCGTGGACAGCGCGGCGGGCCTGCTGAGCGACCTCGGCGACCAGGCCCGTGCGGTGCGGCTGCTCGGGGCCGCGGGCCACTGGCGCGGCGACCGCCCGCGCCCCATGCCGGACCGCGCGCACGCCGAGCGCGCCGAGGCAGCCGCCCGCGCCGCCCTCGGCGGTGAGCGGTACGCCGTGGAACTGGCCGAGGGCGCCGTCCTCACGCCCCGCGACGTCATCGGGGAGCTGGCGGCGGTGGTGGGGCAGCCGGTCCCGCAGGCCCCTACGCGCAGGTGAAGCGGGACTGGGCCCAGTCCGCGAGGGCCACCGTGTCGAAGGGGCTGTGCGGCTCGGTCACCAGCCGCAGCGTCTCGCGCCCCGTGATGTCCACGTGGACCGGTACCGCGGGGTCCCCGCCCTTGACCATCCCGGAGTTCCACAGCCGGACGCCGTCGGCGTACACCGAGAAGTGGACCTTGCCGAGCTTCATCGTCAGGTCGTCGACGCCGGCGAGGGCGTCGTAGGACGAGCACGCGCGGTTGAGGTCGACGGTGACCGAGGAACGTCCGTGGACGGTGACGCCGTGCGCGTACGACACGTCGTCGATCGTCAGGGCGGAGCGCTGCCACACCCAGCTGCTCCCGGCCAGCCGCATCTCGGGGCCGGTGCCGTCGCCGCTCACGTCGTACGCCAGCTCGCTCCACTGGTAGACGGTCGGGGCGGGCGGTGGCGGCGGCGGTGTGGGGGTCGGGGTTGGAGTGGGGGTCGGGGTGAGGAGGCGGGCGGGGCGGCCTTCGGCGGCTCCTTGTCCGGGGCGTCGTCGCCGACCAGCGCGAGGGCCAGCGCCGCCGCGGCGGCCACCGCGACCACGCCGGCCGCGATACCGGCCTTCACTGGTGCGCCCAGCCCCTCGGAGGCCGCCGCGCCGCCCCCGGCGCCCGCTCCGCCGGAGCCGCCGCCGCTCGCCGCGGCCGCGGCCCCCGCCGCACCGGCGCCCGCGCCTCCGGCGACGAGCCCCGCCGCCTTCGCGTACCCGGCGGCCCCGAACCAGCCGATGACCGCGACGGGCACCACGGCGGGAATGCCGCTCGCGACCTCCTCGATCTGCGTCGCGGCCAGCCGGCACCTGGCGCACTCGTCCAGGTGCTTGCGCAGCCCGCGTTCGGCCCGGGTGCGCAGCCTGCCGCGCGCGTACGTGCCGAGCTGGTCGGCGTAGCGGGCGCACTCCTCGTCGGCGGCGAGGGCGTCACTGACATGGGCCTGGAGGTAGGCCTGCTTCAGCCCCTCGCGGGCGCGGCTGGCGAGGACACGGGTGCCGTTGGCGTCCAGCCCGAAGAGCACGGCCACCTCGCTCGGCGACTCGTCCTCGACCTCGGTGTGCCACAGCACGGCCTGCCACCGTTCCGGCAGCGAACGGAAGGCCCGCATGGCCATCGACTGCTCGGCCTCGTGCATGGCGCGGACGTCGGCGCCCAGCTCCAGGGTGTCGTCGTCCGCCTTCGCGGTGTGCGCGGCCTGCGCGGCGAACACCGCGAAGTCCTCGACGAGTTGCTCCCGCCCGGCCGACCTGGTCCAGCCGGCGGCGACGCGCCGGACCGCGGTGAGCAGGTAGGCGCGCACGGCGTACTCGGGCCCCGAACCGCCGCGCACCGCCTGGAGCATGCGGGCGAACACCTCGGCGGTGAGGTCGTCCGCGGTGTGGGCGTCGCGGCAACAGGTGCGCGCGTACCGGCGCACCGCGTCAGCGTGGCGCCGGTACAGCTCCTCGTAGGCCGTGTCGTCGCCCGAGCGCATCCGCTCGATCAGCTCCGTGTCGGACACCGGAAGCTCCCGCGGCGGCGGCAGGACGCCACCGTCGTGCAGCTCCCGCGGCGGCGGCAGCACGCTGTCCTCGTGCAGCTCGCGCTGCGCCGGAACGCCGGTCCCCGCACGGTCCCCATCCTCGACAGGGCCCCCGCGGCCACCGTCCTCGCCCGGCCGGTCGCCCTTCTCGGGGCCACCGTCCCGCCGGCCGTGGGCCGGGCCGCCCTGGCCCGGCACCTGCGGCGCGTTTCCGTCCCGGGTGTCGCCCGGCCCGACGTCACCGGGGCCGTTCGCCCCGTCACCGCCGAGTGCCCCGTCCCGCCCGTCAACGCTCATCGCGGAAAGCCCCCGCCAACCTGCCCAGCCCGTCCGAACACCGGGTCAGCGTGCCATATTGGCTTTTGTTCAGGACCCCCCTGTGCCGACCATCACTCGTCTGTGGGGACTTGCCGTGCGGCGGTAATGACGCTCAGCCGTTCGGGGAAGGATGAAGCGGCCGCCCGACGGCTTCGCCGTCGCCTCACGCCGGCCGCGACCGCAACCCCTCCAGCAGGATGTCCAGCAGCCGGGCCGAAGCCGCCGCCTGCTGGGCCGGGTCGGGCAGCGAGGGCGCCGCCGTGGCTATCACCAGCAGTACGTCCGACACCGACACGTCCGGCCGCAGCTCACCCGCCGTCCGCGCCCGCTCCACGAGCCGGCCCACGACCTCCAGGAGCGCCGCGGCACCGTCGTCGCCCACCACGGAACCCGCGACGGAAGCCGCGACACCCCTCGACGCCCCGGATCTGGCGGCCTCCTCGGGCACCAGGCGCAGCTCGCCGGTGCCCGGCTGTATCCGCTGCTGCGGCACCCGCGCGTCACCGGCCGCCGCACCGACGGCACCGCCGTCGGCGTCGTCCGGCACCCCGACCCGCAGCACCTGCGGCGGCAGCAGCCGGCCGGCGCCCGAGGCCACCGACGTCCGCAGGAAGCGGGACAGCGCCGACCACGGCTCGTCCTCCTGCCCGAGCGCCGTGCGTGCCTGGTCGGTCAGCCGCGCCGTCTCCTCCTCGGCTATCCGGCGCACCAGGACGTCCTTGCTGGGAAAACGCCGGTACACCGTGCCGACACCGACCCGCGCGCGCCGCGCCACGTCCTCCATCGGCGCGCCGTACCCCAGCTCGCCGAACACCTCCCGCGCCGCGCGCAGCACGTGCTCCAGATTGCGCTGGGCGTCCACGCGCAAGGGCGCGTTCCGTGCCGCGTCGCCGCGTGCGCCGCCCGCCGCCGGGTTCATCGCACCGCCGGGCGCGACGGCCGACGCGGACGACCAATGAGAATCCTGAACATGCATAGACAATCCCCCGGTAATGACGTCTCCCCCCGGAGACACTCCCCGCCATCGAAAGCCGGAGCGCGTGGAACGGGCCCGGTTGCGCGGCCCGCCCGTCGCGGACCCCATGGCACATCCCCCTGCACACCGTCGGAAAGAACATAGTTGAGCGGGGGTCAATTCAGAAGGGGCACGTTCCGCACGGAGCGCCCCCCGATCGGCGCACGGATCGCATACGCCCCGAATGTGCCCCTCCCCGACCCCGTACTCACCCAAGCTGACCTGCGTGATCACCTCGCGCCACGGCGGTGCGCCCGGCTCGGCGCCCGGGCGATCTCCGGTCACACAAATTGACGAGCCTGTGGACAAACGCAAGCGTCGGGTGCGTCATGGGATGGTGAAGGAACGTGCGCGCATTCTCGTTGTCGGTGGTGGCTACGTCGGGATGTACACGGCCCTGCGGCTGCAACGGAACCTCAAGGGCGAACTGCGGCGGGGCGAGGCCGAGATCACGGTCGTCACCCCCGACCCCTACATGACGTATCAGCCGTTCCTCCCGGAGGCGGCGGCCGGTTCCATCTCCCCGCGGCACGTCGTCGTACCCCTGCGCCGCGTCCTCGGCCAGTGCGACGTCGTCGTCGGCGAGGCCGAGTCCATCGACCACACGACCCGCACCGCCACGGTCACCACCCTCGCCACCGACGAGGAGAGGACGGGCGCGCGCCGGATCACGTACGACGAACTCGTCCTCGCCCCCGGCTCGGTCTCGCGCACCCTGCCCGTGCCCGGACTCGCCGACCACGGCGTGGGGTTCAAGACCGTCGAGGAGGCCATCGGCCTGCGCAACCACGTCCTCGAACAGCTGGACATCGCCTCCTCCACCCGCGACCCCGCCATCCGCGACGCCGCCCTCACCTTCGTCTTCGTCGGCGGCGGCTACGCGGGCGTGGAGGCCCTCGGCGAGCTGGAGGACATGGCCCGCTACGCCGCGCGGTACTACCACAACGTCACCCCCGAGGACATGAAGTGGATCCTCGTCGAGGCGTCCGGCCGCGTCCTGCCCGAGGTCGGCGAGGAGCTGGGCCGCTACACCGTCACCGAACTGCGCCGCCGCAACATCGACGTACGCCTGGACACCCGCCTCGAGTCCTGCGCCGACCGCGTGGCCGTCCTCAGCGACGGCTCCCGCTTCCCCACCCGCACGGTCGTCTGGACGGCCGGCGTCAAACCGCACCCGGTCCTCGCCGCCACCGACCTCCCCCTCGACGACCGCGGCCGGCTCACCTGCACCGCCCAGCTGTCGGTCGACGGCGCCCCGCACGCGTGGGCGGCCGGAGACGCCGCCGCCGTCCCCGACGTCACCGCGCCCGAACCCGGCCGGGAATGCGCCCCCAACGCCCAGCACGCCGTCCGCCAGGCCAAGGTCCTCGGCGACAACGTCACCCACGCCCTGCGCGGCGAGCCCCTCGACACGTACGCGCACACGTACGCCGGGTCCGTCGCCTCCCTCGGCTTCCACAAAGGCGTCGCACACGTCTACGGGCGCAAGCTCAAGGGCTACCCCGCGTGGTTCATGCACCGGGCCTACCACCTCAGCCGCGTCCCCACCGTCAACCGCAAGGCGCGCGTGCTCGCCGAATGGGTCATCGCCGGACTCTTCAAACGGGAGATCGTCTCCCTGGGGTCACTCGAACATCCGCGGGCGGAGTTCGAACTCGCGGCCGGTGGAAAGCCTTCCCAGGAGCCCCCGCACAACCCGAAGGGGTCGTCCTGACCGGTCTCAGGAACTCCCCCGGCCACTGGGGCGTCTGACGGATGTCGGCCGGGCGGGCACCCTGCCAGACTGGTCCACCACGCGGGCGCGCCGCCGCTCGCCCCAGCGCGGCCCCCGGGGCCCGGGCCGCCCCCGGCCCGTCCCGGTCCCCGGCCGCCGACAACTACACGAGGCAAGGATTCGTGAACTTCACGCGCTGGAGCGCCCGACTCCCCGGAACACAGCGCCGCGCCGCCGCGCGGACCGACACGGCCCTCTCCCCGGACCGGCGGGCAGACGGCTCCGTACCCGCCGCCCGCGCCGAGCAGCTCACCGACGAGGCCCCGCCCGCCCCCGACGTGCCCGGCGTCGACGAACTGCCCGTACGCGACGTCCTCGACCGCGTCCCGGCCCTCGTCGCCCTCCTCCACGGCCCCGAACACCGCCTCGCCTACGTCAACGACGCCTACGTCGCCGCCTTCGGCGTGCGCGACCTCGGCGCCCGCGCCCGCGAGGCCCTCCCCGAGCTGGACGAGCCGGGCCTCTTCCCGCTCCTGGACCAGGTCCAGCGCAGCGGCAGGCCCCGCACCCTCAAGTCCCGCAAGGCGACGGACGGTCGCTCCTACACCTTCACCTGCACCCCGGTCACCGAGACCGAGACCGGGACGGGGACCGGGAGCGACGGCGGCCGGGGCGGCCGCGGTGTCCTGGTATTCGCCACCGACGTCACCGACCACGCCGAGGCCGCCGGACGCCTCCGCGCGAGCGAACGCAGCCAGCGCGAGACCGCCGTCACCCTCCAGCGCTCCCTCCTCCCGCAGAAACTGGAGGAGCCCGACGACCTGCGCGTCGCCGCCACCTACCACCCCGGCGGCACCGAGGCCGCGGTCGGCGGCGACTGGTACGACGTGATCACTCTCGGCGGCGGCCGCACCGCCCTGGTCATCGGCGACGTCATGGGAAGGGGCGTCCGCGCGGCGGCCGTCATGGGCCAGCTCCGTACGGCGGTCAGGGCCTACGCCCGCCTCGACCTGCCCCCGCACGAGGTGCTCCAGCTCCTCGACGGCCTCGCCGCCGAGATCGACGCCAACCAGATCGCCACCTGCGTCTACGCCATCCACGACCCCAACGAGGGCCGGCTGGTCTACGCGTCCGCCGGCCACCTGCCCATCCTGGTCCGCGACGAGGACGGCACCGTCCAGCGCGCCGACGAACCCACCGGCCCCCCGCTCGGCACGGGCGGCTGGATCCACACGTCCGGTTCGATCGCCCTGCCCCCCGGCTCCACGGCCGTCCTCTACACCGACGGCCTGGTCGAACGCCGCGACGAGGACCTCGACGAGGGCATCGCCGGCCTGGAGCGCGCCCTGTCCGGCGCCAGCGGCACCCCCCAGGTGGTCTGCGACCGCCTGATCCGCTCGGCGGGCGTCACCCCGGACCACGACGACGACGTCGCCGTCCTGGTCCTCCAGCACCCCGCCCGCGGGGGAGCCGAGGCCGAACTGTTCCGCAACGCCGCCCTGGAACTGCTCGGCGGGGTGGAGGCGGCCCCCCGCGCGCGTGCCTTCGCCTCCGGCGTCCTCACCAGCTGGCGCTTCCCCACCGACCTGCACGACCTCGGCGTCCTGGCCACCAGCGAGCTGGTCGCCAACTCCCTCCAGCACGGCACCCCGCCGATGCGGCTGCGCCTGCGCCGCACCGACCGCCGCCTGATCATCGAGGTGACCGACGGCGACGACCACCTGCCCAGACGCCGCCGCGCGGAGCCGGGGGACGAGTCCGGCCGGGGCATCGCCATCGTCGCGACGATCGCCTCCAACTGGGGCTCCCGGCGCACCCCGGGCGGCGGCAAGGCGGTGTGGTGCGAGTTCGTCCTGCACAAGCCGTGACCCGGCACCGGAGGCGGAGAAGACCCCGACCCCCGGCTGCCGGCCCGCTCACGCCTCCGCGACGACCACCGCGTCGGCCGGCGCCCCGCCCTGCGTGACCACCCGGCTCCTGGCCAGCGACGGCTGGTTCTGTACGTCCGTGAGCTGCCGCCCCAGCCGCACCGCCAGCACCGTGATGCCCAGCGAGAACAACAGGAACGCCACGATGTACGGCGCGTGCAGCGAGGCCCCGAGCGGCCCGCCCACCGCGGGACCGATCGCCAGCGCGAGCTGCTTCACCAGGGCGAAGGCGGAGTTGTACTGCCCGGCGAGCCCGGTCGGCGCCAGATCCGCCACCAGCGGCGCCAGCGTCGGCGACAGCATCGCCTCACCCAGCCCGAACAGCGCGTACGTCGAGATGAACGCGGCCGTGGCCATCGTCTGGCTGCCGTGTCCCAGCCCGGCGTACCCGGCCACGGCCCACGCCACGGCCCAGATCAGCCCCACGGACGCGATCACGCGCGAGCGCTTGCGCCGCTCCACGAACTTCAGCACCGCGAACTGCGCGACCACGATCATCAGCGTGTTCGCCGCCAGCGCGGTCCCCAGTGCGGAGGTGGAGATCCCGGCCGCCTCGACGCCGTAGGCGCTCAGCCCCGACTCGAACTGCCCGTAGCAGGCGAAGAACAGCACGAAGCCCAGCACGCACAGCTGCACCATGGCCCGGTTGCCGAGCAGCTGCTTCCAGCTCCCGCCGCCGGTGTGTCCCGGCGCCTCCTCGATCCGGGGCGCGCGCGGCGCCCGCACCGTCGCCATGACGGCGACCAGCACCAGGAACATCGCCGCCTCGATGGCGAACAGCAGCGTGAAGGACGACGCGCTCGTGGTGTCGACCAGATGACCGCCGATGAGCCCGCCGACGCCGAGCCCCAGGTTCTGCAGGAAGAACTGCGTGGCGAACGCCCGTGACCGGGTCTCCGTAGTGGAGCAGTCCACGATCATCGTCGCGAGCGCGGGCTGCATCACGGCCTGGCCCGCCCCCAGCGCGGCGGCGGACAGCAGCACCGTGCCCGCGGAGGCGGACAGCCCGAGGCTCAGCGCGCCGAGCGCGGCGGTGACCAGGGCGACCAGCAGTACCGGCAGCGGGCCGCGCCGGACGATGGCCCGCCCGGCGAACGGCAGCACGATCAGCGCGGCCACGGCGAAGACGGCGAGCACGAGGCCCGCCGTGACAGAACCCAGTCCCCGTACCTGCGCCACATAGACGTACAGGTAGGGGACCGTGAAGCCGAGTCCGAACGCGCTGAGTGCGTTGCCCACGTGAATCCGGCGCATCGCCGCGCCCATTGCCCTGGTCACGTTCACCCTCTCTTGATCTCTCGGGATCGTTCGCTCCAGCCGTTAGAGCTGAAGACTTAGAAGCTAAAGTTCGAAGCTAAAGAGTACATACCGAAGGACTTCAAAGCAAAGGAGCCGCGTGCCATACTGCGGCCATGGGCGACACCTCCGGCGCCGGCGAGCCGACACTCGAAGAGCAGATCGCCGCCTACCAGCGCGAGTTCCAGGACCTCGACCCGCAGGTCGAGAAGATCGTCTCGGCCCTCTCCCGCCTCAACCGCCGCATGAACGTCGCGTACGGCCGGCAGACCGCCGAGCTGGGCATCAGCAACACGGACTGGGAGGTGCTGAAGGCCCTCGTGCTCTCCGGCGCCCCCTACCGCCTCGGCCCCGGCGACCTCGCCAAGCGCCTCGGCCTCACGCCGGCCGCGATGACCCACCGCATCGACCGCATGGTGACGGAGGGCCTGGTCACCCGGGAGCGCGACGAGACCAACCGGGTCCGGGTGATCGTGGCGCTCACGGGGGAGGGGCGCGAGAAGTGGCTGGAGGCCATGCGCCTCGCCACGGTCTTCGAGGAGGACCTGCTCCAGGACCTCTCCGCCGACGACCGCACCGCGCTCGGCGAGGTGCTCACCCGGCTCCTGCGCAGGGTGGAGCACGCGCAGCCGGACGCCGGCGGCCGGCTCAGCGACCTCGATTAAAGATCTTGACAGGGATGTTTGACAGTCCCCTGCGGGATCCGTAGAGTTCTTCGGGTTGCCACGGGACCGTAACGGTTCTGCGGTAGCACCTCCCGCCGCAGCAGCGGCAACCAAACCACCAGCACGACCTCCCAGCGGGATCGATTTCGGCGTGCCCGAATTCAATTCCGACCGCGATTTGAGAATCGCGGAGAGAGTCCGCTAAAGTTTGGGACGTCGGAACGGCCCAACAGCCGGGAAGACAGCCCCCTCTGACGGGGAATCAGGGCCGAAAGGGTCTGATAGAGTCGGAACCGCCGGAAAGGGAAACGCGAAAGCGGGAACCTGGAAAGCACCGAGGAAATCGGATCGGAAAGATCTGATAGAGTCGGAAACGCAAGACCGAAGGGAAGCGCCCGGAGGAAAGCCCGAGAGGGTGAGTACAAAGGAAGCGTCCGTTCCTTGAGAACTCAACAGCGTGCCAAAAGTCAACGCCAGATATGTTGATACC
>NZ_MULI01000127.1 GCF_002939385.1 Streptomyces sp. MH60 | reverse complement strand
CCGTAGGGGTCGGCGGTGAAGCGTTCGGCGGTGAGGTCGGGGCGGTTGTGGTAGCCGCGGGCGAGGACGATGCCGGCGACATACAGCTCTCCGGTGACGCCGGGTGGGACGGGGCGCAGGCGGTTGTCGAGGACGTAGGCGCGGGTGTTCCAGAACGGGCGGCCGATGGGTACGGGACCCGGACCCGTCACATCGCTGGGCTCGATCCGGAAGTCCGTGCAGTTGACGGTGGCTTCGGTCGGTCCGTAGGCGTTGATCACGGTGACGTCCGGGTGCGCGGCGCGCCAGGTAGCCAGGGCTTCGCCGAGGAGTGCTTCACCGCCGGTGATGAGCGTGCCCGAGGGGGATATGTGGTCGGGGAGGGCTTCCAGCATGCCCAGGTGGGAGGGGGTGACCTTCATGAAGGTCGGCTGGCCGGAGGCGGCTGCGTGTTCGTCGAGGTCGGTCAGGATGACGCGTCCGCCGCTGACGAGGGGGGTGTAGAGGGCGGTGACGGTGAGGTCGAAGGCGACGGAGGAGTGCAGCAGGGCGGTGCCGGAGGCGTCGGGGTAGACCTCGCGGGCTCGTTCGAGGTAGGCGCCGACGGAGGCGTGCTCGACCACGACACCCTTCGGCCGGCCCGTCGAGCCGGACGTGTAGATGACGTACACGGGGTCGTGGGGATGGACGCTGACACCCTCGAAGGGGCCGTCGGCCTCCTGTTCCAGCATCGCCACGTCGTCGATGACGAGGGCGGGTGAGGCGTCGGAGAGGATGTGCGCGACGCGCTCGGCGGGGTACTCGGGGTCGACGGGAACGTAGGCGGCGCCGGCCTTGGTGACGGCGAGGAGGGCCACGATCAGTTCGACCGAACGCGGCAGCTTCACCGCGACGAACGAGCCCCGGCCCACGCCTTGGGTGCGCAGCCATCCGGCGACCTGCCCCGACCAGGCGTCCAGCTCCCGGTAGGTCAGCGACCGGTCACCGCACTCCACGGCGACGGCATCCGGCGACCGCCCCGCCTGCTCGGTGAACAGCTCCGGCAACGACACCCCACGCACCGCGCGTGAGGCCCCCTGCCAGCCGGACAGCACCCGCTCCCGCTCGGCCTCCTCCAGCACCTCCACCTCGGAAACCCGGGAGCCGTTCCCACTGGCCACGGCCCACTCCAGCACCTTCACCATTCGCTGCACCAGCGTTTCGGCGGTCGGCCGGTCGAAGACGTCGGTGCTGTACTGGAGGGCGCCGCGCAGACCGCCCGGCGTGCCGGTCGTGCTGTGGGACTCGGCGAAGGAGAAGCCCAGGTCGAACTTGACCCGATGGGTCTCCACGGGTTCGTGGTGCACGGTCAGGCCGGGGAGCTTGGCGATCTCGTCGAGAGCCTCCACCGGACCGGCGTTGTTGAGGTTCAGCATCGTCTGGAAGAGGGGGTGCCGGGACAGCGAGCGTTCCGGGTTGACGGCCTCGACCAGCCGCTCGAACGGCATGTCCTGGTGGGCGTAGGCGGCGAGGTCGGCCGTCCGCACCCGCTCCAGCAGCTCCGCGAAGGTGGGGTCCCCGGAGACGTCGGTGCGCAGCACCAGCGTGTTCACGAAGAAGCCGACCAGATCGTCCAGCGCGTCGTCGGTGCGGCCGGCGATCGGGGTGCCCAGGGGGATGTCCGTGCCCGCACCCAGCCGGGACAGCAGCGTGGCCAGGCTCGCCTGGAGCACCATGAACAGGCTGGTGCGGCTGTCACGGGCCACGCGGGTCAGACGGTCGTGGAGTTCCGGCGGGAGCTCGAAGGTGACGACGTCACCGCGATGGGAGGCCACGGCCGGCCTGGGGCGGTCGAAGGGCAGGGGCAGTTCCTGGGGAAGGCCCGCCAGCGTCTTCTCCCAGTAGTCGAGTTGCCGGCCGGCCTCGCTGTCCGGGTCGTCCTCGGAGCCGAGGACGACCTGCTGCCAGATGCTGTAGTCGGCGTACTGGACCGGCAGCGGCGCCCACTCCGGGGCGGCACCCCGCACCCGGGCCGCGTACGCCGCCGTCAGGTCGCGGGCCAGCGGGGCCCGGGACCAGGCGTCGGTCGCCACGTGGTGGGTGAGCAGCAGCAGGACGTGCTCGTCGCCGCCGACCTCGAACAGGGTGGCCCGAAGGGGCGGTTCGGAGGCCAGGTCGAAGGCGTGGCCCGCGGCCTCGGAGAGATCGGCGGCCAGCCGGGTGGCGTCGCTGGACACGACGGCGAGGGACGGGCGCGCCTCGTCCAGCACGACCTGATGGGGTCCCTCGGCGTCCTCGGCGAGGACCGTGCGGAGGGTTTCGTGCCGTGCGGTCAGGTCGGCGAGGGCGTTCTCCAGCGCCGCACGGTCGAGGGTCCCGGACAGGCGGAGGGCGACGGGGGAGTTGTAGGCGGCGCTGGGGCCCTCGAAGCGGTGCAGGAACCACAGCCGGCGCTGGGCGTGGGACAGGGGCAGCCGCTCGGGGCGCGGGAGCACGGCGGTGACCGGCGTGCGTGCGGCGCCGTTTCCGGTGTCGAGGGCTCCGGACAGGCCGGCGACGGTGGGGGTCTCGAAGAGCTGCCGGATGGCCATCTCGGCACCGAGTGCCGAGCGGATGCGGCTGACGAGTTTGGTGGCGAGCAGGGAGTGGCCGCCCAGGGCGAAGAAGTCGTCGTCGATGGTGACCGAGCCGACGCCCAGCACCTCGGCGAAGAGGGTGCAGAGAATGTCCTCGCGGGGGGAGCGCGGGGCCCGTCCGCCACCCGCCTGCGGCCCGTAGTCGGGGGCGGGCAGGGCGCGGCGGTCCAGCTTGCCGTTCGGGGTGAGCGGGAAGGTGTCCAGGACCACGAAGGCGGACGGCACCATGTAGTCGGGGAGCCGGTCGGTGGCCAGGGCGCGCAGGGCGTCGGCTGACACGGAGGCGCCCGCGGTCGCCGCGTAGGCGACGAGTCGCTTGTCGCCGGGCTGGTCCTCGCGGAGCAGGACGGCGGCCTGGGTGACGCCGTCGTGACCGGCGAGGACGGCCTCGATCTCCCCCAGTTCGATGCGGTAGCCGCGGAGTTTGACCTGGCCGTCGCCGCGGCCCACGAACTCCAGCCGGCCGTCGTGGTTCCAGCGCAGCACGTCGCCGGTCCGGTACATGCGGGAGCCGGGCGGACCGTAGGGGTTGGCGACGAACCGCTCGGAGGTGAGGGCCGCGCGCCGCCAGTAGCCGCGGGCGAGTCCCGTGCCGGCGATGTAGGCCTCGCCGGGGACGCCGGGCGGGACGGGCCGCAGCCCGCTGTCGAGGACGTACACCTGGGTGTTCCAGAAGGGCCGGCCCACGGGGACCGGTCCGGCGGGTGCGGGCGCCCCCGCGGGGATGCGGTACTGGACGCTGTTGACGGTGGCCTCGGTGGCTCCGTACACGTTGAGGACGTCGGCGTCGGGGCGGCGAGCCCGCCAGCGGTCGGCGACCTCGCCGAGCAGGAGTTCACCGCCCAGCATGATCAGCTCGCTGGGGGACGCCTCGGCGGGCAGGGCCTCCAGCAGGGCGAGCACACTGGGGGTGCCCTTGAGGAAGGTGGCCCCGGGGCCCTCGGCGGCCCGCTCGTCGAGGTCGGCGACGCGCACCAGGCCGCCGGAGACGAGGGTCGTGTACAGGGCGGTGACGGTGAGGTCGAAGCTGATCGGCGAGTGCAGCAGCGAGGTGCCCGTCATCGCCGGGTAGGCGTCGCGGGCCCACTGGAGATAGGCGCCGAGCGAGCGGTGCTCGATGACGACGCCCTTGGGCCGTCCGGTGGAGCCCGAGGTGTAGATCACGTACGCGGGCAGGCCGGGCGGTATCGGCACGGCGGGCGCGGTGGCGGGACGGGCGGCGAGATCCTCGGTGTGGGCCGGGTCGTCCAGGAGGAGGCGCGGCGCCCCCGAGTCGGGGATGCCGGCGGCGAGTTCGCGGGTGGTGAGCAGCAGTGCGGGCTCGGTGTCCTCCAGCATGAACGCGATGCGCTCCGCCGGGTAGTCGGGGTCCACGGGCAGGTAGGCCGCGCCCGTCTTGAGGACGGCGAGCAGGGCGACGACGGTGTCGCAGTTCCGCGGCAGCGCGATCGCGACGAACCGCTCGGGTGCCGCGCCGTGCTCGGTCAGCAGGTGGGCCAGGCGGCTGGAGCGGGCGTCGAGTTCGGCGTACGTCAGCGTGCGGCCGGCACTCGTGACGGCCGGGGCCTGCGGGGTGCGGTCCGCCTGGGCGCGGAACAGGCCGAGGACCGTGGCGTCCGGGACGTCGTGTGCGGTGTCGTTCCACTCCCGCAGCACGCTGTCGCGTTCCCGGTCGGTGAGCAGGTCGAGGCGTCCGACGGGCTGCTCCGGGTCGGCGACGAGGGCGCGCAGGACACGGACGAAGCGGTCCAGGATCTGCTGGGCGGTGGCCGCGTCGAAGAGATCGGGACGATGGTTGAGCCGGAACGTCATGCTGTCGCGGGCGGCCGCGATCAGCAGCAGCGGGTAGTGGGTGGCCTCCCGGTTCTTGCCGGGGGCCAGGCTGATGGCGGCGCCGATGCCGGTGCCCGCGGTGCCGGAACGGTTGACGGGATAGTTCTGGAACACCATGGAGGTGTCGAAGAGTTCGCCGTGCCCCACGGTGCGCTGGATGTCCGCCAGACCGAGGTGCTGGTGCGGGGTCAGTGCGGCCTGTTCGCGCTGGACACGGGCGACGAGCCCGGCGAGCGGTTCGGCGGCCCGCAGCCGCACCCGTGAGGGCAGCGTGTTGATGAACAGGCCCACCATGCGTTCGACGCCGTCGATCTCCGGCGGACGTCCGGAGACGGTGGTGCCGAACACGATGTCGTCCCGCCCCAGGTGCTTGCTGAGGGCGATCGCCCAGGCGCTCTGCACCACGGTGCTGAGCGTGAGACCCCGGCCGCGTGCCAGCTCGGTGAGCGCCGCGGTCTCCTCCCGGGGCAGCTCGGCCCGGACCTCGGCCCCGGCGACCGCGGCACGGTCGGCGCCGGGTGCCACGAGAGTGGGTTCCACGAGGTCGGCGAACGTGTCGCGCCAGGCGTCGCGGGCGGCGTCCCGGTCCTGGCCCTCCAGCCACGTGAGGTAGTCGCGGTAGGGACGCACCCTGGGCAGCGCGCTGTCGTCGCCCGCGGCGTCGTAGAGCGCGAACAGGTCACCCATGAGGACGGGCAGCGACCAGCCGTCGAGCAGGAGGTGGTGGTTGGTCAGGACGAGGCGGTGCCGGTCGGCACCGAGCCGCAGCAGGGTGAAGCGCAGCAGCGGCGGCCGCGTCACGTCGAAGCGGGTGGCGCGTTCGGCGGCGATCAGGCCGGCGGCGGCCTCGGTGCGTTCGGCCTCGGGCAGAGCGCTCAGGTCGCGCTCGGTCCACGGCAGCGGCACCTCCCGCATGACCAGCTGCGCCCAGTCGCCGCTCTTGCGCTGCCGGAAGGCGACCCGCAGGTTGGCGTGCCGGGCCAGCAGCTTCTCGGCGGCGGTGCGCAGGGCCGCGGTGTCCAGCGCGCCGTCGATGTCGAACGACATCTGCACGACATAGGGGTCGAGCTCGCCCTCGTCGTAGACGCTGTGGAAGAGCAGGCCCTCCTGGAGCGGGGCCAGCGGCAGGATGTCCTCGATCTTCCGCGCTGTGCGACTCACTTGCTGGCCTCTTCTTCCTTCTCGAAATCGTGCGGTTCGTCGTCGAAGTCGTCGAACAGGTCGTCCAGTTCCTCCTCGAACGCCTCGATCTCGTCCTGGCCGATGGAGGACAGGGAGACGTCGGAGGGGGTGAGACCGCCCGCGTGGGGGTTCTCGGCGTGCGTGACCAGGGCGCGCAGCGCCTGGAACCACAGTTCGGCCAGCTCGCGCACCTCGTCCTCGTCGAGGATCCCCTCGGCCCAGGTCCAGAACGCGACCAGCTCGGAGCCCTCCGGGCCGTCCTCGGTACGGGAGTTGAGCTCCAGCGGGTGGGCGAGCGGCAGCTGCGGAGGGTCGCCGGCGACGGCGTCGACGCCGGTGACCGGAGTCCAGTCGGCGGCCCGGTCGCCGTCGGCGGCGGTGAACCGGCCGAGGTAGTTGAACGCCACGTGGGGAGCGGCGAGGCCGTCGAAGCCGGCCGCGGTGGCCGGGTTGAGATGACGGACCAGGCCGTAGCCCATGCCCTTGTCGGGGACGGACCTGAGCTGCTCCTTGATCCGCTTCGCGGCGGAGCCCGCCGCCGACCCGCCCGCGAAGGCACGGACGAGGTCCACACCGCCCGTGTCGAGGCGTACCGGGTACAGGTTGGTGAACCAGCCGACCGTACGGGACAGGTCGGCGCCCTCCACGAGGTGCTCCTCGCGGCCGTGCCCCTCCAGGTCGAGCAGCAGCTCCGGCCCGCCGTGCCGCCAGCGCGCCCAGGCGAGGGCGAACGCGGTGAGCAGCACGTCGTTCACCTCCGCGTGGAAGGCGGCGGGAACGCGGGTCAGGACGGCTTCCGTGACCTCGGCCGGCAGGGTCATGGTCAGCCGGCCGGCTGTGGCCTGGCGATCCCTCGCCGGATCCAGCGGCCGGCGGCCCGGTGGGGGCCCGGCGGACCGCAGGACCTCCTGCCACCAGGCCGCGTCGGCGACCCAGGCGGACTTGCCGGCCTCCTCGGTGAGCCGCTGCGACCAGCGGCGCAGCGAGGTGCCCACCGGTTGCAGGGTGGGCTGCCGCCCCGCGGAGACCGCCTCGTACGCCTCGGCGAGGTCCGGGATGAGGATGCGCCAGGAGACCCCGTCGACGACCAGGTGGTGGATGATCAGCAGCAGCATCCCGGCGCTGTCCCGCCCACGGTCGAACCACACGGCCTGCACGAGCCGGCCCTCGCCCAGGTGCAGCCGGTCACGGGCGGCCGCGCCCGCCTCCCGGACGAGGGCGTGGAGGCCGGCACCGTCGGCGCCGGAGGCGTCCACCCGCCGGACCAGGGCGCCGGCGTCGACGCTTCCCGGCTCCCGGACCTCCAGCCGCCGCCCCGGAGCCGGCGTGAGACGGGCGCGCAGTGCGTCGTGGTGGTCCAGCAGTGCCTGTACGGCTTCGGTGAGCGCGTCGGCGTCCAGGTCGGCCGGTACGCGCAGCACGGCGGACATGTTGAACGCGTCCAGGTCGTCGGTGCGCGCGAGCAGCCACCGCTTGATCGGTGTCAGGGGTACGTCGCCGATGCCGGCGCCGGGTTCCTCCGTGACGGTGGTGTCGGTCTCGGTGACGATCTCGGCGAGGGCCGCCACGGTCCGGTGCTCGAAGACGTCGCGTACGGACAGTTCGAGTCCGGCCCGTCGGGCGCGGCTGACCAGCTGGATCGACATGATGCTGTCGCCGCCGAGGTCGAAGAACCCGTCGTCGACGCCCACCTCGGCGAGACCCAGGACGTCCGCGATCAGCCCGCACAGCACCTTCTCCCGCTCGGTGCGCGGTCCCGCGGCCACCACGTCGGTGCCGGGGGCGGGCAGCGCCCGCCGGTCGAGCTTGCCGTTGGCGGTGAGCGGCAGCTCGTCGAGCGGGACGACGAAGGACGGGACCATGTAGTGCGGCAGCTGCTGCTCGAGGTGGGCACGCAGCGTGCGGCCCAGCGCCGGGTCGGCGTCCTGGCCCTCCGGCACCACGTACGCCACGAGCCGGGTCGGGCCGGCGGACTCCTCGCGGGTGACCACGACCGCCGTCTCGACGCCCGGGTGGTCGGCGAGCACGGCCTCGACCTCGCCCGGCTCCACACGGAAGCCGCCGATCTTGACCTGGTGGTCGGCGCGGCCCAGGAACTCCAGCTCGCCGCAGTGGTTCCACCGCACGACGTCGCCGGTGCGGTAGAGACGCGCGCCGGGCCGCCCGAACGGTGAGGCGACGAACCGTTCCGCCGTACGGTCGGGGCGGCCGAGGTAGCCGCGGGCCAGCTGAGCGCCTCCGATGTAGAGCTCACCGCGCACGCCCGGCGGCACCGGCCGCAGCCCGGCGTCGAGGACGTACACCGAGGCGTTCCACAGCGGCTGCCCGATGGAGGCGGCGGTGGGCCACTCGTCGATGTCCCCGGGGAGGGTCGCGGTGGTGGCCGCGTGGGTCTCGGCCGGGCCGTAGATGTTGTGGGCCATCCGCCGCCAGCCGCTCGCGCAGAACTCCCTCAGCTCGTGACTGAGCCGGAACTGCTCCCCGCCCTGGAAGAGGTCGGTGAGGGAGTCGAGCCGTTCACCGGTGTCGGCGGCCGCCGCCAGCACCGCGTCGATCACGAGGGTCGGCGCGAACAGTTCGTTGACGCTGTACCTGGCGATCCACTGGGCCAGTTCGTAGGCGTCGCGGCGGACGTGCTCCTCCGGGATCACCAGCGTCTTGCCGACGACCAGCGCCTGCAGGATCTCCTGCACCGCGAAGTCGAACGAGACGGCGAGGAACTGGGCCGTGCGGGTGCCGACACCGCCGCAGTACGTACCGGTGTGCCAGGCGAGCAGGTTGACGAGCGAACTCATCGGCATCACCACACCCTTGGGCTTGCCGGTGGAGCCCGAGGTGTACACGACGTAGGCGGGGTGCCGGAGATCCAGCGGGCGGACCCGGTCCGCGTCGGTCAGGTCGGCGTCCGCCGTCGCGGCGAGTTCCCGGACCGTCTCCGGGGCGTCGAGAACGACATCGAGGGTGATCGCGTCGCCCAGGAGGGGCCGGGTGGCCACGTCGGTGACGACGACACGCGGGCCGCAGTCGGTGAGTACCGCGCGGAGCCGCCGCTCGGGGGCCGAGACGTCGAGAGTGAGGTAGGCGGCACCCGCCTTGAGGGCGGCCACCAGGGCCACCACCAGGTCGGCCGACCGGGGGAGGGCGATCGCGACGACGTCCTCGGCGCCCACTCCCGAGGCGGCCAGCAGACGCGCCAGGCGGTTCGCGCGGGCGTTCAGCTCGGCGTAGGAGAGGGTGACGTCCTCACCGAGCACCGCGGTCGCCCGGGGTTCGGCCGCGACCTGCCGCTCGAAGAGCGTCGGCACCGGCAACGGGGGCACGTCGTGAGCGGTGCGGTTCCACTCGTCCACCACACGGCCGCGTTCGGCGGGCGACATCACCTCCAGCCGGCCGATGGGCCGCTCCGGGTCGGCGACGGCTCCCTCCAGGACGCGCAGCAGCCGCTCCGCGAACTCCTGCGCGGTGCTGCGGTCGAAAAGATCGGAGTTGTACTCGACGGCCCCGCCCAGACCCTCGGGCTCGCCGTGCGGGCCGTGGCGCTCGTCGAAGAAGAACGCCAGGTCGAACTTGGCGCGTCCGGTCTCCGGCGCGTGCACGTCCACCGTGAGGCCGGGCAGCCGCAGGATCTCCAGCGCCTCCTGGTTGTTGTCGAAGCCGAGCAGCACCTGGAAGAGCGGGTGACGGGCCAGCGAGCGGACGGGGCTGAGCACTTCCACCAGCCGCTCGAAGGGCACGTCCTGGTGACCGTAGGCACCGAGGTTGGTCTCCCTGACCCGGCCGACCAGCTCGGCGAACGTCGGATCGCCCGAGGTGTCCGTGCGCAGTACCAGGGTGTTCACGAAGAACCCGACGAGGTCCTCGACGGCCGCGTCGGTGCGGCCCGCCACGGGACTGCCGATCGGGATGTCGGTGCCCGCGCCCAGCCGGGTGAGCAGGGTGGCCAGGGCGGCCTGCGTCACCATGAACAGGCTGGTGCCCGTCTCCCTGGCGAACGCGGCCAGCCGTGCGTGCAGGCCGGCGGACACCTCGAAGGGCACCCGGCCGCCGCGGTGCGACTGCCGTGCCGGGCGGGGCCGGTCCACCGGCAGCTCCAGCTCCTCCGGAAGGTCCGCCAGCGCGGTCTTCCAGTGGGCCAGCTGCCGGGAGATCTCGCTGCCCGGGTCGTCCTCGGAACCGAGCACCTCCCGCTGCCACAGCGTGTAGTCGGCGTACTGAACGGGAAGCGGCGTCCACGCCGGGACGTCCCCGCGAGCGCGGGCGGTGTAGGCGAGCGACAGGTCGCGGGCGAGGGGGCCCATCGACCAGCCGTCTCCGGCGATGTGGTGGACCACCAGGACCAGGACCCGCTCCCCGTCGTGCGCGGAGAACAGCCAGGCCCGGACGGGAAGCTCGGACGCGAGGTCGAAGGGGTGGGACGCCGCGGTACGTATCCTGCCCGGCAACTCGCCGGGCGCCACGTCGACCTCGGTCAGTTCCGGCGTCGCGTGGCCGGCGGGCAGGACGATCTGCCGCGCGCCGTCGGAGTCCTCGGCGAACAGGGTCCGCAGCGACTCGTGCCGGGCGACGACGTCGGTGAGCGCCAGGCGCAGCGCGGCCCGGTCGAGCGCGCCCTTCAAGCCCAGCGCCACCGGGATGTTGTACGTGGCGCTCGGCCCCTCCAGGTGGTTGAGGAACCACAGCCGCTGCTGGGCGTACGACAGCGGGATCCGGGCGGGGCGCGTCACGGCGGTGACCGGCCGGCGGGCACCCGACGCCTCGTCGAGCGCCTCGACGACGCCGGCGACCGTCGGATTCTCGAAGAGCCGGCGGATGGACAGCTCCACACCGAGCACCGCGCGGATCCGGCTGAGCAGTCGTACCGCCGACAGGGAATGTCCGCCGCGGTCGAAGAAGTCGTCGTCGATGCCCACGGAGGCGACGCCGAGCAGCTCGGCGAAGACGGTGCACAGGATCTGCTCCCGCGGACTGCGCGGACCCCGGGAACGTGCGGGCCACACGTCCGCCGAGCCGGCGGGTGTCCGCCCGGGCACCTCGACGATGCGCAGCTCACCGTCGGCCGACCAGCGCGCCGACGTGCCGGTGCGGTACATCCAGCCCGCGCGGCCGAACGGACACGGCAGCCACCGCTCCTGCTCCTCGGCGTCACCGGCCGGACCGGAGCCCGAGACATACAGCTGTCCCGCGACCCCGGGCGGCACCGGGGCCAGGGAGTCGTCGAGGACGTACGCGCGAGCGTCGTCCGCCGTCCGTGGCAGGGACGAGCCGGACAGCGCGGCCGCCACCGGAGGCCGGGCCGCGTCGCTCCACTCGTCCAGGATCGCCGTGCGCTCGCCCGGGGCGAGAACGTCGACCTCGCCGATCGGGACCTCCGCGTCGCGGGCCGTGGCGGACAGCAGGCGCACGAAGCGGTCGGCCACCGAGCGGGCGGTGCCGCGGTCGAACAGTTCGGCGGAGAACTCCAGGTCGACGGTGACACCCGCGGGCCGCCCGACGCCGTCGACGTGTTCCGTCAGTTCCCAGTTGAGGTCGAACTTGGTGTCCTCGATGGGGAGCCGCTCCAGCTCCACCGCCAGTCCCGGCAGCCGCGCCTCCTCGGCGACCGTGGCACGCGGGTCGGTGTTGTGCAGGGTCAGGCACACCTGGAACAGGGGGTGCCGGGTGAGCGAGCGTTCCGGGTTGACGGCCTCCACCAGCCGCTCGAACGGCAGGTCCTGGTGCTGGTAGGCCTCCAGGCTCCGCGCCCTCACGCGCTCCACGAGTTCGGCGAACGTCGGGTCGCCCGAGGTGTCGGTGCGCAGCACCAGCGTGTTGGCGAAGAACCCGACCAGCTCCTCGACGGCCGCGTCGGTGCGGCCCGCGATCGGCGATCCGAGGGGGATGTCGGTGCCCGCGCCGAGCCGGGTCAGCAGGGCGGCGAGCCCCGCCTGGAACACCATGAACAGACTGGAGCGCGTCGTCCGCGCCAACTCGTGCAGCCGCCCGTGGAGTTCGGCCGGAATCCGCAGGGACACCTGGCCGCCGTGCTGTGTGACCACCTCACTGCGGGGGCGGTCGTAGGGGAGTTCGAGCTGGTCGGGGAGTCCGGTGAGGGTGTGGGTCCAGTAGTCGAGTTGGCGGGAGATCTCGCTGGTGGGGTCGTCCTCGGTGCCGAGGATGTCGCGTTGCCAGAGGCTGTAGTCGGCGTACTGGACCGGCAGCGGCGCCCACTCCGGCGTCGCCCCCCGCACGCGGGCCGCGTAGGCGGCGGCCAGGTCACGAGCCAGCGGACGCATCGACGAACCGTCACCGGCGATGTGGTGCAGCAGCAGCAGGAGTACGTACTCGTCGTCGGCGACCTCGAACAGGGTGGCCCGCAGGGGCGGTTCCGCGGCCAGGTCGAAGGGGTACCGTGCCGCGTCCGCCAGCCGGGCCCCGAGCCGCTCCTCGTCCACCGCGACGACGTCGAACGCCAGGGCCACCTCGTAGGGTTCCAGGATCACCTGGGTGAAGCCGCCCTCGTCCTCGGCGAAGACGGTCCGCAGGCTCTCGTGCCGGGCCACGACGTCGGCCAGGGCCTGTCGCAGGGCCTCCCGGTCCAGGGCTCCGGTGAGCCGCAACGCGCCGGGTGCGTTGTAGGCGGTACTGCCGTCCTCCAGCAGGCTGAGGAACCGCAGCCGCTGCTGGGCGTAGGAGACGGGGATCCGTCCAGGCCTCGGTCCGGCCGTGACCCCGGGACGCCGTACGGCAGCACGGGCCGACTCCTGGTCGAGCGTGGCGCTGATACCGGCCACGGTGGGTGTCTCGAACAGTTGCCGGATGGGCAGTTCGGCCCCGATGGTCGTGCGGATGCGGCTGATGAGTGTGGTGCCGAGGAGGGAGTGGCCGCCGAGGTGGAAGAAGTCGTCGTCGATGGTGACGGTGTCGGTGCCGAGTACTTCGGCGAAGAG
>NZ_MULI01000126.1 GCF_002939385.1 Streptomyces sp. MH60 | reverse complement strand
GACCTGCGCGGCGGCGCACGGTCTCCGCCGCGGCCGCGTCCAGCAACGCGGCCGCGGCCCCCGGCCCGCGCTCGCCGCCCGATGGCGTACGCCGGTCCGTACCCAGCAGCGCCGAGGTGACCAGCCCCTCCCAGACACCGGCCCCGGACGCCGAGGAGGGCACGGCGGAGGGTCCCGGCGGCCCGCCCGCCGCCGACTGACCACCGGCCCCCGCCTCCGGGACGGCCGCCTCGGTGGTGGCGGAAGCCGCGGGGCCGACGGGCGGCGGCGGAGCTGAATCGCAGCCGGGCACGGAGCCGGGCTCGGAGCCGGGTGCGGGACCGGGTCCAGGGTCGGGTGCGGGACCGGCATCAGTGGTGGCGGTCGTCCGGGCGGCAGTACCGGGTGTGGTGTCCGCTGCCGTATCAGGACCGGCGTCCGTGGCGGTCTCGGGTTCGGCGCGGGGGCCGGTGTCCGTCTGGGCGGCCGCGGGGGCCGCGGCCGCGTCGGCCCGCGGGGAACCGGTGGGGGCAACGTGCGGCCACGGCGCGGTGGTCGCCGTCGATGTGGTCGTTGTCGTTGTCGGGGGTGTGAGCGTGGGCATGGGCGTGGGAATGGGTGTCCTGGTGATGTCGTTCCCCTCCGGTTCCGATCCCATGGGGCGGGTCAGCACAGCGGCACCGCCGTACCCGGTCCGGCCGGCCAGGCCGTCAGCGGTGTGAAGCCGCGGTGGCCGCACTCGCCGAAGACCGTGACGGGCGCACCGCCCGACAGCGCGACCAGCCGCCACAGACCCGGTTGGTTCCCGGTGGTCCGGGCGAGCGGCAGCGCCGAGTCCCCGTCGGCGTCCGCCAGTTGCCAGCCGTCGCCGTCCGGTACGGGGACGACCCGATCCAGGGCCACCGGCACCGACTCCAGCCACGGGTCGTCGCGGAGCGCCTCGCCGTACCGGACGGCCGCCCCCGACGTCGTCACCCCCCTCGGGCGGGTCCGCGTGGGCCCGGGCGGTGCGAACCTCCGGCCGAGGGCGACTCGCCGCCGGCCCGCGTCCGGATACGCGGAGACCTCCGCCTCCAGGGCCAGCCCCACCGGCAGCGTCAGCTCCGGTGACCGGCCCGCGGCGCCGTAAGAGAGGAGGAGCACCGTGCGGTCCGTCTCCGCGCCGTACAACCAGACGCGACGGGTCGTCAGCCGGGCGTCCACGGTGTCGTACTGGGCGAGGACCAGCCAGTGGTCCCGCACCGGCGGGCCGTCCGGGGAGGCGGGCAGACCCACGCGTGAACGGACCGTCGCCGCCAGGCCGTCCGGCAGCCGCTCGCGGTGCAGCCAGCCCCGGTCGAGCAGATGGAGCAGCGCGCACTCCTCGAGCAGCCGCACCGGCCAGCCGGGGCCCGACGCGGGTATGGCGCCCAGCTCCCGCACACGCGAGGCCAGTCCGGGCGCCTGGGCGTCGACCATGCGGGCCGCCGTCTCCTCCCACAACACGGGTCCCGTCTGCTCGGCACCGGCCAGCCCGGCGCGCAGGAGGTCCGCGAGCCGCTGCTCCAGCTCCGTCGCGCCCGCGGTGATCCGCTCGGCCCGCCGCTCCGCCCGGCGCCGTGCCGCCTCGGGATCAGCGGACGCGGCCACGGGGAGGGACGGACCCGCGTCCCCCGCCTCCGAGGGCTCGCGCCGTCCGGCGACCGGCCGGTGCGCCCCCTCCGGCGCCTTCCCCTCCGTCACCGCGCCCTCCCCGCCCGGCTCTTGCACAGCCCCGCACCGTCCCCTCGTCTCGTCGCCACTCCCCACCCCGGACCCGCTGCCGAGCCATGCCATCGAAGGTAGGTCCTCCCACTGACAATGGCCCGAACGAGAGCGTTTGCGCAGGTCAGAGTGATTGTCAGTGGCGTGGTGCACCGTGGATGACAGATCGGACCGGCCTAGCTGGAGGGGGAATCGGCCATGCCTGCATTCGTAGAACGGACGTCCGAGGCAGAGGCGCCGCGGCAGGTGCTGCGGCCGCACGCCGAGCACGCGTTCGCGGCCGAACTGTCCGTGCTGGCCGCGCTGGACGACCGTCCGCGTCCGGCCCGCTGGAAGCTGTCGCCGTGGGCCGTCGCCACCTACCTGCTCGGCGGCGCCCTGCCCGACGGCACGGTGATCACCCCGAAGTACGTGGGCCCACGCCGCATCGTCGAGGTCGCCGTCTCCACGCTCGCCACCGACCGCGCCCTGCTCCTGCTCGGTGTGCCCGGCACCGCCAAGACCTGGGTCTCCGAGCACCTCGCCGCGGCTGTCAGCGGCGACTCGACCCTGCTCGTGCAGGGGACGGCCGGCACCCCCGAGGAAGCGATCCGCTACGGCTGGAACTACGCGCAGCTCCTCGCCCACGGCCCCAGCCGGGACGCCCTGGTGCCCAGCCCCGTCATGCGGGCGATGACGGACGGTATGACCGTCCGGGTCGAGGAGTTGACCCGCATCCCGGCCGACGTGCAGGACACCCTGATCACGATCCTGTCGGAGAAGACCCTGCCGATACCGGAGCTCGGCCAGGAGGTGCAGGCGGTGCGCGGCTTCAACCTGATCGCCACCGCGAACGACCGCGACCGCGGGGTCAACGACCTGTCCAGCGCCCTGCGGCGTCGCTTCAACACGGTCGTGCTGCCACTGCCGGCGAGCGCCGAGGCCGAAGTCGACATCGTCACGCGCCGCGTGGACCAGATCGGCCGCTCCCTCGACCTGCCGTCGGCGCCCGACGGCACCGACGAGATCCGGCGTGTCGTCACCGTCTTCCGCGAGCTGCGGGACGGGCTGACGAGCGACGGTCGTACGAAGGTCAAGTCGCCCAGCGGCACGCTGTCCACGGCCGAGGCCATTTCCGTCGTCACCGGCGGCCTCGCGCTGTCCGCCCACTTCGGCGACGGGGTGCTGCGGCCCGGCGACATCGCCGCGGGCGTCCTCGGCGCGGTCGTCCGCGACCCGGCCACCGACCGTGTCGTCTGGCAGGAGTACCTGGAGACGGTCGTGCGCGAGCGGGACGGCTGGCAGGACTTCTACCGGGCCTGCCGGGAGGTGACCGCGTGAACGGCACGGAGATGCGGACGAGTCGAGGAGGGGCGAGTGCGGCGGTGACCGGGGCGACGGGGGGCGACGGCGACTCCAGCTGGACCCGCGGGCGAGGGGGACGGTGTGACGGGCACTGACCGGGCCGGGAGCGGCGGAGTCGGCGGGCCGGGCGGAGCCGGGGAGCCCGGTGGCCGACCGTTGCTGCTCGGCGTACGCCACCACGGGCCGGGGTCGGCCCGGGCGGTGCGAGCCGCGCTGGACGCGGTGCGCCCCGGGGTGGTGCTGGTCGAGGGGCCGCCGGAGGCCGACGCCCTGATCCCGCTCGCCGCCGACGAGGACATGCGGCCGCCGGTCGCGCTCCTCGCCCACGCGGTGGACGAGCCCGGCCGCTCGGCGTTCTGGCCGCTGGCCGAGTTCTCCCCGGAGTGGGTGGCCGTCCGCTGGGCCCTGGAACACGACGTTCCGGCCCGCTTCATCGACCTCCCGGCCACGCACACGCTGGCGTGGCGGGCGGCGGACGACCAAGCAGAGGGCCAAGCGGACGATCAAGCGGACGGCCAGGACCCGGGCGACCGGCCCGGCAACGCGCCCCCCGACGTGCGGGGCGACCCGCTCGCCGCCCTCGCCGCGGCCGCCGAACACGACGACCCCGAGCGCTGGTGGGAGGACGTGATCGAGCATCGGGGCCCAGGGGAGGGGGACGTGCTCGCACCGTTCACGGCGGTGGAGGAGGCCATGACGGCGCTGCGCGAGACCGACGGCTGCCGGGACGACCGTGAGGAGGGCGGCGGGCAGGGTGGCGAGTGGGGCGTCGCCGACGCGCGGGATCTCGTGCGGGAGGCCCATATGCGGCTCCAGGTCCGGGCGGCGCAGCGGGAGTTCGCCCAGGGGGTGGCTGTGGTCTGCGGGGCGTGGCATGTGCCCGCGCTGCGGCGCAAGACGACCGTCGCCGCCGACCGGGCCCTGGTGAAGGGGCTGCCCAGGATCAAGGTGGAGATGACCTGGGTGCCCTGGACCCATCGCAGACTGTCCCGGGCGGGTGGGTACGGGGCGGGCATCGAGTCGCCGGGCTGGTACGGGCACCTGTTCGCCGCGGTCGACCGGCCCGTCGAGCGATGGCTGACCAAGGTGGCCGGACTGCTGCGGGAGCAGGACAGGATCGTCTCCCCGGCCCACGTCATCGAGGCGGCACGGCTGGCCGAAACGCTCGCGGTGATCCGTGGGCGCCCGCTGCCCGGGCTGAGCGAGACGACGGAGGCGGTGCGGGCGGTGATGTGCGACGGCTCGGACGTGCCGCTGGCGCTGGTGCACGACCGTCTGGTGGTCGGGGACGTGCTGGGGGAGGTGCCGCCCGGGGCGCCCGCGGTGCCGTTGCAGCGGGACCTGACGCGGATTCAGCGGCGTTTGCGGCTCAGGCCCGAGCCGGCCGAGCGGGAGCTGGAACTGGACCTGCGCAAGGAGACCGACGCCGGCCGCAGCAGACTGCTGCACCGCCTGCGTCTGCTCGGCGTCGGCTGGGGCGAGCCGGCCGCCTCGCGCAGCACGGGCACGTTCCGGGAGACGTGGCGGCTGCGGTGGGAGCCGGAGCTGTCGGTGCGGGTCGCCGAGGCCGGGGTGTGGGGGACGACCGTGCTGTCCGCCGCGACCGCCAGGGCCGAGGCGGACGCCGTCACCGCGCAGGGCCTCGCCGAGGTCACCGCACTCGCCGAACGCTGCCTGCTGGCCGAACTACCGGACGCGCTCTCGCCGGTGATGCGGATACTCGCCGACCGGGCCGCGCTCGACACGGACGTCGGCCACCTCGCCCAGGCGCTGCCCGCTCTCGTCCGCTCGCTGCGCTACGGCGATGTGCGCGGCACGGACACCGGGGCCCTGGCCGAGGTCGCCGCGGGGCTCGCCGAGCGCGTCTTCGTCGGCCTGCCCGCGGCCTGCGCCGCACTGGACGCCGACGCGGCCGAGGAGATGCGCGGGCACGTGGACGCCGTGCACACCGCCGTGGGCCTGCTCGGCGACGCCCCCGCGCCGGGCCGCGGCGACCTGGGGCCCCGCTGGCGGGCCGTCCTGCGGACCCTCTCCGCGCGGGACGCCGTGCCCGGCATCGTCCGCGGCCGTGCCGTGCGGCTCCTGCTGGACGACGGCGAGCTGGCACCGGACGAGGCGGCGCGGCTCATGGGCCTGGTGCTGTCCCCGGGGACGCCGCCGGCGGACGCGGCGGCCTGGATCGAGGGCTTCGTCGGCGGCGGCTCGGGCGGCGGCATGCTCCTGCTGCACGACGACCGGCTGCTGGCCCTGGTCGACGCCTGGCTGACCGGCGTACCGGCGGACGCGTTCACGGACGTGCTGCCCCTGCTGCGCCGCACCTTCTCCGCCTTCGAGCCGGGAGTGCGCCGCGGGCTCGGCGAGCTGGTCAGGCGCGGACCGGAGGCACGGAGAAGTGTGACGACGGCCGGGTCCGGCATACCGGGCTTCGCGCCCGGCCTCGACACCGAGCGGGCCGACGCGGTGCTGCCGGTGGTCCGGCAGCTGCTGGGCCGGGACCCGGCACCGGACGCCAATGACCTTATGGGGGCGGACACATGACTGGACGTCTGACCGAGCACCAGACCGGACCCATGGCCGAACCCATGGCCGGACCCACGGCCGGTCACCGGATCGGACCCACGGCCGGGCGCCTGGCCGGGCACCCGGCGGGACGGATGTCGGCGACCGAGCCGGACGGGGCCGACGCGGCACAGGAGCGGCTGCGGCGGTGGCGCCTCGTGCTCGGCGGCGACCCGGCCGACGGCACCGGCCACGCGCTCTCCGGACGGGACGCCGCGATGGACGGAGCGCTCACCTCGCTCTACGGAAAGGGGGACGCCCCGCGGGCGGGGCGGGACCGTACGGCGGGACTCGGGGCGTCCGCACCGGCCGTGGCCCGCTGGCTGGGCGACGTCCGGACCTACTTCCCCTCCTCCGTCGTCCAGGTCATGCAGCGGGACGCGATCGACCGGCTCGGGCTCGCCACCCTCCTGCTGGAGCCGGAGATGCTTGAGGCCGTGCAGGCCGACGTGCACCTCGTCGGCACCCTGCTGTCCCTGACCAAGGCGATGCCGGACACGACGAAGGAGACGGCGCGGGCCGTCGTGCGCAAGGTCGTCGACGACCTGGAGAAGCGACTCGCCACCCGCACCCGTGCCACCCTGACCGGCGCGCTGGACCGCAGCGCCCGCACCGGCCGGCCCCGCCACCACGACATCGACTGGAACCGCACCATCGCGGCCAACCTCAAGCACTATGTGCCGGAGCACCGCACGGTCGTCCCGGAGCGGCTCGTCGGCTACGGGCGGGCCTCCCGTTCGGTGAAGAAGGAGGTCGTCCTCTGCCTCGACCAGTCCGGGTCGATGGCGGCGTCCGTCGTGTACGCGTCCGTGTTCGGCGCGGTGCTGGCGTCCATGCGCTCGATCGACACCCGGCTCGTCGTCTTCGACACGGCGGTCGTCGACCTCACCGACCAGCTCGACGACCCGGTCGACGTGCTCTTCGGCACGCGACTGGGCGGCGGCACGGACATCAACCGCGCGCTGGCGTACTGCCAGTCGCGGATCACCCGGCCCGCGGAGACGGTGGTCGTGCTGATCAGCGACCTGTACGAGGGCGGCATACGCGACGAGATGCTCAAGCGGGTCGCGGCGATGCAGGCGGCCGGGGTGCGGTTCGTGACGCTGCTGGCCCTGTCCGACGAGGGGACGCCCTCGTACGACCGGGAACACGCGGCGGCCCTCGCGGCGCTCGGCGCACCGGCCTTCGCCTGCACGCCCGACCTCTTCCCGGAGGTGATGGCGGCCGCGATCGAGAGGCGGCCCCTGCCGATACCGGATGCCGGGTGACGATGTGGCGATCCGAGGTGACCCGTTTCCCGCGGGCAAAACGGATATGACGGCCCATCGGCACGACCGGGCTTGCGCAACCTCCGGACCTACGTGCGAGGATCGCGCGGCGTGTCGATGTGTTGTTCGATGCGCGGCCCGTCCCGCCGCACGGGAGGAACCTCCCCTTCTTGATCTGGTCAGCAGCCCTGCCCGGTGCCGCTCTGCGCGTTCTGCGCACGGCGGCCGGGCGGCGTGCGCTGCACCTGGCTCTGCTGGTGGGCGGGTTGGTCGTCCTCGGGCTGCTCTGCGGAGGGCGGGCACAGGCGGCCGACGAAGGGCCGGGGACCCTGGAGGACGCGGTCGGCCGGGTCCTCGACGTCTCCGCGCAACCCCGGAGCCCGCTGGGCACCGGATCCGTCCAGGACACCGAAGCGGTGCCGGAGCCGGGCTCCGGCGCGTTGCTCCCGGACCTCCGTCCCGTCACCGAGGGCGTCGTCCAGGTCGTGCGGGACCGGCTCGTGCGACCCGTGGGTGACGCGGTGGAGACGGTGACCGAGGCAGTCGCGCTCCCCGGTTCCTCCGCTCCCTCCGGTCCGTCCGGCGCGACAGGTCCGTCGGACCCCTCGGACCCCTCGGACCCGGCCGACGTGCCGGACCTCACCGATCCAACGGAACTGACCGATGTGCCGGGCCCGACCGACCTGAGTGACCTTTCCGGTCGTTCACGGTCGGCCGTCCCGGATCCGCAGGCCGAGTCCCCGCCGGTGACGGCGGACGCCGCCGGTACCGCGGCCCCTGCCGATGCCGCCGACGCCCGAGTCGTCGAGGGCGCCGGAAGCCCGGCACCTGTCGTCGGATACGGGCCGCAGCCCGGCGCGGGACCGGCGTCCGACACGCACCCCCGCACTCACCGGGCCGGGGCCGCGCACACCGTGTACGCCCCCGCCCGCCCCGCGCCTACCGGCGACCCCACCGGCGACCCCGACGGAGCGCTCGGCAGCGCGTCCGGTGCCGACCAGGGCACGCCGCGCCACGCGGACACCCACGCGGTCGCCCCGCAGCACCGGTTCACGTTCCTCCGACTCCTCCCCGGCGCCCCCGAGCGGGCCGACGCGGCCGGGGTCCGCGAGTCGTACCGGGACATCCCCGTCTCCCCTGCCTAGAACGGCCGGCGCCCCTGCCGCGCACCGCCATCAGCCGCCACAGCCGCCCACACTGCCGTCCACCGCGCCGCCACAGCCGCCGCGGCAGCCACAGGCGTCACAGCCGCCGCAGTCGCCGCAGCCGCACTGGGGCCAGCACAGCCGCCGCATGCGCCGGGCCGCGCCGGGCCGAGAGGTCTGCTCACCGCCCGAACGCCCCCGCGTCCGGCTGCCACGGCCGGGCGCACCGTCCCGGCGCACCGGACACCCCCAGCGGGCCCCACCCGGCCCCATCCGGCTCCCAGCCGGAGTCCCGCGCACGGCACCGGGCAGGGCGGCGTCCCGTGGCCCTGGCGCGCGCGGCAGGCACGGACTCCGCGGGGCGGCAGGCCCCGGACGGCCGAAAGCCGTCGGCCTCCGGCCGGCCGAAACCCCGCGGTCCGGGCTGGTCGGTCCCCATTGGGGTGGGGACCGACCAGCCCTCACCCCGGCGAACCGCACCCGTGCGGCCGCCGGGGCGCCCACGGGCCTCACCGGGTCAACCCCAGCCCGGTGAGGCCCTTCACCCCTGCGCGGAGCCCCCGGCGTCCGGCTCACATCCGGCACCGGGTGCCAGTGAGCACGGCATCATGTGACAGGCATCACCGCTCAGGTGTGACCCACGATTTAGAGACCCCCCGCAAGCGGCGATAACCTGCGAGACGGACATGCCGCGCGCTCGGACACCGTGTGCGCCCCCCTTGTGACTCACAGCGGACGTCACGTTGCCCTCGCGGCACGCCCACGCATCCAACGAACCGCGAGATCACTGATAGGGACGGAAGCGCGTGGACCTGTTCGAGTACCAGGCGAGGGACCTCTTCGCCAAGCACGATGTACCGGTGCTGGCCGGTGAAGTCATCGACACGCCTGAGGCGGCGCGCGAGATCACTGAGCGTCTGGGCGGCAAGTCCGTCGTCAAGGCGCAGGTGAAGGTCGGTGGTCGTGGCAAGGCCGGTGGCGTGAAGCTGGCGGCCTCCGCGTACGAGGCCGTCGCCCGCGCGACGGACATCCTCGGCATGGACATCAAGGGCCACACGGTCCACAAGGTGATGATCGCCGAGACCGCCCCCGAGATCGTCGAGGAGTACTACGTCTCCTTCCTCCTCGACCGTGCCAACCGCACCTTCCTCTCCATCGCCTCCGTCGAGGGCGGCGTGGAGATCGAGGAGGTGGCGGCCACCCGTCCGGAGGCCGTCGCCAAGACCCCGATCGACGCGATCGACGGTGTGACGCCCGAGAAGGCGCGCGAGATCGTCGAGGCCGCGAAGTTCCCGGCCGAGGTCGCCGACAAGGTCGCCGACATCCTGGTCAAGCTGTGGGACACCTTCATCAAGGAGGACGCCCTCCTGGTCGAGGTCAACCCGCTGGCCAAGGTCGTCTCCGGCGACGTCATCGCCCTCGACGGCAAGGTGTCGCTGGACGACAACGCCGAGTTCCGCCACCCCGACTTCGAGGCCCTCCACGACAAGGCCGCGGCCAACCCGCTCGAGGCCGCCGCCAAGGAGAAGAACCTCAACTACGTCAAGCTCGACGGCGAGGTCGGCATCATCGGCAACGGCGCGGGTCTCGTCATGAGCACCCTGGACGTCGTCGCGTACGCCGGTGAGGCGCACGGCAACGTCAAGCCCGCCAACTTCCTGGACATCGGTGGCGGTGCCTCCGCCCAGGTCATGGCGAACGGCCTGGAGATCATCCTCGGCGACCCGGACGTCCGCTCCGTGTTCGTCAACGTCTTCGGCGGCATCACCGCCTGCGACGAGGTCGCCAACGGCATCGTCCAGGCGCTGAAGCTCCTGGAGGACCGCGGCGAGAAGGTCGAGAAGCCCCTCGTCGTCCGTCTCGACGGCAACAACGCCGAGCTGGGCCGCAAGATCCTCACCGACGCCAACCACCCGCTGGTCCAGCGCGTCGACACCATGGACGGCGCGGCCGACAAGGCCGCCGAGCTGGCTCACGCCGCCGCCAAGTAAGCACTCAGGACGAGGACACCAACACACCATGGCTATCTGGCTCAACAAGGACAGCAAGGTCATCGTCCAGGGCATGACCGGCGCCACCGGCATGAAGCACACCAAGCTCATGCTGGGTGACGGCACCGAGGTCGTGGGCGGCGTGAACCCGCGCAAGGCGGGCACCACCGTGGACTTCGACGGCACCGAGGTACCGGTCTTCGGCACCGTCAAGGAGGCCATCGAGAAGACCGGCGCCAACGTCTCCGTCATCTTCGTGCCGGAGAAGTTCACCAAGGACGCCGTCGTCGAGGCCATCGACGCCGAGATCCCGCTGGCCGTCGTGATCACCGAGGGCATCGCCGTGCACGACTCGGCCGCCTTCTGGTCGTACGCCGGCAAGAAGGGCAACAAGACCCGCATCATCGGCCCGAACTGCCCCGGCATCATCACGCCGGGCCAGTCCAACGTCGGCATCATCCCGGGCGACATCACCAAGCCGGGCCGCATCGGCCTGGTCTCGAAGTCCGGCACGCTGACGTACCAGATGATGTACGAGCTGCGTGACATCGGCTTCTCGACCGCCGTCGGCATCGGTGGCGACCCGATCATCGGCACCACGCACATCGACGCGCTCGCCGCGTTCGAGGCCGACCCCGAGACCGACCTGATCGTCATGATCGGCGAGATCGGCGGCGACGCCGAGGAGCGTGCGGCGGAGTACATCTCGAAGAACGTGACCAAGCCGGTCGTCGGCTACGTCGCGGGCTTCACCGCGCCCGAGGGCAAGACCATGGGCCACGCCGGCGCCATCGTCTCCGGTTCGTCCGGCACCGCCCAGGCGAAGAAGGAGGCCCTGGAGGCCGCCGGCGTCAAGGTCGGCAAGACGCCGACCGAGACGGCGAAGCTCGCCCGCGCCATCCTGGCCGGCTGACACCGCCTCGCGCGCAGGCCGAGCGCCTGTTCCACACCGAGTGGCCCGCCCCCTGTCCACAGGGGGCGGGCCACTCGGCGTTTCTTCGGGCCGGGCCACGTCATTCGAGCCTCGGGCTCAGCCGTTCCGGCCCGTCCTGCAACTGGTCCCGCAGCTTCTGCCGCAGCTCCAGCTCCTCGTCCGACAGCGACCCCGGGGCCACCCGCTGCGGCACGCCGCGCACCGCCTGCCCGGGGGACACGGGCGGTTCGTAGTGCGTGGGCGCCGTGCGCACGGTCAGGGCCGTGGTCCCGATGAGGGCGACCGTGAAGGCGATCGCGGCCCGGGTCCAGAACCGCGCCCGGCGTTCGCCGCCCCTGCGCACGGCCGGCGGCTCGGCCGCCCGCAGCCGCTCGTTCGACGCCAGCTCGGCCAGCCTCCGGTGCAGCACCTGCGGATCGGCCAGCGCGGGCAGCCGGCCGGCGACGGCCTCGCGGGCGTGCAGCAGCCGGTTCGCCGCCGCCGGGGTGCTCGCCTCCGTCTCCGCCGCCGTCTCGGGCAGATCCAGGCCCACACCGTCGTACAGCACGAGCGTGCGGCGGTGCCGCGGGGGGAGCCTGAGCAGCGTGTTCAGCAGGGTGCGGTCGCCGGGGTCGGCGGGCGGCGGCTCCGGGTGCCGGTGGCGCGGGCGGAATCGCTGCCAGGGCGAGAGCGCGTACTCGTACGCCGTCGCCCGTACCCAGCCCACCGGGTCGCGGTCGCGGGCCACCTCCGGCCAGCGCTCCCAGGCGGCCTGGAAGGCCCGCTCCACCGACTCGCGCGCCTGCTCGCGCCGGCCGGTCAGCAGGAAGGTCTGCCGGACCAGCGCGGGGGCGCTGAACGCGTAGAGCGCGTCGAAAGCCTGAGCGGGTGTCAGCGCGGCGGGCTCGGACTTCGGCCTCGCTGCCGCTGCCGATGCCGCTGTTGCTGTCGCTGTCGCTGCCGATGCCGATTCGGGTTCGGGTACTGGTTCCGGTGCGGATGTCTCTTTGTCTTCCTGTTCCTGTTCCTCTTCCCGTTCCCGCTCCTGCTTCGCCAGCCGTGCCGCCTCTTCCTCGGCCAGCGTCTTCAGCAACTTCGCGTACGCCTCCCGCTTCCGGCCTCGCGGAGTCGTGCGGCCGCTCTCCCACGCACGGACCGTGCCGGGGGTGACACCCACCCGTGTGGCGAGCTGAGTCTGTGTCAGTGCGGCGGTCTCCCGCAGGCGTCGGCGTGCCTTGGGGGGCGGGAGTGGGGTGGCGGGGCTGCGCGTCACAAGGCACCTCTTCGTACGAAAAAGTACATAAACATATATTGAGCGACACAACGGAGCTTCGCCCGTTACGCCGGGAAAGCGCGTGTCGTTGGGAGCATGGCGGGCGTGATCCAGACGACCGCTCGTCCCGCCCCGCTCTCCCTGCTGCGCGCCCGGTGGCGGGACCGGTCTCCCGGGCTGGCCGCCGGGCTCCTCGGCGGCGTGGTCGCGGCGGTGCTCGGGCTGGCGGCGTGCGCCGCGCTCGTGACGCTGCTGTGGATCAGTTCGCCGTACCCCGACAGCGGGCCCGGGGGCGCCCTCCACGTCGCCGCCGCGCTGTGGGTGCTGGCGCACGGGGCCGAACTGGTGCGTGCCGACACGCTCTCCGGCACGCCCGCGCCCGTCGGTGTCACCCCGTTGCTCTTCCTCCTCCTGCCGGTGTGGTTGCTGCACCGCGCCGCCCGGGACGCCACGGACCCCGGGGACGGTGTGGGCGTGGCCGTGGGCGCGGCTCCCAAGGCGGGAGCCGGGGCGCGCCCGGCGTGGCTGGCGGGCGCCCCGGACGCCGGGCCGCCG
>NZ_MULI01000125.1 GCF_002939385.1 Streptomyces sp. MH60 | reverse complement strand
TTCGCGCCGGACGGCGCCCGCCCCTCGACCCGCGCGTCCGCCAGCAGCCGCGTCGAGGACCAGCCGTGGCCCGCCGTCCCCGGGTCCTGAGCGACGGGGACGGGCCGGCCACGCCCGTCGAGCAGCGCGGCGGGGAAGCCGATGTCGCCGACGGCCGCGGTGACGCCGGGCAGGTCGGCCAGCCGGTCGACGAGCGAGGCCGGGACCGCGGCCCGCTCGGGCAGCGCGATCGGCAGGTCACCGCTCGGGTGGAACTCCTGCTCGGCGGCGATCACGACGTCCGCGCCGCCGAGCCGTCCGGGCGGCAGCTGCGAGCGCAGCCCGGACTCGGCGAGCACGCCGGTGGTGGTGATCAGGGCCGCGCCGCCGAGCACCGCGCACGCCACGGCGAGCAGTGCGGTGATCCGGTGCGCGGCCATGCGCAGGGCGAGGTGCAGCATGTCTACCGCTCCCCCAACGCCACGAGCCGCTCGGCCAGTTGCGGGGCCGTCGGCCGCTCCAGGGCCTCGACCACCCGGCCGTCGGCCATCACCAGCGCCCGGTGCGCGCGGGCCGCGGCGGCCGGGTCGTGGGTGACCATCACCACGGTCTGACCGAGGTCGTCGACGAGGGCGCGCAGCAGCCCGAGTACCTGGTGGGCGCTGCGCAGGTCCAGCGCGCCGGTCGGCTCGTCCGCGAAGACGACGGCGGGCTTCGCCGCCAGCGCCCGTACGACGGCGGCCCGTTGCTGCTGGCCGCCGGACAGCTCGGCCGGGCGGTGCGACAGCCGGTCGGCCAGCCCCACCCGCTCGGTCAGCGTCCGCAGCCACTCCCGGTCCGGGCGCCGGCCGGCCAGCCGCAGCGGCAGCGTGATGTTGTCCTCGACGCTGAGCGAGGGGATCAGGTTGTACGCCTGGAACACGAACCCGACGCGTTCGCGGCGCAGTTCGGTGCGCCGGGTCTCGTTCAGGCCGGAGATCTCCTGCCCGTCGATGCGGACGCTGCCGGACGTGGGGGAGTCGAGGCCGGCGGCGCAGTGCATCAGCGTGCTCTTGCCGGACCCGGAGGGCCCCATCACCGCGAGGAAGGTGCCGTGCTCCACGGTCAGCGACACCTCGTCCAGGGCCCGTACGCCGCCCGGGTACGTCCGGGCGACCCGGTCCAGGGCGATGGCGGGCGCCCTGCGCGCGGTGACGGCCGGGAGGGCGGCGGTGCTCATCGCCGCCCCCGCAGACCGCGCACGACGAGGGCCCCGGCGGCGAGCACGGTGACCACGCCGCTGGCCAGGTGGAGCGCGGTCGCGGCACCGGTGAAGGAGAGGGCCATGTTGGCGACCGCGCTGAGCACCACCACGGCCCACAGCAGCGTCCGCAGGACGTCCCCGCGGGAGACGGCGTCCGGGCCGCCGCCGCCGGGGACGGAGCCGGGGGCGGCCTGGGGTGTGCCCAGTCGATAGGGGTCCCGGTGGTCCGGGTGGTCCGGGTGGTTCCGCTGGTCCCGGTGGTCCTGGTGCGTCATGGCTGCGGCCTCCGTCGGCGTCGCTCTCGGTGGTCTCTGACGCTATGGACCGGGGCCCCCGGCGGCCGATCCCGTGGGCCGCCCGGTCCGAGGTACAGCAGGCTGTACTTTCCGGCTCCGCACCCGTCACCGGCCCGTGCGGCGGCATAGGGTCGGCCACGCCGGAGCGGGGCCCACGGCCCGGAGGGAGGCAGGCGGATGACGGTGCCGATCACGTCCGTGCGGGAGACCGCCGTACGGACCCTGCGCGCCGCCGGTGCGGCGACGGGGCAGCTCGTCGGCGGTCTCGGCACGGCGTTCCTGGCGCTGGGCGTGCTGCTGCTGGTGGCCCTGGCCGCCGTGACCGCGCCGGTCGGCGTGGGGCTGCTGCTCGCCCCCGCCGCCCTGCGCGCCCTGCACTCGCTCGCCCGCCGGGAACGTGAACGCCTGTCCGGCCGGGGCATCGAGATCGTCCCGCCCGACCCGCCGGCCACCCGGCTGCGCCCCGCCCTGGCCGACCCCGCCACCCGGCGCGAGCTGAGCTGGCTGGTCCGGCACGCCACCCTGGGGTTCCTGCTGGGGCTGCTCGGGCTTCTGCTGCCGCTCTGCGCCGTCCGGGACACCACCTTCCCGCTGTGGTGGCGGCTGGTCCCCGAGGACGCGACGACCACGTCCGTCGGTGTCGGCACCGCGCACACCTGGCTGGACGCGCTCGCGGCGACGCTGCTGGGCGTGGGCTGGACCGCGATCCTCCTGGGCCTGGGACCCGGCATGGCCCGGCTCCAGGCGGCCCCGGCCCGGCGGCTGCTGGCGGCGGGCCCGGACACGGACCTGTCGCTGCGGGTGGCGGAACTGACCGCCACCCGGGCCGCGGCGCTGGACGCGCACGCCACCGAACTGCGCCGGATCGAACGGTCCCTGCACGACGGCGCGCAGAACCGGCTGGTGTCGGTGACGGTGCTGCTCGGCGCGGCCCGGCGGATGGCGGCGCGCGACCCCGCGGGGGCGGACGAGCTGCTGGAACGGGCGCAGTCCGCGGCGGAGCAGGCGCTGGCCCAGCTGCGTTCGGTGGCGCGGGGCATCCTGCCGCCGGTCCTGGCCGACCGCGGCCTCGCGGACGCGCTGTCGGGACTGGCGGCGGACTGCGGAGTGCCGTGCCGCGTCGAGGCCGACGTGCCTCAGCGGTGTGCGGCGTCGGTCGAGGCGACGGCGTACTTCGTGGTGGCCGAGGCGCTCACGAACATCGCGAAGCACAGCGGTGCCGCACGGGCCTCGGTCACGGTCCGGGCCCGTGGGGGCCGGCTGCGCCTGCTGGTCGAGGACGACGGCCGGGGCGGCGCCGACGAGGACGGCGGCTCTGGCCTCACCGGCATCCGCCGCCGCGTCGCGGCCCTGGACGGCACCCTCCGCCTGACCAGCCCGCCCGGCGGCCCCACCGTCCTGGACGTGGACCTCCCCTGCGGGAGCTGACCCACCGGGACGGGGGGCGGGGCCCGCAGTACGGTGGAGGAACCGGGGGCATGCCGCGCACCGGCCCCGACACCGGTGCCGCTTCCGGCGATCGACGACGCCGGGCCGGATCCGCCCGAGCCCGGGGCAGGACTCGCCTCATGACGGTGCACGTGCCGGTGCGGCCGGCGACCCCAGAGCCTCACGAGCGGTCCGCCGGAAACCACCGACCGGGCCCGCGGCGTCCGGGACCGGTGCGCGGCGCCTCGCCGCAGGCCGGCGAACGGCTGCGGCCACTGACCCGGCGTCAGATCGAGGACCGGTTCGCCGAGCTGGGCGACCTGTACGCGCAGACCTCCGGCGGCGGCCCCCGGGCGTGGAACATGGCCCGCGGCGCCTTCCTGCGCCACCTGGGCGCCGACGTACGGCGTCCGGGCTTCTGCCTGTTGATAGCGGAGACCACCGTCCTGACCGGCTGTGCCTACGGCTACCCCGTGCCCGGCGGCGACCCGCGGGGCGTGCGGGGCCTGGCGCCGTACCTGCCCAGGACCGTGCTGCCCGTCGCCGCGTCGGGCGGGCTCTTCCTGGTCTCCGGGATCGTCGTCCCGGCCCGGGTGCGCCGACAGCACCAGGACCGTGCCTGGAACCTCGCCCGGCGCCTGCAGACCCGTCTGCTCGCCGAGCACGACGCCGCCCTGGGCATCACGCTGGTCGACCGCACCGACGGCGCGACCGTGCAGGCACTGCGCTCCTGGGGCTGGCGCTACGCCGAGGGCGACACCCTCCAGTCGTCCGTGCTCGGCCGGTACGGCGTCCTGGTCCTCGGACGCTGAGCGACACCGCGGCGCACGGAAATCTCGTCCCGCTGAAACAATTATTCGTCCGGCGCGGGAATAATTGTCCGACGGAGAAAAGGGTAGATCTTTACCGGTGATTTCTTCCCTGGCCGTTGAGGTATTACGTGCTAGGCTGGACATCAGTTGCAGTTGTGGTTGCCATTTGTGTTACCGGGTTTCCGGGCAGGTGATCATCGCAGCGATGGGAGGGCCTGCACAGTGTGGGCCTTCAGCACTGCCTAGGAGAAAAAAGCATGGCTTCCGGTACCGTGAAGTGGTTCAACGCCGAAAAGGGCTTCGGTTTCATCGCGCAGGACGGCGGCGGCGCCGACGTCTTCGCCCACTACTCGAACATCAACGCGCAGGGCTTCCGTGAGCTCCAGGAGGGCCAGCGGGTGAACTTCGACGTCACGCAGGGCCAGAAGGGCCCGCAGGCGGAGAACATCGTCCCCGCGTAACACTGCGCGACGTACGCCCGGCGTACGTCCACGTATGTACCGAGGGCCCGCACCGCACGGTGCGGGCCCTCGGCGTGTGTGCGCCCGCGCCGCCGTCACCAGCCGGTGGCCAGCAGGTGGTTGAGGAGCAGGGCCAGGACCGCCTGCGCCGTCAGCCAGCCGCGCGGGCGGGTGAGGAAGGCGCAGGCCGCAAGGAGCCACAGGGCGAAGGGGAGCCAGATGCGTTCCGTCTCCGCCTTGCTCATGCCGGACAGGTCGGCCGCCAGCAGGGCGACCAGCGCGGCGGCCACGAGGAACGCCAGCCGGATCTCCCCGGCCCGCCCACGCTCCGCCCGCCCGCCCCCGGCCCGCCACCGGACGGCCAGCACGCCCCCGGCCCGCCGCAGCCCCGCCGCCGTCGCCAGGCCCGTGATGAGCACCGTGCAGGCGAGGTTGGCCCACACCCAGTAGCCGTACGGGCGGACCCCGCCCGCGCCCTCGTAGTAGCGGGTGACCAGCAGGTGGTACGCCTCCCACCAGTCGAACCCGGCCGCCGTGAACGCCACCGGCACCACCGCCGCCCCCGCCAGCAGCGGCACGAAGAGCACCGGCCGCTCCCGCACCCCGTGCCGGCCGAGCAGCAGCACCGCCGCCGCGATCACCGCGAACAGCGTCAGGCCGTACGAGAGGTAGCAGGTCAGCCCGAACAGCAGTCCCGAGCCCGCCGCCCACCACGGCGAGCGCCCGGTGACCGCGAGGGCCAGCAGCGCCACCGCCCACGCGGCGACCGCCGCGAAGCAGCCGTCGGCGGACGTGCCCAGCCACACCGCGGCCGGTGCCAGCACCAGGAAGGGCGCCGCCCGCCGGGCGAGCCGCTCGCCCGCCAGCGCCCGCACCGCCACCAGCACCGCCACGCCCCCCGACGCGCCCACGGTGATGGTGAACGCCCCGGCCCAGCCCCCGCCGCCGAGCCCGATCCGGTCGAGCAGCACGTAGGTGAGCGTGGCCGCCGGGGGATGACCGGCGACGTGCGCGGGCCAGTTGTCGGGGGAGTGCAGCAGGATGTGCCCGGTGAAGTCGCGCAGGGTCGCCGGGACGTCGTGCCAGCGGTCGACCACCGAGAGGTACTCCTGACGGGTGGTGAGCCGCCCGGCGACTCCCCGCCGCCAGCCGTCGACCAGCGCCAGCGACCAGACCCAGGCCAGCGCCCCGCCCCACGCCGCGGGCAGCAGCGCCCGCCACGGCAGCCGGGCGGCGACGGCCGGGCCGTACGCCACGACCGCCGCCGCGACCAGGAGCGCGGCCGGGGTGCCGGGGCCCAGGTGCGGGTCCCAGCGGCCCAGCAGCGGCGGCCAGCCGACGATCAGGTCGTCGTAGGTGTACAGGTATCGGCCGACCAGGACGGCGGCCGTCACGAGCAGCACGGCGGCCGCCGCGGCGTACAGGTCGCGGGGGACGGAGCGCGGGCGGGTCGAGGTCACCCCGGCACCGTAGGCCCGGAGATCACGCGGCGGGCGGTGCGCGGGGCGGACGTCAGCGTTTCGTCATGGGTCGCGGACCGTCCGGAGGGCATCTCCCGGCCTACGGTCGGCACATGCGCGACCTCGCCCCACGCCTTCCCTCCTCCCCGGGTTTCTGGCGCAGCCCGCTGCGCGGCCCCTGGTTCACGTCGGTGCTCGGCCTCGTCCTGCTCGGCGGCATCACCGTGCTGTTCGTGACCGGGCTGCTCTCGTACGCCGCCTACAACCCCGATCTGTCGCCGGTCAACGACAAGACCCCGGACAAGGGGGTCCTCGGCTTCTACCTCTTCGCCTGGCCGACCGATCCGCCCTGGCTGTACCGCCTCACGCAGGGCGTCCACGTGACCCTCGGGCTGGTCCTGATCCCGGTGCTGCTGGCCAAGCTGTGGTCGGTGGTGCCGAGGCTGTTCACCCTGCCGCCGGTCCGCTCGCTCGCCCACGCCCTGGAGCGGATCTCGCTGCTGCTGCTGGTCGGCGGCGCGCTGTTCGAGTTCGTCACCGGGGTGCTCAACATCCAGCTGGACTACCTGTTCCCCGGCTCCTTCTACCCGCTGCACTTCTACGGCGCCTGGGTCTTCTTCGCCGCGTTCCTCGCGCACGCCGTGCTGAAGACGCCGGCCGCGCTGCGCAACCTCCGGGCGATGCGGGAGGAGCGCGACAACCTGGTCTCGCCCCGGCCGGCCGCGCCCACCGTCTCGCGGCGCGGGGCCCTGTGGTTCGTCGGGGGCGGCTCGCTCCTGATGTTCGCCACCAGCGCGGGGCGCGGGTTCGACGGGCCGCTGCGGGCCACCGCCGTGCTCGCCCCGCACGGCGGACCCGAGCCGGGCAGCGGTGCGAACGGTTTCCAGATCAACAAGACCGCCGCCCACGTGGGCATCGACCCGGCCGAGACCCGTGCGGACACCTGGCGGCTCGTCGTCACGGGCCGCGCCGGAACCGTCCGCTTCAGCCGGGCCGAACTGCTCGCCATGGAGCAGCACAGCGTGGCCCTCCCCATCGCCTGCGTCGAGGGCTGGTCGACGTCCGACCAGTGGTGGCGCGGGGTGCGGCTGCGGGACCTGGCCGCGCGCGTGGGCCACGAGGACGACCCGCCGGACGTGTTCGTCGAGTCCCTCCAGCGGCGCGGCGCCTTCCGCAGCGGGGCCCTGCACGCCAACCAGGTGGCCGACCCGCGCTCCCTGCTCGCCCTGTACGTCAACGGCGCGGAGCTGAGCCCGGACCACGGCCACCCGGCCCGGATCATCGTGCCCGCCGCCCCCGGCGTGCTGAACACCAAGTGGGTGGCCCGGATGACGTTCGGAGACCTGGGATGAAGCGCGTACGCGGGATGCGCGGGCTTCGGCCCCGGATCCTCCGGATCGGCAGCCCCTTCCAGATCCTCCTGCTGGCCTGCTCCTTCGCGCTCGCGGGCTACGCGGGCGTGCGGCTGCTCGCCGACGACTGGCTCGGCGTGGCCCTCTGGTTCGTGGGGGCGGCGCTCCTGCACGACCTGGTGCTGCTGCCGCTGTACTCGGTGGCGGACCGGGCGCTCACGCGCGGGCTCGGCGCGGTGCGCCACCGGGAGTGGACCTCGTACGTCCGGTTCCCGGCGGCCTGTTCCGGGCTGCTCCTGCTGGTGTGGTTCCCGCTGATCGGCGGCCGGGTCGACGCGAGCTACGCGGGCGTCACCGGGCTGTCGGCGGACGGCTTCCTCACCCGCTGGCTGCTGATCACCGCGGTGCTGTTCGGCGGCTCGGCGCTGCTGCTCGCCGGGCGGCTGCTGCGCAGCGCGACGAAGCGGCGCTCCCCCGACGTCCACTGACCGGCGGTCCGCCAGCCGGCGGCGCCCGCACGGCGCAGCAGGGCGCGGGTGCCGATCCGGGCCCAGGGGAACGGGCTGCCCGCGGTGCGGGCGCGGGCGTCGGTGACGTCGACGAGCTGCACGTCGGCGCGTTCGTCGACGTCGGCCGGGGCCGTCTCGGCGATCAGCAGGCCGCCGGGTGCGAGCAGGGCGGCGGTGCGGGCGAGCAGGGCACGGGGGTCGCCGCCGATGCCGATGTTGCCGTCCATGAGCAGGACCGTGTCCCAGCGCCCCTCGCCGGGCAGCGGCTCGAACACGGAGCACCGCAGGGACGGCCCGCCGAGCCGCACGGTGCGGGTCACGGCGGCCTCGCTGACGTCGATGCCGAGCACGGTCCGGCCCCGGGCGGCGAGTTCGGCCACCAGCCGGCCGGGCCCGCAGCCCACGTCGAGCACGGCGCCCTCGCAGCGGTCCAGCACCTCCAGGTCGACCGCGTCGGCCCGGGCGCACCAGCGCTCCACCTCCAGCGGCAGCAGCCAGCCGTCGGTGCGGCGCAGGAACAGCGGCCCGTGTCCCGACCGCAGGGCGGCGGCGTAGGGGTCGGAGGCTTCCCACGCGGGGTCGGCAGCCTCCCGGTCGGGGGCGAGGCGCGTGGCCCCCTCCACCTTCACCGGCTCGCCCGCCGGTCCGGGGCCGGTGTGCAGGCCGCCAGCCGGGCGGCGAAGCGGCCGTACGGGGCCAGGGCGGCGACGGCGCGGGCGTCGGCGGCGGTGTCGACGTCGCGCAGGGGCGGCAGGTCGCACACCCGCAGCCCCGCCGTCAGAAGCCGCTCGCGCTGCACGGCCCCCGTCACCGGCGTCGACATGGGCACGCCCCGCAGCAGGGCGGGCTCCGGCCGGGCCAGGCCCAGGGCCCAGAAGCCGCCGTCCTCGGCCGGGCCGAAGTACGCGTCGCAGTCGCGGAAGTCCACGTCGAGCAGGTCCGGCGTCACCTGGGGGGTGTCCATCCCGATCAGCAGGGCGGGCCCCGCGCACCCGGCGAACGCGTCCGCGAGGCGTGCGTCGAGACCGCCCGCGCCCTGCGGTACGACGTCGAAGCCGGGCGGCAGCCAGGGGCCGGGAGTGCCGTCGAGCACCAGGACCCGGCGCCGCGCGGGCGTCGCGGCCACGGCGCTCAGGGTGTCGGCGAGGGCCGCCTCGGCCAGCGCGGCGGCCTCGGCGGGGGTGAAGGGCGGAGTGAGCCTGGTCTTGACCCGGCCGGGCCGCGGCTCCTTGGCGATGACGAGGAGAGTGGTCGTGGCGGTCACCGGACGCCGCTCCGCTCGCCGGTGCCCGCACGGTCGGCCGGCGGCTCGGTCAGCACGCGGCGCATGTCCCGCACCGCGTGCCAGGTGCCGCGCCAGGTCCCGGTCACCTTCGAGGCGCCGGTGCGGGGCAGGTACGGGACGTCGTGCTCGGCGATCCGCCAGCCCGCGTCGGCGGCCCGCACCACCATTTGCAGCGGGTAGCCGCTGCGCCGGTCGGTGAGGCCGAGGCCGAGCAGCCGCTCGCGGCGGGCGGCGCGCAGCGGGCCGAGGTCGTGCAGCCGCAGGCCGGTGCGGCGGCGCAGCATGCGGGCCAGGGCGAGGTTGCCCGCCCGGGCGTGCACGGGCCACGCGCCCCTGGTCTGCGGTCGTCGGCGACCGAGCACGAGGTCGGAGGTGCCGGCGCTGACCTCGTCCACGAAGGGGATCAGCAGGGACGGGTCGAGAGAGGCGTCGCAGTCGCAGAAGCAGACGACGTCGGCGGTCGCGGCGTTCAGCCCGGCGTGGCAGGCGGCGCCGAAACCGCGGCGCGGCTCGGTCACGACCGTGGCGCCGAGCGAGCGGGCGAGGTCCGCCGAGCCGTCGGTGGAGCCGTTGTCGACGACGAGCGCACGCCAGCCGGCCGGCACGCGGTCCAGGACCCAGGGGAGGGCCCCGGCCTCGTTCAGGCAGGGGAGTACGACGTCGACGTCCGGAGCGGGCGAGGTGGTCACGGCGTTCACCCTACGAACCGGAACCGGACGAATCGGGCTTCCACTCCTTACGAAACACGGACGTCGGCGACCCGGCCGCCCACGGCGGACACACCGACGAGGACACGGTGCGAGGCTGGGCGCATGCACCAGCAGCCCCCCGAGCCCGCCCCACCGACCCCACAGGGCGCCGAACCCGCGACCGTCCCCGAGGCCGGGCCTGCGACCGTCTCCACGGCCCGGCCCACGGTCGCCCCGGTGGCTGAACGCGCAGCCGCCCCCGTCGACGCAGCCGCCCCCGCCCGGGTTCTCGTCGTGGATGACGATCCCACCGTCGCGGAGGTGGTGGCCGGTTATCTGGTTCGGGCCGGCTATCGCGTCGACCGGGTCGGTGATGGGCCGGCCGCGCTGGAGCGGGCCGCCGTCAACCGTCCGGACCTGGTGGTGCTCGACCTGATGCTGCCCGGCATGGACGGACTGGAGGTGTGCCGGCGGTTGCGCGGGCGGGGGCCGGTGCCGGTCATCATGCTGACCGCGCGGGGCGACGAGGACGACCGCGTCCTCGGCCTGGAGGTCGGCGCCGACGACTACGTGACCAAGCCGTTCAGCCCGCGGGAACTGGTGCTGCGGGTGGAGTCCGTCCTGCGCCGCACCCGGCCGGCCCCGGCACCCCGCCCGCCGTCCGCGGCCGGTCTCACCGCCGACCCGGCCGCCCGCAGGGCCACCAAGGACGGCGCCGAACTCGCCCTCACCCTCCGCGAGTTCGACCTCCTGGTCTTCTTCCTGCGCCACCCCGGGCGGGCGTTCGCCCGGGAGGAGCTGATGCGCGAGGTGTGGGGCTGGGACTTCGGCGACCTGTCCACCGTGACCGTCCACGTCCGGCGGCTGCGCGGCAAGGTCGAGGACGATCCGGCCCGGCCCCGGCTGATCCAGACGGTGTGGGGCGTGGGCTACCGCTTCGACCCCGCCGGCCGGGAGGCGGACTGACCGTGCACGCCACCCTCCTCATCGCCCTCTACGCCTTCGCGGGCGCCGCCGCCACCGGCCTGCTGGGCGCGGCCGTGCTGCGCCTGATCCGGCGGCGCTCGCTGACCGCGTCCCTCGCCGTGGTCGCGGCGGTCGCCGTCCTCGCCATGCTCGCCGGCACGCTCGCCGTCGCCTGGGCCATGTTCCTGTCCCCGCACGACCTGTCCGTCGTCACCACCGTCGTGGCGATGGCGGCCGTCGTCTCCCTGGCCACGGCGCTGCTGCTGGGCCGCTGGGTGGTCGCCCGCAGCCGTGAACTGGCGGCGGCGGCCCGCTCGTTCGGCGACGAGGGGGACTACGCGGCCCCCACCACCCCGGCGACCGCCGAACTGGACGCGCTCAGCCGCGAACTGGCGGCCACCAGCGCCCGGCTCGCCCGGTCCCGGGAGCGGGAGCGGGCCCTGGAGACCTCCCGGCGCGAACTGGTCGCCTGGATCTCGCACGACCTGCGTACCCCGCTGGCCGGGCTGCGCGCCATGTCCGAGGCGCTGGAGGACGGGGTCGCCGCCGACCCCGACCGCTACCTGCGCCAGATCCGCGCCGAGGTGGAACGCCTCAACGACATGGTCGGGGACCTCTTCGAACTCTCCTGCATCCACGCCGGCACGCTCGTCCTCAGCCCGGCCCGGATCTCGCTCTACGACCTGGTCGGCGACGCCCTCGCGGGCGCGGACCCGCTCGCGCGCCGGCAGGGCGTACGGCTGGTCGGCGACGCGGTGGCGGCCGTACCGGTCGAGGTGGACGGCAAGGAGATGAGCCGGGTCCTGGGCAACCTGCTGGTCAACGCGATCCGCCGCACCCCGGCCGACGGCACGGTCGCGGTCGCCGCCGAGCGGTTTGCCGACGGCGTGGTGGTCTCCGTGACCGACGGCTGCGGCGGCATCCCCGAGGAGGACCTGCCGCGGGTCTTCGACACCGGCTGGCGCGGCACCCACGCCCGTACGCCCCCGGCCGGGGCGGGACTGGGCCTCGCCATCGTCCGCGGCATCGTCGAGGCCCACCGCGGCCGGGCCACGGTCCGCAACATCCCCGGCGGCTGCCGCTTCGAGGTGACCCTGCCCCTGGCGGAGGCCTGACCGGCGCGGCACCCGGCTCCGGCGGGACCGTGCCGCCGGAGCGGGGGTCCCCCGGGCGGGTCACGCGCCCCGCAGGCCCGCCCGGGCGAACTCCCGCATGCCCTCCGCGAATCCCACCCGGGGGCGCCAGCCCAGCTCCGTCCGCAGGCGCGCGGAGTCGGCGGTGATGTGGCGGACGTCGCCGAGGCGGTACTCGCCGGTGACGACGGGCTCGGGGCCGCCGTGGGCGGCGGCCAGCGCGGTGGCCATCTCGCCCACCGTGTGCGGCTCACCGCTGCCGGTGTTGTAGGCGCTGAGGACGCCCTGCGGCGGCCCGGCGGCCTCCAGCGCCGCCACGTTCGCCGCGGCCACGTCCCGCACGTGCACGAAGTCCCGGCGCTGACGGCCGTCCTCGAAGACGCGCGGGGCCTCGCCGCGGGCCAGCGCGGAACGGAAGAAGGAGGCGACACCGGCGTACGGGGTGTCGCGGGGCATCCGGGGGCCGTACACGTTGTGGTAGCGCAGCGACACCGCCGTCCCGCCGGTCGTCCGCGCCCAGGCGGCGGCCAGATGCTCCTGGGCCAGCTTGGTCGTGGCGTACACGTTGCGCGGGTCGGCCGGGGCGTCCTCGCCGACCAGCCCCGGTGACAGCTCCGCACCGCACTCCGGGCACGCGGGCTCGAACCGGCCCGCGTCCAGGTCGGCGACGGCGCGCGGTCCCGGCCGCACCACCCCGTGCCGGGGGCACGTGTACCGCCCCTCCCCGTACACCACCATCGACCCGGCGAGCACCAGCCGCGGGACGCCCGCACCGGCCATCGCGGCGAGCAGCACGGCGGTGCCGAGGTCGTTGCGGGAGACGTACTCCGCCGCGTCGGCGACCCCGTTGCCGAGGCCGACCATCGCCGCCTGGTGGCACACGGCGTCCACCCCGGCCAGCGCCCGCCCGAGGGCCGCCGGATCGCGCACGTCGGCGCCGGGATCCTCGCGGACGTCGTAGCCGACGGGCTCGTGCCCGTGCTCCCGCAGGGCCTCCACGACGTGGGACCCGATGAAACCGGCGCTGCCGGTGACCAGTACGCGCATGCCCGCCACGCTAGGCCCGCCAGGGCGCCGGACCGGGCCCGCCGCCCGGCACGTCACGGGTCCGTAAGAAGCGCGGGCGGTCGCGAGCCCCGGCGACTTTGCCATTCCTTTACAACCCGCCCGGTCCCCGCCTCGTCTCTCCGTCCGACCCGCATCACCCCCCCACGTGGTGCGCCGACGACGAGAGAGAGCGACCCGATGCGCCGAACCATCCTCACCGCCGTGGCCCTGGCCTGCACCGCCGTACTGGCGGGCACCGCGCCCGCGTTCGCCGACGACCCCACCCCGGTCCCCTCCGCCCCCGCCGAGAGCGCCCCGAGCCCCGGCACCGGACCGGGCGACGCGACCCCCGCGCCCGCGCCGTCCGTCAGCGTCCCCGCCGAGCCGACCGAGGCACCGACCCCCGCGCCCGCCGACGGCCAGGTCTCCGTCGTACCCGAGGGCGCGGCCGACACCGGGGTGGCGGCGCCCACGGACCCCGCC
>NZ_MULI01000124.1 GCF_002939385.1 Streptomyces sp. MH60 | reverse complement strand
GGTTCGGGCTTCGGCTTCGGCGGCTCGGGCGGCGGAGGCTTCGGCGCGGGCGGCGGCGGGGGAGGGGGCTCGGGCGGGGGAGGCGTGGGCGTCGGGGTCGGTGTGGGCGTCGGGGTGGGCCTCGGACAGGGCGGGAAGGTGGGCCAGGAAGCGCTCCCGGCCACCGCCACCGCGTCGGTGCCGTCCGGTCCTGTCGACGCGTACGCGCAGGCGTCGGCCTGCGCCGTGCCGACCGGTATGCCGACGAGGGTGAACGTCAGCGTCACCAGGGCCAACACCCGTCCGGCGGCGGCGGATCGGGTCGGTTCGGGTCCATGCACGACGCAGATCATGGAGCCTGGCGCACCGTCCCACGCCCGAGTGCCCGGTGATTGCCCCGAAGGAGGGACACGGCCCCACCAGGGGTTTGACGAGGGCGGACCCGCTCGCGCGGAAGCCCGGAAACCTGTACGAGGGGCCGCACGCCGGTGGCGGACGGGAAGAAAACCCGCGGCCGGTTGAACACAACGGGCTCCCCCGTGCGTACCCAGGGTCGTGCGGCGGCCCACCAGGGCGCCCCAACACCTTCGTGACGATCGGGGATTGACGATGAAGACCTCCTGGCGGAGCGCCTCACTCGTGGCGGGCGCCGCGGCGCTGCTGGCGCTGACGACGGCGTGCGGCCAGGACGGCGGCGGCGCCACCGGCAGCCAGAACGTGGGCGCCACGGCCGCCCCCGGCGACGTCGGCGACCTCGGCACCGGCGCCGGTGACGGACTCGGTACCGGCGCGGGCGCCGGGCAGCCCTCGGCGAGCGCGCCGGAGCCCGCGGGCAAGCTGTCCGTCACGGCGAACGCCGAGATCGGCGAGCTGGTGACCGACGGAGCGGGCCGCACCCTCTACCGCTTCGACGCCGACACCGCCGAGCCGCCCAAGACGACCTGCGAGAACGACTGCGCCACCATGTGGCCGCCCGTGGCCGCCGACGACGCCCTCGCCGGTGAGGGCATCGACAAGGACCTGCTCGGCGAGGTCGCCCGGCCCGACGGCACCAAGCAGCTGACGATCGGCGGCTGGCCCGCGTACCGCTACGCCAAGGACACCGCCGCCGGAGACGTCAAGGGCCAGGGTGTCGGCAAGAAGTGGTACGCGCTGGCCGCGGACGGCAAGAAGGCCAAGGCCGAACCGGCCGCCGGGCTGTCCACCCGCAACGACCCGAAACTCGGCGAGATCGTCGTCGACAAGAACGGCATGACCGTCTACCGCTTCATGAAGGACGAGGCCTGGCCGAAGCCGGTGTCGGCCTGCACCGGCGCCTGCCTGGAGAAGTGGCCGGTCGTGGCGCCCGTCGAGGCCAACGACACCAAGGGCGTGGAGAAGAAGGGGCTGATGAGCTTCACCCGGCCCGACGGCGGAGTCCAGCAGACGATCGACTGCTGGCCCATCTACACCTTCGCCGGCGACAAGAAGGCCGGGGACACCAACGGTCAGGGCGTGGGCGGCACCTGGTACGCCGTCAAGCCCGACGGAAAGCCGGTCGGCGCGCCGAAGAAGTAGCGACCTCCCGCCTGCCAACCTTCAGCGCGCGACCGCGGGCCGTCCCCTCCGTACCCAGACGGAGGGGACGGTCCCGTTCGTGCGCATTGTGATGCCTTCGCTCACGGCACGTGCCGCGGGCAGTGACCGGGAACGGACGGTCAATTTCCGTTTGGGCTCGCTCCTTTGGCGGGCGATCAGTAGCCTCAGCTCGAACACCGGACCGCCTATGCCTTGGAGAGCTAGATGGAGCGTCCCGCCTGGGCCCCTCGCAGCATCGACATCTCGGTGCCCAGCGTGTCCCGGATCTACGACTTCTACCTGGGCGGTTCGCACAACTTCGAGGTCGACCGGGAAGCGGCCCGCAGGGCGATGGAGTTCATGCCGGGACTCCCCAAGATCATGCAGGCGAACCGGGCGTTCATGCGCCGGGCCGTGCGCTTCGCGGCCGACGAGGGCATCGACCAGTTCCTCGACATCGGCTCCGGCATCCCCACCTTCGGCAACGTCCACGAGGTGGCCGGACGCAGCCGCCCCGGCGCCCGCGTGGTGTACGTCGACCACGACCCGGTGGCGGTGGCGCACAGCGAGGCCGTCCTGGCGGGCCACGACGACGCGGACGTCGTGGCCGGCGACCTGCTCAAGCCGCGCGAGATCCTGGCCAGCCCCCAGGTGGAGCGGCTGATCGACCTGAATCGACCGGTCGCCCTGCTGCTGGTTGCCATACTGCACTTCGTGGAAGACGAGGACGACCCGTACGCCGCGGTGGCCGAGTTGAGCGACGCGCTCGCGCCCGGCAGCCTGCTCGTCCTCACGCACGCCTCGTACGAGGGAATCCCGCTGCCCGCCGAGCGGGCCGGGGGCGCGGTGGACGTGTACAAGGACATCCGCAATCCGCTGATCATGCGTTCGCGCGACGACATCGCGCGGTTCTTCGAGGGGTACGACATGGTGGAACCCGGACTGGTTCCGATGCCGCGCTGGAGGCCGGAGGAAGAGCCGGAGGACGAGGACCCGTACGCGTTCTCCGGGTTCGCCGGCGTGGGGCGTACGGCGTGAGCGCGGAGCCGGACGGGCCGCAGGACAGACTGCGCCGGTTCGCGACGATCTGGAGCCGGGCGGTGTTCCCGGTGACCTCGACGTCGTCCACCCGGCCCGAGTTCGAGGCCCAGCTGCTGCCGCTGGCCCGCAGGCTGCGAGGGGTGCTGCACGCGCGGAGCTTCGACGCCGAGGAGGCCCGGGCGGTCGGCGCCGCGCTCGTGGACTCGCACTGCACCGATCCGGAGGCGCTCTCCCGGACGCTGGACTGCGTCGACGCCTACCTGGTGCTCTACTGCGGCGAGGACGGCGACCCGGAGGACCTGCGGGCCCGTTCGGCACGGCTCCAGCACGCGATGGCGGCCGGGTTCGCCGGGGCGCTGCGAGACCGGACCCTCGCCGAGCAGGAGGCCATCGCCCAGGCCGCCCTGAAGGCGCAGGGCGTGGTGGCCGAGGCCCTGCACGCCAGTGAGGCCCGCTTCCGCGCGGTCTTCGAGGGCGCCGCCATAGGCATCGGCATCGCCGACCTGGACGGCAACGTCCTCCAGGTCAACGACGCGTTGATGCGCATGTTCGGCATCGCCGAATCCACGCTGGGCGGCCGCCGGGCCACCGAGTGGACGCATCCCGACGACGCGCCGCAGACCTGGCGGCTCTACGAGGAACTGGTGCGCGGCGAGCGCGAGCACTACCACGTGGAGAAGGCCTTCTACCGGCCCGACGGGACGGTCCTGTGGACCAACCTGACCGTCTCCCTGCTGCGCGACGCCGACGGCACCCCGCAGTACCAGCTCGCGCTGATGGAGGACACCACCGAACGGCGGCTGCTCAACCTGCGGTTGCGCTACGAGGCCACGCACGACGCGCTCACCGGCCTGCCCAACCGCAGCTTCTTCTTCGAACGGCTGGAGAAGGCGCTGAACGCGGGCCCGGGCCAGCGCTTCGGGCTGTGCTACCTCGACCTCGACGGCTTCAAGACCGTCAACGACAGCCTCGGCCACGCGGCCGGCGACCGGCTGCTCGTGGAGGTCGCCGACCGGCTCCAGGCCTGCGCCACCGCGCCCGGCGAGATGGTCGCCCGGCTCGGCGGCGACGAGTTCGTGGCGCTGACCACGGGGCCCGACACCCGGCACGAGGTCGACGAGCTGGCCGGGCGCATCATGAACGCGCTGCTCGCCCCGGTCAGCGTCGACGGTCGCGAACTGACCGTGCGGGGCAGCATCGGCATCGTGGAGGGCCCGGCCGGCGAGCGCAGCCCGGCCGAGGTGCTGCGCAGCGCCGACATCACCATGTACCGGGCCAAGTCGGCGGGCGGGAACCGCTTCGAGCTGGCCGATCCGGAGGCCGACGCCCGTGTCATCACCCGGCACGGGCTGACCACCGCGCTGCCCGCCGCCCTGGAGCGGGGCGAGTTCTTCATCGAGTACCAGCCGCTGGTCCACCTCGGTGACGGCAGTGTGCGCGGTGCCGAGGCGCTGGTGCGCTGGCTGCACCCGCAGCACGGGGTGCTCGGCCCGGACCGGTTCATCCCGCTCGCCGAACACACGGGGCTGATCGTGCCGCTGGGCCGCTGGGTCCTGGAGCAGTCCGTGCGGCAGGCCCGCCTCTGGCGCGAGCGGTACGGCGAGGGCGGCGCCGCGGGCCCGCTGCGCATCAACGTCAACCTCTCGCCCTGCCAGCTCACCCACCCGGGACTGGTCCAGGACACCGTCGAGATCCTGGAGCGGACCGGTGTCACGCCCGACGCGCTGTGCCTGGAGGTGACCGAGTCGGCGCTCATCGGCGCCGACGACGACCTGCTGAAACCGCTGCGCCGGCTGGCCGAGATGGGTGTGGACATCGCCCTGGACGACTTCGGCACCGGGTACTCCAACCTGGCCAACCTGCGCCGGCTGCCGGTGAGCGTCCTCAAGCTGGACCGCTCGTTCACGCAGAGCATGCAGCAGTTCCCGGCGGACCCCGTCGACCTGAAGATCGTCGAGGGGATCGTCGCCCTCGCCCACAGCCTGGACCTCGCGGTCACCGTGGAGGGCGTGGAGACCGGCGCCCAGGCCGAGCAGCTGCGCATACTCGGCTGCGACACGGCCCAGGGCTGGTACTACGCCCGCCCGGGGCCGCCGGAGCGCCTGCACGACCTGGCACTGGTGGACGCCACGGGCTGAACGAGGGCGCCGCCCGGCTCACGCCCCGTCACGGGCCGCTTCGGCGACCTCGGTCGCGGCGCGGACGAGGGCCGCGGTGGCCGTCGAGCGGGAGTGTTGGGGCCAGGCGAGGGAGAGGACGACCGGCGGGGCGTCCGGGACCGGGCGGTAGGCGACGCCCGGGCGCGGGTAGCGGGCGGTCACCGAGGCGGGCAGCAGGGTGACGACCTTCCCGAGGGAGACGGCCGTGAGCACCTGGGCCAGGTCGTCGTGGCCACGCCGGGCCTCGTCGATGTGCCGCTCCACGCTGCCCGCGTCGAGGCCGAGGTCGGCCAGCGCCAGCCGGTCGCGGGCGGCGAGCGGGTGGTTCGCCGCCAGGACGGCGACGCGCGGTTCGGCGGCCAGCGTCTCGGTGTCCAGGCCGGCCGCGTCGAACGGGGCGTGGACGAGGGCGACGTCCGCCTCCCCGGCGCGCAGCAGCCGCGGCTGCTCCTGCCACCCGCACAGCCGGACGGCCACCGGCAGGGCCCCGGGCTCGGTCGCGTAGCGCGCGAGGATCGGCTCCAGCAGCCCCGCGTCCCCGTCGGCCTTCGCGGCCAGCACCAGCTTCGGCCCCTCGGCCGCCCGTCTGGCCCGCCGCCCGGCGGCCTCCAGGGCGTCCAGCGCGACGCGGGCCTCGGCGAGCAGGACGTCGCCGGCCGGGGTCCGGGTGACACGGTGGGTGGTCCGCTCGAACAGGGTCACGCCCAGCTCGGTCTCCAGGCGGCGGATCGCCCTGGACAGCGGCGGCGGGGAGATGCCCAGCCGCTCGGCGGCGCGCGCGAAGTTGAGTTCCTCCGCGACGGCGACGAAGTAGCGCAGGGAACGCGACTCCATGCCCCGCCTCCCTCCCTGGCAGGTGGACCGGCTGGTATGACCCCCAGGGTAACAATCGGGATCGGATCGGTCCTTCAGTTCCACCGGCCCGGAGAACAGGATGAGAGAGCGCCGGGAAGCGTACGGAACGGGCTTCCCGCCCCGGCGCGGCCCCCGTCTTCTCTCCCTCCCTGAACCGGAGTTGTGCTCGTGATCGTCATCACCACCCCGACCGGCGGAATCGGCCGACAGGTCCTCGACAACCTCCTGGACGCCCTCGACGCCCGGGACGACGGGACCGCCCTGCGCGTCATCGCCCGCGACCCCGCCCGTCTCACCGCCCGCGCCCGCGAGCGCGCCGAGGTCGTCCAGGGCTCGCACGCCGACCCCGAGGTCCTGGCCGCCGCCTGCGCCGGTGCCGACCGGGTGTTCTGGCTGGTGCCGCCCGCGCCCGGTGCCGACAGCGTCGAGGGTCACTTCCGCGACTTCACGCTGCCGCTGTGCGAGGTGATCGCCCGGCACGGCGTCGCACGGGTCGTCGCCGTCTCCAGCCTGGGACGCGGCGTGGCCAAGGACGCCGGACCGATCTCCGCCTCCCTGGCCATGGACGACCGGATCGCGGCCACCGGCGTGCACTACCGCGCCCTGTGCCCGCCCTTCCTGATGGAGAACCTGCTCGGGCAGGCGGCCGCCCTGCGCGACACGGGCGAGTTCCGCATGGCCTGCGCCACGGACCGCGTCCTGCGGACCTGTGCCACCGCCGACATCGCCGCCACCGCCGCCCGCCTGCTGCTCGACGCCGACTGGACCGGCCGCGCCGACGTCCCGCTCGTCGGCCCCGACGACCTCACCCCGAACGGCATGGCCGAGGTGCTGTCCGACGTACTGGGCCGTCCGGTACGCGTGCGGGAGACGGCGCCGGAGGCGTACCGGGCGTCGGCCCTCCGCTTCGGGGCGAGCGAGGCGGGCGCGCAGGGTCTGGCCGACATGGCCGCGGCGATGGACGCCCAGGGCTTCTACGGCGCGTCCGCGCCCGGCACCCCGGACACCGCGCCCACGAGCTTCCGCCGCTGGTGCGAGGAGATCCTCCGCCCGGCCACGCTGTGACGCCGGACGGTTTTGTCACCGCTCCAGCAGCATCCGCTGCAGTTCCCGTGCCGCGCGGGGCGGAGCCACGTCGCTGCGGTGGGCCAGGGCGATGGTCCGGTGCAGGCCGGGCCGGGCCAGCGGGGTCACCCGCAGCCCGCGTCCGGAGCGGGCGGCCACCATGCGCGGGACGACCGCCATGCCGAGCCCGGCCCGCACGAAGCCCAGCACCGCGTCCATCTCCCCGCCCTCCACGGCGAAGTCCGGCTCGAACCCGGCCGAGCGGCACGCGGCCACGGTCAGCTCCCGCAGGTCGTAGCCGTGCCGGAACATCACCAGACGCTCGCCCTCCAGGTCGGTGATGCGTACGGCACGGCGCCCGCCGCCCGGCCGGGGCGACTCCGGGGACGACACCACCACCAGGTCCTCCCGCAGCAGCTCCACCGTGGTCAGCGCCGGTGAGGCGGTGGGCAGCGGCAGCACCACCAGGGCCAGGTCGAGCGCGCCGCGCGCCAGCTCCCGCACCAGGTCGTGCGAGCCGCCCTCCTCGATCAGCAGCTGGATGCCGGGATAGCGGTCGTGGAAGGCGCGCAGCACGTCGGGGAGCAGGCCGGTGCACAGGCTCGGGGTGGCGCCCAGCCTGACCCGGCCGCGGCGCAGCTGCGCCAGCTCCAGCACCTCGTGCCGCGCGGTGTCCGCGTCCGCCAGGATGCGCCGGGCCAGCGGCAGCAGCGCCTCCCCGGCGTCGGTGAGCGTGATGTTCCCGCGCGCCCGCAGGAACAGGTCGGCCCCCAGCTCCCGCTCCAGCGCCTTGATCTGCTGCGACAGCGAGGGCTGCGCCACGTGGACCACCTCGGCGGCCCGGGTGAAGTGCCGGGTCTCGGCGACCGCCACGAAGTACTGGAGCTGTTGCAACTGCATACCGCGAGCATACGTCGTCGATAGGCAGCCCCTATGGAAACCAGGCGTTCCATGTCTTGGACCGATGGGGTGCCGGGCCCGTAACGTCCTGTGACATGGCTCTGGCAACGCGGACGGACCGACGGCCGTCCATGGCGCGCACCGTGTGGGACTCGACCGTCGGCAAGAAGACAGTGATGGCGGTCAGCGGTCTCGTCATGCTGCTCTACCTGGTCGCCCACATGATCGGGAACCTGAAGATCTACTTCGGGACCGAGGAGTTCAACCACTACGCCCACTGGCTGCGCACGGTCGGCGAGCCGTTCATGCACTACGAGTGGACGCTCTGGCTGATCCGCGTCGTGCTCGTGGTCGCCGTCGTCGCCCACGCCGTCTCCGCGTACCAGCTCAGCCGCCGCGACATCAAGGCGCGGCCCAGCAAGTACGTGCACAGGAAGCCCCGCTCCAGCTACGCGACGCGCACCATGCGCTGGGGCGGGATCATCCTCGGCCTGTTCATCGTCTGGCACATCCTCGACCTGACCACCGGCACCGTGCACTCCGGCGGCTTCGAGACCGGCAAGCCCTACCAGAACGTCGTGGACACCTTCTCCACCTGGTACGGCAACGTCATCTACATCGTCGCGATGCTCGCCCTCGGCCTGCACATCCGGCACGGCTTCTGGAGCGCCGCCCAGACCCTCGGCGCCGGCAGCCGCACCCGCGACCGGGCCCTGAAGACGACCGCGAACGTCCTCGCGCTGCTGCTCACGATCGGCTTCGTCGCCGTACCCGTGGGCGTCATGACCGGAGTGGTGAGCTGACATGACAACCTACGCCGACTACACGACCGGAGCGCCGGTCGCCGACACCAAGGCCCCGGCCGGGCCCGTCAACGAGCGCTGGGACACGCGCCGTTTCGAGGCGAAGCTGGTCAACCCCGCCAACCGGCGCGGGAAGACCGTCATCGTCGTCGGCACCGGTCTCGCGGGCGGCTCCGCGGGCGCGACCCTCGCCGAACAGGGCTACCACGTCGTCCAGTTCTGCTACCAGGACTCCCCGCGCCGCGCCCACTCCATCGCCGCCCAGGGCGGCATCAACGCGGCGAAGAACTACCGCAACGACGGCGACTCGATCCACCGCCTGTTCTACGACACCGTCAAGGGCGGCGACTTCCGTTCCCGCGAGTCCAACGTGCACCGGCTCGCGCAGATCTCCGTCGAGATCATCGACCAGTGCGTGGCCCAGGGCGTGCCCTTCGCCCGCGAGTACGGCGGTCTGCTCGACACCCGCTCCTTCGGCGGCGTGCAGGTCTCCCGCACCTTCTACGCCCGCGGCCAGACGGGCCAGCAGCTGCTGCTCGGTGCCTACCAGGCGCTCAGCCGGCAGATCGCGGCCGGAAACATCGAGATGCACGCCCGCACCGAGATGCTCGACCTGATCGTGGTGGACGGCCGGGCCCGCGGCATCGTCGCCCGCGACCTGATCACCGGGAAGATCGACACGTACTTCGCGGACGCCGTCGTCCTGGCCAGCGGCGGCTACGGCAACGTCTTCTACCTCTCCACCAACGCCATGAACTCCAACGCGACCGCGATCTGGCGGGCGCACCGGCGCGGCGCCTACTTCGCCAACCCCTGCTTCACGCAGATTCACCCGACCTGCATCCCGCGCACCGGCGACCACCAGTCCAAGCTGACGCTGATGAGCGAGTCGCTGCGCAACGACGGGCGGATCTGGGTGCCCAAGGCCAAGGGCGACGACCGGCCCGCGAACAAGATCCCCGAGGACGAGCGCGACTACTACCTGGAGCGCATCTACCCGTCCTTCGGCAACCTCGTCCCCCGCGACATCGCCTCCCGCGCCGCGAAGAACGTCTGCGACGAGGGCAGGGGAGTGGGTCCCGGCGGCCAGGGCGTCTACCTGGACTTCGCCGACGCCGTCAAGCGCATGGGGCGCAAGGCGGTCGAGGCCAAGTACGGCAACCTCTTCGACATGTACCAGCGGATCACCGACGAGGACCCGTACCGGGTGCCCATGCGGATCTACCCCGCCGTGCACTACACGATGGGCGGCCTGTGGGTCGACTACGACCTCCAGACCACGATCCCCGGCCTCTTCGCCGTCGGCGAGGCCAACTTCTCCGACCACGGCGCCAACCGGCTCGGCGCCTCCGCGCTGATGCAGGGCCTGGCCGACGGCTACTTCGTGCTGCCGGCCACCATCAACGACTACCTCGCCCGCACCCCGCACAAGGACGACGTGGACGACGACCACCCGGTGGTGCAGGAGGTGCTGGCCGAGACCGAGGACCGGCTGAACCTGCTGCTGTCCGTCGACGGCGACCGCACCCCGGACTCCTTCCACCGCGAACTGGGCGAGCTGATGTGGGAGTTCTGCGGCATGGCCCGCACCGACTCCGGGCTGCGCAAGGCGCTGGAACGCATCCCGCAGATCCGCGAGGAGTTCTGGCGGCGCATCAAGGTCCCGGGCACCGGCGAGGAGTTCAACCAGTCGCTGGAGAAGGCCAACCGCATCGTCGACTACCTGGAGCTGGCCGAGCTGATGTGCCTCGACGCGCTGCACCGCGCCGAGTCCTGCGGCGGCCACTTCCGCGAGGAGTCCCAGACCCCGGACGGCGAGGCGGCCCGCAAGGACGACGAGTTCGGCTACGCCGCCGCCTGGGAGTTCACCGGCACCGGCGAGGCCCCCACCCTGCACAAGGAAGACCTGGTCTTCGAGTACGTCCACCCCACCCAGCGGAGCTACGCATGAAGCTCACCCTGCGCGTCTGGCGGCAGAAGAACGCCGACGCCGACGGCGCCATGTCCACGTACGAGGTGGACGGGATCTCGCAGGACATGTCGTTCCTGGAGATGCTCGACACCCTCAACGAGGAACTCATCCTCAAGGGCGAGGACCCGGTCGCCTTCGACCACGACTGCCGCGAGGGCATCTGCGGCGCCTGCTCGCTCGTCATCAACGGCGACGCCCACGGTCCCGAGCGCACCACCACCTGCCAGCTGCACATGCGGTCCTTCAAGGACGGCGACACCATCGACGTCGAGCCGTGGCGGGCGTCCGCCTTCCCGGTCGTCAAGGACCTGGTCGTCGACCGCTCGGCCTTCGACCGGATCATCCAGGCCGGCGGCTACATCACCGCGCCGACCGGTGCCGCGCCGGAGGCGCACGCCACGCCGGTGCCGAAGCCGGACGCCGACCTCGCCTTCGAGCACGCGGAGTGCATCGGGTGCGGCGCGTGCGTGGCGGCCTGCCCGAACGGGGCGGCGATGCTGTTCACCTCCGCGAAGGTGAACCACCTGAACGTCCTGCCGCAGGGCGCGCCCGAGCGGGAGACGCGGGTGCTGGACATGGTCGGGCAGATGGACGCGGAGGGCTTCGGCGGGTGCACGCTCACCGGCGAGTGCGCGACGGCCTGCCCGAAGGGCATTCCGCTGGTCTCCATCACCAGCATGAACAAGGAATGGCTGCGGGCCACGCGCAAGGTGCAGCGGTAACACTCACGCCCCCTTCGGGGCGCGTTCAGTGAACGTTCGCCGACACAGTGCGGACGGGCGGGGTCGGGGGAGGTGCTCCCCCCGGCCCCGTCTCGCTTTCGCTCCCGGCATTCAGGAAGCGCACATCCGCGCTCCCGGCGGGCGTCATGCGCAGTACAGCCGGCGTCGGAAGAACTGGGGCGAGCCGTCCCCACGACCCCGTTCTCACGACCAGGAGAGCACCCATGACCGGCGTACTGACCGCTGACCGTCCCCCGAAGCCCGCCGCGCCCCGCCGCTACACCGTCGCCCTCGCCCGCGACGAGGACGACGTACGGGCCGCGCAGCGGCTGCGGCACGACGTGTTCGCCGGGGAGATGGGCGCGCTGCTGGCGAGCCCGCAGCCCGGGTACGACATCGACGCCTTCGACGCGTACTGCGACCACCTCCTCGTGCGCGAGGAGACCACCGGGCAGGTCGTCGGCACCTACCGGCTGCTGCCCCCGGAGCGCGCGGCGGTCGCCGGACGGCTGTACGCGGAGAACGAGTTCGACCTCACCGCGCTGGACGCCATCCGGCCCTCCCTGGTCGAGGTCGGCCGCTCCTGTGTGCACCCCGACCACCGCGACGGCGCCGTCATCGGACTCGTCTGGGCCGGCATCGCCCGCTACATGACCGACCGCGGCCACGCCTGGCTGGCGGGCTGCTGCTCCCTTCCGCTCGCCGACGGCGGGGCCCTCGCCGCCGGTGCCTGGGACCGGGTGCGGACCAGGCACCTGGCGCCCGAGGAGTACCGGGTACGGCCGCTGCTGCCGTGGGTCCCGCGCCCGGCGCCGCCCGCCGCCCGCACCGAGCTGCCGGCGTTGCTGCGCGGCTACCTCCGGCTCGGCGCCTGGGTCTGCGGGGAGCCCGCGCACGACGCGGACTTCGGCGTCGCGGACCTGTACGTGCTGCTGCCGATGAGCCGGGTCGACCCGCGCTACCTGCGGCACTTCCTCTCGCTGGCCCCGGCCTGATGAGCGGCTGGCTGCCGCTGGCGCCCTGCACCCCCGCCGCGTGCGTGCAGCCGTCCCGGGCCGGGGCGGCGGTGCCGCGGGCCGTACTGCGGCTCACCGCGGTCGCCGTGCTGCTCCTCGCCGGGATCGCCGTCGTGCTGGCGCCGTCCGGCCTGCGGCGCAGGCTGCCCGCGGCCCTGGTGCGGCGCTGGTGCGGGTGGATCGTGCGGGCCGCGGGGGTCCGGGTCCGCGTCACGGGGGCGGCCGTCCCCGGGGGCGGGCTGCTCCTCGTCGCCAACCACGTCTCCTGGCTCGACATCCCGCTGCTGGCCGCCGTACGCCCCGCGAGGATGCTGGCCAAGAGCGAGATCCGGTGCTGGCCGGTGGCGGGCGGGCCGACGGCGCGCGCGGGGGTGCTGTTCATCGAACGGGACCGGCCGCGGGCCCTGCCGGGCACGGTCGACGCGATCGCGCGGGCCCTGCGCGCGGGCGCCGCGGTGGCCGCCTTCCCCGAGGGCAGCACCTGGTGCGGACGCGCCCACGGGCCCTTCCGCCGGGCGGTGTTCCAGGCCGCCCTGGACGCCGGGGTGCCGGTCCAGCCGGTCCGGATCCGCTACCGGGCCGGGGAGCGGGGGGTGAGCACGACGCCCGCGTTCGTCGGCGTGGACACGCTGCTCGCCTCCCTGTGGCGGGTGGCGTCGGCGCGCGGTCTGACCGCCGAGGTGGAGGTGAGACCGGCCGTACCGCCCGGCCGCCACCGCGACCGCCGTGCCCTGGCCCGGGCCACCGAGGACGAGGTCCACGGTGACCAGGGGAAAGCACCTTCGAAAAGTCTGTGTGCTTTGTGAGGTTTGTGCCGTTTCCTTACCGCTGGATGCGGACAACCGGAAGGCAGGCACTCGAAAGGAGGGTGATGGCAGATGATCACCCGTGAAGAGATCGCCAACGTCCTGGACCAACCGGTCTACGACGGGGACGGCAACAAGATCGGCGACGCCAAGCATGTCTTCTTCGACGACATGACCGGGCGCCCCGAGTGGGTGAGCGTCAAGACGGGCATGTTCGGCTCCGCCGAGTCCTTCGTGCCCGTCCGCGACGCCGCGCTGGTGCAGGACCACCTCGAGGTTCCCTACGGCAAGGACCAGGTCAAGGGCGCGCCCTCTGTCGACGTCGACGCGGGCGGCCATCTGTCGGAGACCGAGGAGCACCGGCTCTACGACTACTACGGCATCAACTGGGACAGCGTGCTGTCCGAGGCCGAGCGCACCGACGACGGCCGCTGGGCCGCGGGACCGGGCACGGCGGGCGCGGCCGGAGCCGCCGGAGCGGCGGGTGCGGCGGGCCTGGCCGGCC
>NZ_MULI01000123.1 GCF_002939385.1 Streptomyces sp. MH60 | reverse complement strand
GCACCGCACCGGCCGCCGCGCCCCTGCCCGCTCCCGCGCTCACCGCCGCCGAACTCGGCGAGGTGCTGCGCGAACTGGGCCCGCACCGCACCCGTGCCGGGGACCGCGCGCCCGGCGGGTGAGGCGGGCCGGCCTCAGTCCCGGGGGCCGGTGCCGGGGTCCTCGCGCTTGACCGTCTCGCCCTGGATCACGCGCGGCGCCCCCGGTTCGTCCGCGTCCCTCGCGGCGCGCGCCTCGGCCTTGAGGATGCGGGCCGACTTGCCCGCCGAGCGGGTCAGCTCGGGAAGCTTCTTGACGGCGATGACGGCCGCGACGACGACGAGAATGATCGCTAGCTCGCTGAGTCCGAACACGGCGCTCCCCTGGTGAACGTACGGTGCGGGCCCGCGGCACGGGCCCGCACCCGGAATCTACGGCAAGGCCGGCGGACCGGGGCAGGCCCCGGGCGCCCGCGGGGTCTCAGAGGTCGAACTCGTGCGGCGGCAGGTCGAGGGCGTAGCACGCCTCGCGGACCACGGCACGCTCGTCCTTGTCGAAGTCCCCGTCGGCGCCGCCGATCACGATGCCGATCTGGATCACGGCCCGTGCCTCGGCGGGCTTCTTCTTCGCCTTGGCGATCTCCTGGAGGATGCCGACCTTGCCGAAGGCGAAGTCGGCGGTCAGCTTGTCCAGGTTGTCCTCGAAGCGGCGGCGCAGGTCGTCGGCGGGGAAGTTCTGCAGCACCTCGTTGGCCGAGATCAGTTGGGCGACCCGCTGCCGCTCCGAGGGATCGACGCTGCCGTCGGCCGCGGCGACCAGCGCGCACATCGCCATGCTGGCGTCGCGGAAGGCGCCGCTCTTGAGGTCGTTCTTCTTCGCCACGAGCTGCGTCTGCATCTGCGACGCGGACTCCTTGAAGCGGTCCCACAGGGCCATGAGAACTCCGTACTCCGTACCGGTCGGACGGGAGTCGCAGGCGACCCCAGCCCATTGCTCTACATCACTGTAGAAGTTATCAGTCTTCCCCGTCGTCCGAGTCGCCCTCGAAGAAGTCCCCCACCTCGTCGACGGCCTCGGCCGCCACCATCCCCACGGCGATGCCCGCGGCCCCGGCCATGGCGGCGGCACCGACCCCGGACTCGTGGCCGTACACCGCGTGGGAGCCGTACGAGGCGCGGTGCTCGACCAGCTCCTGGACCCAGCCGTCGACGAGGGCGGTCCAGCCCCGCGGCCCGGCGGGGCCCTCGTGCGGGACGGTGAAGCGGCTGACCGCGTCGTGGCCGCCGTGGCCGTCGGCGAACGGGCCGCCGCGCTTGTCCGCCTCCAGCACCACTTCCAGGGCGCCCGGCACGGCCAGGAAGGTCAGCTCGATCTCGTCGACCTGGTGGGCGTAGCGCGGGGGCGGGGTCAGCTCGATCTCCTGGTAGAAGGGCAGCCGCTGCCCGGTGCCGCCGATGCGGCCGTACTCCAGGTCGGCGGAGCGGAAGCCGAAGCCGAGCCCGCCGAGGGCCTCCAGGACGGCCTCCTGGGCCGGGAGCGGCGCCACGGTGAGCGGGTCCAGGTCGCCCCGGTCGCGGGCGCCGGCGACGGCCAGCTCGGTGCGCACGCCGAGCACGATGCCCAGCGGCTGCCCGTACAGCTCGGTGGCCGGGGTCTCCCAGGGCAGCGTCACCGCGAAGGGGATGCTCGTCTCCTCGCCCGCCGCGAGCCGGAAGGAGCCGCCCACGGTGTGCCGGTCGAAGACGACGACGCCCTCGCTGTCGACGCCCTCCCCGCCGCCGTGCTCCTGGCGCTCGGTCTCCACGCGGGCCACCAGCTCCAGCGCGACGTGCTCGACGTCGTGGCCGGCGCTGCCGCCGACCAGGTGGACCCGGCCCGACAGCATGCCCCCCGGCCGGGCGGCGCCCGGGTCGAGGACCGTGTCCACCGTGGGTCCGCCCACGCCGAGGGAACCGAGCAGCCGCTTGAACACCATCGAGGCGTTCACTCCTTCACGTTCGTGCGGGGAACAACCGGAATCGTCCGGCCGTTCTCTACAGGCGAGTAGAAGCATAGGGGTCCCAGGACTCCCGATCTCTTTGCTCGTCCTTTACCATGAGGGAGAACCCTCGGGCGCCCGGCTGGTACCGGTGCCCACCGACCCCGTTAAGGAGTCCCGTTCCGTAATGGAGCCTCCCAGTACCGGCCGTGCCGCGGCCGGCCCGCCAGTGCCCCCGTACGCGCGTGAGGGAAGCGGGGTGGCACGGTGACCGAGGTCCTGCTGCTCCTGCTGGCCCTCCTTCTCACCCTGGCCTGCGCCCTCTTCGTCGCGGCCGAGTTCTCCCTCACCACCGTCGAGCGCTCCGACCTGGAGCGTGCCGCCGAGTCCGGTGAGCGCGGTGCCGACGGCGCCCTGAAGGCCGTCCGCTCCCTGACTCTCCAGCTGTCCGGCGCCCAGCTCGGCATCACGGTGACCTCGCTGGTCATCGGCATGCTGGCCGAGCCGTCGATCGCGGTGCTGCTGCGCGGCCCGCTGACGGCGATCGGCCTGGGCGGCGCCGCCTCGACGGTGGCGACCCTGCTCGGCGTGGTGCTGTCCACCGTCGTCCTGATGGTCGTCGGCGAGCTGGTCCCCAAGAACTGGGCGATCTCCCGCCCGCTGGCCGTCGCGAAGGTCGTCGCGGGCCCGCAGCGCGGCTTCACCACCGCCTTCGGCCCCTTCATCCGGCACCTGAACAACACGGCGAACCGTTTCGTGCGCCGCTTCGGCCTGGAACCGGCCGAGGAGCTGGCGTCCGCCCGCAGCGCCGAGGAGCTGGTCGCCCTCGCCCAGCACTCGGCCGCGGAGGGCGCCCTGGAGGCGGACTCGGCGGAGCTGTTCGTGCGCACCCTGCACCTGAGCGAGCTGACCGCGGAGAACGTCATGACGCCGCGCGTGGACGTCAAGGCCCTGGAGGCCCACGCCACCGCCGCCGACGCCGCGAACCTCTCGCACGCCACCGGCCTGTCCCGCTTCCCGGTCTACCGGGACAGCCTGGACGAGGTCGTCGGCACCGTCCACATCCGCGACGTGCTGGCCCTGGAGCCGGACAAGCGCCGGGCCACCCCCGTCACCGAGCTGGCCACCGCGGCCCTCCTGGTGCCGGACAGCCTGCCCGCCGACCGTCTCCTGGAGCGCATGCGCGCCGCCCGCACCATGGCCGTCGTCATCGACGAGTACGGCGGCACGGCGGGCGTGGCGACCGTCGAGGACATCGTCGAGGAGGTCGTCGGCGAGGTGCGCGACGAGCACGACCCGGTGGAGGTACCGGACCTGCTGCCCGCCCCCGCCGGCGCGGACGGCCGCGCGGCCTGGGAGGCCGACGGCTCGCTGCGCCTGGACCACCTGGAGCGCATCGGCCTGACCGCGCCGGAGGGCCCGTACGAGACCCTGGCCGGCCTGGTCGCCACCCAGCTGACGCGCATCCCCGCCAAGGGTGACGTGGTCGCCCTGGACGGCTGGCGCATCGACGTCCTCGACGTCGACCACCACCGCGCCGACCGCCTCCGCGTCACGGCCCCCGCGCCGGACGACGCCGCGCCGGCGCAGGAACCCGCGTCGCACGCATTCGCGTCGCACAAACCGGCGGCGCACGACGAGCGGGAGCTGGCCCGATGACCGTCGTACAGCTCCTCATCGGCGCGCTGACGCTGCTGACCAACGCGTTCTTCGTGGGCGCCGAGTTCGCCATGATCTCGGTGCGCCGCAGCCAGATCGAGCCGCGCGCGAAGTCGGGCGACAAGCGCGCCCGGATGACCCTGTGGGGCCTGCAGCACATCTCCCAGATGATGGCCACGGCCCAGCTCGGCATCACCGTCTCCTCCCTGGTGCTCGGCGCGGTCGCGGAACCGGCCATCGCGCACCTGATGGAGCCGGTGTTCGAGGCGGTCCACATGCCGCACGCGCTGGTCCACCCGGTCGCCTTCGCGATCGCCCTGGCCCTGGCGACGTACCTCCACATGCTGATCGGCGAGATGATCCCGAAGAACATCGCGCTGGCCGCCCCGGCGACCACCGCGCTGCTCCTCGGCCCGCCGCTGGTCGCCCTCACCCGGGCCCTGAAGCCGTTCGTCTTCGGCGTCAACGCCTTCGCCAACACGCTCCTCAAGCTGCTGCGGGTGGAGCCGAAGGACGAGGTGGAGGCCGTCTTCACCGACGACCAGCTGGCCCGCATGGTGGTGGACGCCAGCGAGGCCGGACTGCTCACCCCGGCCGACGGCGAACGCCTGCGCGACGCGCTGGAGCTGGGCACCCGCCCGGTCGGCGAGATCCTGGTCCCGGCCCAGAAGATGCGCACGGTCCCGCACACGGTCACCCCGGCCGAGCTGGAGCGCATGGCCGCCGACGCGGGCTACTCCCGCTTCCCGGTCACCGGTCCCGGCGGCACCGTCCTCGGCTACCTGCACATCAAGGACACCCTGGGCCTGACCGACCGCGAGAGCCCCTTCCCGCGCACGGCCCTGCACCGCGTCACCCGCGTCCGCATCGACACCCCCCTGGACGACACCCTCACCGCCCTGCGCGCCGAGGACAGCCACCTGGCCGCCGTCACCGGCGAGACGGGCTCGGTCCTGGGCTTCGTCACCATGGAGGACGTCCTGACAGAACTGGTGGGCCCGACGACACCGGTGGCGTCGTAACGCGACGCGGCCGGCCGCCCCTCCGGCCGGCCGGTCGCCTCCCGTTCCCTTCCAGGCGGCTTGTGCGCTTGACCCCCGATTGCCCCCACCACGCATTAGAGTGCCGCAGTGCGCTGAGTGTGCTCTGAGTCACAGCGCGACATGGCGGGCGGGCTAGGGGAGCCCGTCCGCGCTCGAACGTGACTGTTTGGGGGGTTCTGTGTACGAAATGGTCAAGGGGTCCAACATCGCCCTGTCGGCCCTGAGCGACAACACCGGTTCGGTGATCGTGAGTCTGGGTTGGGCCAGCCCGACCGGTGAAGGCGACGCGGACGTGTCCGTCCTCCTGTTGGGCGGACAGGGGAAGGTACGCAGCGACGCCGACTTCTACTTCTACAACAACCCGGTCGCCGCCGACGGCAGTGTGCAACTGCTGGGCAAGGCTCCCACGGGAGAAGGCAGCGAGGACCGCATCGTCTTCGATCTGACGGCCGTCCCGCCGGACGTGGAGCGGGTGATCGTCGCCGCGAGCCGGTACGAGGGCGCCTGTTTCGGGGAACTGGACGACCTACGGGTGACCTTGGCCGACGGGTCCGGGGACGACCTGCTTCGGTTCGCGATCGACGACGCCGGGTCGGTGAGCGCCTTCATCTTCGGCGAGTTGTACCGCCGCGCCGAGGAGTGGAAGTTCCGGGCCGTCGGCCAGGGATACGACGTCGGCCTGGCCGGACTGGCGACCGACTTCGGCGTGGACATCGACGACGACGCGTCCAGCGCGGACGAGCAGCCGGATGGCGAGGCGGAGGACGGGGCAGAGGGCACCGCACGGCCCACGGCTCCGACGGAGGAGGGGCCGCCTGTCGAGCCGGAATCCTCACCCGGACCGGCGGCTGAGCAGGTGGCACCGGCGACGTTGGAAGCGGTCCCCGCTCCCCGGCGGTCCGAGGAGGACGCGCAGCCGAAGAAGGCCGCCGCGCGTCCCCGTACCGCGAAGAAGAAGGTCACGCTGCCCAAGGTGGTGAAGAAGTCCCTCGCGGAGAACGACTCCTGGAGGGAGGCGAGGCTCTTCCCGGTGTCCGCGCTCAAGAGCGACCGGGACCGCGAGACACGCGCCACCTCGGTGCTGCTGTCGGTGATGGCGCAGGTGCCAGAGTTCGGCAGGAGGCTCACCGCCGCCTTCGGTGCTCCGGCCGGCCGCATGGAGACCTTCACCGAGGTCTCGTTGCCGCACGGCGACAGCCCGCGCCGACCCGACGGCGTCATCCGGGTGGAGCGGGCCGGCAAGTTGTGGACGGCGCTGGTGGAGACCAAGACCAACGGCAACGCACTCCGGCCCGAACAGGTGCAGGCGTACGCGGACATCGCCGCCAGACGCGGCTACGAGGCCGTCATCACGCTCTCGAACGACGTCGCGCTGGAGGGCAGCCCGCTCGTCGACGTCAAGATCGATGGCAGGCGCAAGCACAAGGTGGCTCTGTGGCACCTGTCCTGGGCCGAGGTGGCCCACCAGGCACAGATGCTGCTCCGGCACGAGGGAGTCGGCAACGGTGCACACGCGTGGCTGCTTCAGGAGCTTCTCCACTATCTCCAGCACGAGAACTCCGGATGCCACGGCTTCCAGAACATGGGCGCGGCCTGGGTGCCCGTGCGTCGGGGCATCGACGACGAGACCCTGTGCCAGGGCGATCCGCGTCTGCTGGAGGTGGTCGAGAGCTGGGAGCGCCTCGTCAGACAGGTCTGCCTCGGTCTCGGCGGCGAACTCGGACACAAGGTGCTCCCCGTACGGCGCGCCAAGCGCGGGGCCGACCCGGAGGCCCGTCGGGCGGACATGGCGGACCGCTTGTGCACCGACGGCAAGCTGCACGCCGAGCTGCGTATCGAGGGCACCCCAGGCGTACTGGCGATCACCGCCGACTTGCGCACCGGCAAGCTGCGCACGTCCTTCGACGTCCCGGCTCCCGAGCAGGGGTACCCCCTGACCTGGTCGAAGCGGCTCATCCGGCAGCTTGCCGAGGCACCGGCTGACCTGCACGTCGAGACCCTTGTCGAAGGCGAGACGGGAGGTCCGCGGGGTACTCTGGAGCGGCTTCGCCCGGAGCCCGCGGACCTGCTCCCGAAGAACGGCGCCCAGATCACCGGCTTCCGGCTCTCCCTCTTCAAGGGCATGGGCAACTCCCGAGGCAAGACGGAGTCGGGCTTCATCCGCAGCGTCGACGACGCGGTGCACCGGTTCCACGGCTCCGTCGTCGCCAACCTGGACCGGCCGGCTCCGCGACCGGCGTCCTCGACGGAGCGAGCCGCCGCGACCTGAGAACTCCTCTCCGAGGGGACCTGACGCCGGCAACGCCGCCCCGGTCCGGTTCGTCTCCTCCGGCGGCACGGACGTTCGTATCGTCGGAGGAGACGCGCGTGGCCATGGTCGGCCTGTTCTGGATCACTGAGGGGTGGGGCGAGGGGCGCGGGCCGGACGCGGTATCCACGCCCCGGACGAGTACGGCCTCTCCCGTACCCTCCTCGCCCGCCTCGCCGACGGCACCACCACCGTCGGAGAACTGATCGGCCGGCGCCGGGACGAGCGCGGCCTCCGTCTGACGGACCGGCCGGGCGCGGGTCCCGACCCCCTACCGGGGTATCACCCCGGCTTGACTCTCCAGGGTGACGGCGTGTCTTCGCCCGGCGCCTAGGGTGGTGACCATGACCTCAGTGGAGGAGCAGCGCCCGCGCGCGCTGCTCGCGGGGGCTTCGCGGCGGTGGGTGCGACTGCTGCCGTGGGCCGTGGCGTTCGTGCTGTGCGTCGCCCTGCTGCCCACCACCATCGTGGTCCTCACCGCCGACTACGGCCTGAACGGCGGCGTGGCGAGCGCGCTGGCCGTCGGGCAGGCGGCACCGCTGCTGCTCGCCGTCGTACGGCCGCTGCGGGCCTGGTACGTGGTCTTCACCGCGGACGTGGCCGGGGCGCTCGCCCTGCTCACCGTCGACTTCCAGGAGCGGCTGCTGTGGCCGTTCCCGCCCATGGGACTCGTCGGGTACGTCGCCCTCTGCCTCGCCCTCGGCCTGCGCGAGCGGACCCGGACGCTGGTGCTGGTGTGGCTGGCCACGGCGGGCGCGAACGTCGGGCTGGGGTTCGCCGCCCCGCACGGCGCCGGTGCCAAAGAACTGCTGCTCACCATCCTCGGAGGCATCGCGCTCCTGCTGGGCGGTGTGCTGCGCGAGCGGTACGAGGTGCAGCGCAGGCTGGCCGAGCAGGAGACGATCAGCGAGGCCGAGCGGGGCCGGCGGACGCTGCTGGAGGAACGCGCCCGCATCGCGCGCGAGCTGCACGACGTGGTGGCGCACCACATGTCCGTCATCACGGTGCAGGCGGACACCGCCGAGTACCGCCTCGCGACGCTGTCGCCGGACGTGCGGGAGGAGTTCACGTCCATCGCGGCGACCGCGCGGGAGTCGCTCGGCGAGATGCGGCGCCTCCTCGGCGTGCTGCGCAACGAGGACGCGCACGGCGAACTCGTGCCCCAGCCCGGCCTCGCGCAGATCGGGCAGCTGGTGGACGCCACGGCGAGGACGGGCGGGCCGGTGGAGTTCACCCCCTGCGACGCCGAGGTGCCCGAGACGGTGGGCCTGTCGGCGTACCGGATCGTCCAGGAGGCCCTCGCGAACGTCGTACGGCACGCGCCGGGGGCCGCGACGCACGTGTCGCTCGCGGTGTCGCGGCCCGCCGACGGGCAGGGCGGGGAGCGGCTCACCGTCGTGGTGGTCAACGATCCGCCGCCCCAGCCGCCCGCCGGGCCGCTCGAAGTGGGCGGCACCGGGCACGGTCTGGTCGGCATGCGCGAGCGGGTGCGGCTCGTCGGCGGCACCCTCGACGCGGGTCCGCTGCCGGACGGCGGCTTCCGGGTCGCCGCACAACTCCCCCTGACGGAAGAGGACTCCACGTGACGACCCGCGTCATCATCATCGACGACCAGGCCATGGTGCGGGCGGGCTTCGCCGCGCTGCTGGCCGCCCAGAGCGACATCGACGTGGTGGGCGAGGCCCCCGACGGCGCGCAGGGCGTCGAGCTGAGCCGGCGCACCCATCCCGACGTCGTACTCATGGACGTGCGGATGCCCGAGATGGACGGCCTGGAGGCCGCGCGCCGTCTGCTGTCGCCCCCGCCGGGGGTGACGCACCGGCCGCGGGTGCTGATGCTCACCACGTTCGACGTCGACGACTACGTGTACGAGGCGCTGCGGGTGGGCGCGAGCGGCTTCCTGCTGAAGGACGCGCCGCCGGCCGACCTCATCGCGGCGGTCCGCGTGGTGGCCTCCGGCGACGCGCTGCTCGCCCCCTCCGTGACGCGCCGCCTCATCGCGGACTTCGCCAAGCAGCGCCCCGTGGCACGGGGCAAGCCCGCACTGCGGCTCAAGGGCCTGACGGAACGCGAGACCGAGGTCCTCACCCTGGTCGCCCGCGGCCGTTCCAACGCGGAGATCGCCCAGACCCTGGTGCTGGCCGAGCAGACGGTGAAGACGCACGTGAGCCGCGTCCTGACCAAGCTCGACCTGCGCGACCGCGCCCAGGCGGTGGTCTTCGCGTACGAGTCGGGGCTGGTGGCCCCGGGAGAGTAGTCCGGCCCTCCTCCTCCCCCTACCGCGGTAGGGGTCCCACATTGGCTCCCGGGTATGACGCCCGGCGCCGAGCCGTCCCCGCACTCTTCCCCTCGTCACAGAGACGCACCTGACGCACGGATGAGGGAGACGGCACCATGAGGCTACGCAAGGGCAAGCGGCAGCAGGCGGGCGACCGGGCGGGGGTGGACCACCGCTCCGGGACCCCGGCCGCCACGCCCGGTCTCGCCGTCGAACTGCGCGGGGTCCGGCGCCAGTACGGCCGCGGCGCGGGCACCGTGCACGCGCTCGCGGGCGTCGACCTCGGCCTGCCGCGCGGCACCTTCACCGCCGTCATGGGCCCGTCCGGGTCCGGCAAGTCGACGTTCCTCCAGTGCGCCGCCGGGCTCGACCGGCCGTCGGCGGGCTCGGTGCGCCTCGGCGGCACGGAGATCACCGGCATGAACGAGAACGAGCTGACCGAGCTGCGCCGCAGTCGCCTCGGCTTCGTCTTCCAGGCGTTCAACCTGCTGCCCTCGCTGACCGTGGAACAGAACGTCCTGCTGCCCCTGCGCCTGGCCGGGCAGCGTCAGGACCGCGGCCGGGCGGCGGCGGTCCTCGCGCAGGTCGGGCTCGCCGACAAGGCGCGGCGCCGGCCCGGCGAGCTGTCCGGCGGCCAGCAGCAGCGCGTGGCCGTCGCCCGCGCGCTGGTCACCACCCCCGACGTGATCTTCGCCGACGAGCCGACCGGCGCCCTCGACACCGGCACCGCCGCCGAGGTCCTCGGGCTGCTCCGGCACGCGGTGGACACGCTCGGCGCCACCGTCGTCATGGTCACCCACGACCCGGCCGCGGCCGCCTGGGCCGACCGTGTGCTGTTCCTCGCCGACGGGGCCTTCGCCGACCAGCTGGAGCGGGGTTCGGCGGAGCGGATCGCGGCCCGGATGACCGCGCTCACCGGCCGTACGCGGGCGATGGCCGGGGCCGGCGCGGGGGTGGCGGCATGAGCGTCAAGCCCAACGGCCTCGCCCGCGCGGCCGTGCGCTTCAAGCCCGCCTCGTTCGCGGGCACGTTCGTCGCGCTGATGATGTCGGCGCTGATCGTCGCGGCCTGCGGGGTCCTGCTGGAGACCGGCCTTCGTGCCTCGGTACCGGCGGAGCGGTACGCGAACGCGCCGGTCGTCGCGGCGGCCGACCAGTCCGCACGCGTCGTCGCCGACACCGTCGACGGCCCCGAGGAGACCGCGTACCCGCTGCCGGACACCGCCCGTGTGGACGCGGGGCTCGCGGCGAAGGCCGCCGAGGTGCCGGGCGCGGCCACCGCCGTAGCGGACTTCACCTTCCCGGTGCACGGGGGCGCCGCCGCCTCCGGTGGGCTCACCGGCCACGGCTGGGGCTCGCACGCCTTCACCGGCACCGCGCTGTCCAAGGGCGCCGCCCCGCACCCGGGCGAGGTGGTCCTCGGCGCCGACGCGGCCCGCGCCGCGCGGCTCGGCGTCGGCGACACCGTCGCGCTGGAGACGGCCGCGGGGTCCGCCGCATTCCGGGTGTCCGGGCTGGCCGAGGCCGGTGCCGGGGACACCGCGGGCGAGGGAGCGGTCGGCGGGGGCACGGCCTGGTTCGCCGACGCCGAGGCGTCCGTGCTGGCCGGGCACCCCGGCAAGGCCGACGCCGTCGCCGTCCTGGCCGAGGAGGGCGTCGACACGGACGCCCTGGCCGCCGCCGTGAGCAAGGCCCTCACCGGTTCCGGCGCGCAGGTGCTCACCGGTGACGACCGCGGCGAGGTCGAGGACCACGGACTCGCGTACGCCAAGGAGACGCTCTTCGCGGTCGGCGGTTCCTTCGGCGGGATCGCCACCCTGGTCGCGGTCTTCACCGCGGCCGGTACGGTCGCGCTCTCCGTCGGCCAGCGCACCCGCGAGTTCGCGCTGCTGCGCGCCGTCGGGGCGACCCCGCGGCAGATCCGCCGGGCGGTCGCCGCCGAGGCGCTGCTCGTCGCCCCGCTCGCCGGGCTGCTCGGCTGCCTGCCGGGCATCGGGCTCGCGCACTGGTGGTTCGGCCAGATGCAGGACCGCGGGGCCGTCCCGGACGCCGTCGACCTGCACGTCTCGGGGTTCCCGCTGCTGGCCGCCGTCGGCGTGGGGCTGCTCACGGCGCTCGGTGCCGGCTGGGCGGCCGGGCGCAGGCCCGCGCGGATCAAGCCGGGCCAGGCGCTCGCCGAGGCCTCGGTGGAGCGGCTGCGGCCGGGTGTCGTCCGTACGGTCCTCGGTCTCGCCGCGGTCGGCGGCGGTTCGGCGCTCGCCGGTGTGGCGGCCTCCGCCGCCGGTTCCGACGCGGCCAACGCCTCCCTCGGCGTCGTCATGCTCTTCATGCTGGCCGTCGCCCTGCTCGGGCCGGTCCTGGCCCGGCTGTGCGCGGCGCTCTTCGGCCTGCTGCTGCGCGGCGGCGGCGCCTCCGCGTCGCTGGCCGCCGCCAACTCCCGTACCAACGCGCGCCGGCTGGCCTCCGCGATCAACCCGATCGTGCTGGCGATGGCCTTCGCCTCGACGCTGGTCTTCATGCACACCAGCGAGAGCCACGTCGCCTCGGAGCAGCTCCGCGAGGGCGTCACCGCGGACCACGTCGTCACGAACCCGGCCGGTCTGCCCGCCGACGCCGCGGACCGGGCCGCCCGCGCCCCCGGTGTGGACGCGGCCGTGAGCCTGCTGAACACGCAGGTGCTGGTGCCCGTACGCGGCGGCGGCGAGACCTCGTTGCAGGGGACGGCGACGCAGGGCGTCTCGGGTTCCGGCGCGCAACTCGCCAAGGTCCAGGACCTGGACGTGCGCGAGGGCAGCCTGGACCGGGTGGGCCCGGGCCGTATCGCCATCGACCGGACCCTCGCCACCGCCACCGACGTCGGCCTCGGCGACAAGCTGTCGCTCTACCTCCCCGACGGCACGAAGGCCGCCCCGCAGGTCGTCGCGGTCTACGGCCGCGGCCTGGGCCTGCCGGCGGTGACCATGGACCGCGCGTCCCTGGACGGCCACGTCACGTCCGCCTTCGCCGACACCCTGCTGGTCAGCGGCGGCGACGCCGAGCCGCTCACCGCGCTCGGCGAGGTCACCGACGCCTCCGGCTACGCGCTCGCGCAGAACGTGGACCGCGAGTTCGGCGCCTGGGCCAACTACATGATGGCCGCCGTCCTGGGCGGCTTCGCCGCCGTCGCCCCGGTCAACACCCTGGTGATGACGGTCCTGGACCGCCGCCGCGAGCTGCACACCCTCCGCCTCGTCGGCTCCACCCGGCGCCAGGTGCTGCGCATGCTGGGCTGGGAGAGCCTGCTGGTGTCGGCGGCGGGCGTGGCCCTGGGCACCGCCATCGCCATGATCACGCTGACCCCGATGATGCGCGGCCTGACCGGCGAGTTCCCGCACGTGCCCCCGCTGCTCTACGCCGCCTTCGCCGCCACCGCGGGCGCCCTCGCCCTGGCCTCCGTCACCCTCCCGGCCCGCACGGCCCTGCGCGACCGGGGCGCGTGAACACCGGCCGATCACCCGGGCCCGCCCGGCGGCGGTAGCGCCCCGAGTCGCGGTGCGTCTGTGGCCGCGGGCCGACCAGCCGCTCGCCCGGCTGCGGGGGCGCCGGCCGCACGCCGGGCAGGGCCCGTCAGCCGTTCGCGAGGCCGTGAAGGCCGTGTGCCGCGAGGGCGTTGGCGGGCCGCCGGACGTGTACCGGCCCGGCGGCCCGCGCCTCTCCCGCCCGCACCGGCGTCAGCCGGTTCGCAGGGCGTCCGCCGGAGGCGTCCGCAGGGCGTGACGGGTGGGGAGTTCGATGGTGAGGTACGCCGTCAGCACCACCGTCGCCGCCACCGCCGGGAGGAGCCAGGCCGGGCCCGCCGGCCAGGGGTGGCCGAGGAAGCCCTGGCCGAGGAGGGCCAGGGGGACGGCGGACAGCAGGAGGCCGGAGACGAGGGCCGCGGCGGCGATCACCGCGGCCTCGCGGCGCATCATGGCGCGGATCTGCCGCGGGGTCGTGCCCACCAGGCGCAGCGCGGCGATCTCCGCCCGGCGCTGGGCGGTCGCGGCGACCAGCTTGTTGACGATGCTCAGCAGCAGGTAGCCGAGGAGTACCACGACCACCGCCAGGTTGATCCACACCTCGGGCGGCGCGTCCGCGCCGGTGGCCTCCGGGGCGGTGCTCGCGACGGCGAGCCCGGGGCGGCCGGCGGCCAGTCCGGC
>NZ_MULI01000122.1 GCF_002939385.1 Streptomyces sp. MH60 | reverse complement strand
CCGTCCGTCCCCCGCCCGCCGACGGCACAGGCGGTCGCCGTCAGCGCCAGCACCACCGCGAGCGCGGCGCCGGGCAGCGGACGGGCGGCGGGGGCGGGCGACGGACGGGCGGCGGGGGCGTGCTGCATCGGTGCCTCCTGGCGGGCCGGTGCGACCGGCGCCGTTCAGGATCGGTCACCCCTCCACGGCACCACCGTCCCCGCCGCGCCACCAGCGTGCACGGCCGTCCGGGTGAGAGCGCCCGACGACCGCGGCCAGCCGGTTACAGGCCCAGCCACACCGTCGTGTCCGGGCCCAGCCGGCCGTCCTCCAGCGGCGCGCTGCTCAGCAGCACCTCACCGGCGGGCAGGTCCACCGTCCGGCCGGAGAGGTTGGTGACGCAGCGCCAGCCGTCCGAGCGGTCGAACCGCAGCACCCCCGCCGGAACGTCGTCCGACCAGGTCAGCGACTCGCCGTCGAGCAGCTTGCGGCGCAGCCGCAGGGCCGTGCGGTACAGCTCCAGCGTCGAGCCCGCCACCCCGTCCTGGGCCTGGACGGCGTACGCCGCGAAGCCCGGCGGCTGCGGCAGCCACGCCCCGCCCGCGCCGAAGCCGTACGAGGGCCCCTCCGTCGTCCAGGGCAGCGGCACCCGGCAGCCGTCGCGGCCCTTGCGGACGTGGCCGGTCTGCTCCCAGATCGGGTCCTGGAGGACCTCGGTGGGCAGGTCGGCCACCTCGGGCAGCCCCAGCTCCTCGCCCTGGTAGAGGTACGCCGAGCCGGGCAGCGCCAGCATCAGCAGCGTCGCCGCGCGGGCCCGGCGCAGCCCGGCCGCCGGGTCGACGGCGGGGGCGTGGCCGCCGGACAGCAGCCAGGCGTCGGTGTCCGTGTCCGGCGGCAGGACCAGGCGGGTGGCGTGCCGGACGACGTCGTGGTTGGACAGCACCCAGGTCGCCGAGGCGCCGGCGGCCCGCGCGTCGGCCAGCGAGCCGGTGATGACCTCGCGCAGCTCGGCCGCGTCCCAGCCGGTCTGGAGGTACTCGAAGTTGAACGCCTGGCCGAGTTCGTCCGGGCGGGCGTACAGCACGCGCCGGGCGCCCGGGACCCAGGCCTCGGCGACGGCCGTGCGGGGCGGGGTGTAGGCGTCGAGGATCTTGCGCCAGTCGCGGTAGACCTCGTGGACGTCGTCGCGGTCGTAGAAGGGGTGGGTGCCCGGCGCGAACCGGTCGAGGGCCGCCTCGCCGCTCAGCTCGGGGGCGCCGAGGTCGCGCAGCGGCTCGGTCAGGTCCTTGACCAGCGCGTGCGCGACGTCGACGCGGAAGCCGTCGACGCCCCGGTCGCACCAGAACTTCAGCGTGGTGCGGAAGTCGGCGCGGACCTGCTCGTTCTCCCAGTTCAGGTCGGGCTGCTGGGGGGCGAAGAGGTGCAGGTACCACTGTCCGTCGGGCACCCGCTGCCAGGCGCTGCCGCCGAAGACGGACTGCCAGTCGGTGGGCGGCAGTTCGCCGTGCTCGCCGCGGCCGTCGCGGAAGACGTACCGGTCGCGGGCGGCCGATCCGGGACCGGCGGCCAGGGCCTCCCGGAACCAGGCGTGGCGGTGCGAGGTGTGGTTGGGGACCAGGTCGACGATCACCTTCAGGCCCAGCCGGTGGGCCTCGGCGGCCATCGCGTCGAAGTCGTCCAGCGTGCCCAGCCGGGGGTCGACGTCGCGGTAGTCGTCGACGTCGTAGCCGCCGTCGGCGAGTTCGGACGGGTAGAAGGGGCTGAGCCAGAGGGCGTCGACGCCGAGGGCGGCCAGGTGGGTCAGGCGCTGGGTGACGCCGCGCAGGTCCCCGAGCCCGTCGCCGTCGGCGTCGGCGAAGCTGCGGGGATAGACCTGGTAGATGACGGCCTGCCGCCACCAGTTGGGGTCCTTGGACGACAGATCGGGGGTGCTGGCGGTGCTGCGTACGGTCACGCGGCCTCCTTCGCGGTACGTGCGGGCGGCACGAACTGATCTGGTACGTCTGTCCAGATCACCCGAAAAGCGAACCCGCGCGCCCGCGACGCGCCGGTGACTACGCCTCCGTGCGCTCGACCGTGCCGAGGTACAGGTCCACGTACCGGGTCACGTCCACGTCCAGGGCCACGTCGACGAGGGGCTGTTCGCGCATGCCGTCGTGCAGTTCGGACTCGCCGACGCGCAGACGCCGGTCGACGAGGGTCTGGCCGCGGGCCGGGCCGGGGGCCAGGGACACCTCGACGGGCAGCCGGTGGGTGGTCAGGCCCGCCGGGTCGATCACCGCGCAGACCGCGCCCGCGTCGCCGAGGCCGCCGCCGGGGTCCGTGACGTCGGTGGCGGGGCCGCGGTGGGCGAGCAGCTCCCCGGCGAGCCGGGTGCCGGGCTCGGCGCTCGCGCGCAGCCGCCGTACGTCCGCGCCGGGCACGATCACCCGCTCGAACACGTCCAGGCCGTACATGGTGATCGGCACCCCGGCGGTGAGCAGGATCGCGGCGGCCTCCGGGTCGTGCCACACGTTGAACTCGGCGACCGGCGTCGCGTTCCCGGTGGCCACCGCGCCGCCCATGAACACGATCCGCTCGATGTTGCCGGTGACCTCCGGGTGGGTGCGCAGCAGCAGCGCGATGTTGGTCAGCGGCGCGGTGGGGATCAGGGTGACCGGGCGCGGGGAGGCGAGGATCTCCCGGCGCAGCAGCGTCACCGCGTCCACGTCGGCGGGGGCGCGGGTGGGCGCGGGCAGCCCGAGGTCGCCCATGCCGTCGGCCCCGTGCACGTGCCGCGCGGTGCGCACGCCCTCGATCAGCGGCCGCTCGGCACCCCGGGCGACGGGAATGTCCGGAGCACCGGCCCGCTCCAGCACGGTCAGCGTGTTCCGTACGACCCCCGTCACGTCGGTGTTCCCGGCCACGCAGGTGACCGCGCGCAGGTCCAGGCGCGGGTGCCGGACCGCCAGCAGCAGCGCCAGGGCGTCGTCGATGCCGGTGTCGCAGTCGATGATCACCGGAATGGGCTGCTGCTGCTCGGAGACGGTGCTCACGGCCGGGGCTCCTTGTGCTTCGCGGGGGACGCCGATGCGGCGACCTTACGCGGACGCGACCGCGTCCCCCGGCTCGGCGGCGTGCGGGATCGCTTCGGCAGGAGTGCGGACTCAGTCGGACGGCCACAGTTCGGGGCCGCGGGCCTCGACCCGTTCGGTGACGCGGTGCAGGAGTTCGGTGCCGGGCAGCAGGCCCGGACGGCGGCCGTCGCGCAGGCGTACGTCGACCAGGCCGCCGTCCTGCGCCTCCCGCGCACCGATCACCGCCTGGTACGGCACCTTCCGCGCCGCCCGGACCCGGGCGCCGAGGCTGCCGCGCTCCGGGTCGGCGACCTCGGCCCGCAGACCCAGCTCGGCGGCCCGCCGGACGAGGGCGTACGCCGCCTCCCGCTGCGCCCCGGCCACCGGCAGCACCACCAGCTGCACCGGGGCCAGCCACGCCGGGAACGCGCCGCCGTACGCCTCGATCAGGTGGGCGACCGCCCGCTCCACGCTGCCGATGACACTGCGGTGCACCATGACCGGGCGGTGCCGGGTGCCGTCGGGGGCGGTGTAGCGCAAGCCGAAGCGTTCGGGCTGGTGGAAGTCGATCTGGACGGTCGACAAGGTCGACTCGCGGCCCGCCAGGTCCTCGATCTGCACGTCGATCTTCGGGCCGTAGAAGGCCGCCTCGCCCTCCACCGCCTCGTACGGCAGTCCGTCCAGGGCCTCTTCGAGCAGCGCGGTGGCCCGCCGCCACAGCTCCGGGTCGGCGACGTACTTGCCGCCCGGCCCCGGCAGGGACAGGCGGTAGCGGGCGGCCCGGATGCCGAGGTCGGCGTGGGCGCGGCGGATGAGCCCGAGGGCGGCGCGGGCCTCGTCGGCGGCCTGGTCCGGGGTGCAGAAGATGTGCGCGTCGTTGAGGTGGATGGCCCGCACGCGGGTGAGTCCGCCGAGGACGCCGGAGGGCTCGGAGCGGTACATCGCGCCCAGCTCGGCGATGCGCAGGGGCAGTTCGCGGTAGCTGCGGGAGCGGGAGCGGTAGACCAGGGCGTGGTGCGGGCACAGGCTCGGCCGCAGCACGACCTCCTCGGCGCCCAGCTCCATCGGCGGGAACATGTCGTCGCGGTAGTGCTCCCAGTGCCCCGAGATCTCGTACAGCTCGCGTTTGCCGAGGACGGGCGAGTAGACGTGCCGGTAGCCGGCCCGGCGCTCGGCCTCGCGGACGTACTCCTCCAGGGTGTGGCGGACGACCGCGCCGTCGGGCAGCCAGTACGGCAGGCCCGCGCCCATGAGGGGATCGGTGTCGAACAGTGCCAGTTCGCGGCCGAGCCGCCGGTGGTCCTCGTGGTGCACGGTGGTCTCCCTCACAACGGTCCACAGGACGAGCACCACGCGACGAAGCCCCGGGGCACTCGCCCCGGGGCTTCGGACTTCTGGTCAGCAGTCAGCGCGCCGGGACGGTCCCCGGCGTCGTCATCGAGAACAGACGGGCGCGCTTCATGAGGACGACGGTACGGGGGGCCGGGTGCGGGCGCGAGCGAGTTTCGTCCGGACGGGAGCCGCCCCGCACGGTCACCCGCTCGTACGAGGCGGTGCCGAGCCGTCGGCCCGGTCCTCCCTCTGTACAGGTCACGACGCACCAGCGGCCGGGGGCGGCGTCGCCCGCGTCCTCAGACGTGTCCCGGTCCACCGCTGCCGAAGGCTCCGCTCGATCCCGGCTGCCAGCGGCGCCGCTTCTGGTCGTCGCCGCGGCGGCTGCCCGAGTGGTGCAGTTCGTAGGGCATGAGCCGCGGGCTCCCGTCGTCGTTCAGCGGGATCTCGTCGGGTTCGCGCATCTCCCGCTCCTCGTGGACGGCCCCGGTGGCCGGGAGATGCGGCTGTTCGTCGGCGCGGGGGCGGTCGGGCTCCCGGTCCATGACCCGCATGCCGGCGCGTACGGCCCAGATCAACCCGCCGGCGATCACCAGCCCGATGATGAAGACCACCGTCACCTTGAGCCCGCCCGAAGGCGCGGCCAGCACTACATACGTTGCCGTACTCATGTTCTGATTATGTACCCCCAAATGAGATAAAGCGCCTGCTATGTCCGCACGTATGTCCGTGCGTATGTGCTCGTGATTGGGACGGGCCGGTGGCTGGTACCCGGTCGGCACGGGGCGGGCCGGCCTCGGGCCGCCGTCCTCCCGCGTCACCGGTGGAAGGAGCAGCCCATGACCGCGCCGTTGACGGCGGACGCCCATGAGTTCGGCCTGGTCGGGGACGGCACCGCCGACGACCGCCCGGCCCTGCAGAAGCTGGTGGACGCACTGGGCGACGCCACCGCCGAGGACGGGCGGCCGCGCACCGTGCGCGTACCCGCCGGGCGGTACGCGATCCGGAACGAGCCGGTGCTCTGGCGCAGCGGCGTCTCGCTGGTCGGCGCCGGACGCGGTGCCACGTGCTTCGCCCTCGCCAACCCGGGCGCCCCCACGCGGCCGGTGCCCCTGGCCTGGTTCACCACCGCGCAGCACGGCGCGGGACGGGACCACCACATCGCGGACGTCACCTTCGCCCACTTCGAGATCGACGGGCTGGGGGTGGCGACCGAGGAGTACGAGGTGCTGGCCAAGGGGCTGGGCCTGCAGTACGTGCTGCGCGGGCGCTTCAGCGACCTGTACATCCACGACACCGCCGCCACCGGCTTCGGGTGCGACTTCCTCCAGGACACGGTGGTGGAGGGGGTGCTGACCGAGCGGTGCGGGCGGCAGGACCCCGGCGAGAAGATGGGCGGCGCGGGCATCGGGATCGGGGTCGGCGGGTGGGGGCCGGTCGAACGGCTGGCGGTGACCGACTGCACCGCGCGCGGCAACGGCACCAACGGCATCTTCCTGGAACTCCAGCAGGAGGAGTGGGTCCCGCCCCGCGGCATCCGCGTCACCGCCTGCCACACCGAGGACAACCGCTACGGCATCTCCGACTGGGGCGCCGACGGCCTCCAGGTCACCGGCTGCACGATGCTCGGCAACCACGTCGCCGGGTTCGACGTGTCGGCGCAGGGCACGACCAGCGTCGGCGGACGCGGCGGCCTCGTCACCGGGTGCGTGATCGACGGCAACGCGGGGGACGGGATCGCGCTGGGCAACACCCCCGGGCCGTACGGCTTCCACGGCAACCGGGTCGGCAACAACGGCCGGTACGGCTACTGGGAGCACAACCTGGCCGGCGGCGACCAGGAACCCGCCACGGACATCGTCCTGGAGTCCAACGACATCCACGACAACGCGCTGGACGGCATCCGCTTCGACGCCCCGCTGCACGAGCCCGCGCTCTTCGGCAACCGGATCCGGGGCAACGGCCGCCGCGCCGCGCCACCGGTGCGAGGGGGCGGCGAGGGCGTCCGGTGCGGGCCACTGTCGCTGACCGACGAGCGGGCCGACTGGCTCCCGGGCGGCCACCGCGGCAAGGAGCTGACGGTCGGTGGCGACCCCGAAGCGGCCGAGGCCGCCGCCGAGGTTACCGATGAGGCCACCGCCGAGGTCACCGCCGTGGTCGTCGACAACACGGCGACCCGGCTCACCCTCGCCCCGGTGCGCCCGGGAGCCGACACCGCGTGGCCCGACGGCACCCCCGCGCCCGGCACCGCCTACCGCCTCCCGGACTCCCCGGCCCCGCGCGCCGGTCTCACCGCCGCCGCTGCCGTGACCCACCCGTACGTGCACGGCAACCGCGTCCGGGACGACGGGCACCCCCGCACCCAGATCCACGCCGTGTGGATCGCGCCCGGGGCCGTCTGGACCGGCGGCCGGGTCTCCGGCAACGACTTCGGCGGCAACGGCTCGGCGTCGACCCGTTTCGACTCGGCGCCCAGTGGCGGGCGCTGGCGCGACAACGCGGGGTGACGCGGCGGCCCGGCCGTCAGGCTGCCCGCAGGGCGTCCACCGCGATCCGGGCCGCGGTGCCGATCACCGCGTCCGCCGCCGGGAGCACGGCCGCCGTGTGGGCGGTGCGGGTGAAGACGGCCACGGCGTAACGGCCGCCGTCGGGGTATTCGACGACGCCGACCTCGTTGCGCAGGGTCGGCAGGCTGCCGGTCTTGCCGGCCACGTGCACGTCGTCGAAGGGGAAGCCCGAGGCCAGGCGGTGCGGCCACACCTGGAGGCCCATGATCCGGCGCATCGCGTCGCCGTACTCGGGCGGGCAGGCCTCGTCCCGCCACAGGGCGCCGAGCAGGCGGGTCATGTCGCGGGGGGTGCTGTGGTTGGTGCGGGCCGGGTCCAGGGCGCGCAGCCGGGTGATGACGTGCGGATCGGTCAGCGCCCGGGCACCGGCGGGCCCGGCGTCCTCGCGCATGGTGCCCAGCATCTCGCCGAAGCCGTACACCGCCCGTGTCCGGGTGAGGCCGAGCCGGGCCGTGGTGCGGTTGACGGCGTCCAGGCCGACCCGGCGCAGCAGCAGGTCGGCGGCGGTGTTGTCGCTGACGGACATCATCAGGTACGCGGTGTCGCGCAGGGACAGCCGGACCGGGTCGAGCATGGCCGCGAGCCCGGTGGGCCCCGGGGTGCGTCCGGCGGGCGGGCACTCGACCTGCTCGGTGAGGTCCAGCTCCCCGGCCGCCGCCAGCGCGTGCAGCGTCACCAGGACGCACAGCTTGTGGACACTCGCCGTGCAGACCGGCTGGTCCGCCCCGACCCCGACCTGCGTCCCCGAGTCGATGTCCACGGCGTGCAGCCACCCGGTGACCCCGGCGTCGGCGAAGGCCGCGTCCAGCCGGGCGGCGGTGGCGGTGTCGGTCATGACCGGGCCTCCGGTGCCGAGTGGGGTCCCGCAGCCCGAGCGACCACCACGACGCGGGCACCGGCCCGGCCGGGCGCCTCCCGGAGGGCGCCGCGGAGGGCGGGGCGAGTGGGGGGCGTCGGACGTCGGTGGTGGGTGGCGGTGGGGTGGGCCGGGTGGGGGCCGAAGGTGGCGGGCTCGGTCACAGCCAGAACTCCGATGCCGGGCGGAGGTGCAGGGGCCGGGCCGGTGTCTCGGCGTGGGCGCCGGCCGTGGTGCGCAGGGCGTGGGTGGCCGCGTCCGCGAAGGCGCCGACGGCGGCGTCGCCGCGCCCCTTGGGCCAGGCTGCGGAGTGCCGCCAGGCGGGCGGCGCCCCGGCCAGCGGACGCCAGACCAGGTCCTGGTCGCCGGGGGCCACGAGCCGGGTGTCGCGGGGGCCGAGGGCGACGGCCCCCGACGAGAGGACCAGACCGCGGACGAAGCTGGCGCCCTGGCCGTGCCGTACCGCGGCGGGCGTGTAACCGCCCCGGGCGCAGGCGGTGAGCAGGTCGTCGTAGACGGCGGGGGCGTCGGCGCGCGGGAAGAGGACCAGGTCGTAGCCGGTGAGGGCGGCGAGCGGCACCTCGTCCAGCTCCGTCTGGGGCGCGCCGCGCGGCAGCAGTACGCCGAGGTCGCGGCGGAGCACCGGGCCCAGCTCCAGGCCGGTGACGTCGCACGGGTGGTGGATGAGGCCGACGTCCAGCTCGTGAGCGGCGAACCCGGCGAGCTGCTGCGCGGTGGTCAGCTCGTGCAGCTCCAGTTCGAGGCCCGCGTGCCGGCGGCGGAAGTCGGCCAGCAGCGCGGCGACCGTCTCGCCGGAGATGTCGGGGGACAGGGCGGCGCGCAGCAGACCGCTCTCGCCGTCCCGGATACGGCGTGCGGCGGTTCGCAGCGCCTCGGCGCGGGCCAGCAGCTCACGGGCCTCGGCGAGCAGCAGCGTGCCCGCCTCGGTGATGGTCACCTGGCGGCTGGTGCGCTCGAAGAGCCGGACGCCCAGCTCCTTCTCCAGCCGCTGGATGCGCTGCGACAGGGGCGGCTGGGCCATGCCCAGCCGGGCGGCGGCACGTCCGAAGTGTGACTCTTCTGCAACAGCCACAAAGCACTCCAGGTGCCGCACCAGGTCCACGACCAGTAATCATATCGGTGATTGATCGATCCGACATCCATATCGGTCTTGGACAGGGACACGGCGGGGTTGCTCTCCTCGGGCCATGCGCTCCTTCCGTGACCGTGGCCGTGCCCATGACCGTCGCCCCGCGCCCCGCGCCCGCCGGTGGCCCGGCGTGCTCGCCCTCGCCCTCGTACTCCCCCTGGCCGGCTGCGCCACCGACCCGGATGCCGGCGCCGACTCCGGCCGTCCGGCCGCGGCGCCGTCGGCGAGCGGCCCGTCCGCCGGCGGTACGGGCACTCCGGCGCCGGAGGTCCGCGCACAGCTCCGGGTGGACGGTGACGTCCGCCGGTACCTGCTGCACCGGCCCCCCGCCGCCACCCCCGCCGCCGACGACGGCCCGAGGCCGCTCCTCATCGCCTTCCACGGCCGCGGTGCCGACGCCGCCGAGCTGCGGGCGAAGACCCGGCTGGAGCGGGCCGCCACCGCGCGCGGCATGCTCGTCGCCTTTCCCGAGGGCCTCGGCCACGGCTGGGGCGCGGGCACGCAGGCGACGAAGCAGCGCCCGGACCCCGGCCTGGACGTGCGGTTCACCGAGGCGTTGGTCAAGCACCTGGTCCGCACCGAGCGGGCCGACCCCGACCGGGTCTACGTCGCCGGGTTCTCCAACGGCGGCTCGATGGCCCTGCGCATGGCCGCCGAGCGCCCCGCCCTGCTGGCGGGCGCGGCCTCGGTCTCCGGTCAACTGCCCACGGGGGCCGCCGCGGTGGAGCCCACCGGGCCCGTCCCCGTCATGGTCGTCTACGGCGCCGACGACCCCGTACGGCCGCTCGCGGGCCTGCCCTCCCCGCCGCCGGACCCCGAGGAGCCGATCCTGCCGACCCGGTCGGCCCGGGACAGCGCGGCGGCGTTCGCGGCGGCCGGGGGTGCGGGCGAGCCGGTCACCCGGGAGGAGAAGGGCTACGACCGGACGGTGTGGCGGCTCGGGAACGAGGCCCCCGGCGGCGACCGGCGGCCCGGCGGCGGCACCGTGCAACTCCTCGTCGTCGACGACGCCGGTCACACCTGGCCGGGCTCGACCGTTCCCCCGCCCGAGGGGTTCGGCCCCGTCAGCAAGGCCCTCGACGCCACCGACACGATCCTCGACTTCCTCACCGGCCCCGGCCGCTGACCGACAAGGACCTTCCCATGCCCGACGCTCCCCACCTCACCTCTCCCCACCTCACCCCTCCCCGCCGCCGCGGGCCCCGCAACGGGGTCCGGGCCGTCGCCGCCGTGGGTGTCGTCCTCGCGATCGCCGCGGGCGGCTCGTACGCCGCCGGGTTCGGCCCCTTCGCGCGCGGCGACGACGGACCCGACCCCGCCGCGATGCGACAGGCGCGCGCCTTCCTCGCCGACTGGGCCGCCGGGCGCCTGCCGAGCGCGGCTGGCCGCACCACCGAGCCCGGCAAGGCGCAGGAGGTGCTGCAGAGCTTCACCGCGGGGCTCGACATCGAGAAGCCGAAGCTGACGGCGGCGGACGACGGCGCGAAGGAGGAGAAGGACGGCACCCTCGGCGTCCCCTTCACCGCCCGGATGCCGGTCACCGGCCTGGGCACCTGGACGTACGACTCGCGGCTGCCGCTGCGCGAGCAGGGCGACGGCAGCTGGAAGGTGGACTGGCGGCTGTCCCTGGTGCACCCGCGGCTGAGCGAGACGGAGAAGTTCCGCCTGGAGCGCGAGGAGACCGCCCCGCCGAAGGTCACGGACCGTCAGGGGGTCTCCCTCGTGGGCGACGCGTACCCGTCCCTGGCCCCGCTCCTGGGACGGCTCGCCGGTGAGGCGGGCGGCGGCGGTCCGCGCGGCGCGGTCGAGCTGGTCGACCGGGCCAGCGGCGAGACGGTGCGCACCGAGGCGGCCTTCGGCAAGAAGCCCGACCCGGCGACGGCGGACCGGCCCGTGCGCACCACCCTGGACGCCGGCTGGCAGGCCGCCGCGGAGCGGGCCCTCGGGGAGGCCGACGGCAAGAACGCCTCCCTCGTCGCCCTGCGCGTCGACAACGGCGAGGTCCTCGCCCTCGCCAACTCGCCCTCCTCCGGCTTCAACCGCGCCGCCTCCGGCACCTACGCGCCCGGCTCCACCTGGAAGATCGTCACCAGCAGCGCCCTGCTGCTCAAGGACGCGGTCGCGCCCGACGACGTCGTGGACTGCCCCAAGTACCTCACGGTGGGCAAGGAGTTCCACAACGTGGAGACCTCCGAGCACCCCGGCGCCACCTTCCGCAAGGACTTCACCGAGTCCTGCAACACCGCCTTCATCAGCCTGCGCGTCAAGCTCGACGACGCGGAGCTGGGGAAGGTCGCGCGCACCTACTTCGGGGTCGGCCAGGAGTGGCACGTCGGCATCCCGACGTACGACGGATCGGTGCCGGCCCCCAAGGACGAGACGGAGAAGGCCGCGTCGATGATCGGGCAGGGCCGGGTCCAGGCCAACCCCCTGATCATGGCGTCGGTGACGGCCACCGCGGTGTCCGGCGAGTTCCACCAGCCGTCCGTCACCGCGGGCAACGAGAACGGGACCCGTACCGAGCCGCTGCCCGACGAGGTCGTCACCCAGCTGCGCGGGCTGATGCGGGCCACCGTCACCGACGGCACCGCGCGCGTCCTGGCCGACCTGCCCGGTGAGATCGGCGCCAAGACCGGCACCGCCGAGGTCTCCGACGACCAGGACAACAACGGCTGGCTCGTCGCCCACCGGGGCAACGTCGCCGTCGCCGCCGTCGTCGAGGAGGGCGTCACCGGCGGCGGCTCGGCGGGGCCGATCGTGCACAGCCTGCTGTCGGCCGTACCGGAGGACCCGTCCTGATCCCGGCCCGGTCCCGGCGCGGTCCCGGCGCGGTCCCGGCGCGGTCCCGGGCGGTCCCGGTGCCGACGGTCCGCGGATCAGCCGAGGCGCACCGGCAGTTCGGTCAGCCCCCGCAGCAGGGTGCTGGTGCGCCAGGTGAGCGTCGCCGGGTCGGCGGCGAGTTCGAGCGCGGGGTGCCGTTCGAGGAGCAGGCGTACGGCGACGGCGGCCTCGACGCGGGCCAGCGGGGCGCCCAGGCAGTGGTGCGGGCCGTGGCCGAAACCGAGGTGGCCCCGCGGGCGGCGGCCGATGTCGAAGCGGTCGGGGTCGGGGTGGTGCGCCGGGTCGCGGGAGGCGGCGGCGAGGGAGACGAGCACCGAGTCGCCCGCCGCGATATCGGTGCCCGCCAGCTCCAGCGGCTCGGCCGCGAAGCGGAACGCGGAGGCGTGGACGGGGGAGTGGTAGCGCAGCGACTCCTCCACGGCGCTCTCGGTCAGCGCCGGCTCGGCGCGCAGGCGGGCGAGCTGGTCGGGGTGGGTGAGCAGGCCGTGGACGGTGGCGGAGATCAGGTTGACGGTCGTCTCGTGCCCGGCGACCAGGATGAGGAAGGCCATGCCGAGCAGTTCCCCGGCGGTGAGTTCGCCGCTGTCGGCGGCCGCGACCAGGTCGCCGAGCAGCGTGCCGTCCGGGGTGCGGTGCTTGGCGTCGGTCAGCTCGGTGAGATAGCCGGTCAGGGCGTCGGCCGCCGACCGGGCCGCCTCCGGCGAGGTGGGCATCACCAGCTCGTTCGACCAGGTGTGGAAGCCCCCGCGGTCGCTCTCCGGGACGCCCAGCAGCTCGCAGATCACCGTGACCGGCAGCGGCAGGGCGTACCGGGCGACCAGGTCGGCCGGGCCCGTTCGCGGCAGCGCGTCCAGCAGGTCGTGCGCGACGCGCTCGACGCGCGGGCGCAGGGCGGCGGTCCGGCCCGGTGTGAAGTGCCCGGCGACCAGCCGGCGCAGACGGGTGTGCTGCGGCGGGTCGCTCTGGAGCATGTTGTGGCCGATGGCGTGTCCGCCGTCGCTCTGCCAGGACGCGGAGTGCCGGATGTCGTTGCGCAGCCGCGGGTCGGCGAGCGCGGCCCGCGCCGCGTCGCGCGTCACCACCAGCCAGCTCTCCCCGCTGCCCGGCACGAGCACCCGGTGCACGGCGCCCGCGGTCCGCAGGGCGGCCAGTTCCTCGGGGGTGGGCGCGGTCATGGGGCCTCCTGGGGAAACCGAGCTAAACAGGGAGTACTCCCCACTTCTTTCGCCGACGATAGCATCGGCACCCGGAGCACGGGGAGCACTCCCCGGTTCGAACGACCCGGAGGGCGAGGATGACCGTCGGCGCACGCGACGGAGCGCCCCGGCAGCGACGTGACGCGCGGCGCAACCGGGAGCTTCTGCAGGAGGCGGCCCACGAGGTGTTCACCGAGCAGGGGCTGGACGCGCCGCTGGACGTGATCGCGCGCCGGGCGGGGGTGGGCAACGCGACGCTCTACCGCCACTTCCCCACCCGCGCCGCCCTGGTGGACGCCGTGTTCCGGGACTCGCTGACGGGCACGATGGACGCCGGTGAGCAGGCCAGGAAGGCCCCGGACGCGTGGGCGGGGCTTACCGCCTACCTGGAGGCGGTCTTCAGCACCCTGGCCGCCGACCGCGGCTCCAACGACCTCATGACCACGCATCTGCGGGGGGTCGAGAGCCTGGAGGCCGTGCACGAGCACAACCGCCGGACCGTGGCCGCCCTGCTGTCCCGGCTCCGCGACGAGGGCGCCGTCCGGGCCGACGTCACCACCGAGGACGTGCTGTTCGGACTCGCGGCACTCGGCCGCGCGGTCCCGGCGCTGACCGCGGCGACGGCGGCCCCGGAGGCGACGGCGCCCCCGGACGCGACCGCGACGGCGACCGCGCCGGATGCCTGGCGCCGCCCCCTCGC
>NZ_MULI01000121.1 GCF_002939385.1 Streptomyces sp. MH60 | reverse complement strand
GCAGGGGCTCCCCGCGGTCCAGTGCGGCCAGCGCGGGCGCGATCCAGTCGACGCCGTCCAGTCCGGCGGCGGCGAAGGCGCGGCGGGCGGCCCACCGGGCGAGGCCGCGCTGGGTGGCCGGGCACGCCGCGTCGACGGCGTCGAGCAGGTCCCGGTCCAGCGGCACGAGCCCGCGCGCGACATCGCCGGCCTCCCGCACCCGACGGCTGGGCAGCCGTCCGCCCCAGGACCGGATCTCGGCGCGCTCCCGCCCGCTCAGTTCCCCGGACAAAACAGGTGCCCCCGGGGCGCGCGCGCAGCGGTGCCGGTGTGCGGCGCTGCGTGAGGTCTGCCGTTCGTCTGTCCGGCGCAGGCCCCCGGGGGCACCGGTCCCCGCGGCTCCCGGCGGCTGTCCACGTGGAACCGCCCGTGGGCGACCGGAAGTTCACCTCTGTACACCGTCCGCATCCGCACGGCCAGTCCCCCCTCGCATCCGGTACTTCGAGGCCACCAGTATGCGGAGGGGGTCTGACAACGGTCCCGACACTGTGCGGAGGACGGACGCGTGCCGTCCCCGGGGACGCCGGTCAGCAGGCCCCGGGCACGTCCTCCGTGACGCCGTTCAGCGGGGAGGACGGGTCACTGCCGTACGGGCGGGTGAAGGCCTCCATGCCGTGCCCGGACGGGTCGGTGAAGTACACGCCCCGGCCGCCGTCGTTGCGGTTGATCCGGCGCGGATGCCGGCCGCGCGGATCGGCCTGGATGGGGACCCCGCCCTCGACGAGCCGGGCGAGGACGGCGTCGAACTCGTCCTCGGAGACGAGGAACGCGTAGTGCTGCGTGACGATGTCGGTCTCGATGGTGGCGAAATCGAGGGTGACGCCGTTGGCGGTCGTCACGGGCAGGAACATTCCGGCGGGTTCACCGACCTCCAGACCGAGGACTCCGGCGAGGAAACGGGCGGACTTCTCCCGGTCGCGGGAGAGAACGATGGTGTGGTTGAACTCGACTGACACGGGTCAATGCCTCCACGGGCATCTCCGCGGCGCCTCCATGCCTCACCCGGACGGTGACCGACACGCGATGCCGCGCGGAGATGATATGCCCCCGATCCGCTTCCCGGCTCCCCATTTGACCGACCCCGATCCGACCCCCATCCGTCCCCCATCCGTCCCTGATCTGTGGCCACGCGGTACGCGCGACGCCAGGGAGAAGACGATGCGCGAGATCGAGCAGCCGCCGCCGACGGACGACGCCGAACGGTACGGCCGGGATCGGCGGCTCCCGGCCGTACCGCGGCGGAACACACCCGACATCGTCCGACGCCGCAGCCGGGGCACCTCCGCCGGCACCGTCCGTCAGCCCGACTGGGAGCTGTCCTTCAGCGCCCCCCAGCCGTGCCAGCGCTCCACCTCGATCCAGGCGCTGACCCGGGGCCGCTCCCGGTTCGGGTACGGGTTGCCGGTGTAGTGCCGGGAGAGGCGGTCGATGCCGGAGAGGTCCTCGTCGTCGCGCATCTCGGCGACGCGGCCGATGAGGGTGACGTGGGTGTACCAGTCGTCGCCCGAGAGGACGGTGAGGGTGACGCGCGGGTCGCGGCGCAGGTGTCCCAGGCGCACGCGGCCCGCGTCGAGGTTGATCAGCACGCGGCCGTCGTCGTCCCAGGCGTACCAGGTGGGCGTGGTGACGGGGGCGCCGTCCTTGCGGAGGGTGGCCATGACGCACGGGTTGGGGCGGCGCAGCAGGTCGACGGCCTCGGGCGGCAGCGGCGGCTTGGACATGCGGACTCCTCGCGATTCGGTGTGGTCCGGCACCGGGTCCGGTCGCCGATGCCGGGGTGGTCTCGTGCACCCGGTACCCCGGGTGGGCTCAGTCGGTCGCCTTCTCCACGAAACTGGCGAAGTAGGCCGCCGCCATGTCCTCGTCGCCGTGCCCCTGGGCGGCGGCCCGGGCGAAGCGCTCCGCGCCGGCCGCGGCGAGGTCCAGCCGGACACCGTTCGCCTCGCCGGCCTCGACGATCAGACGGGCGTCCTTCTCGGCGGTGGTGACCGCGAACTGGGCCGGTGTCAGCGCGCCGTCGCGGATCAGACCGGCCTTGGCGCGCAGGTAGCCCATGTCGAGCGGGCCGCCGGCGATGGCGTCGAAGAAGCCGTCCGGGTCCACGCCCAGCGCCTTGGCGAGCGCCAGGACCTCGCCGACCGCGTTGGTGGCGGCGAGGACCCAGCTGTTGGCCACCAGCTTCAGCCGGGTCGCGGTGCCGGCCGCGCCGTCCTCGCCGGTCCACACGGTGCGCGAGCCGACGGCGTCGAACACGGGCGCCACGGTGTCCCGTGCCGCGCCGGGACCGGCCGCCAGCACCAGCAGCTGACCGGCCTCGGCGGGCTGCCGGGTGCCGAGGACGGGGGCGTCGAAGAACACGAGGCCGTGCTCGTGGGCGAAGGCGGCCAGGTCGGCGACCGCGTCGACGCCCGCGGTGGTGGACTGCGCCCACACGGTGCCGGGGCTCAGCCCGGGCGCGGCCCGCCGCATGACGTCGAGGGCGGCCGGGCCGTCGTAGAGCATGGTGAGGACGACGTCGGCGCCCCGCACCGCCTCGTCCGGGCTGTCCGCGACGTGCGCGCCGTCGGCGGCGAGCGGCTCGGCCTTGTCCCGGCTGCGGTTCCAGGCGCGGACGGCGTGTCCGGCGCGGGCGAGGTTGCGGGCCATCGCGGCACCCATGATGCCGGTGCCCAGGACGCTCACGGTGAGCTGGTCGGTCATGACGTCGCCTTCTGACTCGTACGGTCGTGCCGGGGGCCAGCCTGCCACCGGACGCGGGTCCCCGCGCGTCCGCGCGGACCCGTCCCGTACGGTACGGCCGTGAACGCCTTCACCGACGACATCGACAGCAACGGCGAGACCGTCCCGGGCCGTTACGGCCCCTCCGCCACCACCGAGGCCGACCCGCGGGAGGTGGGCCGGGTGCGGACCGAGTACGCCCCCGCGCACGACGGCGATCCCGATCCCGGCGAGATCGTCTGGACGTGGGTGCCCTACGAGGAGGCGGACGGCCGGGGCAAGGACCGGCCGGTGCTGGTGGTGGCCCGGGAGGCGGCCGGGACGGTGCTGGCGGTGCAGCTCTCCAGCAAGCGGCACGACGGCGACCGCGAGTGGGTGCCGATCGGGAGCGGGCCGTGGGACCGCTCGGGGCGCGACTCCTGGGTCGACGTGGACCGGGTGCTGCGCCTGCACGACGCCGGGATGCGCCGTGAGGCGTGCGCCCTGGACCGGATGCGGTTCGACCTCGTACGGCAGCGGCTGCGGGAGCGCTACGGCTGGAGCTGACCGGGACCGCCCGCCCCTTCCGGGAAAGCGCGTTCGAACGCCGCCCGGACGGTGGCGCCCGGGGTGCGGTCCAGGATGCCGAACGCCACCCGTTCGAAGGCACCGGCGAACCGTCCGCCGGGTCCGAGCAGTGTCCGGAACGCGCCCGCCACCTGGGCGGGGTCGTTGCGGAACACGCCGCAGCCCCAGGCGCCGAGCACCAGCCGCCGGTACCCGTGGGCCACGGCCGTCTCCAGCACCCGCTCGGCGCGTGCGGTGAGGGCGGCGGGCAGGTCGGCGGCGCGCTCCGGGGCCGTGCGCAGCACCACGCCCGCGTTGGGCGCGGCGGAGGTCAGGAATCCGGCCGTGACCGGCTCGTCCAGCAGGCGGCCCCGGTCGTCGCGGAAGACGGGCACGCCGGGCGAGTGGACGACGCGGTCCGTGTAGAACGGGTCGCGGTGGGCGCGGTGGTGGTCGTAGAACGCGCGCGCCCGCAGCAGGCAGGTGTACAGGGCGGAGGCCCGGCACAGGGCCTCCTCCTGGGCCTGGGCGCCGTTGAGGTAGCCGCCGCCCGGATTGCGCGCGGAGGCGAAGTTGAGCACGGCGACGTCGCCGCCGAGCCGCCGGGCGGCCTCCAGGCTGCTCTCGCCGGTGACCTCGAGGACCGTGCCCGCCCGGGCCGGGACGGACACCTCGACGGGCCCGGGACCGTACGTCCGCGTACCGTCCCGGGCCGCCCCGATCGCCGCCGCGAGGGACACCTCGCGCCCGTCGGACGCGCGGTAGGACCCGGCCGCGACGATCTGCTCCGTCTGCTGTGCGATGCCCCGCAGGCGCGCGCTCACGGCGCCACCCCCGTGGACGCCGTGACCGCGCGCGCCGCGGTCTCCCCCGTCGTGCTCATGCGGGAATCCTGGGTGATGCTGGGATGCGGTGCAACGGAGTTTCCCGACCGGCGAACGACGTGGAAAGCCCTCGCCAACGGGCGGATCGCGGAGATTACCGAGCGGGAACGTCCCGAAATGCACCCTTGTGCGGAGCGGCACGAGGGTCTTGGGTGGGACGAGTGTGCCGGCCCGGCCCACCGCAGAGGGGCCGGCGGCATGGTGGAATCTCAGGAGGATCCCGACATGTCCGATTCGGTTGGCGGCTGTATCCGGCCGCGTACCGCTGTGAGTGAGGCCGAGGTCGAGGCGCTGGTCCACGGCATCTGTTTCAAGACCGGTCCGCCCAGGCTCCTCGGCGTCGAGGTGGAATGGCTCGTCCACGAGCTGCGCGCGCCGCGGCTCCCCGTGTCACCCGAACGGCTCCGTGCGCTGTACACCGCGCTGCGGGCCGTGCCCCTGAGGTCGGCGCTGACCGTCGAGCCCGGCGGCCAGCTGGAGCTGAGTTCGCTCCCCGCCGCCTCGCTGACGGAGTGCGTCCGCTCCGTCTCCGCCGACCTGGACGCCGTCCGTGCCGTCCTGCGCGAGGACGGCCTCGCCCTGGTCGGCCTCGGCCACGATCCCTGGCACCCGCCGCGCCGCTACCTGCGGCAGCCGCGCTACGACGCCATGGAGTCCTGTCTCGACCGCACCGGTCCCGGTGGCCGGTACATGATGTGCGCCTCCGCGTCCGTGCAGGTGTGCGTGGACGCCGGGCACGAGGAACCCGGGCCGATGGGTCACGTACGCCGGTGGTGGCTGGCCCATCATCTGGGCGCCGTCCTGCTGGCCGCGTTCGCCAACTCCCCGCTGTCCGGCGGCCGGCCCACCGGCTGGCGGTCCACCCGGCAGCTGCGGTGGACGCAGATCGGCGCCGGCCGGGCGGGCGGTCCCCCGCTGGACAGCGACCCGCGCGGCACCTGGGCCCGGCACGTGCTGGACGCCCCGGTGATGTGCGTACGCCGCGACGGCGGCCCCTGGGACGTGCCGGAGGGGCTGACCCTGCGGGAGTGGACCCGCGAACTGGTGCCCCGGCCGCCGACCCGGGAGGACCTGGACTACCACCTCACCACGCTCTTCCCGCCGGTACGGCCGCGCGGCCACCTGGAGCTGCGCATGATCGACGCGCAGCCCGGGGACGACGGCTGGATCGTGCCGCTGGCGGTGACCGCCGCGCTGTTCGACGACCCGGAGGCCACCGAGACCGCCTACCGGGCGGTCAAGCCCCTGGCCGAGCGCACGCTCGGCCTGCCCGCGCCGCACAACCCGCTGTACGAGGACGCGGCCCGTGCCGCGCTGACCGATCCGGAGCTGCGCGAGGCGGCCGTCACCTGCTTCACGGCGGCGCTCGCGGCGCTGCCCCGGCTCGGCGCGGGCCCCGAGGTGATCGACGCCGTCGCCGGGTACCGGGAGCGCTACGTCCTCAGGGGCCGCTGCCCCGCCGACGATCTGCTGGACATGCCGGGCGGCGCGGACCGTGGCCCGCACGGGAGGGAGACCCGCTCATGACCGACCCCACCGACAAGACCGCCACCGTCACCTCCGGCGAAGGGGCGGTGGACGCCGAGCGGCTGCGTGAGCGGGCCCTGACCACGCTGGTCACCGCCCGTGAGCGCACCACGCTGCTGACCAGCTGCGTGGAGGGCCCCGACCTGACCGCCCAGGTGTCGCCGCTGATGTCCCCGCTGGTGTGGGACCTGGCGCACATCGGCAACCAGGAGGAGCAGTGGCTGCTGCGCGCGGTCGCCGGGCAGGAGGCGATACGCCCGGAGATCGACACCCTGTACGACGCCTTCGAGCATCCCCGCTCCGAGCGGCCGAACCTGCCGCTGCTGTCGCCCGCCGAGGCCCGGCGCTACGCGGCGGACGTGCGCGGGCGGGCCCTGGACGTGCTGGAGCGCACCGCGTTCGACGGGACGCGGCTGACGGAGGCGGGCTTCGCCTTCGGGATGATCGCCCAGCACGAGCAGCAGCACGACGAGACCATGCTGATCACGCACCAGCTGCGCCGGGGCCCGCAGGCCCTGACCGCGCCCGACCCGGACCCGGCGGGGCTGTTCACCGGACCCGCGGAAGTCCTGGTGCCGGGCGGCCCGTTCATCATGGGCACGTCGACCGAGCCGTGGGCCCTGGACAACGAACGGCCCGCGCACCGGCGCGAGGTGGCGCCGTACTACATCGACACCGTCCCGGTGACCAACGGCGCCTACCGGGCGTTCATCGAGGACGGCGGCTACGACGACCCGCGCTGGTGGACCCCCGAGGGCTGGGACCACGTCCGCCGGCACTCCCTCACCGCCCCGCTGTTCTGGCGCCGGGACGGCGGGCAGTGGCTGCGGCGCCGCTTCGGGGTGACCGAGGCGGTACCGGCCGACGAGCCGGTGCTGCACGTGTGCTGGTACGAGGCCGACGCGTACGCCCGCTGGGCCGGGCGCCGGCTGCCCACCGAGGCCGAGTGGGAGAAGGCCGCCCGGTACGACCCGGCCGGCGACCGCGCCCTGCGCTATCCGTGGGGCGACGCCGACCCGGGCCCGGAGCACGCCAACCTCGGCCAGCGGCACCTGCGCCCGGCGCCCGCGGGCAGCTACCCGGCCGGTGAGTCGCCGCTCGGCGTACGGCAGTTGATCGGCGACGTCTGGGAGTGGACGTCGAGCGACTTCGCCCCGTACCCGGGCTTCCGGGCGTTCCCGTACCGGGAGTACTCGGAGGTGTTCTTCGGCCCCGAGTACAAGGTGCTGCGCGGCGGTTCCTTCGCCGTGGACGCGGTGGCCTGCCGGGGCACGTTCCGCAACTGGGACTATCCGATCCGGCGGCAGATCTTCTCCGGGTTCCGCACCGCACGCTCGGCGGAGGCCTCCTGATGTGCCGTCACCTGGCCTACGTGGGCCCCGCGGAGCCGCTCGGCGAGCTTCTGGTGGCGCCGCCGCACGGTCTGTACCGCCAGTCGTGGGCGCCCCGGCACCAGCGGTACGGCACGGTCAACGCCGACGGGTTCGGTGTCGGCTGGTACGCCGAGGGCGACCCGGTGCCGGCCCGGTACCGCCGGGCCGGACCGATCTGGGCGGACCGGTCCTTCGCCGACCTGGCCCGGGTGGTACGGACCGGCGCGCTGCTGGGCGCCGTACGGGACGCGACGCTGTCCGGCGCCGACGCGGAGGCGGCCGCGGCGCCGTTCGCGGCGGGGACCTGGCTGTTCAGCCACAACGGCGCCGTGGCGGGCTGGCCGGACTCGCTGGCTCCGGTGGCCGCGACGCTGCCGCCCGGTCAGCTGCTGTCGCTGGAGGCGCGCAACGACTCGGCGCTCGTGTGGGCGCTGGTCCTGGCCCGGCTGCGCGCCGGGGACGACGAGGGCCGGGCGCTGGCCGAGACGGTGCTGGAGGTCGCGGCGGCGGCCCCCGCCTCCCGGCTCAACCTGCTCCTCACGAACGGCTCCACCGTCACCGCCACCACCTGGGGCGACACCCTCTGGTACCTCTCCCGTCCGGGCGGCGGCACGGTCGTCGCCTCGGAGCCCTACGACGACGATCCGCACTGGCAGGAGGTCCCCGACCGCTCCCTGCTCGCGGCGAGCGGCACGGACGTGCGGCTCACCCCGCTCAAGGTGCCGGGCGATACCGCCTCGGCAGACGCTTTCGTCTCCCCGAAGGAGCCCCGCACGTGAGCCAGTTCCGTCTGACCCGGACGCTGCCCGAGGACGCCACGGACGCCGCCCTGCGTGCCGACGTCCTGGCGGGCCTGACGAGCACGCCCAAGTGGCTGCCGCCGAAGTGGTTCTACGACGCGCGGGGCAGCGAGCTGTTCGAGGCGATCACCGCGCTGCCGGAGTACTACCCGACCCGGGCCGAGCGGGAGATCCTCGTCGACCGGGCCGGGGAGATCGCGACGGCGACCGGCGCCCGCACCCTGGTCGAGCTGGGCTCCGGCTCCTCGGAGAAGACACGCGTGCTGCTCGACGCGCTGACCGGGCGGACCGGGCTGCGCGGCTACGTGCCGGTCGACGTGAGCGAGAGCGCCCTCACCCAGGCCGGGCAGGCGCTGGTCGCCGAGCGCCCGGATCTCCAGGTGCACGCGCTGATCGCCGACTTCACGGCCGGGCTGACGCTGCCCGACACGCCGGGACCCCGGCTGGTGGCGTTCCTCGGCGGCACCGTCGGCAACCTGCTGCCCGAGGAGCGCGCCGGGTTCCTGGCCTCCGTCCGCGCCCTGCTCTCCCCGGGCGACAGCCTGTTGCTGGGCACGGACCTGGTCAAGGACGAGGGGGTGCTGGTCCGCGCGTACGACGACGCGGCCGGGGTGACGGCCGAGTTCAACAAGAACGTGCTGTCGGTGGTGAACCGTGAGCTGGCGGCCGACTTCGCGCCCGCGGCCTTCGAGCACGTGGCGCTGTGGAACGCCGAACGGGAGTGGATCGAGATGCGGCTGCGCTCGCGCACCGCGCAGACCGTCAAGGTCCAGGCGCTCGACCTGGCCGTGGACTTCGCGGACGGGGAGGAGCTGCGCACCGAGGTGTCCGCGAAGTTCCGGCGGGAGGGTGTGCGGGCCGAGCTGGCGGCGGCCGGACTCGACCTGGCCCACTGGTGGACGGACGGCGAGGGCCGTTTCGCCCTCTCGCTGAGCGTGGCGCGCTGAGCGGCCCGTACCGAGCGAACCGGGCCGGGCGGCGCCGGCCCGGCCGCGGGCCGGTCAGCGCTCGTTGGCGTCCAGCAGTGCGGTGACGCGGTCGGAGGCCTTGCGGGCCTCCGACTTCGCGTCCGCCCCGGTGAGCACCTTCGTCATGTACGCCTTGATCGGGTTGTCCGCCTCGACCGCGCCCCACTGGGGCGTGCCGGGGGTCGCCCGGCCCTGTGCGGCGCCCGCCGCCATGGCCTCGATCCCCTCCTCGCCGGAGACCTCCTCGGCGAGCGACTTCTTGTTCGGGACGTAGTTCATGGTGCGGGCCAGGTCGGTGTTCCACTTCTCGCCCGCGAGCGCCTCGATCACGGCGAGGGCGCCCTCCTCCTGGTCGGTGTTCTTCGGCATCACGAGGTCGGAGCCGCCGGTGAAGACGGCGCCGGGCTTGCCGGCGCTCTTGCCGGGCACCGGGAAGAAGCCGATCTTGCCCTTGAGGTCGGGGTTGTCGCGCACGATGGACTGGGCGAGGCCCGGCACGGCGACGATCTGCGCGACCCGTCCCTTCGCGAAGACCCCGGACTGCGGCGGGTGTTCCTCGTCGGCGTCGACCGGGCCGTCGCCCAGGGCCTGCAGTTCGCGGTAGAAGTCCATACCGCGCACGGCCGCCTCGGAGTCCAGGGCGCCCGTCCAGGTGCCGCCCTCGCCGTCCTGGGTGGCCAGTTCGCCGCCCTCGTCCCAGATGAAGCCGGAGAGCGTGTACCAGTCCTGGCCGGCCAGGTAGATGCCCTGGTCGCCGTCCTTGTCGAGTTTCTCCGTGGCGGTGAGCCAGTCCTCGCGGGTGCGGGGCGGCTCGTTGACGCCGGCCTGCTCGAAGAGGTCCTTGCGGTAGATGACGACGCGGTTGGCGGCGTACCAGGGGATGCCGAACTGCTGGGACATCCACTGCCCCGGTTCGGCGAGACCCGGGAGCCAGTCGCGGATGCCCCAGTCGCGCATCGACTCCAGGGTCAGGTTCTGCAGCCGGCCGCCCTCCGCGTACTGCGGGACCTGGGTGTTGCCGACCTCGACGACGTCGGGTCCGTCCGAGCCGTCGGCCTTCAGCGCGGCCTGCACCTTGTCGCCGATCCCGGTCCACTCCTGGATGCGGATGTCCAGGTCGAGGTCGGGGTGGTCGGCCTCGAAGCCCTCGGTGAACCGCTTCAGGAAGTCCTGCGAGGCGCTGTCCTTCATCAGCCACACGGTGATGGTGTGCCGCTCGCTCCCGCCGTCCTGCGAGATCAGGCCGCAGCCGCTGAGCACGGAGGCGGACACACAGACAAGGGCGAGGAGGCGACGTCTCACGAGGGGTCCTTCTGACTGACGAACAGAGGGCGCAGGCAGGCGTGTCCTGCACACGCGAAGGGAGACCCGACGTGGGGGGACGAGCCCGAGGCTCGAACGGGTGTCTGGGATTTTGGTATGGACCATTACAAAGGTCAAGGGGAGGCACCGGGAGGTACCGGACGGTTTCCACCCCCGGGGCCGATCCCTCGCGCTCCGTCCCGACTTGGGGCACGGTGGAGTGACGCAGGGCACACCGCTGCCCGTGGAAGGGAGCACCCGCATGTCGAACCACACCTACCGGGTCACCGAGGTCGTCGGCACCTCTCCCGACGGCGTCGACCAGGCCGTCCGCAACGCCATCACGCGCGCCTCGCAGACCCTGCGCCAGCTGGACTGGTTCGAGGTGACGCAGGTGCGCGGCCAGATCGAGGACGGGCAGGTCGCGCACTGGCAGGTCGGTCTCAAGCTCGGCTTCCGCCTGGAGGAGTCGGACTGACGCCCCCGAAGCCCCTTCGGACGTTCACGTCCCTCAGGTGCGGCCCTCGCGCTCCTGCGCCACGCGCAGCTCGGCCGACCGGGCCGCCCAGCGTGCCCGGAGCACGGGGAAACCGGCCCGTTCGGCGTCGTCGCAGACCAACTCGTCGTCGTCCACCAGGACCCGGACCTCGCGGGTCCGCGCGAGCCTGCGCAGGATCTCCAGCTTGGTGCGCCGGGCGGGCCTGCGGTCGGCGTCGCCGCGCATGTGCACGGCCCCGTCCGGCAGGCCCTGCGCGGCCAGCCAGTCGAGGGTGTCGCGCCGGCAGCGCTCGGGCCGTCCGGTCAGGTAGACGATCTCGCACTCCTTCGCGCTCTCCCGTACCAGCGCGATGCCTTCGGTGAGCGGCGGATCGTGCGGCGCGGCGGCGAAGAAGGCGTCCCAGTCGCGCGGCCGGCGCTCCAGGAACCGCTGCCGGTGCGCGGTGTCGGCGAGGGTGTTGTCCAGGTCGAACACGGCCACCGGGGGCCTGCTGCTGTCGCTCACCCGCCCCACCCTAGAGCGCGCCGCCGGGACGAGGCGCCGAGAGGGTGCCCGGAACCCGTGCGGCGCGCGATCACGGGAATCTGTGCGGCGTGCGGACGTTGAACAGGGTGTGACCTCTGTACTCGCCACCACCCGCTTCTCCGTCCTCGACCGCTCCCGCATCCGGGCGGGCCGCACCGCCGGGGAGGCGCTGCGCGACACCGTGGAGCTGGCCCGGGAGGCGGAGCGGCTCGGCTACCACCGGTTCTGGGTGGCGGAGCACCACGGCGTGCCCGGGGTGGCCGGATCGGCGCCGACCGTGCTCGCGGCCGCCGTGGCCGGAGCCACGAGCCGTATCCGCGTCGGCACCGGGGGCGTGATGCTGCCCAACCACCGGCCGCTGGTCGTCGCCGAGCAGTTCGGCGTGCTGGAGTCGCTCTTCCCGGGCCGGATCGACATGGGTCTCGGCCGCTCGGTGGGCTTCACCGACGGCGTCCGCAGGGCACTGGGCCGGGAGAAGGACGACGCCGAGGACTTCGACGCGCAACTGGCCGAGCTGCTCGGCTGGTTCCGGGGCACCTCGCCCACGGGCGTGCACGCGCGCCCCTCGGAGGGGCTGACCGTACCGCCGTTCGTGCTGGCCATGGGCGAGGGCGCGGCCGTCGCCGCCCGGGCCGGCCTGCCGATGGTCGTCGGGGACCTGCGCGACCGGGACCGGATGCGCCGCGGCATCGACCGCTACCGCGCCGGGTTCCGCCCCTCCGAGTGGAGCCGGGAGCCGTACGTCGTCGTCTCCGGGACCGTCGCGGTGGCCGCCACGCCCGAGGCGGCCCGGCGGCTCCTGGTCCCGGAGGCGTGGTCCATGGCCCACGCCCGCACGCGCGGCTCCTTCCCGCCGCTGCCCCCGGCCGAGGAGGTGGAGGCCCGGACGATGACCGGGAAGGAGCGCGACCTGTACGAGGCCGGTCTCGCGGGCCACGTCGCCGGCACCGACGAGCAGGTCGCCGACGAGCTGGAGCGGCTGGTGAAGGAGACGGGCGCGCAGGAGGTCCTGGTCACCACCAGCACGTACGACCGCGCCGCGCTGCTCGACTCCTACCGGCGGCTCGCCCGTGTCACCGGTACGGGGCCGCAGGGCACCCCGGCGTAGAATCGCGGGGTTTGTCCCAGCCACCGTACGGAGCCCTCCGCGATGCACAGCCCCCACGACCCGTACGTCCGGGTGCGCGACGCCCGCGAGCACAACCTCAGGGGCGTGGACGTGGACGTCCCCCGGGACGTGGTGGCGGTGTTCACCGGCGTCTCGGGATCGGGGAAGTCGTCGCTGGCCTTCGGGACGGTCTACGCGGAGGCGCAGCGGCGCTACTTCGAGTCGGTCGCGCCCTACGCCCGCCGGCTGATCCACCAGGTCGGCGCCCCCGAGGTGGGCGAGATCACCGGGCTGCCGCCCGCCGTGTCGCTCCAGCAGCGGCGGGCGACCCCGACGTCCCGCTCCTCGGTGGGGACGGTCACCAACCTCTCCAACTCCCTGCGGATGCTCTTCTCCCGCGCCGGCGACTACCCGCCCGGCGCCGAGCGGCTGGACTCCGACGCCTTCTCGCCGAACACCGCGGCCGGGGCCTGCCCGGAGTGCCACGGGCTCGGCCGGGTGCACCGCACCACCGAGGAGCTGCTGGTCCCGGATCCCTCGCTGTCGATCCGGGACGGTGCGATCGCCGCGTGGCCGGGCGCCTGGCAGGGCAAGAACCTGCGGGACGTCCTGGACGCGCTCGGGTACGACGTGGACCGGCCCTGGCGCGAGCTGCCCGCCGAGGCGCGGGAGTGGATCCTGTTCACCGACGACCAGCCGGTGGTCACGGTGCACCCGGTGCGGGACGCGGACCGCATCCAGCGGCCGTACCAGGGCACGTACATGAGCGCCCGGCGCTATGTGATGAAGACGTTCGCGGACTCGAAGAGCGCCACGCTGCGGGCGAAGGCGGAGCGGTTCCTCACCAGCGCGCCCTGCCCGGTGTGCGGCGGCGGCAGGCTGCGGGCCGAGGCGCTCGCGGTGACCGTCGGCGGCCGCACCGTCGCGGAGCTGGCCGCGCTGCCGCTCACCGAGCTGGCCGCCCTGCTGCCGACCGAGGGCGAGACGGCCAGGGTGCTGACCGAGGATCTGACCTCCCGGATCGCGCCCGTCGTCGAGCTGGGGCTCGGCTATCTGAGCCTGGACCGGCCCACCCCCACCCTGTCGGCGGGGGAGCTGCAACGGCTCCGCCTGGCGACCCAGCTGCGCTCCGGGCTGTTCGGGGTCGTGTACGTCCTCGACGAGCCCTCGGCGGGACTGCACCCGGCGGACACCGAGGCGCTCCTGACGGTCCTTGCGCGGCTGAAGGCGGCCGGGAACTCGGTGTTCGTGGTGGAGCACCACCTGGCCGTGATGCGCGGCGCCGACTGGATCGTGGACGTCGGTCCGCGGGCCGGGGAGCACGGCGGGCGGGTGCTGTACAGCGGCCCGGTCGACGGGCTGGCCGAGGTCGCGGAGTCCGCCACCGCCCGTCACCTCTTCCACCGCTCCCCCGCGCCCGTCCGCGAGGTGCGTGCCCCGCGCGGCACGGTCACGGTCGGTCCGGTGACCCGGCACAACCTGCGCGGGGTGACCGCGCGGTTCCCGCTCGGGGTGCTGACCGCGGTGACCGGCGTGTCCGGCTCCGGGAAGTCGACCCTGGTCGGCGAGATCACCGAGGACCTGGCGGGCGTGGACCGGCTGGTCTCCGTGGACCAGCGGCCGATCGGCCGCACCCCGCGCTCCAACCTGGCCACGTACACGGGCCTGTTCGACGTCGTGCGCAAGGTCTTCGCCGCCACCGGCCAGGCGCGGGAGCGGGGTTACGGCGTGGGCCGGTTCTCCTTCAACGTGGCGGGAGGGCGCTGCGAGACCTGCCAGGGCGAGGGCTTCGTCAGCGTCGAGCTGCTGTTCCTGCCGAGCACGTACGCGCCGTGCCCGGACTGCGGCGGGGCGCGCTACAACCCCGAGACGCTAGAAGTGGCGTACCGGGGACGGAACATCGCCGAGGTGCTGGACCTGACGGTGGAGGGGGCGGCGGAGTTCTTCGCGGACACACCGGCGGTGGCCCGCAGCCTGGCCGCGCTGCTGGACGTCGGCCTGGGGTATCTGCGGCTCGGCCAGCCCGCGACCGAGCTGTCCGGCGGGGAGGCGCAGCGCATCAAGCTGGCGAGCGAGCTGCAACGGGGGCGTCGCGGCCACACCCTGTACCTGCTCGACGAGCCGACGACCGGTCTGCACCCGGCCGACGTCGAGGTGCTGATGCGCCAGTTGCACGGTCTGGTCGACGCCGGGCACACGGTGGTCGTGGTCGAGCACGACATGGGTGTGGCCGCGGGCGCCGACCACGTGATCGACCTGGGGCCGGGCGGCGGCGACGCGGGCGGCCGGATCGTGGCCGCCGGGACGCCCGCCGAGGTGGCGGGCGTCGAAGGGAGCGCCACCGCGCCCTATCTGGCCCGGGCCCTGGACGGCGGGAAGCGCCGGTGAAGTCCGTTCACCGGCGCACGGTCCCGCGCTTGACGACGGGGACGGTCACTCGCGGCCCCGCCGCTCGCCGCCCCGGCCGGTCTCGTCCTCCGTGAAGGACTCGGTCTCGGCCTCGATGCGCTCCTTGCGGACCTGGCCGCGCACCGTCTCGTTCTCCGTGAGCTCCTCCGTGGTCATCCGGACGCGCTCCACCGGCACCGTCTCCGTCTCCACGACGGGGCGTTCCGCGTGCAGCGTGACCTCGTGCTCGGCCTCGCTGATCTCCGGCCCGGCCAGGGCCTCGTCACGGTTGGCGTCCGTGATGGGCTCGCGCACCACGCGTACTTCCTCGTGGGTCACCGGAACGGTCTGCTGGACCTCCTCCGTGACCACGTACTTGCGCAGCCTGGCCCGGCCCGACTCGTGCCGTTCGACGCCGACGTGCATCTGCTCCTCGGAGCGGGTCATGGCCTCGTCGCCGCGCATGCCCTCGCGCTCCATGGCGCCCTGGCGTCCGGTCATGCCGCCGGTACCGGCCGCGGCACGCATGTCCTCGCCGCCGGTCTCGCCGGTCCGGCC
>NZ_MULI01000120.1 GCF_002939385.1 Streptomyces sp. MH60 | reverse complement strand
CGCGGACCTGGTCGCCGAAGCCGCCGCGGCGGCCCGGACGCTGGCCGGATGGGCGGCGGTGCGCACGGCGTCGCTCGGCGTCGCGGGCCACCTGCCCGTGCTCGCGCTGCTGCTGGCGGTGGAGTGGCTGCGCGGACGCGGGGTGAGCGCGGGCGCGCTGCTCGGCGCGTTCACCTATCTCGTCCAGTCCCTGCTGCCCGCCCTGCACACCCTGATGACCGCGCTCGGCGCGGCCGGGTCCCGGCTGCTGGTCGTCCTCGACCGGATCCTCGGCCCGGAGCCGGAGCCGGAGCCGGAGCCGGACCCGGACCCGGACCCGGACCCGGAGCCGGGTCCGGGCCCGGTGCCGAGCCCCGCGAGTCCACCGGAGACGGCGGCCTTCGCGGCGCACACCACCGCGGTCCCGGCCGTGGAACTGCGCTCCGTCACCCTGTCCTACGGCGCCCGCGCCGAGCCCGTGCTCGACTCGCTCGACCTGCGCGTCGCCCCGGGCGAACACCTCGCCGTCGTCGGCCCGAGCGGCATCGGCAAGTCCACCCTGACCCGCCTCGTCGCCGGGACCCTCGGGCCGAGCCGCGGCGAGGTGCGCGTGGCGGGCCGCGCGGTGACGGGGCGTCCCGCCGCCGAACTGGCCGCACTCCGGGTGCTGGTCCCGCAGAACGCCTACGTGTTCTCCGGCACCGTCGGCGACAACCTCGGGTATCTGAGGACGGATCTGAGGACGGATCTGAGGACGGACGCCCGGCGGGCCGAACTCGACGCGGCGGTGGAGGCGTTCGGGCTGCGGCCCCTGGTCGAGCGCCTGGGCGGGCTGGACGGCACCGTGCGGCCCGCCGAACTCTCGCCGGGGGAGCGGCAACTGGTCGCGCTGGTCCGCGCGTACCTGTCGCCCGCCCCCCTGCTGCTGCTCGACGAGGCCACCTGCCATCTCGACCCCGCGTCCGAGGCCCGCGCGGAGGAGAACCTCGCGCGGCGGCCCGGAACGCTGCTCGTGGTGGCGCACCGGCTGTCCTCCGCGGTGCGCGCCGACCGGACCCTGGTACTGGACGGCGTACGGGCGGAGTGCGGCACGCACGACGAACTGCTGAGCCGTTCGCCTCTCTACCGGGACCTGACGGGCCACTGGCACACGGGGCCGCCTCGAAGGCCGTGACCGCGCCCCGCCGTCCGGTGCCGCGGACCGGGCCGGGGCGGGTTCACGTCCAGCCGGCGCTCTGCACGATGCGGATCGCGTCGATGCGGTTGCGGGCGCCCACCTTCCGGATCGCCGTGGCCATGTAGTTGCGGACCGTGCCCCGGGACAGGTGCAGGCGCGCCGCTATCTCCGCGACCGGCGCCCCCTGGGAGGCCAGGGCCAGTACCCCCAGTTCCCTGGTGGTCAGCGGCATCTCCGCGCCCTTCAGCAGGGCCACGGTGAGCGTCTCGTCCAGGAACCGCTCGCCCTTGGCGACCGTGTGCACCGCCGTGATCAGCCGATGGGCCGGGGCGTTCTTGTCGACCAGCCCGAGGGCGCCCCCGTCGAACGCCCTGCGCAGCACACCCGGCCGTTTGGCGGTCGTCAGGACGACGAGCCGGTCACCGTACCGAGTCCGCACCCCCGCGCCGGGTCCGTCCGGATCCGACAGGTACTCGCCGTCCACGACACAGACGTCGGCGGGCAACGCCGCACCCTCCGCGCCGTCGGCGTCCGGGCACTGCGAGGCCACCTCCAACGCCTCCTCGGATCTCAGGAGTTGCACCAGCGCCGAACGCAACAGCGTCTCGCCGTGCACCACCACAACACGAACCATCTCCCCCACCTCATGTCGGCGGCGGTCCCGTTCGGACCGCCGACTCCGCGCGCCCCCGCGCCACCGGGCCATGTGCCCCTATTCGAGACGGTGGAACACGACGCGTACGCACGTGCGAACCGCAACGGAGGCAATTCGCCGCCGCCGGAGCCTCGTCGGGGGAGGACCGGGACGGGTGACCGGGCGAAGAAGGGCGGATAACACACCAATCCGCGGGCGGCTGAGGTCCGAGCGGGAACCGACGAGGGGCAGCCGCCTCCCGGCCCCGGTCCCTGGTGTCCTGGCCAGGGCTGGGTCCGCCGGCCGGGGCGGGCCGCCCTCCAAGTCCCGGCCCGGCCCGACCGCCCACCGACGGACGGCGGGCCCGGCCGAAAACCGCCGCCGGTCAATCTGGCGCGAAAGCACCGCGCCGGTCGCCACCCGTCACTGTCAGTGGGTGCCCCTAGTCTTTGGCCAACACCACAGCAGAGCGTGTCGGTTCAGGGCCTGCGCGTGTGCTGAGCCGTGTGTTCCTAGCAGCGGGAGAGGCGAAGACCTGATGGGTTGGCTGGCAGCGGGCGACACGTACGAAGTCGCTCTGGTGGGGGGCCGGGTGGTGGCGCGGTCCGCGCCGGCGACACCGGCGGCGGAGGGGAAGCGGGAGCGAACGCTGCCCGCGGAGATACAGGACCGCCCCGAGGTGGTCGAACTCCGGCGCTTCGCCGAGTGGCTGGACCGGCACGCCGCCGAGTGCGCGGCACAGGTCGACAACTGGATGGTGTCCTCGCTGCCGGTGCCGACCGGGCTGCTCGCGCGGGTGTGGCCCGACGAGGCGTGGCGGGCGGCGCTGCGCGACATCGTCGTGGTCGGCGAGGACCCCGACGAGGTCGGCTTCCTGCGCGGCGCGGACGAGTCGGAGGGGCTGCGGGTGATGAACCCGCACGGCGAGACCGTCCGCCTGACCCCCCGTACGGTGACCATGCCCCACCCGGTCCTCCTCCCCGGTCTGGAGGAACTGCGCACCTTCGCCGCCGAGTCGGGCGTCGTCCAGGGTGTGGAGCAGATCCACCGGGCCACCTGGCCGGCGCCGGGGGAGACCGGCGGCGGCACCGACGTGGTCACCGAGTTCGCGGGCGCCGAGTACCGCTCGTGGTTCCACCTGTCCGCCCGTGCCACCGCCCTCGGCTACCAGGTCTCCGGGAGCCGCATCGTCGGCCGGGTCCGGGACGCCGGACGCGTCTTCACCGCCTCCGTCGGCATGAGTGATCCCTACACCGAGGAGAAGGCCTGGACCGGCGGTCTGTCCTGGAGCCTCGGGGACGCCCACCGGCGCCTTCCGCTGCACGAGGTCGGCCCCGTCGCCTGGTCCGAGGGCATGCGCATGGCGGCGGCCCTGCACGCCGGCCGCACCGTGCCCACGGACGACGCCCAGTGAACGCCACAGCGGTACGCACACCCACGAAAGGCACGCGAGCATGAGCGACGGCACGACACGGGACGCGGCGGCGGCAGAAGTGGAGGAGCTGCTGCGCGCCGGTGCGGTACTGCCGCCGGGCACCACCGGGGGAGGCGACCGGGCCGTGCCCGTGTTCACCCGGGCCTACCGGCACCCGGGCCTGGACGACCGGATCGTCGTACGCCTGACACCCGCCGCCCCGTCCGGCACGGAGCCCGCCGCGGGAGACCCGGCGGGCGGGGACGACGGCGGGTTCCTCGGACTGCTGCCCGTGGGCGACCCGGTCGAGGTCGGCGTCGGACAGCACCGGGCCATGGGCTTCCCCGAGTGGGTGCTGGTCCGCCACCCCTCCGACGGCCATCTCGCGATGTCCCTGGTCGAGGAGATGAACAAGGTCGCGCGGACGGTGCGCTCCCGGGCGAAGAGGGCCCGCGCCACCTACGAGTCGATCGGCGCGCGCCTGGCGGGCTCCGTGCCGCACTTCCTGCCCACCTTCTACGAGGAGGCCGGCCGGGTGTTCCTGGCCGCCGGCGAGCAGGCGTACGCCTCCCAGATGTTCGTCAACGCGCGCAAGGCCGAGACGGCCCACGCCCTGCCGTTCGACGAGGCCCGCATGGACGCGGTGTTCCTGGAGTTCGCCCTCGCCGACGCCATGCCGACCAAGGTGCTCTCCAGTTACGCCAAGGGACTCTCGTCCCGGGTGCCGGCCGCCACCGCCTTCCGGCACCTGCGCGGGCTCTTCGTCCGGCTCGCCGCGCACGGCGTGGCCCCGTCCAGCCCCGGCGCGGGTGACCTGCGCAGGCTGGCGAAGGCCGTCGCGGGCAGGAACGCGCTCGCCGAGGAGATGGCCTACCTGCGCGAGGTGCTGCCGCTGCCCGGCACCCTCAAGGCGCCGCCCGGCTGGTGGAAGGCCCACCGGGCCGCCCTGGTGGAACTGACCCGGCGCGAACCCGCCGTCCGCGGCACCCTGCTCGGCCTGCTTCCCTCGGAGTGGGAGCACGAGGAGCTGGGACAGTGGCTCGACCTGCTGGACAGGACCGGCGCCACCGAGGGACTGTGCGACGCCACGCTGCCCGCCGAGGCCCGGTCCCCCGACGGCACGGCCGGCTGGACGCGCAGGTTCCTCGCCCTGTGCCGCACCGACGAGCGGCGCATCGCACCGCCCGAGCTGTACCCGCTCGTCGACCGCATGGCCGACACCCTCCGCGCCGAACTGGACGCCGGGAACGGTACGCTGCGGCCCCCAGTCGGCGACGTCAACCTCCTCGACCAGCTCCTCGCCCTGCGCGTCCCGGTCGGCCTCCCCGAGGACCGCGCGGGACTCAACCTCCAGGACTGGGCGGCCCTTCCGACGCGGCGCGACCTCGTCGCCCTGGCGGCCGACCCCCGCTTCCGCGCGGCCTTCCGCAGGGGCTGCCCCACCTACGAGCGCGACGGCATCGACAAGCGCACCGTGGCCCGGCTGGCCGAGTCGCCGGGCGGCCGTCCGATGCTCGCCGAATGGGTGGCCGGGATCAGCCGCGGGTACCTCACCAGCGCACTGGGTGAGTTCTCCCTCTACAGCGGCCCGTTCCAGACGTTGACGTGGCTGCCGGGCGAGATCCTGGCGACCGCCGAGCAGGAGGTGCGGGACGCGCTGAGCACCGGCATGGCGTCCGTGCTCGCCCGCGCGCTGCGGGACGGGCTGCTCGACGAACTGGGCTGGCCCGCCTGGGACGAGGCGATCGGTACGTCCACGCCACCGGAGCGGGCCCGCGCGACACGCGTGGCCGAAGCCTGGCCGCACCTCGTCGTCCTCGACGGCACGCACGCCCGGGTGATCGACGCGCAGGGCACCGTGCTCACGCACGAACTGCGCCTCCCGGACGACGCGGAGCGCCCCGACGTCCGGTACGTGGACGGCCGGCTCCTGGTCTCCTGGTACACGCCCGCCACGTCCACCTCGTACGGCTACTGGTACCACCCCGAGACCGGCACGGGCACTTCGGCACCGACGGAACTCGACGGCGACGTTCGCTCCTCCTACGCCTGCCATGTGGACGGAAAGGGCGGGACGAACGGCATGCCGTCCGTCACCCTCCCGCTCCCCGGGGGCGGCAGGACCACCGGCCGCGGCGTACTGCGGCCGGGGGACACCCACGTCCCGTGGCGGCGACAGGTGATCAGCGACGGCACGTCGTACTGGGTCTGGATCCAGGACTGGTCCGCCGAGCGGAACAGCGCCTGGCACGCCTACGACCCGGCCGACGACACGGTGGGGGAGCGGGGCGGGCCGGACTGGTTCGCCGAGGGGCTGCGCGCCGCGCCGGAGGGCAGCGCCCTCGACACCTCCTGGCTGCTGCCCGCCTTCTCCGCCGAGCCCGGGCCGGTGTGCGCCCCGGTGGACGGGGCGCTCGGCTGGCGGGTGATCACCCTGCCCGACGGCTCGCGGCAGGGAGAGGACCTGACCGGCCGCTCGGTCGTCGTACCGCGGCGCGTGGGCGGCAGCCCGGAGAACGCGCTGGCCTTCCCCGGCACCGACCGGACCGTCACCGTGATGCGCTGGTCGAGCGACATCCAACTGCGGGACGCCGAGTGCGCGGTGCTCGCCCACGTCCACGGGGACCAGACAGCGGGTCCCTTCTCCGCGGGCACCCCCCTGCTGCCGCCGCTGCGCTACTGGCACCGGCTGCGGCCCCGCGACCCGCAGGGCTCCGCGGCGCTCCGCCGGGCCGGCGACGACGTCGCGGCGGCACTGCTGGCGGCGGCCGTGGCCGAGACGACCGGGGACGAGGCGGCAGAGGCCGGGGCGGCGGACCGGGAACCGGTGCTCGCACCCGTCCGCACCCTCCTCCCGCAGGTCGGCCACGAGGCACTGCTGCGGGGCATCACCGGAGTGGCGCGCTACGCCGCCGAGCAGCAGCGCGTCCTGGACGAACTGCTCGCCCGGCTGGACTCGGCGGTCCGGGGCGTCACCCCGGAAGAACCCCGGCCCGCGCTCGGCGACCGCCTGCTCGCCGCCGCGCTGAACGGCGTCGGCCTCACCGAACGCGACCAGCGCGGGTACTACGACTTCCGGCACGACCTCTTCGGCCTTCCGCGGCTCCTCACCCGGTCGATGAAGGGCCTGGCCGAGCCGGCCCCCGCGGGCATCATGCACCTGTCGCTCGACAAGCGGGGGCCGTTGGAACACCTGAACGCGGTGGCCCTGCCCGAGTTGCCCGCCGTACTGGCGCTCAGGGCGGCCTCCGAGGCCACCGTGGAGGAGCACCGGCAGGCCCAGGACGCCTTCCTCGGCGAACTGGACGCGCACGGGCTGACGGAACTGGACCCCGGCCACTGGCGCCGGGTCCACCTGGCCTTCGACCCCGACACGTTCGACGGGCCGGGCGCCACACACGGGTACACCCGGGGGACCGTGCTCGACCTGGAGGGCGGGGAGTTCCTCGTCTTCCCCGACGACTGGTACCGGTTCGTCCCCGAGTGGGGACCCTACGAGATCAAGGGCAGGCACTACGGCGCGGTCCACCACGATCCGTCCGGCCGCTTCGAGACCCCGGCCCCCTACACGCCGGTGTCCCAGGAGCCGTTCGTGCCGGAGCCGACGCGGGCACCCGGCTGGGTCGCCGCCTTCCGCGCCGAACTGGCCGAGCGCGGCCCCGCGCCCTGGCGCCCCGAGGCCGCCGACGAGTTCGCCCGGCTCACCGGCGTCACCCCGACCACGGCCCGGCTGGTGCTCGCCGGAATGCCGCAGATCGACGACAAACGCGTGGCCGTGCCCTCCGCGACCCTGAAGGTCGTCGGCGTGAAGTCGGCCGACGCCGGCGTGGCCAAGGGCGAGCTGAGGTCCCTCGACAGCGGCGCCCTGCGGGCCGTCGTGGCGGCACTGCTGCCCACCGAACCGTCCCGGCTCTGGACGCACGGCCCCGACGTCGCCGCCGCGGCCGAGGTCTGGAACGAGCGGCTGGGCAGACGCACCCCGCTGCCCGAGGAGGTGCTCCACGACGCGGTCCGGACCGTCGAACCCGTGGGGTGGGCGCCCGCCGACGCCCTGCGGGGCTTCGTGGACCTGGCCATCGAGCCCCGGTTGACGAAGGACCTGACCTGGAGCTTCGGCCGCTACTACCTGGAGACCGCCGAGAAGACGCCCGGCTTCGACGGCTCGGTCCTCAAGGGGGCGGTGGCCCTGGCCGCCTGGCTCGCCCACCGGCTCCCGTCCGGGGACCCGCTACGGGCCGCCCTGCCCGGCGTCCTGACCGCACTGCGCGAGCGGCTGGCCCACCCCGGTCTGCTGCTCGCCCTCGACCGGCGGGGCGTCGACTGGGAGGCGTTCCGGCAGGCCGCCGGGGACCCGACCGAGACCGGGGACGCCTTCGAGCGCCATGGCGCGGTCGTCCTGGGCACCGAGCGGACGGAACCGCTCCCCGCCATCCGGCCGGCGCTGCTGGACGCCGCCGGTCACGACCCCCATCTGGCGGCGCTGTCCACCGGTGCGCGGCCGAACGCCCAGGAGAGGGCACTGCGTCTGGTCCACGACCGGCCGTTCGCCGAGCTGCTCGCCGACCCGGGCAACCCGGTGGCGGGCGAGCGTGACGCGGACGGCCTGTGGTGGCCCCAGGACCCGGCCCGCTCGGTGCCCGACCTGGTCGGCGAGGCGGTCGCGCGGTACGGCCTCGGTGAGGACGCCGCCGCCCTCTACCTGATGCTGCTCGCCATGCCGGACCCCACCGACCGCAACACCGCCCGCTGGACCGGCTGGGGCGGGCAGCGCGGCGGCACCGCCCGGCTGCGCGCCGCCCGGGCCGAACTCGCCGCCACCGACCTCGTGGTCGAGGGCAGCCGTCCCAAGGCCGGACGCTCGCTGTTCCTGCCCGGCGGCTGGACCCGGCCCGGCAATCCGCACCTGCCGCTGGAGCGGTGGAAGCTGCCGCTGTACGACCTGCGCGACGGCGAGTCGCCCGCGCTCGGCGTGCTCGTGCCCACCCGGCCCGCCGCCGCGCTGTACCGGGAGGCGTGGCGGCGCGTCCAGGACGGGGACGGGCCGCGGCTGGAGGAACTGGAGGTGCCGCCACCGCGCAAACGCCGCCGCTGACGACGGCCGGGGGAGGGGGACGGCCCTCGGGCGGCCGTCCCCCTCCCCCCCTCCGCCCGGCGTCAGCGCTCCAGTTGCTTGTGCGCCGTCTCCGGCAGCCTCAGATACACCAGTGAGGACAGCAGGCACAGCACGGCGACGTACCAGGGGAAGAGCCCGGAATGGCCCAGGTCCTTGAAGAGCGTGCCCACGTACGGTGCCGTGCCGCCGAACAGCGCCACCGTGAGCGAGTAGGGGAAGCCGATCCCGGCCGCCCGCACCCGGGGCGGGAAGACCTCGGCGTTGACGGCGGCGCTGATGGAGGTGAAGCCGGTCAGCAGGACCATCCCGGCGCACTGCACGAGCAGCAGGACGGCGAAGGAGTCGCGCAGGGAGTGCAGCAGCGGCACGCTCAGCAGCGCGAACCCCACGCCGAAGAAGAGCAGCGGGGGACGGCGCCCGAACCGGTCGGAGAGCATGCCGCCGAGCGGCTGGAGCAGCCCGAAGAAGGCCAGCGAGATGGTCCCCGCGAGCAGCGCGTCCGACTTGGCGACACCCGCGTTGAGTTCGGCGTACGTCGGCAGGTACGACGTCCAGGTGTAGTAGGCGATGGTGCCGCCCGCGGTGATGCCGCAGATCAGCAGGGACTCGCGCGGGTGGCGGCGCAGTGCCTCGAACAGGGCCGGGCGCGGCGCGCGTTGCTGCTCGCCGCTGCGGGTCTCCTGGGCGCCCTGCCGGATCCAGAAGCCGACCAGGCTGAGGACGGCGCCGAACACGAAGGGCACCCGCCATCCCCAGCCGTTCATCCGGTCCTCGCTCAGCGTGTCCACCAGCAGCGTCGCGATCCCGGAGGCCACCAACTGCCCCGCCGTGGTCGAGACGTACTGGAAACTGGAGAAGAGCCCGCGCCGGCCCGGCCCCGCGGACTCCACCAGGAAGGTCGTCGAGGCCGCGAACTCGCCGCCCACCGACAGCCCCTGGAGCAGCCGCGCGACGACGAGGACCACCGGGGCCAGCACACCGGCCGCCGTGTAGGTCGGAGTCAGCCCGACCAGCAGACTGCTGCCGCCCATCAGCAGGATGGTGACGGTCAGCGCGGCGCGCCGCCCGCGCCGGTCCGCGATCGCGCCCAACAGCAGCCCGCCGACGGGCCGCATGAAGAAGCCCACCGCGAACACGGCGAACGTCGACAGCAGCGGCACCAGCGAGTTGTCCGCGCTCTCGGGAAAGACCTGGTCCGCGATATAAGTGGCCAGGAAGGTGTACGCGTACCAGTCGTACCACTCCACGGCGTTGCCCACCGAGGCGGCGAGGAGCTGGCGTACGGGCCGTCGGGTCGGGGGTGCCGGTGCGTCCGTGTCCATGCCTGTCATGATCGCGACCATCCCCGGGCGACGGGCCCGGCACACCTCGCGTACCGGTGACTTTCACACCAGCGCCACCGGACCCTTCCCTGCCGTTTGCTGCTCCTGGAACACTCCTTTCGCGCGCATTCCGTCATCACCCGGCACCGTCCCGCCGGTTGAACCACCCCCAAGGCGAGAGGTCCCTCACCCCATGGCCGAAGTGAACCGGCGCAGATTCCTCCAACTCGCGGGCGCCACCACGGCGTTCAGCGCCCTGTCCGCGAGCATCGACCGGGCCGCCGCGCTGCCGGCGAACCACCGCTCGGGGTCGATCGAGGACGTCGAGCACATCGTCGTCCTGATGCAGGAGAACCGTTCTTTCGACCACTACTTCGGAAGGCTGCGCGGGGTCCGCGGCTTCGGCGACCCGCACCCGGTGCGGCTGGACGACGGCAGGTCGGTGTGGCACCAGCGCAAGGGCGACGGCACCGAGGTGCTGCCGTTCCGCCCGGAGGCCGACGACCTCGGCATGCAGTTCCTCGAAGGGCTGCCGCACGGCTGGTCCGACGGGCAGGACGCCTACCACAACGCCAAGTACGACCGGTGGCTGCCCGCCAAGGGCACCACCACCATGGCGTACCTGACCCGCGAGGACATCCCCTTCCACTACGCGCTCGCCGACACCTTCACCGTCTGCGACGCCTACCACTGCTCCTTCATCGGCTCCACCGACCCCAACCGCTACTACCTGTGGTCGGGGCACACCGGCAACGACGGCGGGGGCGGCGGCCCGGTCCTCGGCAACGACGAACTCGGCTACGACTGGACCACGTACCCCGAGCGGCTGGAGGCGGCCGGGGTCTCCTGGAAGATCTACCAGGACGTCGGCGACGGCCTCGACGCGGCCGGCCACTGGGGCTGGATCGACGACGCCTACCGCGGCAACTACGGCGACAACTCCCTGCTGTACTTCAACAAGTACCGGAACGCCAAGCCCGGCGACCCCCTGTACGACAAGGCCCGCACCGGCACCGACGCGAAGAGCGGCGAGGGCTACTTCGACCGGCTGCGCGCCGACGTCAAGGCGGGCAAGCTGCCGAAGATCTCCTGGATAGCCGCCCCGGAGGCGTTCTCCGAGCACTCCAACTGGCCCTCGAACTACGGCGCCTGGTACATCTCCCAGGTCCTGGACGCGCTCACCTCGAACCCGAAGGTGTGGGCGAAGACGGCCCTGTTCATCACGTACGACGAGAACGACGGCTTCTTCGACCACGTGGTGCCGCCGCTGCCGCCGAAGTCCGCCGCACAGGGCCGGTCCACCGTCGACGTCTCCCTGGACGTCTTCAAGGGCAGCGCCAAGCACCGGGAAGGCTTCTACGGGCTGGGCCCGCGCGTGCCCATGCTGGTCGTCTCGCCGTGGAGCAAGGGCGGTTTCGTCTGCTCCGAGACCTTCGACCACACCTCGGTGATCCGCTTCATGGAGCGCCGCTTCGGCGTCCGCGAGCCGAACATCTCACCCTGGCGGCGCGCCGTCTGCGGCGACCTGACCTCCGCCTTCGACTTCTCCCGCACGGACAGCCGCCCGGCCCGGCTGCCGGACACCGACGCCTACGAGCCGCCGGACCGCGAACGCCACCCCGACTACCGTCCGACACCGCCCGCGGACCCCGGCATGCCCCGGCAGGAACGCGGGACGCGCCCCTCCCGCCCGCTGCGCTACGCCCCGTACGTGGACGGTGCCGTGGACACGGCGGCCGGGAAGTTCACCCTGGCCTTCGCCTCCGGCGCCCGGGCCGGCGCCGCCTTCCTCGTCACCTCCGGCAACCGCACCGACGGCCCCTGGACGTACACCACCGAGGCCGGCAAGACCCTCGCGGACACCTGGAACTCGGCCTACTCCGCCGGCTCCTACGACCTGACCGTGCACGGCCCGGCCGGCTTCCTGCGCGTCTTCCGGGGCGCCAACGGGGTCGCCGGACCGGCCGGGCCCGAGGTCACCGCGCGGCACGACGGCGACGACCTCCGGCTGACCCTCACCCACACCGGGACCGGCACGGCCCGGCTGCGGATCGCCAACGCCTACGACGGCCGCACCCGGACCCTCACCGTGCGCCCCGGCACCACCGTGCGCCACACCGTCGACCTCGCGCGCAGCCGCCGCTGGTACGACGTGACGGTCACCTCCGAGGCCGACCCGGCCTTCCTGCGGCGCTTCGCCGGACACGTGGAGAACGGCCGGCCGGGGACCAGCGACCCGGCGCTCATCACGGACTGAGGCGGCGCCCCGACCCGGAACTAGAGCCGCGTGAGGTGCCCCGGCCCCGGCTGCCGGGGCACCAGCCGGGGTCCCGCCTGCCCCGGGCCCTCCGGCACCGGCTCGGGCAGTGGACCGCTCGGCAGCGGACCAGGCGGACCTACGGCCACCGGGTCCGCGGCCACCGGGTCCGCCGGCTCCGGCCGCCCCGGGGTCGCCCGGCTCAGCTGGAGCACTCCCCAGGCGGCCAGCGCCGCACCGGTCAGCGCGAGGAGCACGCCGCCCGCGCCGCCCCTGAGCCGCTCTCCGAGCAGGGAGAGCCCGATCACCGCGGCGGCCACCGGATTGGCCAGGGTCACCACCGCCAGCGGGGCACCGAGACCGCCCCGGTAGGCAGTCTGCGACAGCAGCAGCCCGCTCGTCGCGAAGGCGGCCACCAGCACGGCCACGCCGATCACCTGGACGCTCAGCAGCGGGCCCGAGCGGTCGGTGACGGCGACCGTGACCGTCTGGGTGAGCGCCGAGGCGATGCCGGACGCGATGCCGGACGCCGTCGCGTGCCGCAGCCCCGGCCGGGCGCCGGGCCACGACAGCGCGCCGATCAGCGCGGCCGTCGCGCCGGACACGGCCAGCGCCTCGGGCACGCTCAGCACGTCCTCGGGCGCGGGCCCCGACGCGGTGAGCAGCAGGGCGCCAAGCCCCAGCAGCGTCAGCCCGGTCCCCCGCCACTCGATCGCGCTCACCCTGCGGCCCGCCAGCCGCGCCCCCAGGGGCACCGCCGCGACCAGGGTGAGCGCGCCGAGCGGCTGGACCACGGTGAGCGGACCGTACTTGAGCGCCACCACGTGCAGCAGTGCCGCCGAGGCGTTGAGCGCGACCGCCCACCACCAGGCGCCGGAGGCCAGCATCCGCAGGGCACCGGCGCCGGAGGCGCGCGAGGCCAGCCGCTCCTGGGCGACGGCCGCGGCGGCGTAGGCGCAGGCCGAGACGAGCGACAGCAGTACGGCGACGAGGGCGGCGTTCACCGGCCCGCCCCGACCAGCTCGGGGCGCTCGGCCGACGGCCGGTGCCGGACCTCGGACCGCCGGTGCGGCAGGCCGCACCGCGGCCGCTGCGGCGCGCGCGGCAGCCGCAGCACCGCCAGCGCGAGGCCGAGCAGCGCCGTGGCCACGATCACGTCGAGCCAGTAGTGGTTCGCGGTGCCCACGATGACCAGCAGCGTCATCAGCGGATGCAGCAGCCACAGCCAGCGCCACCGGGTCCGCGTCGCGGCGATCAGACCGATCGCCAGCATCAGGGCCCAGCCGAAGTGCAGCGAGGGCATCGCCGCGAACTGGTTCGACAGCGCGTCGGTGCGCGGCGGACCGTACACCGAGGGGCCGAAGAGCCGGGCCGTGTCGATCAGGCCGGTGGCACCCAGCATGCGCGGCGGGGCGAGCGGAAAGAGCAGGTGCAGCACCAGCGCGGCGCCGGTCACGGCGGCCAGGACCCGGCGGGCCCAGACGTAGTGCGCGGGGCGTCGCAGGTACAGCCAGACCAGGAAGGCCAGGGTGGCCGGGAAGTGGACGGCGGCGTAGTACGTGTTCGCCACGTGGACCAGCGTGTCGCCGTGCAGGAGCAGCGACTGGACCGCGCCCTCGTCGGGCAGCCGCAGCACGCGTTCCCAGTCCCAGACGTGGTGGGCGTTGCGGAAGGCCTCGGCGGTGTGTCCCGTCGCCAGCCGGCGGCCGAACTTGTACACGAGGAAGAGCCCGGCCACGAGCAGGAGCTCACGGACGAGCGGTGGACGCGCGGGCGCGTCCGGCCCCGCTTCTGCGGGATCGCTGCGGGCATTCATCCCCCGGCCCCTTCGCTGACGGTGGTGCGTGTGGCTCGTCGGGTACGGGGGCGTGTGACGGTTCTCATCGATACGACCTCGTTCCGATACGCCAGTGTACCGATACGGTGGTGTACCGGTACACTGGCGTATCGATAGACATAGGACACACTGGGTGCGGGACCGGAAAAGAGTTCCGTGGACGAGCGAGAGGGAGCCGGGACGATGACGTCGCAGGACGCGGAACGACCGGAAACGGTCGGCACCTCGCGCCGCTCCAAGCTCACGCCGGAGCGTGAGCAGGAGTTCTTCGACGCCGTGCTCGACCAGCTCCGCTCCTGCGGTTACGACGCCGTCACCATGGAGGGCATCGCCGCCAGCACCCGGTGCAGCAAGTCCACGCTCTACCGGCAGTGGAAGACCAAGCCCCAGTTCGTGGCCGCGGCCCTGCGCTCCAACCGCCGGGTGAGCTTCAGCGACATCGACACCGGGTCGCTCGCCGAGGACCTGCGCCAGGCGGCAGCGGCCGCGGGCGAGGGGATGGGCAAGGACACCGGGCTGCTCCAGGCGCTCGGCCACGCGGTCATGGAGGACCCGGAACTCAAGTGCGCGCTGCGCGAGGCGCTCGTCGAGCCGGAGATCGCCGCGCTGCGGGCGATCCTCGCGCGCGGTGTGGCACGGGGCGAGGTGCCGGCCGGGCACCCGGCGCTGGAGTACGTGCCCGCACAGCTCTTCGGCATGCTGCGGATGCGGCCCGTCCTGGAGGGCGAGCAGGCGGACGCGGCGTACCTCGTGCGGTTCGTCGAGGCCGTCGTGCTGCCGGCGCTCGGCCTCCCCTGAGACTCAGGCCGCCGTCCACGGGATGACTGGACGGTGGCCTGCCCGCGCCGCACCGTGGGGACGGGGGCGGCGCGCACCCCCGGCCGGGTGGGGCGTCCTTCGAGCGGAAGGGCGCCCCACCCGGCCGACACTTTTCCGGCGGTGCCTCGTCAGGCACCGCCGGACTCGTCAGACGTCCTGGCCGTCGCCCCCGCCGCCGGCCGTGGTGTCCACCTTGATGCCCTTGGTTATCTCGTCGATGACCGTCTGCTTCTGGTCGGTGTCGACACCGAAGCGCACGACGACGATGCGCGAGGCATCGGAGGGCGAGGGGAAGGCCAGCGACTCGACATAGCCGTCGGAGCCCTTGGCGGTGACCGCCTTCCAGCGGACCAGGTAGCCCTTCTGCCCGGCGACCGTGACCGCCTTGGAGGCCAGCTCGTCGTGCGAGGTGATCCCGCCGTAGGACTCGCCGCCGTAGGACTCCTCGGCGTTCGCCTCGATGTCGGCCTTCGCGACCTCCTCCGCGGTGCTGCCCTCGGTCTTCAGGAGCATCGCGGGGGCCGAGTAGGCGCCGCCCTTCGTGCAGGACTTGGAGGTGTCGCCGGGGCACTTGTAGGCGTCGTCCGCCGTCAACTGCGCGCCCACCTGCAGCTCCTGCCCCGACCAGCCGTCCGGGATGGGCAGGCTGATCCCGCTGAACGCGTCCGTCACCGAGCCGCTGTCGACCGTGGGCGGCTCCGACTCGCCGGGGGAGTCCGGCGCGGGCGACCGGCCGTCCTCGCCGCCGCCGTCGCCGCCGCCCGAGTCGCCGAAGGGGGCGCCGCC
>NZ_MULI01000012.1 GCF_002939385.1 Streptomyces sp. MH60 | reverse complement strand
CGCTGGGACGCGGCGCCGCGGAGGTGCGCCTCGGGGGCGAACCGGACGGCGCCTGGCGCGGGTTGGCCGCCCTCGCGGGGGCCGTACCCCTGGCGCGGTTGCTGGAGCGGGCCGAGGTGTCCGGCCTGCCCGCGGCGGGTCCGGCCGCCCGGCTCGCCGCCCAGGCCCGAGCCGACTGGGCCCGTACCACGACGGCCCGGGCCCGTCGGGCGGCCGTCATGGTCACCGCGCCGGTGGGGCTGTGCTTTCTGCCGGCGTTCATCGCGGTGGGCGTGCTGCCGGTGGTCATCGGGCTGGCCGGCGGGGTGCTGGGCCGTGGGGGAGGCGGTGGCTGAGGGATGGGGCCGGGCCGGCGGCAAGGCCGGCGAGTGAGGGTCCGGCGCACGAGCGACGGGCGGGCGAGTGAACACAGGATCAAGCCTTACGGGGGTTGCGATGTATCAGGTGGTACGGGCACGGCTGTGTGCCCTGGTGTGCGGAGCGGGTACGGCGCTGCGGAGGCGGGCCGTGCGGCAGGACCTTCGGCGGGACGCGGGAATGGTCACTTCCGAGTACGCGATGGGCATCGTCGCCGCGGTGGCCTTCGCCGTCGTCCTCTACAAGGTCGTGACCAGCGGCACGGTCAGCGCGGAGTTGCAGGGCATCGTGAAGGGGGCACTCAATGCGCGGATGTGAGCGGGCGGCGAGGGCGAAGGCACGGGCCCCTGGCAGCGGACAGGACAGCGGCTTCGTGACGGCGGAGGCGGCCGTGGTGCTGCCCGTGCTGGTGGTGTTCGCGATGGCGCTGGTGTGGGGGCTGCTCGTGGTGGCCGCCCAGATCCAGTGTGTGGACGCGGCCCGGACGGGCGCCCGCGCGGCGGCGCGGCAGGACCCGGACGACGCCGTCGTGGAGGTCGCCCGCGAGGCGGCCCCGCGCGGGGCGCGGGTCACGGTCAGTCGGGAGGCGGGGCTGGTCCGCGTGGTCGTGGTGGCCGACCCACCGGCTCTGCACGGGCTGCCCTTCGAGGTACGGGAGGAGGCCGTGGCCTCGGCGGAGCAGCCGCCGGGGACGGAGTCGGCGGCCGCGGAACCGGTGAGGGCGGAGCCGTGAGGGGCGGAGCCCCGTCCCGGGCGGCAACCGGTCGGGGCAGCAGCGGAGCCGGGACCGGCCCCGACCCTGCGGGCGACCACAACCAGGCCGACGCCTCCGCGCCTGCCTCGATCTCCACGCCTGCCTCGACCCTCGCGCCTGCTGCCGCCCCCGCAGCCGCTGCCGCCCCCGCACCCGGCGCCGCCCCCGCACCTGCCCCGGCCCCCGTGGCTCTCCTCCGCACCGCCTCCGACCGGGGCTCGGCGACCGTGTGGAGCGTTGCCGCCGTCGCCGTTCTGTGCGTGGTGTTCGGCGTGGTGCTGGCCCTGGGACAGGCCGTCGTGGCCCGGCATCGCGCGGCCGGCGGCGCCGATCTGGCGGCCCTCGCGGCGGCGGACCACTGGGCACAGGGCGGCACGACGGCGTGCGAGAGGGCGAGCGGCGTCGCGCGGGCGCAGGGGGTGAGGTTGGTGAGGTGCGTGATCACCGGGCAGGTGTCGGATGTGACGGCGGCCTCGGGCAGGGGCCCGTTCACGGCGGAGGTCCGGGCGAGGGCGGGCCCCGCCCCGCTCACGTCACCCGCACCAGCCCCGCCGCCTCCGCCCTCCGCACCGCCTACTCCGCCTCCGCCGCCCCCCGCAGCAGCACCGTGAGGAGCCGTACGGCCCCCCGCTTGTGCAGCGGATCGTTGCCGTTGCCGCACTTGGGGGACTGGATGCACGACGGACAGCCCGCGTCGCACTCGCAGGAGGCGATGGCCTCCCGGGTGGCCGTGAGCCAGTCGCGGGCGGTGTGGAAGGCGCGCTCGGCGAAGCCCGCGCCACCGGGGTGGCCGTCGTACACGAAGACCGTCGGCAGCAGGGTGTCCGGGTGCAGGGGGACCGACACGCCGCCGATGTCCCAGCGGTCGCAGGTCGCGAACAGGGGCAGCATGCCGATCGAGGCGTGCTCCGCGGCGTGCAGGGCCCCGCCGAGGATCTCCGGGTTGATCCGGGCCGCGTCCAGTTGGTCCTCGGTGACCGTCCACCACACCGCGCGCGTGCGCAGCGTCCGGGGAGGGAGGTCGAGCTTCGTCTCGCCCAGGACCTCGCCGGTGATCAAGCGCCGCCGCAGGAAGGAGACCACCTGGTTGGTGACCTCGACGGAGCCGTAGCAGAGGCGCCCGTCGCCCCAGGGGACCTCGATGTCGGTCTCCAGGACCGAGATCGCCGTCGTGTCGCGGGCCACCGTCGAGTAGGCGGGGGCGGCCTGCTCGACCAGTGCGACGGAGTCCTCCAGGTCGAGGGAGCGGACGAGGTACGTGCGCCCCTGGTGGAGGTGCACGGCGCCCTCGTGGACGGTCGTGTGGGCGGCACCGGCGTCCACGGTGCCCAGCAGCCGTCCCGTGCCCTCCTCGACCACCTGGACCGGGCGTCCGCCCTCGCCGCGGATGTCCGTCAGGTCGGCGGCCCGCTCACGGCGTGTCCAGTGCCAGGCCCGGGTCCGCCGGCGCAGCAGCTTCGCCGCCTCCAGCTGGGGCAGCAGTTCCTCGCAGGCGGGACCGAAAAGCTTCAGGTCCTCCTCGGTCAGGGGCAGTTCCGCCGCCGCCGCGCACAGGTGGGGGGCGAGGACGTACGGGTTGTCGGGGTCCAGGACCGTGGATTCCACCGGCTGGTCGAACAGGGCCTCCGGGTGGTGGACGAGGAAGGTGTCCAGCGGGTCGTCACGGGCGACCAGCACGGCCAGCGCCCCCTGCCCGGACCGCCCCGCCCGGCCCGCCTGCTGCCACAGCGAGGCCCGCGTGCCCGGGTACCCGGCGATCACCACGGCGTCCAGGCCGGAGATGTCGAGGCCGAGTTCCAGGGCGTTCGTCGCCGCGAGGCCGAGGAGGTCGCCGGAGTGCAGGGCGCGTTCCAGGGCGCGGCGCTCCTCGGGGAGGTAGCCGCCACGGTACGCCGCCACCCGCCGGACCAGGGAACGGTCGACCTCGGCCAGACGTTCCTGGGCGATCACGGAGATCAGCTCCGCGCCGCGCCGGGACCGTACGAAGGTGATCGAGCGCATGCCCTGCACGGTGAGGTCGGTGAGCAGGTCGGCGGCCTCCGCGGTGGCCGTACGGCGGACCGGTGCGCCCTTCTCGCCCTCCAGTTCGGTCAGCGGCGGTTCCCAGAGGGCGAACACCAGTTCGCCGCGCGGTGACGCGTCGTCGGCGACCTCGATCACCGGGAGCCCGGTGAGCCGGCGGGCCGCCACCGCGGGCTCGGCGGCGGTGGCGGAGGCGAGCAGGAACACGGGCGACGCGCCGTAGCGCGCACACAGTCTGCGCAGTCTGCGCAGCACCTGGGCGACGTGGGAGCCGAAGACGCCCCGGTAGGTGTGGCACTCGTCGATGACGACGTACTTCAGCGCCTTCAGGAACGACGACCAGCGGGAGTGGGAGGGCAGGATGCCGCGGTGCAGCATGTCCGGATTGGTCAGGACGTACGTTCCGTACTGGCGGATCCACTCGCGTTCCTCGAACGGGGTGTCGCCGTCGTAGACAGCGGCCCGGACGGAGGTGCCGAGAGGTTGTGAAAGTTCCTTCACCGACCGGCACTGGTCGGCCGCCAGCGCCTTGGTGGGGGCGAGGTAGAGGGTGGTGGCACCGCGCCCGTTCGGCGCCTCGGAGCCGTCCACCAGGGCCGACAGGACCGGCACCAGATAGGCCAGGGACTTGCCGGACGCGGTGCCCGTGGCGACGACCACCGAGTCGCCGTCGAGGGCGTGCTCGGCCACGCGTGCCTGGTGGGCCCAGGGGTGTTCGATGCCCGCGGCCAGCACCGCGGCCAGCACCTCCGGCCTAATCCGGTCCGGCCAGAGGGCATGACGGCCCGCACGCGGGGGCAAGTGCTCCGTATGAGTGATGCGCGCAGCCCGGTTCGGTCCCGCGGCGAGCCGGTCCAGGAGCATGCCCGGTTCCGGCCGGGAGCCGGGCTCCGCCGGGGATCGATCGGGTCGGTGATTCTTGGCCATCGGCACCGAGTCTGTCACTGGCGTGACGGACAATGGGACCAAGGCGTCGTGCACGCCTGCCGGTAAGTGATTGAATGCCATCGCGGCTGGCGAACCGTCCTGGGGGCTTCAAGCCGAGGTGTCCCGAGGGACGACCGCTCGATAGCAAGGTGCTGGAGGATCCGTGGACCTGTCCCTGTCGACCCGTACCGTCGGCGATCGTACGGTCGTCGAGGTCGGTGGCGAAATTGATGTATACACCGCGCCCAAGCTGCGTGAGCAGCTGGTCGAGCTCGTGAACGACGGGAGTTTCCACCTCGTCGTCGACATGGAGGGCGTGGACTTCCTCGACTCCACAGGGCTCGGCGTGCTGGTGGGTGGACTGAAGCGGGTGCGTGCCCATGAGGGCTCGCTGCGGCTGGTCTGCAACCAGGAGCGCATTCTCAAGATCTTCCGTATCACCGGCCTCACCAAGGTGTTCCCCATTCACACCTCGGTCGAGGAAGCGGTGGCGGCCACCGACTGACGACCGGCCCCGGGTCCTGTGCGGCCCGGGGCAGCAAGAGAACGAAGGGGGTCCGGGCTGTCGGCGGCCCGGACCCTCGAAAGCACGCCCGTAGTTCCGAGGGGGATGCATGGCCACCGTCGAACTCCGCTTCAGCGCGCTGCCCGAGCACGTCCGCACCGCCCGTCTGGTGGCGGCTGCGGTGGCGCGCAGGGCCGGAGTGGACGAGGCCGTCCTCGACGAGGTCAGGCTCGCCGTCGGCGAGGCCTGCACCCGGGCCGTGGGCCTGCATCAGCACGGCGGCATCACGGCGCCGGTCAAGGTGGCGCTGATCGAGGAGGAGAAGCAGTTCTCCATCGAGGTCGGCGACGAGGCGCCGCACGCGGTCCCCGGGATGAAGACCTCGGGGGTCGCCGCCGACGAGCTGGAGGCCGAGGAGGACCAGATGGGCCTCGCGGTCATCAGTGGGCTCGTGGACGACGTGGAGGTCACGGCGGGCGAGGGCGGCGGGCTGATCCGCATGACCTGGCCGACCGCGCCGGCGGTGCTGCCGCCGGTCTGATCCCTGCGTCGACCCCCGTATCACCCGAAGGGCCCCACCTGGTGGGGCCCTTTGTCATGTGCGGACATACATTGGGATCGTGCGTGCGCCAAGTGAATTCCTTCACGATCAATCGCACAGGAATCTATCGGCAAGCGGATCACCGAACGGATCACCAAGCTGGTCGCCGAATGGATCACGGCATTAATGCCGGAGAGGCATTACTACTTCCGGGCCCCTTGCGGTTGACAGCTCAATTCCATTTGTCGTGCACTGTTTTGATCAGGTTCCGGTACCTACAATCCCGTCCACATCTTGAGCTCAGCCCAAGCGTCAAGGAGGACGAATGGCGGAGCTTTCCACCCCTCATCAGTTGGGCGATCCCTCCCACCTCGCAGCCGCCGTGCTGACCGACTCGAACCGCGTGCTCGTCGCGGTCATCGCGGTCGTCGCCCTGGCCGCGCTGGTGCTCGCCGGTGTCCTGGTGCGCCAGGTCCTCGCGGCGGGCGAGGGAACCGACAGCATGAAGGAGATCGCGGCGGCCGTCCAGGAAGGCGCGAACGCCTACCTGGCCCGGCAGTTGCGCACGCTCGGCGTATTCGCCGTCGTCGTGTTCTTCCTGCTCATGCTGCTGCCCGCGGACGACTGGAATCAACGTGCCGGACGTTCGATCTTCTTCCTGATCGGCGCGGCGTTCTCAGCGGCCACCGGCTATATCGGTATGTGGCTCGCCGTGCGCAGCAATGTGCGCGTCGCCGCGGCGGCGCGGGAAGCGACACCGGCCCCCGGCGAACCGGAAAAGGATCTCACTCTCGTCTCGCACAAAGCGACGAAGATCGCGTTTCGTACGGGCGGCGTCGTCGGCATGTTCACGGTGGGGCTCGGCCTGCTGGGCGCCTGCTGCGTGGTGCTGGTGTACGCGGCCGACGCGCCGAAGGTGCTGGAGGGCTTCGGCCTCGGTGCCGCGCTGATCGCGATGTTCATGCGCGTCGGCGGCGGCATCTTCACCAAGGCCGCCGACGTCGGCGCCGACCTGGTCGGAAAGGTCGAGCAGGGCATTCCGGAGGACGATCCGCGCAATGCCGCGACCATCGCCGACAACGTGGGCGACAACGTCGGCGACTGCGCGGGCATGGCGGCCGACCTCTTCGAGTCCTACGCGGTGACCCTGGTGGCCGCGCTGATCCTCGGCAAGGTGGCCTTCGGCGACGCCGGGCTGGCGTTCCCGCTGCTGGTTCCGGCGATCGGCGTGATCACGGCGATGGTGGGCATCTTCGCGGTGGCGCCACGGCGGTCCGACCGCAGCGGCATGAGCGCGATCAACCGGGGCTTCTTCATCTCCGCGGTGATCTCGCTGGTGCTGGTGGCGGTCGCCGTCTTCGTCTACCTGCCCGGCACGTACGCCGACCTGGACGGCGTCACCGACGCGGCGATCGCGGGCAGGAGCGGCGACCCGCGGATCCTCGCGCTCGTCGCGGTCGCGATCGGCATCGTGCTCGCCGCCCTGATCCAGCAGCTCACCGGCTACTTCACCGAGACCACCCGGCGCCCCGTCAAGGACATCGGCAAGACCTCGCTCACCGGTCCCGCCACCGTCGTCCTCGCCGGGATCTCGCTCGGCCTCGAATCCGCCGTCTACACCGCCCTGCTGATCGGCCTGGGCGTCTACGGGGCCTTCCTGCTCGGCGGTACGTCGATCATGCTGGCGCTGTTCGCGGTGGCGCTGGCCGGCACCGGCCTGCTCACCACGGTCGGCGTCATCGTCGCCATGGACACCTTCGGGCCGGTCTCCGACAACGCGCAGGGCATCGCCGAGATGTCCGGCGACGTCGAGGGCGCCGGCGCCCAGGTGCTCACCGACCTGGACGCCGTCGGCAACACCACCAAGGCCATCACCAAGGGCATCGCCATCGCCACCGCCGTCCTCGCGGCGGCGGCCCTGTTCGGGTCGTACCGCGACGCCATCACCACCGGCGCGGCGGACGTGGGCGAGAAACTCAGCGGCGAGGGCGCGCCGATGAACCTGATGATGGACATCTCGCAGCCCAACAACCTCGTCGGGCTCATCGCCGGAGCGGCGGTCGTCTTCCTCTTCTCAGGGCTGGCGATCAACGCGGTGTCGCGGTCGGCGGGCGCGGTGGTCTTCGAGGTGCGCCGGCAGTTCCGGGAACGGCCCGGGATCATGGACTACAGCGAGAAACCCGAGTACGGCAAGGTCGTCGACATCTGTACCAGGGACGCCCTGCGGGAACTCGCCACGCCCGGTCTGCTCGCCGTGATGGCACCCATCTTCATCGGGTTCACGCTCGGCGTGGGCGCGCTCGGCGCGTTCCTGGCGGGCGCGATCGGCGCCGGCACGCTGATGGCGGTGTTCCTCGCCAACTCCGGTGGCGCCTGGGACAACGCCAAGAAACTCGTCGAGGACGGTCACCACGGCGGCAAGGGCAGTGAGGCCCACGCCGCCACCGTGATCGGCGACACGGTCGGCGACCCGTTCAAGGACACCGCGGGTCCGGCGATCAACCCGCTGCTCAAGGTCATGAACCTGGTGGCGCTGCTCATCGCCCCCGCGGTCATCAAGTTCTCCTACGGAGCCGACAAGAGCATCGGCGTACGGGTGCTGATCGCCGTGGTCGCGTTCGTCGTGATCGCGGCGGCGGTCTACGTGTCCAAGCGGCGCGGTATCGCCATGGGTGACGAGGACAACTCCGACCCGGAACCCAAGTCGGCCGATCCGGCGGTGGTTTCGTAGTTCCCGCCGCCGGGGCCGCCGTACGGCCTCTTGCGGGGTTGCTGCCCAAAGGGCGGGCGGACGGCGCGTGTTGACGCGCCGTCCGCCCGTTCCGCGCGTGTGTGCACCCGTCACCGTGAGCCTTATCTCTCTTGGTGCAAATGGCTTCAATACGGTCTTAACGGATGTTCGTCCGGTCGATGTCCTCCATCCGGCGTGTATGTTCCGGGGCCGAGAGCCATGGAAGGGACCAATCCGGTGAACAAGAAGCTCGCGGCCGCACTGTCCGGCGGTGCGGTACTGGTACTGGCGCTGACGGGATGCAGCAGCAGCGACGACAACGAGAAGCTGGACTCCTGGGCCAAGGACGTCTGCCAGGGCGTGCAGCCGCAGGCCAAGAAGATCGAGGCGGCCAACGCGGCGATCCAGAAGGAGACCTCGGACAACAGCACCCCCGCCGAGGTCCAGAAGACCGACGCGAAGGCGTTCCAGGACATGTCCGACGCCTACAAGGCGATGGGCGCCACCGTCCAGAAGGCCGGCCCCCCGGACGTCGACGACGGCGAGAAGAAGCAGAAGGACGCGGTCACCGAGCTGAACGGCCTCTCCTCGTCCTACGCCTCCCTGCGCAAGCAGGTGGAGGAGCTCGACACCAAGGACCAGGCCAAGTTCGCCGACGGCCTCAAGGACATCGCCACCGAGCTGAACAAGCTCAGCAAGAGCGGCAGCAACGCGCTGAAGACCCTGGAGGAGGGCGACGTCGGCAAGGCCATGGCCAAGCAGGCCAGCTGCAAGTCGGCCTCGGTGACGCCGTCGGCCGCCGAGGGCTGACGGAGCGGGCGTCCCCACGCGGACGCGGGGCGGGGCGGTGACCGCAGGGCCACAATGGGGGTGTGAGTAACGCCAGCCTGTCCCCCCTGCCCTCCGCCGACCGCCCCGACGTCACCGCCCGGCTGCGGGACGCCCTGCTCGGGGCGTCCTTCACCGCCGACGGACTGCTGGAGCTGCTCGGCGCCCCCGCGTACGCGGCGCTGTCGCGCAGCGAGACCGTGCCCGCGCTCCGGGCGACCCGCGGCGACACGCCGCTGGAACTGCTCGTCCGGCTGTTCCTGCTCCAGCAACCCGTCCCCCGCGCGCGCGTGGCGGACGTCCTGCCCGTCGACGCCTGCCTGGAGAGCGGATGGCTCGACCGCGCGGGCGACGACGAGGTCGCGGCCACCGTGGACGTGCGGCCGTACGGCGGGGCCGACGGCGAGGACTGGTTCATCGTCTCCGACCTCGGCTGCGCGGTCGGCGGCGCCGGTGGCATCGGCCGACACGCCCGGGGCGTCGTCCTCGGCATCGGCGGCGCCTCCACGACCCTGGCGGGCCTCACCGTGCGTACGCCCGTCTCCGCCGCCCTCGACCTCGGTACCGGCTCCGGCATCCAGGCGCTGCACGCCGCCGCGCACGCCACGCGCGTGACGGCCACCGACGTCAACCCGCGCGCGCTGCACATCGCCGCGCTCACCCTCGCCCTGTCCGGAGCCCCGGCCGCCGACCTGCGCGAAGGCTCCCTGTACGAGCCGGTCGCCGACGACGAGACGTACGACCTCATCGTCTCCAACCCGCCGTTCGTGATCTCGCCCGGTGCCCGGCTCACCTACCGCGACGGCGGGATGGGTGGGGACGATCTGTGCCGCTCGCTCGTTCAGCAGACCGGGGAGCGCCTGAACGAGGGCGGGTTCGCGCACTTCCTCGCCAACTGGCAGCACGTGGAGGGGGAGGACTGGACGGACCGGCTGCGCTCCTGGGTGCCGCGCGGCTGCGACGCCTGGATCGTGCAGCGCGAGGTGCAGGACGTCACCCAGTACGCCGAGCTGTGGCTGCGGGACGCGGGCGACCACCGCGGTGACCCGGCCGACTACCAGGCGCGGTACGACGCGTGGCTGGACGAGTTCGAGGCGCGCAAGGTCAAGGCCGTCGGCTTCGGCTGGATCACGCTGCGCCGGACCGGGGCCGCCGAGCCCTCGGTCGTCGCCGAGGAGTGGCCGCACCCGATCGAGCAGCCGCTCGGCGAGACCGTGCGCGCCCACTTCGACCGCGTCGACTACCTGCGCTCCCACGACGACGCGGCCCTGCTGGAGGCGCACTTCACGCTGGCGGGCGAGGTCGTCCAGGAGCAGGTCGGGCTGCCCGGCGCCGAGGACCCGGAGCACGTCGTCCTGCGCCAGAACCGCGGCATGCGCCGGGCCACCCGGGTCGACACGGTCGGCGCCGGTTTCGCGGGCGTCTGCGACGGCACCATGAGCGCGGGACGCATCCTGGACGCCATCGCCCAGCTGGTGGGCGAGGACCCGGTGGCCCTGCGCGACCGTACGCCCGCGCAGATCCGGCTGCTGGTGGAGCAGGGCTTCCTCGAACCGGCGTAGCCGGCCCGGCCGCCGGGCGTGGGTGCGCTCACCCATTTCTTTTTCCGCGGCCGTGCGCGCCGCCCGCCCCACCCTGCGCACGGGGGACCGGGAGGCCCGACGGCACCCGGCGGACCCGTCGGCTCCCCGTTCACCTCGGGTTCGCCTGCCCGCCGCCCGCGCGTGACAGCCTCCCCGGGGCTGGACACGCGCGGGCTGGAGAAAAGGGGCACGGGGGATCATGGAGAGCGGGCCGGCGATCTTCGCGGGATTGGTGTTCGCCCTGTTCGGGGCCGGTCTGCTGGTGTGGACCGCGACGCGGGTGCGGCACGGCCGGCCCGTCGCGCACGGTGTGAGCCCCGTCGCATCGGTGACCGTCGCGAGCGTCGCCGCCGTGGTCGCGCTGGGCCTCGGGGCCTGGTGCCTGACGCAGGTGTGAGCGGCCGGTTCCGGACCCCGGACGGGGCGCCGCCCGGGTAATCGGGGGATCGCACTCCGGATACGTGCGTCGGGGCAGGTGGGCACTCCGGGCGGCAGGAACAGGGTTCGTCGGGTTACCGTTCGAGTGGCCGTTGCGGGCTTTTCCCGTTTGACACGGGGGCGGGAGGTACCGTCACACTCCGCAGCGTCACGATCGAAACACAGAACGACCCGACCCGGGACCACGCCCTGGGAAGGCCCAGCGTCGACCGGAGAGAAGAGCGAAGTTGTCCCCGACCAGCGAGACCGCGAAGGGCGGCCGACGACTCGTCATCGTCGAGTCGCCCGCCAAGGCGAAGACGATCAAGGGCTATCTCGGCCCTGGCTACGTCGTCGAGGCGAGCGTCGGGCACATCCGCGACCTTCCCAGCGGCGCGGCGGAGGTACCGGAGAAGTACACCGGCGAGGTCCGCCGCCTCGGCGTGGACGTCGAACACGACTTCCAGCCCATCTATGTGGTCAACGCCGACAAGAAGTCCCAGGTCAAGAAGCTCAAGGACCTGCTGAAGGACTCCGACGAACTCTTCCTCGCCACCGATGAGGACCGCGAGGGCGAGGCCATCGCCTGGCACCTCCAGGAAGTCCTCAAGCCGAAGATCCCGGTCAAGCGCATGGTGTTCCACGAGATCACCAAGGACGCGATCCGCGCCGCCGTCGCCAACCCGCGCGAGCTGAACCAGAAGCTCGTCGACGCCCAGGAGACCCGCCGCATCCTCGACCGCCTCTACGGCTACGAGGTCTCGCCGGTCCTGTGGAAGAAGGTCATGCCGCGCCTGTCGGCCGGCCGCGTCCAGTCCGTCGCCACCCGGCTCGTCGTCGAGCGGGAACGCGAGCGCATGGCGTTCCGCTCCGCCGAGTACTGGGACCTCACCGGCACCTTCGCCACCGGCCGCGCGGGAGACGCCTCCGACCCGTCGTCGCTGGTGGCCCGCCTCCAGACGGTCGACGGACGGCGTGTCGCGCAGGGCCGCGACTTCGACTCCCTGGGGCAGATCAAGAGCGCGAACACGCTCCACCTCGACGAGGCGAACGCCCGCGCGCTCGCCGCCGCGCTGGAGAACACGCGGTTCGCGGTCCGCTCCGTCGAGTCCAAGCCGTACCGCCGCTCGCCGTACGCCCCGTTCCGTACGACGACGCTCCAGCAGGAGGCCTCGCGCAAGCTCGGCTTCGGGGCGAAGTCGACCATGCAGGTGGCCCAGAAGCTGTACGAGAACGGCTACATCACCTACATGCGTACGGACTCCACGACCCTGAGCGACACGGCGGTCTCCGCCGCCCGCGCCCAGGTGACGCAGCTGTACGGCGCCGACTACCTGCCGCCCCAGCCGCGCACGTACGCCGGCAAGGTCAAGAACGCGCAGGAGGCGCACGAGGCGATCCGCCCCTCCGGCGACCGCTTCCGCACGCCCGCCGAGACCGGACTGACCGGCGACCAGTTCAAGCTGTACGAGCTGATCTGGAAGCGGACCGTCGCCTCCCAGATGAAGGACGCGACCGGAAACAGCGTCACGGTGAAGATCGGCGGCGCCGCCTCCGACGGCCGGGACGTCGAGTTCAGCGCCTCCGGCAAGACCATCACCTTCCACGGCTTCCTCAAGGCCTACGTCGAGGGTGCCGACGACCCGAACGCCGAGCTGGACGACCGCGAGCGCCGTCTGCCCCAGGTCGCCGAGGGCGACGCGCTGACGGCCGAGGAGATCACGGTCGACGGCCACGCCACCAAGCCCCCGGCCCGCTACACCGAGGCGTCGCTGGTCAAGGAGCTGGAAGAGCGCGAGATCGGCCGCCCGTCGACGTACGCGTCGATCATCGGCACCATCCTGGACCGCGGCTACGTCTTCAAGAAGGGCACGGCCCTCGTCCCGTCCTTCCTCTCCTTCGCCGTGGTCAACCTCCTGGAGAAGCACTTCGGGCGGCTCGTCGACTACGACTTCACCGCCAGGATGGAGGACGACCTCGACCGCATCGCCCGCGGCGAGGCCCAGGCCGTGCCGTGGCTGCGGCGCTTCTACTTCGGCGAGGGCGACGGCACCGGAGGCGGCGGCGCGGCCGACGCGGGCAACGGCGACGGGGACCACCTCGGCGGCCTCAAGGAACTGGTCACCGACCTCGGCGCGATCGACGCCCGCGAGGTGTCCTCCTTCCCCGTCGGCAACGACATCGTGCTGCGCGTCGGCCGCTACGGCCCCTACGTCGAGCGCGGCGAGAAGGACTCCGAGAACCACCAGCGCGCCGACGTCCCCGAGGACCTGGCCCCCGACGAGCTGTCCGTGGAGCTGGCGGAGGAGCTGCTGGCCAAGCCGAGCGGCGACTTCGAGCTGGGCACCGACCCGGCCACCGGCCACGCCATCGTCGCCAAGGACGGCCGCTACGGCCCGTACGTCACCGAGGTGCTCCCCGAGGGCACCCCGAAGACCGGCAAGAACGCCGTGAAGCCGCGCACCGCCTCGCTGTTCAAGTCGATGTCGCTGGACACGGTGACCCTCGACGACGCCCTGCGGCTCATGTCGCTGCCGCGGGTCGTCGGCACCGACGCGGAGGGCGTGGAGATCACCGCGCAGAACGGCCGCTACGGCCCGTACCTGAAGAAGGGCACGGACTCGCGGTCCCTCCAGACCGAGGAGCAGCTCTTCGACATCACGCTGGAGGAGGCGCTGGCGATCTACGCCCAGCCCAAGCAGCGTGGCCGGGCCGCGGCCAAGCCGCCGCTGAAGGAGCTGGGCACCGACCCGGTCAGCGAGAAGCCCGTCGTCGTCAAGGACGGCCGCTTCGGCCCGTACGTCACCGACGGCGAGACCAACGCGACGCTGCGCTCCAGCGACAGCGTCGAAGAGATCACGCCCGAGCGGGGCTACGAGCTGCTGGCCGAGAAGCGCGCCAAGGCGCCCGCCAAGAAGACGGCGAAGAAGGCCGTGAAGAAGACGGCCGCCAAGAAGGCACCGGCCAAGAAGGCGGCGACGACCAAGAAGACGGCCGCCGCGAAGACCACGGCGGCCAAGAAGACCGCTGCCAAGAGCACGGCGAAGACGACGACCGCCAAGACGGCGGCCAAGAAGACGGCCGCGTCGAAGGCGTCGGAGGACTGAGTCCGGCTCAGAAACCGGTGAACCGCTGAGCGGCGCCCCTTCCGCGCCGCGCACGCTCTTCGCGAAACGAACGCCCCGGCATCATTTCGGTGTCGGGGCGTGCGTACGTCCGGCCGCGCCCACCGGACTGTCGGCGGCGACCGATAGGCTGAACGCATGACGCGAGCCGAGCAGCCAACGGCCCCTCACTCCGCCCCGGACGACGCCCTGGTCGCGGACTCCCGCGAGCGCGCCGTCCGCGCCTTGCTGCGCCGTCCGCAGCTGAGGCGTTTGTGGAGCGCACAGCTCGTGGGGGGTGTCGGCGACATCCTCGCCCTGCTGGTGCTGGTCCTCCTCGCCGTCCAGGCCGCGATCGGCGCGGGCTCGTTCGGCGGGGGATACCGGGGCGTGGCGTTCGCAGTGGCGACCGTCTTCGGCGTCCGCATCCTGGCGACGCTGCTCTTCGGCGCGGTGCTGCTCGGGCCCCTGACCTCACTCACCTCGCAGGACGGGCCGCTCGACCGGCGCTGGACCATGGTCGGCGCCGACGGGCTGCGGGCCGCGCTGCTGATCGTCGCGCCGCTGTGGATCGACTGGACGCCCGACGACGCGCTCGCCGTCCTCCTGGTGACCGTCTTCGTCACCGGCGTCGCCGAGCGCTTCTGGACGGTGTGCCGGGAGAGCGCGGCCCCGGCGCTGCTGCCCGCCCCGCCCCTGGAGGGCGCCACGGTACGGCCGCTGCCGGACCACATGGACGCGCTGCGCCGCCTGTCGCTGCGCACGAGCTTCGTGGCGATCCCCCTCGCGGCCGTCGTACTCGTCGTCGCGGGGCTCCTGAACAACCTCCTGGGCGCCGGCGTCGACTGGTTCGCCGAGCACCAGGCGGCCCTCGGCTCGTACGTCGCGGCCGGGCTGTTCGCCGCGTCCCTGTCCGTGCTGAGCTTCCTGGAGCTGCCCGCGGTGCGCACCCCGCGCGCGCGGTCGCCGCTGGAGGGCCTGCGCCGCCCCAAGAGCGGCAGCGGTGTCGACAAGGGCCGCACCGGAGTGCTGCCGCTGCTGGTGTCCGCCTGCGCCGCGGTCGCCGCGGTGGTGGCCGCCACGGTCGCCGTGGCGGTGCTGCACGCCAAGGACCTGGGCGGCGGCCCCGTGCTGTACGGGCTGACGGTGGGCGCGCTGACCGGCGGCGTCGTCGTCGGTATCCGCACCGCCCCCGCCCTGCTGCCCTCCCTGTCCCGCCGGCGGCTGCTCGCCCTGGCCATCGCCTTCGCCGGTGTCACCCTGCTGGCCGCCGGGCTGGTCCCGGACGACACCACCGTGCTGCTGCTCCTCGTGCTGGCCGGGGTCGGCGCGGGCGTGGCCGCGAACACCGGACACGCGCTGCTCGACCAGGAGACCGAGGACCACCGCAGGGCACGGACCACCGAGCACCTGCACGCGGTCGTCCGGGTCGCCGTGGCGCTCGGCGCGGTCGTCGGGCCGGTCGTGGCCGCGGCGATCGGACCGCACCGGCTGGAGAACGGCAAGTTCGTCTTCGCCCACGGCGGCGCCGCGTTCGTGCTGATGCTGCTCGGCGCCCTGCTGCTGCCGCTGGCCGCGCTGGTCCTGGCCAAGGTCGACGACCGCTCCGGCGTGCCGCTGCGGCACGACCTGCGGGACGCGCTGCTCGGCGGCGACGACCCGGTGCCGACGCCCGCCGCGACCGGTTTCTTCATCGCCCTGGAGGGCGGCGACGGCGCCGGCAAGTCCACCCAGGCCGAGGCCCTCGCCGAGTGGATCCGCGGCAAGGGGCACGAGGTCGTGCTCACCCGCGAGCCCGGGGCCACCCCGGTCGGCAAGCGCCTGCGCTCCATCCTGCTGGACGTCTCCAGCGCCGGACTGTCGCACCGCGCGGAGGCGCTGCTGTACGCCGCCGACCGCGCGGAGCACGTCGACACCGTGGTCCGGCCCGCCCTGGAGCGCGGCGCCGTGGTCATCTCCGACCGCTACATCGACTCCTCGGTCGCCTACCAGGGCGCCGGACGCGACCTGTCGCCGACCGAGATCGCCCGCATCAACCGCTGGGCCACCGACGGGCTGGTGCCGCACCTGACCGTCCTGCTGGACGTGTCGCCGGAGGCCGCGCGCGAGCGGTTCACCGAGGCGCCGGACCGGCTGGAGTCGGAGCCCGCCGAGTTCCACGCGCGCGTGCGCTCCGGTTTCCTCACCCTGGCCGCCGCGGATCCCGGGCGCTACCTCGTCGTGGACGCCGGCCAGGAGCCGGAGGCCGTCGGCACCGTCGTACGCCACCGGCTCGACCAGGTGCTGCCGCTGTCCGAGGCCGAGATCAAGGCCCAGGAGGAGGCGCGTCGCAAGGCCGAGGAGGAAGCCCGCCGCAAGGCCGAGGAAGAGGCCGCCCGCAAGGCCGAGGAGGAGCGCCTGGAGCGCGAGCGCCTCGCGGAGGAGGCGCGGGTGCGCGCCGAGGAGGAGGAGCGCAAGCGCCGCGAGCTGGAGGAGGCACAGCGGCGCGAGGCCGAGCGGCAGGCCGAGGAGGCCCGGCAGCGGGCCGAGGAAGCACGCCGCAAGGCCGAGGAGGAGCGGGCCCGGCTCCTCGCGGAGGAGAAGGCGCGCGCCGAGAAGGAGGCACGGCTGCGGGCCGAGGAAGAGCGGCGCCGCAAGCAGGCCGAGGAGGAGGAGCGGCTGCGCGCCGAGGCCGAGGCCCGGCGCCTGGAGAAGCAGCGCAAGGCCGAGGAGGCCCTGCTGCGGGCCGAGGAGGCGCGCCGGGCGGCAGAGCAGGCGGCGGCCGCCGCCGCGGCCGGCCCCAAGTCCGCGGCCCCCGCGGCGGCGGACGCACCCCACCGGAAGCCGGCCGCCTCCACCCCCACCGACGCGGTGACGGTGCCGACCCCGATCGTGACCCCGACCAACGCCTCCGGCGGACCGGTGGAGGACACGGCGGTACTGCGTCCGGTGCGGGACACGCCCGACGACGCCGCCGACGATGTGAAGGACGGCGGCCGGGCGTCCGGCGAGTCCGAGTCCGAGGTGACGACCGAGCTGCCCGTGCCGCCGGTGCCGTCCGGGGCGGCAGACGAGACGGCGGTGCTTCCGGCGGTGGAGCCGCGGGACGCCGAGGAGACGGCGGTCCTGCCGCCCGTGCCGCCGCCGGGAGCCGCCGACGAGACGGCCGTCCTGCCGCCCGTACGCGGGGACGACCCCGCCGGCCGGGTCCCGCCGGGCTACTTCCGCGAGGAGGACCCGGCCGAGGACGCCCAGGACCGCACGCGCGAGCTGCCCCAGATCGACCCCGAGCAGGCACCGCCGTCCCGCAGGCGCCGCTCCGACTGGGCCGAGGAGACCCCGCTGGACGACCTGCCGACGCTGGCGGACGAGCTGCTGGGACCGCACGACGAGGGCGAGGACGGCCGCGACGACGACGGCCGGGGCAGGGGACGGGGACGACGCTGACCACCGGGACCGCCCGGGGCCGTGCGTGCCCCGGGCGGTCCCGCCGCGTTGTCAGTGCCGCCCCGCACAATGGAGGCCGCGACGGAATCAGCGCGGCCGCTCGGTGCGGTCGGCTCGGTGTGACGGAAGGACGGCGTGACCCATGACCGTATGGGACGACCTCGTCGGGCAGGAGAAGGTGTGCGAGCCGCTCGCCGCCGCTGCCCGGGACGCCGACGCCTTCGTCACCGCCGCCGCGGCCGCGGGCCCGCTGCCGCAGGCGACGAGCATGACGCACGCCTGGCTGTTCACGGGCCCGCCCGGCTCCGGCGTGGCACAGACGGCCCGGGCGTTCGCCGCCGCGCTGCAGTGCGTGAGCCCCGACCGCGCCCTCGGCGGCGTCCCCGGCTGCGGCTTCTGCGACGGATGCCACACGGCGCTGGTCGGCACCCACGCGGACGTCAGCACCGTGGTCGCCATGGGCGCCGAGATCCGCGCCCAGGACATGCGGGACACCGTCCGCAAGTCGTTCACCTCACCCGCGAACGGCCGCTGGCAGATCATCCTCGTCGAGGAGGCCGAGCGGTTGAACGAGAAGTCGGCCAACGCCGTCCTGAAGGCCGTGGAGGAACCGGCGCCGCGGACGGTCTGGCTACTGTGCGCCCCCTCCGTCGAGGACGTCCTGCCCACGATCCGCTCCCGCTGCCGCCACCTGAACCTGCGCACGCCGTCGGTCGAGGCCGTCGCCGACATGCTCGTACGGCGCGAGGGCATCGAACCGGACGTCGCCGCCGCGGCGGCCCGCGCCACCCAGGGACACATCGACCGCGCCCGCCGCCTGGCCACCGACAAGGCGGCACGGGACCGCCGGGCCGCCGTGCTGAAGCTGCCGCTGCGGGTCGAGGACGTCGGCAGTGCCCTCAAGGCGGCCCAGGAGCTGGTCGACGCCGCGGCGGAGGACGCCAAGCAGCTCGCCGAGGAGATGGACGCCAAGGAGACCGAGGAGCTGAAGGCGGCGCTGGGCGCGGCCCAGGGCGGCCGGCTCCCGCGCGGCACGGCCGGCGTGATCAAGGACCTGGAGGCCGACCAGAAACGCCGCAAGGCGCGCACCCAGCGCAACAGCCTCGATCTCGCCCTGAGCGAGCTGACCGGCTTCTACCGCGATGTCCTGGCGCTCCAGCTCGGCTCCCGCGTGGCGATCGCCAACGCCGACGCGGAGGACGCCCTGGAGCGGCTCGCCCGCGGCAGCACACCCGAGTCCACATTGCGCCGCATCGAGGCGGTCGCCGCCTGCGGGGAGGCCCTCGACCGCAACGTGCCTCCGCTGCTGGCCGTGGAGGCGATGACGATGGCGCTCAGATCGGGCTGAGCCCGCGCCCCTCCGGAGATCGTGCCGGGGCGGCACCCGGTTGACGCGGTAACACGTACGGGGCACGCAAACCACGTACCGCAATGATGCCATCGCGGAGAGTTACGCTCGCTGGATGTACACAAGGCGCACTCACCGCAGGACCCGCACCGGCAGCACCCGTTTCCGAACGGCGCTGCTCGCCGCCGCGCTGCTCGCCACCGCCTGCTCGGCCGGGGGCGCGTCGACGTCCGCCGGCTCCCCCGCGGCGCAGGCGGTGGGCTCGACGGAGGCGGCCACGGCGACCCTGGCCCCCCTGCCGAAGACCACGCCCTCGGAGCTGTCGCCGTACTACGAGCAGAAGCTCGGCTGGCGCGACTGCGGTGTCCCCGGCTTCCAGTGCGCCACCATGAAGGCCCCGCTCGACTACGCCAAGCCGGGCGAGGGAGACGTCCGGCTCGCGGTGGCCCGCAAGAAGGCCACGGGGCCGGGCAAGCGGCTCGGCTCGCTGCTGGTCAATCCGGGTGGACCGGGCGGCTCGGCGATCGGCTACCTCCAGCAGTACGCGGGCATCGGCTACCCGGCGAAGGTCCGCGCCCAGTACGACATGGTGGCCGTCGACCCGCGGGGCGTGGCCCGTAGCGAGCCCGTCGAGTGCCTGGACGGCCGTGAGATGGACGCGTACACCCAGACCGACGTCACACCGGACGACGCGCGCGAGACGAACGAGCTGGTGGACGCCTACAAGGAGTTCGCCGAGGGCTGCGGAGCCGACGCGCCGAAGCTGCTGCGCCATGTCTCAACGGTCGAGGCGGCGCGCGACATGGACGTCCTGCGCGCGGTGCTGGGCGACGAGAAGCTGACCTACGTCGGAGCGTCGTACGGCACGTTCCTGGGCGCGACCTATGCCGGCCTGTACCCGGACCGGGCGGGCCGCTTGGTCCTGGACGGCGCGATGGACCCCGCCCTGCCCGCCCGCCGTCTGAACCTGGAGCAGACGGCGGGCTTCGAGACCGCGTTCCAGTCCTTCGCGAAGGACTGCGTACGGCAGCCGGACTGCCCCCTCGGCGACAAGGACACCACCCCCGGCCAGGTCGGCAAGAACCTCAAGGCCTTCTTCGACGACCTGGACGCCAAACCCCTCTCCGCCGGAGACGCCGACGGTCGCAAGCTCACCGAGTCCCTCGCCACCACCGGCGTGATCGCGGCGATGTACGACGAGGGCGCCTGGCAGCAGCTGCGCGAGTCGCTGACCTCGGCGATGAAGGAGAAGGACGGCGCCGGCCTGCTGGTCCTGTCCGACAGCTACTACGAGCGCGAGGCCGACGGCGGCTACAGCAACCTGATGTTCGCCAACGCCGCCGTGAACTGCCTCGACCTCCCGGCCGCCTTCTCCTCCCCGGACGAGGTGCGCGACGCCCTCCCCGAGTTCGAGAAGACGTCCCCGGTCTTCGGCGAGGGCCTCGCCTGGTCCTCCCTGAACTGCGCGTACTGGCCCGTGAAGCCCACGGGGGAGCCGCACCGCATCGAGGCGGCCGGTGCCACCCCGATCGTGGTCGTCGGCACCACCCGCGACCCGGCCACCCCGTACCGCTGGGCCGAGGCCCTGTCCGACCAGCTCTCCTCCGGTCACCTCCTCACCTACGAGGGCGACGGCCACACCGCCTACGGCCGCGGCAGCACCTGCATCGACGCGGCGATCAACACCTACCTGCTGCGCGGCACCGCCCCGGAGGACGGCAAGCGCTGCTCATAGCCCCCACCCGGCGCCCCGCCCGCCCCGGAGCCCACGCCTCCGGGGCGGGTTCGGAGCACCCAGGGAAACTGTGTAGACTTACCGACGTTGCTGATCGCACCATGGGTGCACAGCGCGCCGCCTTAGCTCAGATGGCCAGAGCAACGCACTCGTAATGCGTAGGTCTCGGGTTCGAATCCCGAAGGCGGCTCCACCTGAAGCCCAGCTCAGATCTCTCTGAGCTGGGCTTTGATCTGCGTAGGCCGCAGGTTTCTGCAGAGCCAGTGCACCTTCAATTCAGCCGGTCGGTGTAGGTGACGTAGACGACCTCGGAGACGCTGTCCAGCTTTTCCCGTACGGCGTCGGCTATGAGGGACTCCCATGCGGAGGTGTCGGCAAGTCCCGCGGTGACGAAGGCCTCGGAGGGGGCCGCAATGGTGATGTGCAGCCGGGACTGCCGGCGCTCGACGCCGGCGACCCGGCATCTGCGGAACAGCTCCGCCTCCGTGGGCGGCATGCCCCTCTCCCTCCATCGTTGCTGGTCGAAGAGGGCGGCCCATACCTCCTGGACGGTGCGCTCCGCAGCGTCGTGGCACCGCGGGCACTGATTCGTGTGGCCGTCAGCGTGGTCCGAGAGCCGAATCCGTTGTACCGCGGCGCACAGCCGGCAGCGCACCGTCCAAGGCACGTTGTAGCCCCGGTAGCGTTCGGCAGGGGAGTAGCCCGCGGAGGACAGGAGTCGGGCGGCCTGCTCGGCTGTCACCCGCCCGGACGGGCCCTCCGCCGCCTCGGCCTCCTGAAGGTCGAGCAGGGTTCTGGATGCCTTCAGCTCCGCGGCGTGGTGGTGCCGCACGCGGGCCCATGCCTGTAGCCATTCTGCGTGGTCCCTCTCGGGTACTTCGCAGGCTCGCAGGAAGGCCACCAACTGCTCCGGTGAGCTGGGTACCTGCTGGCGGCTGACGATGCGCTGAGCGGCGCTGCTGGAGAGCGTGGTTCTGGCGGCCCGGGCCCGGCGCTCCATCTCGCGGCGCGAGGGCGCTCCCCCTCTCTCGTGGATATCGGCCAGTCCGGCGCCGAGGTCCGCCAGGTCTCGCATCATGCGCGGCTTGGGAACGGATCTGCGATCCCCCGCATGCTCCTCCGAGTGTTCCTCACGGCGCGCCGCCAGCCACAACCGATCGGTTTCGTCCACGTCCAGGCCACAGGCCGTGGCATACGCGCGGGCCACCTGACGTCCGGGCACGCTCCGGCCGCCGGCCGCGCGCTGCAGTGTCGCCGCGCTGTACGCCGAGGTGCGCTGGGCCAGTTCGGCGTAGCTCAGCCCCTTGCGGGAACGCCCCTTGCGTAAGAACAGGGCGAGTTCGGCTCTGGCCGTGCCCGGCCAGGGCACGGCTCGTTCTGGCCTCCCCACGTCCGTTGCCCGTCACCGGCACGGCGCCGCGGCGCGCCCGCAACCTGAGCGCCGTACCCGGTCGTTGCCTCCGAGCGCTGCCAGGGCGGAGACGGCTGTCGCGGCCTGCGCTGCCACAGCAACGGTGCCGGCCATGGTGAGACCTGACAGCACAAGAACGATCAGGACGACGACTACTACTGCGCCGATGGCCGTGGACGGGACGCGCGCCGGCCTGGAGCAGCAGGGCACTCGGCGCGACCAGTCGATGGGAGAATGCTTGGGCAATGGGTCCTCCTGACCTTTGAGAAAACAGATGTCGGCAGTGGCCGCACGACCACGCTCCTGGCTCCTAAGTGATCCGGCCGTGAGGAGTAGGCGCTCCTGAACGGCTCCCGAAATCCTGCCAGGAGCAGCACCACCGCAGGACCGAAGCGGGTGGGTTGGCGCATGGCTGAGTCAGCCTGCAAATCCGACCCAGCCGTCTGGCGACCGCTACGTATGCCACCAGCAACCCGCTTTCCGCTCTGGCGCGATCTGAGTCAACCCACTGACCAGGAACTCCACGTCATGGCCAGCGGGACACCCCGCGCCGTGATCGTTTCAGCACCATTGGAAAAGTCACTTCGGTCCGCCCTCGCTTGTCACAACGCCCGCTGCCTGACAGGCTCGCGGCCGCCGATGCTCCAGAGCATGGGCTCCTCCCTGACGCTCCTGGCTCCACCATCAGCGGTACGGGATTTCCCCGCAGGCCAGGTTGGCGCGTGGCTTGCCTCGGGGCCGGCCCGCGTCGGTCCGGCCCCGTTCATGGTCAGCCCCCACCGAGCCGCGCGCAGCCGCTCCGCCGGGCACACCGGCGCGATCCTGGCCGTCCGAGTGCCGCGCGATCGATGAAGGATGTGCTCCCGGGGCCGAGCCGATCGGACCGGGAGTCTGGCCGGTCGGCAGGCGCGGGCGGGGGGCGGGGGTGCCTAGCGTTGTCCGGGCAGGCGGGACGGACCGCCGGGCAGTGAGGAGGCGTTCGATGGGGCAGCGAGGGACGACGGCGGACCTGGCCGGGCTCGGGGTGACCACGGAGTTCGAGCCGGACGTCATGGAGGTGCTCGTCGCGACGGTGCGCCGGGCGGTTCGGAGCGAGCCGGCGTGCGCGGGGACGGACACCCTGCTGGAACAGCTGGTGAGGGAGGACTCGGAGGCGGGGGCGGCGATCGCCCCGGGGATGCGGAAGTCCGGTGGGCTCAGTGGCTTCATACAGGCCCGGGCGGGCCGGGGCTGGGTCAGCGAGGACGAGGCACACGGCGGACCGGGGACGGAGGCCGACGAGGCCGAGGTCGATGCCGCCTGGCGGGAGGCGTGGTGGCGGTTCGGGCTGGGGTCGCGCCAGGCGGCGCGGGAGGGGAGCCCGGCCGGGCCGCCCGCGATGAGCGGGGGGATGCGGAGCTGTCTGCTGCACGCGCTGGCGTCCGCGCGTGCTGAGGGGACGGTCTCCGTGCGCGGCCGGCACGTGGCCAGGGCGCTGCTCGCCCTGCCGGGCAGCAGGGCGAGGGAGGCGCTGCTGCTCCGGCGGCTGGACCCGGCCGAGGCGCTGACCCGGCTGGACCGGCTGGGCGCCGAGGCCGAGGCCGAGGAGAGCGAGCGGCCGGAGTCGTACGGCGTGCTGCTGCTGCGTCGGGCCGGGACGGTGGGCAGGAGCGGCAACCGGCTGTCCCGCGCGTTCACTTCGTGGACCGCGCAGTCCGGGCTGAACGGTTCACCGGTGCTGTTCGCCGTGAACGTCGAGGCCAGGCGCCAGGCGGTGCGATGCGGGCGGGACGTGGCGGAACCGGTGGATCTGCTGCTGGGGGTGCTGGCCCTGGACCGGGCGTTGGCCGTGGCGGGGCGTTCGCTTCCGGAGGGGCTGGCGGAGGCCAATGCCGCGTCGGCGGTCCTGCGCCGGCACGGAGTGCGGCAGGTCACCCTCGTCGCTTCGGCCGTCGCTTCGGCCGTCGCTCCGGTCGCGGCGGTGTCGGCCGGTGATGCCGGGGAGGGGGACCGGGCGCGGCTGACCGCCGCTGCCGAACGCGCCGTCGCCGTCGCCCGGCTGCGGGCCGCCGAGCGGGAGTCGCCCACCGTCGGCACCGTCCATCTGCTGTCCGCGCTGCTCGACGACGCCCACGTGGCGGAGCTGCTGGCCGCCGAGCAGGTCGACCTCGCCGCGTTGCGGGCCGAGCTGGACGGCCTGCCGGGTGCGTGAGAGCGGGGACGGCCGGGCGGATAGCGTTCCGGGGGTGCGGGTGCGTAGCGGTGGTCAGGAATACGGCGGCACGGGCGCGCCCCGGCCGTCCGTACGGGTGCGGCGCGCGCTGGCCCGTGTGCCGCACCGGGTGCGGCGGGAGGCGGTCGCCGGATGGGCCGCGGCGCGTGGTGCCGAACGTCGTACCGTCCTCGTCGAGGGGCTGCTCTGTCTCCTCACGGCCTCTTTCGGGCTGGTGCCGCTGTTGCTCGTGGTACCCGCGCGGCCGGGGCTTGCCGTGCTGGAGGCCCTGTGGGCGGTGCTGCTCGTCGCCGTGCGCCGGGGCCGGCCGGTCGCCGCGGTGCTGGGCGCCTCCGTGCTGGTCGTGGGGGTCAACGTGTGGACGGTGGCGGTGGCGCCGCTCGTCGTGATGTCCGCGACCCGGCGCATCGCACCGACGCGACGGGCATGGCAGGTCGTCGGGGCGGCCTCGGCCGTGGTCGGGGTGCTGACCGTCGCCACCGCACCGTTCCGGACCGAGCGCCTCGCGTTCCAGGTGGTGGGCAACGCCGTCTCCTTGGTGCTCCTCCTGGTGCTTCCCGCCCTGGCCGGGACGCTGCTCGGGCAACGGCGGCCGCTCGTCAGCCTGTTGCGCGAACGCAACGCCTATCTGGAGCGGGCCCGCGCCCTGACCGCCGAGGCGGCCCGGACCGAGGAGCGGAACCGGATCGCGGGCGAGATGCACGACCTCCTGGGTCACCGGCTGAGCCTCATCTCCGTGCACGCGGGGGCACTCGAACTGGCGGCCGCACGGCAGGCGCCGGCCCTCGCCGGGCAGACCGAGCTGCTGCGCACGACCGCCGGTACGGCGATGGAGGAACTGCGCGAGATCCTGGGCGTCCTGCGGCACGCCGACCTCACCGGTCCGGGGGACGACCGGTCCGGGGACGGGCGGGGGACCCGGGAGGACATCGCCGCGCTGGTGGACGAGTCCCGGCGGACCGGCAGCGCCGTCGAGCTGGACTGGTCCGTCCCCGACGGGGAGGAGCTGGGACCGCGGACGCGGCAGGCCGTTCACCGGGTGGTCCGCGAGGGACTGACCAACGTGCTGAAACACGCGTCCGGCGCGCCCACCTGGGTACAGGTGAGGAGCGTCGGCGGCGGGATCGAGGTGTCCGTCACCAACGCCCCGCCGCCCGTGGCCGGGCCCTCCCGCGGGGGCAGTCACAGCGGACTGGCCGGCTGCGAGGAGCGGGTCGGGCTGCTCGGCGGCACGTTCGAGGCGGGCGCCCTGGTGAACGGCGGCTTCCGCGTCGCCGCCCGGTTGCCCGAGCGATCGGCCGTCGGGCAATCGGCCGTCGGGCAATCGGCCGTCGGGCGCTCGTCCCCCCGTCGCCCGTCTGCTCCTCACCCGCTCGTCCGCCCCGGGCCGGGAGGGGCCCGTGCCCCGCTGCCGGACGAGATCCTGACCTGGCCGCGCGTCCTCGGTTCGGGCTGTGCCGCGCTGGTCGTGGTGCTGCCCACCGTGGGCTTCCTCGTCGTCCTGCTGGTGCTGGCGGTCCTGGGATGAGCTGAGGACGGGCGGTCCTAGGATGAGCCGATGATCCGAGTCCTGGTCGCCGACGACGAGGCGCTGATGCGCGCCGGAATCCGGCTCATCCTGGAGAACGCCGACGACATCGAGGTGGTCGCCGAGGCGGGCGACGGCAGGGAAGCCGCCGCGGCCTGTCGCGACCAGGACGTCGACGTAGCCCTGGTCGACGTCCAGATGCCGGTGCGCGACGGTATCGCCGCGGCCGAGGACATCTCCCGTCTCTCGCCCCGGACCTGTGTCGTGATGCTGACCGCCTTCGGGCAGGACGCGCACGTGACGCGGGCCCTGCGGGCCGGGGCGAGCGGCTTTCTCCTCAAGGACACCGGCCCCGCCGACCTGATCCGCGCCGTCCAGCTCGCCGCCAGGGGCGAGCCGGTGCTGGCCCCCCGGATCACCCGGCAGCTGCTGGAGCGGCATGTGCGGTCCGGCCGGGACACCGAGGCCGCGCTGCGCCGGATCGACGAACTGGCCCCGGCCGAACGCGATGTGCTGCGGCTGCTCGGCACCGGTCTGTCCAACGGGGAGATCGCCGACCGGCTGTATCTGAGCGCCGGCACGGTCAAGGCGCACATCAGCCGCATCCTCACCCGCACCGGCTGCGCCAACCGCGTCCAGGCCGCCGTCCTCGCCCACGACGCCGGGCTCCTCGACGAGCCGTAGGTCACCGCGCGTCCGCCTGACCCCCGCTCACGTCGCCTCCGCCTGCCCCCCGCTCGCGTCGCCTCCGCCCGACCCCGCTCACTTCGCGTCCGCGTAGCACTCCACCACCGCCGTCGTGAACGGGAACCGCACCGGCGTCGGCCCGAACGTCAGCCGTCCCGCCAGCTCCGCCGCGTCCCGGATCGCCGCGACGACGGTGTCGGCCTCCTCCTCGGGACAGTGCACGATCACCTCGTCGTGCTGGAAGAAGACCAGCTCGGCCGCCATGTCCGCGCAGGTCCGGCGCAGCGCGGCGAGCAGCAGCAGGGCCCAGTCGGCGGCGCTGCCCTGGACGACGAAGTTACGGGCGAAGCGGCCCCGCGCGCGGGCGTTGGAGGACGCGTACCCCGGCACCCACTCCTGCGGACGCTCCCCGGAACCGGAGGAGCCGGAGGCGTCGGAGGAATCGGAGGGGCCGGAGGGGTCGTCCTGCGGCAGGCCCGCCTCCTCCGTGCCGTCGGCCGCGCCGGCCGCGGGCGGGCAGGTGCGGCCCAGCCAGGTGCGCACGAGCCGCCCCTCCTCGCCCGCGCGGGCCGCGTCGTCGACGTACGCCACCGCGCGGGGGAAGCGGCGTCTGAGCGCCGCCAGGTTCTTCAGGCCGTCGCCGGAGGTCTGGCCGTAGACCGCGCCGAGCACGGCGAGCTTGGCCTGGGCGCGGTCGCCGGAGAAGGCGCGGTCGGAGACGGACTGGTAGAGGTCGCTCTCGCGCCCCGCCACCTCCATCAGACCGGGGTCGCGGGAGATCGCCGCCAGCACGCGCGGCTCCATCTGGTCGGCGTCGGCGACGACCAGCCGCCAGCCCGGGTCGGCGACGACGGCCCGCCGGATCACCTTGGGGATCTGCAGCCCGCCCCCGCCGTTGGTGACCCAGCGCCCGGTGACGGTGCCGCCGGCCAGGAACTCGGGGCGGAACCGCCCGTCGCGCACCCAGTCCTGGAGCCAGGACCAGCCGTGGGCGACCCAGACCCGGTACAGCTTCTTGTACTCGATCAGCGGCTTCACGGCCGGGTGGTCCAGCGACTCCAGCTCCCAGCGGCGGGTGGAGGCGACCTTCACGCCCGCCTGCCCGAACGCCTTGACCACGTCCGCGGGCAGATCGGGCCGCACCCGGCGGCCGAACGCCGCCGACACCTCCTCGGCCAGCTCGGCCAGGCGCCGCGGCTCGCCCCCGCCCGCATACCGCTCGCCCAGCAGATCGTGCAGGACCTGGCGGTGCACGTCGGCCCGCCAGGGCAGCCCCGCGCGGTTCATCTCGGCGGCCACCAGCATCCCCGCCGACTCGGCGGCCGTCAGCAGCCGCAGCCGGTCGGGGTGCGCCGAGCGGTCGTGGCGGCGCTGCTGCTCGGCGTAGACGGCGAGCAGGTCGGACAGGGGGAGGTGGACGGCCTGGGGTTCGAACAGCGGGGACTGCGCGCCCGGCTCGGCGGAGCGCTGCGGCGGGTCGGGCGGTACCGGGCCGCCGTGCAGCCGGGCCAGGGCGGCCGCGGCCGAGTGGGGCTCCCCGTACCGCCCCTCGTGGCCGAGCAGGAGGGTCTCGGCGGCCTCCACGTCGTAGCACCGCTCCACTCGCACCCCCGCGGCGAGCAGGCGCGGCGCGATCTCGGCGGTGGACCGCCACACCCAGCGCGTGACGTCCGGCCTGGCCCGTACGGCCTCGGCGAGGTCGGGCTCCCGCCGCACCGGTCCGGCGGGCAGCCCGTCGGGGCCGAGGGCGGCGACCTCCACGCCACCGTCCTCGGCCACCGCGAGCGCCCACCTCTCGGCCATGTCGCGAGTGTCGCAGGCGGGACTGACAACGCCCTCGTGACGGACGCCTTCGTGACGGCCGCCCTCGCGACGACGGCCTCAGCCCGCTTCGGACGTGGGTCCGGTCTCCCCGGCCGCGCCGGTCTTCTCCTCGGTGGCCTGGACGAGCTGCGCCAGCGCAGCGACGATGAAGCGCTCGGTGGCCTCCTTGTCGAGGCCGAGCCCGCTGAGCACGCCCTCGCCGTGCTCGTGCTCCAGCAGGGCGAGCAGGAGGTGCTCCGTGCCGATGTAGTTGTGGCCCAGGCGCAGGGCCTCGCGGAAGGTGAGTTCGAGGACCTTCTTGGCCGCGGGACCGTAGGGCACCAGCTCCGGGACCTCCGCGGCGGCCGGCGGAAGTGCGGCGGTCGCCGCCTCGCGGATCGCGTCCAGGGTCACGCCCTGCCCGGCGATCGCCTTGGCGGAGAGGCTCTCGCGCTCGGTGATCAGGCCGAGGACGAGGTGTTCGGGCAGGCCCTCGGCGTTGCCGGCGTTCTTGGCCGCGTTGTGGGCGGCCATCACGGCGTTGCGCGCGCGGGGCGTGTAGCGGCTGAAGCCCTGGCTCGCGTCCAGGTCGGCCGACTCCTTGGGCACGAAGCGCTTCTGCGCCGCCTGCCGGGTGACGCCCATGCTCTTGCCGATGTCCGTCCAGGACGCGCCCGAACGCCGGGCCTGGTCCACGAAGTGGCCGATCAGGTGGTCGGCCACCTCTCCGAGGTGCTCCCCGGCGATGACGGCGTCCTGGAGCTGCTCCAGGGGCTCCGGGTGCACCTTCTTGATCGCGGTGATGAGTTCGTCGAGGCGTACGGATGACGTGATGCTCGGGTTCGTCGTCATGTGTCAACCGTAGGTTGCACCCCGGCGGCTGTCAACTAATGGTTGACAGTCGGTCGGAGGGCTCCCGGTCACTTCGGCGACGCCACCACCAGACGCACCGCCAGCCCCGTGAACACCGTCCCGGAGACGATGTTGAGCCAGCGGTTCACCCGGGCGCTGCGCCTGAGGAGACTTGCCAGCCGCCCCGAGAGCAGCCCGACGAAGCCGTCCCACAGGAAGCCCATCATCACCAGCGTTCCGCCGAGCACCAGCAACTGGCCGGGGACGTGCCCGAGCGAGGGGTCGACGAACTGCGGCAGGAACGCCACGTTGAAGAGGATCACCTTGGGGTTGAGCAGGTTGGTGATCGCGCCCTGCCAGAAGGCCCGCCGCATCCCCGCGGCCCTCGGCGCCGCGTCGTCCTCGCCCGGCACCGACCGGTCCCGGAAGGCCTTCACCGCCAGGTACAGCAGATAGGCCGCGCCCGCCCAGCGCAGCACGTGGTACAGCGTGGGCAGCGTCGTGAAGAGGGCCGACAGTCCGAGGGCCGCGGCGACCGCGTGCACGAGCATCGCGCAGGCCACCCCGAACGCGGCCATCACACCGGCCGTGGGACCTCCCCGCCCGCCCATCGCCACGATGAACATCATGTCGGGACCCGGCGTGACGCACAGGGCGAAGGCGGCGACCAGGAACGCCGTGTAGAGAGTTGTGTCCACCATCGGGCCATGGTGGACCCCGGCGGGTGCGGACCCGGCCGAATTCCGCGGAGTGAGACGGACCCGGCGGCCGTGGCACCATCGCCGGGTGAGTACGCCCCGCACCGTCGACCGTGCCTTCGAGACCGCCCTGTACGACACCGCCGACGCCGCCCTCGACACCGCCGCCTCGCTGCTCGCGGCCGATCCGGCGGCGGACGCGGAACTGGCCCGGCGCGGCGAGGAGTTCGTGGCCACGGCCTGGCGGCGCGGCTGGCAGCCCGCCGACCTCGTACGGATCGTGCGACGCGAACTGGACGACGCGCACGTACGGCTGGTGGCCGCGCTGATCCGCGCCCAGGCGCCGCACGACCGTCCGCGCGGTCACCGCTGGGCCGCGCAGCTCGACGACGTACCGGACGCGGACGACACGGCGCCGCCCCGCACCGACCGCTTCTCGCACGCCACCGCCGTACTGGAGCTGTACCGCCTGCTGGTGCGGCTGCCCGGCCTGGAGCCGCTGGAGGCGGGGGAGGCGCCGCGTCGGGAGCGGGGGAACCGGCCGGAGTCCCGTGCCCTCGCCCGCATCCGCGCGCTGCTCGCCAAGGCGGAGGCGACCGGGTACCCCGAGGAGGCGGAGGCGCTGAGCGCGAAGGCGCAGGAGCTGATGGCCCGGCACAGCGTCGACGAGGCGCTGCTGGCCGCGCACGCGCACGCGTCCTCGCCCGACACTCCGGGCGCCTGCCGGATCGGGGTGGAGCCGCCCTACGAGCAGGCCAAGGCGGTGCTGCTGGACGCGGTGGCCGACGCCAACCACTGCAGGGCGGTGTGGAACGAGCCCTTCGGTTTCTCCACCGTCGTCGGTTTCGAGGCCGACCTGGAGGCGGTGGAACTCCTCTACACCTCCCTGCTGGTGCAGGCCGAGGCCGCGATGACGAAGGCGGAGGCCGGGCAGCGGGCCGGCGGGCGCAAGCGCACCAAGACCTTCCGGCAGTCGTTCCTCGCCGCCTACGCCCACCGCGCGGGCACCAGGCTGCGGGCCGCGGCGGAAGCGGCCACGGGTGCGGCCACGGACGCGGCGGCGGACGCGGACCTGCTGCCGGTGCTCGCCTCCCGCGAGGTCGCGGTCACCGACCGCATGGAGCGCATGTTCCCGGAGACGGCCACGACCCGGCTGCGCGGCGCCGCGGACGCGGCCGGCTGGACGGAGGGCACCCGGGCGGCCGACGCGGCCCGGGTCGGCCACCACCGGCCACTGGGACGGGGCTGAGGCGAGACCGGCGCCGACCGTCCGGCCCCGCTTCCCGCTCACCGCTTCCCGCTCCCCACTCCCCGCTCAGGAACCGATGCCGGTGGTCGGCAGGCCCGGGGGCAGGGAGCCGCCCTCCGACTTGGTGTACGTCTCCTCGCCGAGGCCGCCCTCCCAGGCCACCGTGAGCGAAGTGGCGTCGACCGAGGCGACCTTGCCGGTCGACCGGTCGTCGCTGCCGCCGGTGCACTTGAGGCGGATCGTCCGGGTGCCGGAGGTGTCTTCCGTCGCGCCGCTGCACACGGTCCCGCCGGTGGCGAACAGGGCCGCCTTGTCGCCGGTGACCATCAGGGCGACGGCCTGGCCGTCGGTGGTCGCCAGCCAGCTGCCCTCCAGCTCGCCCGCGGCACCGGCGGACGGCGATCCGCCCGCGGTGCCGCCCGGGTCCGTGCTCGCGGACGCGCCGGGCGCCGCCGAGGACGCGTCGCCGCCGCCCGAGCCGTCGTCGGAGCCCCCGTCGTCGGTGCACGCGGTCAGGGCCAGCGCGCCCGCCAGCCCGAGGCCCAGCGCCACGGCCCGCACGGACCGGCGCGCCCGACGGCCCGGGACCCCACCGCGCGGGACGCCCCTACGCGGCACGGTCGCCGTATCCGCCGTATCCGCCGTATGCGTACCGTCCGCCGCGTTCGCCGTACCCGCGGCCCGCGCAGTGCGTGCCGTGGTCTCCGCGTCCTCCGTGCTCGCCGTGTTCCCCGCAGTCACCCACGTCACCGGAAGCTCCAAGCTGTAGCCGGACGGCCCTTCGGCCCCGAACAGCCGCAAGCTACCAGGAGGACTTGCGCACCCCGGGGAAGATGCCCGGCATGTGCCTGCCCGCGCAGATGCACCCGGGAGTGCCCGAAGACCCGGAAGTACGCCCCGACGGCCGGCCGCCACGTCGACTTCCGAGCGGAGCGCTGAGACGCCGTGCGCAAGGGAATCCACCCCGAGTACCGCCCCGTCGTCTTCCGCGACCGGGCCGCGAACCACGCAGAGATCTCGAACGTCCGTGGCCCGGCCGCTCGCGGACGTGCCCGGCGGCGTCGTCCTCCACCACGACCTGGCGACGGCCGCGTGACGAACGCGTCGAGGCCCCGGTGTTGTCGTAAGTTGTTGCATATTCTTCGAATTCGGGGGCACATGCGGGAACGACTTTCCGGGGCCCGGCGTCGTAGAGGGCAGGGCTCGGTAAGGCGGTCGTCACAGCTGTAACCGCGGGAACACCGCGCGTGCACGTGCATTTGCTCATGCATCCCGCACGTGAACAGGGTTATGATCCGGATCAGTTGACCACTGCATCAATGGCCACATCAGCCAGTGCACACCGGGGAGCGACCTGTGAACCACGACGTGTACGACGTGTACAACGGCATGGCCGCCACGCAGTTGCACGACGCGGCCTGGCAGAAGAGCCGGCGCAGCAACTCGCAGGGATCGTGCGTGGAGTTCGCGCGCCTGCCCGACGGCGCGGTGGCGGTGCGCAACTCCCGCTTCCCCGACGGTCCCGCGCTCGTCTACACGCGTGCCGAGATCGAGGCCATGCTGCTCGGCATCAAGGACGGCGAGTTCGACCACCTGATCGCGAGCTGATCCCGGCCCGCCCGGCCGGCCGGGCGGCGCCTAGACGCGGAACAGCGCCCAGACCACCTTGCCGTTGAGGGTTCCGGCGAGCGGGTGCCAGCCCCAGCTGTCGCTGAAGGAGTCGACGAGGAACAGGCCGCGGCCCGACTCCGCCGAGAAGTCGTCCGTCTCACGGGCCACCGGGCTGTCGTGGCTGGGGTCGCGCACCGCGCACACCAGCCGCTCGGTCCAGCGCATCAGGTGCAGCCGTACCGGACCGTGCCGCTCGTCGTGGCGCGGGGTGTCCGCGGGCAGCGCGTGGCGCAGGGCGTTGGTGACGAGTTCCGAGACCACCAGGCAGACGTCGTCGAAGCGGTCGCCGGTGTCCCAGCCCTCAAGCGTTCTGCGGGTGAACCGCCGGGCCTCGCGCACCGCTTCGAAACGGGGCGGCAGGGCGCAGGAGGCGGCGTTGGACACGGCTGCGGGATCGAGTGGCGGAAGGCCCTGCCGTAACGGCTCGAGCATGGTCGATCCATTCGTCCCCATGCGAGGCACTCCCGGGAGTTCGCGGTCGTAGCGATGCGGCGCGGTGGTGCGGGGACCATGGTTTCGGATGCGTACCTCAGATGCAAGGGCAGATGCACGTGCACGTGACCGAAATGGACCTGCCCGTACCGCTTGTTGGGCAATTTTTCCGTCATCTTCGCCTCCCCTTCATCTCTTTCGACGGCCGGTTCCGGTCCGCCGCGTGCATGATCCTGCACGTTTCCTTTGGCTCGATTCCGTTTCCGTAACCGGACGAGTACTGCTCGAAGTGTTTTAGTGGCAGACTGCGGCCCCTGAAGACGGTTGGGGAGGCTGGCGAACGTGAGCGCGGGAGAGCCCGGATCGGTGGTGCGGCGCATGCTGCTCGGATCACAACTCAGGCGACTGCGTGAGACGCGGGGGATCACGCGAGAGGCGGCGGGCTACTCGATCCGCGCCTCCGAGTCGAAGATCAGCCGGATGGAGCTGGGCCGGGTGAGCTTCAAGACGAGGGACGTCGAGGACCTGCTGACGCTGTACGGCATCACGGACGAGCAGGAGCGCGCCTCCCTGCTCTCCCTGGCCAAGGAGGCCAACGTCGCGGGGTGGTGGCACAGTTACTCCGACGTGCTGCCCAGCTGGTTCCCCACCTACGTGGGGCTTGAGGGCGCCGCCTCGCTGATCCGGGCCTACGAGGTGCAGTTCGTGCACGGCCTGCTGCAGACCGAGGAGTACGCCCGCGCGGTCGTCCGGCGCGGCATGAAGGGCGCCGGCGAGGCGGACGTCGAGCGGCGGGTGGCGCTGCGCCTGGAGCGGCAGAAGCACCTGTTCGCGGAGAGCGCCCCCGAGTTCCACATCGTGCTCGACGAGGCCGCCCTGCGCCGCCCGTACGGCGACCGCGAGGTGATGCGCGGGCAGCTCCAGCACCTCATCGAGGTGTCCGAACGCCCCAATGTGCGGCTCCAGATCATGCCGTTCGGCTTCGGCGGCCACTCCGGCGAGAGTGGCGCGTTCACGCTCCTCAGCTTCCCCGAGTCCGACCTCTCGGACGTCGTCTACCTGGAGCAGCTCACCAGCGCGCTGTACCTGGACAAGCAGGAGGACGTCACCCAGTACGAGACGGCGCTGAAGGAACTCCAGCAGGACAGCCCGGGGCCGGACGAGAGCCGGGACCTTCTGCGGGGACTCCTTCAACTCTCGTGAAACCTCAGTACGATGACGCCCAATCAGGCGGCTCGCTCGGCGGCTGCGGCAGCTAAGGGGATTGAGGGAACACATGTCGTCGTACTTCACCGACCTCGCGCAGCAGTACATCGACGGCGAGTGGCGTCCGGGCACCGGCTCCTGGGACATCATCGACTTCAACCCGTACGACAACGAGAAGCTGGCCTCGATCACGATAGCCACCGTCGACGAGGTCGACGCCGCCTACCGGGCCGCCGAGCGCGCGCAGAAGCAGTGGGCCGCGACGAACCCGTACGCGCGCCGCGCGGTGTTCGAGAAGGCGCTGCGGCTGGTGGAGGAGCGCGAGGCGGAGATCAGCGAGGCGATCATCGCCGAGCTGGGCGGCACCCGCCTGAAGGCCGCCTTCGAGCTGCACCTCGCCAAGGAGTTCCTGCGCGAGGCGGTCCACCTGGCGCTGCGCCCCGAGGGCCGGATCATCCCCTCCCCGGTCGACGGCAAGGAGAACCGCGTCTACCGGGTGCCGGTCGGCGTCGTGGGCGTCATCAGCCCCTTCAACTTCCCCTTCCTGCTCTCCCTGAAGTCGGTCGCCCCGGCCCTCGCCCTGGGCAACGGCGTCGTCCTCAAGCCGCACCAGAACACGCCGATCGTCGGCGGCACCCTGGTCGCGAAGATCCTCGAGGACGCGGGACTGCCGGGCGGCCTGCTCAACGTCGTGGTCACCGACATAGCGGAGATCGGCGACGCCTTCCTGGAGCACCCGGTCCCGAAGGTCATCTCCTTCACCGGCTCCGACAAGGTCGGCCGCCACGTGGCCACGGTCTGCGCCGGGCACTTCAAGCGCTCGGTCCTGGAACTGGGCGGCAACAGCGCGCTGGTGGTCCTCGACGACGCCGACGTCGACTACGCGGTCGACGCCGCCGTCTTCAGCCGCTACGTCCACCAGGGCCAGGTCTGCATGGCCGCCAACCGCGTGCTGGTCGACCGCGCGGTGGCCGACGAGTTCACCGAGAAGTTCGTCGCCAAGGTGAAGACCCTCAAGACCGGCGACCCGCGCGACCCGTCGACCGTCATCGGCCCGGTGATCAACTCCTCGCAGGCGGACGCGGTCTCCGGCGTCGTCGAGCAGGCCCTCGCCGAGGGCGCGACCGCCCTGGTGCGCGGCTCGGTAACCGACAACCTGGTCGAGCCGTCGGTCCTGACCGGCCTGCCCGCCGACTCCGCGCTGCTGCGGCAGGAGGTCTTCGGCCCGGTCGCCTTCCTCGTCCCCTTCGACGGCGAGGAGGAGGCCGTACGCCTCGTCAACGACACGCCGTACGGGCTGAGCGGTGCCGTGCACACCGGGGACATCGAGCGCGGCGTCGACTTCGCCAAGCGGATCGACACCGGCATGTTCCACGTGAACGACGGGACCGTGCACGACGAGCCGATCGTGCCCTTCGGCGGCGAGAAGCACTCCGGCATCGGCCGTCTCAACGGCGACACCATGCTGGACGCCTTCACCACGCAGAAGTGGATCTCGGTGCAGCACGGGCGGAGCGGGTTCCCCTTCTAGGGGTTCTGGACGTTCCAGAGGTTCCAGAGGGGCGCGGCGGGCGGACCGCGGCGCCGGATCTAGTCTGGTTCCCATGTCAGCGATCCGTCTCCTCGTGCTCGGCGCCGTCCGCCAGCACGGGCGGGCCCACGGCTACCAGGTGCGCAACGACCTGGAGTACTGGGGCGCGCACGAGTGGTCCAACGCCAAGCCCGGCTCGATCTACCACGCGCTGAAGCAGATGGCGAAACAGGGACTGCTCGTCGCGCACGAGGTCGCGCCGTCCACGGCGGGCGGGCCGCCGCGGGTGGAGTACGAGATCACGGAGCAGGGCACCGAGGAGTACCTCACCCTGCTCCGCGACTACCTCACCGCCTACGACCAGCGGCCGGACGTGCTCACCGCGGCGCTCGGCTTCATGGTCGACCTCCCGCGCGAGGAGGCCCTCGCGCTGCTGGAGGAGCGGGTGCGGAAGATCGAGGAGTGGCGTAGCGCCGTCACCGAGTACTACCTGCCCGCGGAGGGGCCCGGCCAGTACGGGCACATCGGCGAGATCATGAACTATTGGGTCCACTCGGCCGACTCGGGCGCCGAGTGGACCCGCGGCCTCATCGAACGCGTCCGGGGCGGCGCGTACACCTTCGCCGGCGAGGGCGAGCCGTTCGTCGGGGTGCTGGCGGAGGACGAGGAGAACCCCTTCGCGGCGGGGCGGCCGCACTACGGGGACGCTCGCTAATCAAGTTTGACCAATCGGAGAGCGGGCATTATCTTCTGAGCCGGTAGTCAAATTTGGCTAGCTTGGCCTCTCGAAGGGGAACGGGGAGGGACAGTGGCCGACGCGGCGATCACCGTCGAAGGTGCACGCAAGGAGTACGGCAGCAAGAACGCGTTGGACGGACTCGACCTCACGGTCACGCGCGGCACGGTGCACGGCGTGCTGGGCCCGAACGGAGCGGGCAAGACGACCCTGATCCGGATCCTGTCCACCCTGCTGCGGCCCGACGCGGGCCGCGTCGAGGTGGCGGGGCACGACGTCGTCGCCGAGGCGTACGCGGTACGGCTGCGCATCGGTCTGCTCGGCCAGCACGCGGCGCTCGACGAGGAGCTGGGCGGCCGGCAGAACCTGGAGATGTTCGGCCGCCTCCACCACCTGGGCGCCCGGCGTGCCCGCGCGCGTGCCGACGAACTGCTCGCGCGCTTCGACCTCGCCGACACCGGACGCAAGCCGGTCGGCGCCTACAGCGGCGGCATGCGGCGCCGCCTGGACCTGGCCGCGTCCCTCATCACCGAACCGGAGGTGCTCTTCCTGGACGAGCCGACCACCGGCCTCGACCCGCGCGGCCGCGCCGAGGTGTGGGACTCGGTCCGCTCGCTGGCCGGCGCGGGTACGACGGTCCTGCTCACCACCCAGTACCTGGAGGAGGCCGACCAGCTCGCCGACCGCATCTCGGTCGTCGACGCGGGACGGGTCGTCGCCGACGGCACGGCGGACGAACTCAAGGCGGCCACCGGCGGCGACCGCGTCGACGTCGTCCTGCGCCACGCCGGCCAACTGGGCGCCGCGGTGGCCCTGCTGCCGCTCACCGGCGTCCGCGTCGACCCCGACCGGCGGCTGCTCAGCGCTCCGGTCACCGACCGGATGGCGGCGCTCTCCGGCGTCGTACGGGCGCTGGAGGAGGCCGGTGTCGAGGCCGAGGACGTGGCGCTGCGCCGGCCGACCCTGGACGAGGTGTTCCTGCACCTCACCGACCGCACGAAGGAGGCCGCGTGAGCGCGAGCGCCACCACCCAGGGCACCACTCCCACTTCCCCCATGACCCATGCCCTGTCCGACTCCTGGACCATGACCCGCCGCGAGCTGGCCCGCTGGCAGCGTCAGCCGGTGACGGTCGTGGTCAGCCTGGTCTTCCCGGTCATGCTGCTGCTGATGTTCGGCTACCTGGTCGGCGGCGGCCGGGGCGTGAGCGGCGAGTACGTCGGCTACCTGGTCCCCGGCATGCTGGCCCTCACCATGGCCTTCGGCCTGGAGGGCACGATGATCGCCGTCACCCGGGACCTGGACAAGGGCGTCGTCGACCGGTTCCGCTCGCTGCCGATGGCCAACGGGGCGGTCCTGGTGGGCCGTTCCGCCGCCGACATGCTCCAGTCGGCACTCGGCCTCGCCGTACTGATCGGCGTCGGGTGGGCCCTGGGCTGGCGGGCCCACGGCGGCCCGGGCGCCTTCCTGGGCGCGGTGGGCCTGCTCCTGCTCTTCCGTTTCGCCATGCTGTGGATCGGCATCTTCCTGGCCCTGGTCGCCGGGAAGCCCGAGCTGGTGCAGGCGGTGCAGATCCTGGTCTGGCCGGTCGGCTTCCTGTCCAACGCCTTCGCCACGCCCGGCTCCATGCCCGGCTGGCTGGGCACGGTCGTCCAGTGGAACCCGATGTCCCAGACCGCCACGGCCGTCCGCGACCTCTTCGGCAGCCCCGGCGGCGAGTCCGGCCACCTCTGGGCGGCCGTCGCCTGGCCGCTGGCGCTGCTCGCGGTGTTCTTCCCGCTGGCGGTGGCGAGGTTCGCCCGGCTGAGCCGCTAGGGCCCGTCCGGCGGATCCTGCCGCGGACGCGGGGTCACCGGCTTCGACGAGGTACCGCGTCCTTCCTGCGACCCGGTCCGCCGGACATCCCTCAGTGGTGGAAGCCGGTCGCCGCGCCCTTGTCCCGGGTCAGCGGGTGCGGCTGCCGGCGCAGCTCCGGCAGCAGCCGCTCCAGGTCCTCCAGGAGCAGGTCCGCCATGTCCGCCGAGAAGCCGTTGCGGCACACCACCCGCAGCACGGAGAGGTCCTCGCGGTGCGGCGGGAAGGTGTACGCCGGCACCAGCCAGCCGCCCTCGCGCAGCCGCCGGGACACGTCGAAGACGTCGTACGCCGTCACGTCGTCGGCCGTGGTGAAGGCGAACACGGGCAACTGGTCGCCGCGCGTCAGCAGCCGGAAGTCGCCCAGCGCCTCGACCCGCCCGGCGATCGAGCCCGCGATGTCCCGCGCGGCCTGCTGCACGGCCCGGTAGCCCTCGCGGCCCAGCCGCAGGAACGTGTAGTACTGCGCGACCACCTGCGCGCCCGGCCGGGAGAAGTTCAGCGCGAAGGTAGGCATGTCGCCGCCCAGGTAGTTGACCCGGAACACCAGCTCCTCCGGAAGCGCCTCCGAGTCCCGCCACAGCGCCCAGCCCACCCCGGGGTAGACCAGCCCGTACTTGTGCCCCGAGGTGTTGATCGAGGCGACCCGCGGCAGCCGGAAGTCCCACACCAGGTCCTCGTCGAGGAAGGGCGCGACCATGCCGCCGGAGGCCCCGTCGACGTGCACCGGGACGTCCAGCCCGGTCCGCTCCTGGAGGGCGTCCAGGGCGGCGCACAGGTCGGCGATCGGCTCGTAGGAACCGTCGAAGGTGGAACCGAGGATGCCGACGACCCCGATGGTGTTCTCGTCGCACAGCTCGGCCGCGGCCTGCGGGTCCAGGTGGAAGCGGTCGCCCTCCATCGGGACCTGCCGGGCCTCCACCTCCCAGAAGTTGCAGAACTTGTCCCAGCAGACCTGCACGTTCACGCCCATCACCAGATTGGGCCGCACGTCCTTCGCCGGGTACCGGTCGGCGTTGCGGAGCGCCCAGCGCCGCTTCAGCGCCATCCCGGCCAGCATGCACGCCTCGCTCGACCCGGTCGTCGAGCAGCCCACGACCGCCTCCGGGGCGGGCGCGTGCCACAGGTCGGCGAGCATCGCCACGCAGCGCCGCTCCAGCTCGGCGGTGCGCGGGTACTCGTCCTTGTCGATCATGTTCTTGTCCCGGCACTCGCTCATCAGCACCCCGGCCTGCGGCTCCATCCAGGTGGTGACGAAGGTTGCCAGGTTCAGCCGGGCGTTGCCGTCCAGCATCAGCTCGTCGTGGACCAGCCGGTACGCGCTCTCCGGCGGCAGCGGGGAGTCCGGCAGCCGGTGGGAGGGCGGGGCCTCGGTCATGCCGCCGAGCGGGTTCGCCGCCGCGTGGAAGGGGTTCACGGCGAGCCGGCGCCGGTCGCGGTCGTCGTCGTGGTGCGGGCGGGGACCCTTGTGCAGTGACATGCAACCGACGGTAGGCCGGGGTCCCGCGCCCCGCACCCGGGGCCGTACCGGCGTGCACGGGCTTGCACCTCACGTCACGTGAGGAGGCAGCGTGGTGGACATCGGAGAAAGGAGCGGAAGTGAGCTACTCCGTGGGACAGGTGGCCGGCTTCGCCGGAGTGACGGTGCGCACGCTGCACCACTACGACGACATCGGCCTGCTCGTACCCAGCGAGCGCAGCCACGCGGGCCACCGGCGCTACAGCGACGCCGACCTCGACCGGCTGCAGCAGATCCTGTTCTACCGGGAGCTGGGCTTCCCGCTCGACGAGGTCGCCGCCCTGCTCGACGACCCGGCCGCGGACCCGCGCGCGCACCTGCGCCGCCAGCACGAGCTGCTGACCGCCCGGATCGAGAAGCTGCGGAAGATGGCGGCGGCCGTGGAGCAGGCCATGGAGGCACGCAGCATGGGAATCAACCTCACGCCGGAGGAGAAGTTCGAGGTCTTCGGCGACTTCGACCCCGACCAGTACGAGGAGGAGGTCCAGGAGCGCTGGGGGAACACCGACGCCTACCGCCAGTCCAAGGAGAAGACCGCCTCGTACACCAAGGAGGACTGGCAGCGCATCCAGGACGAGGCCGACGAACTCACCCGGCGCTTCGTCGCCCTGATGGACGCGGGTGAGCCCGCCGACTCCGAGGGGGCCATGGACACCGCCGAGGACCACCGGCAGGGCATCGTCCGCAACCACTACGACTGCGGGTACGAGATGCACACCTGCCTGGGCGAGATGTACGTGTCGGACGAACGTTTCACGCGGAACCTCGACGCCGCAAAGCCGGGCCTCGCCGCCTACCTGCGCGACGCGATCCTCGCCAACGCCGTCCGGCACCGGGGGTGACGCCCACCGGGACGGCGGCCGAGGGGGGTGGGCCGCCGTGGTGATCCGCCGGCGGCGGGAGGGGCCGTTACTTTTCCTTGCGCGGCCCCACGGCTTCCGGCAGGCACGCGATCGAGGCCGACCGGTCAAGTTACCCCTAACTTGAGGCCTGGCCTGCGTGTTACGTTCGGTCGCCTTGACGACGGGCTCGTGCGGCAGGGCTGTCCACCCGACCCGGCACGTTCACCGTGACCGTCGGCACCGCGGGGGGAGCGCTTGTGCTGGGCCACAGGGGAGAGGCGAGCCCGGGAGCCGGGGCCGCGAAGGGCGCGGGGTCGGTCGCGAGCGTCAGCAGACACCACTCCCGGCTGCTGCTCACCGGTGTGCTGCTCGGCCTGCTGGGCGTGGCCGCCTCGCTCGCTCAGCCCCGGGCCATCGGCGAGCTGATCGAGGCGGCGGGACGAGGCACCCCCATGGCCGGGCCCGCCGCCACGCTCGTCGGTCTCTTCTGCGCCGGCGCGCTCTTCTCGGCGCTGCAGGCGTACACCATCGGGCGGGCCGGCGAGGACATCGTCCTCGATGTCCGCCGCCTCCTCGTAGGACGGCTGCTGCGGGCCGACCTCACCGCATTCGCACGGCAGCCCCAGGGAGACATCCTCACCCGCACGGTCACCGACACCTCACTGGTGCGGATCGCCCTCTCGCAGAGCCTCGCCCAGTTGATCGTCAGCGGCGCGACGGTCGTCGGCGGTGTCGTGCTGATGTTCCTCATCGACTTCTGGCTGATGGTCATCACCCTCAGCTGCCTGGGAACCGCCAGCATCGTCTCCGTCGTGCTCGCCCGCAGACTGCGCAGGGTCGCCCTGGAGAACCGCGACGACACCGGCGCCTTCGCCGCCGACGTGCAGCGGGTGCTCTCCGCGCTGCCCACGGTGAAGGCGTCCCGGGCCGAGTCCCGGGAGGCCGCCCGCATCGGGGAACTGGCCGAGCGGACGCGCCGCTCGGGTGTGCGCGTCAGCGCCTACAACGCCCTGTTGATGCCGTCCATGAACGTCGGCACGCAGGGCGCCCTGGCCGTGGTCGTGGGTGTGGGAATGTCGTGGGTGGCCCGGGGCGAGATGGACATGGCGAGCCTGACCACCTTCATCATGTACCTGTTCCAACTGGTGTCGCCGCTGGTGATGTTCTTCATGGGTGTGGGCCAGTTCGTGCAGGGGAGGGCCGCCGTCCAGCGGGTGGACGAGCTCGCCCGGCTGCCCCAGGAGGACCCCGGCCCGCCCGGCACGGTGCCCTCAGCCCTCCCCGCACGGCTCCCCCCGGACGAACCGGCGGTCGAGTTCCGCGACGTCCGCTTCGGCTACCGCCGCGGACGGGAGGCGGAGCGCACGCAGGTGCTCGACGGGGTCTCGTTCAGGGTCCCGGCACGGGGGCTGACGGCGGTGGTCGGGCCGTCGGGGGCGGGCAAGACCACCATGTTCCAGCTCATCGAACGGTTCCACGCGGCGGACGGCGGCCAGGTCCGGCTCGGCGGACGGGACATCGGGGCCCTCCCCCTCGACACGGTCCGCACCCTGGTGGGCTACGTGCAGCAGGACAGCGCGGCCCTGCGCGGAACCATCAGGGAGAACCTGACCTACGCCAGCCCGGACGCCGACGACGCCGCCATCCGGGAAGCGGTGGAGCTGGCCGGCCTCACGTCGGTGATCGCCCGGCTCCCGCGCGGCCTCGACACCGAGCTGGGCGACCAGGGCAGTGGGCTGTCCGGGGGGCAGCGCCAGCGCCTGTGCATAGCCCGCACGCTGCTTCAGCGGCCCGCGGTCATGCTGCTCGACGAAGCCACGTCCAACCTCGACTCCGACTCGGAACGGGACTTCCGCGCCGTGCTGCGCCAGGTCTCCCGGCGGTGCGCCGTGATCGCCATCGCCCACCGGATCTCCACGGTGATCGATGCCGACGGCATCGTGGTGCTGGAAGAGGGCCGGGTCCGGGCCGTCGGAGTGCACCACGAACTGATGGAGCACGACCAGCTCTACCGCCGCCTGGCCGGTTCCCAGCTGAACGCCGGGCCCCGGCCGGCCGGCCACACGCCGCGGCTTCGGCCCGTCACGAGTGAGGAGTACCGGTGACCGCAGCGGACGTCGCCATCGTGGGTACCGGACCCAACGGCCTCGCGGCCGGCGTGGTCCTCGCCCGAGCCGGACTGCGGGTGCACCTCCACGAGGCGGCCGACACCATCGGGGGAGGGCTGCGCACCGCCCCCCTCTTCGACTCCGGTGTCGTGCACGACATCTGTTCCGCCGTCCATCCCATGGCCGCCGCGTCGCCGTTCTTCCGCGCGTTCGACCTGGCGGCCCGCGGGGTCGAGCTGATGCAGCCGGAGATCGGTTACGCCCATCCGCTGGACGGCGGACGCGCCGGACTCGCCTACCGCTCGCTCGCCGAGACCTGCGCGCGTCTGGGAGCCGACGGAGCCGCCTGGCACCGGTTGATGAGCCCGCTGCTCGAGCGCAGCGAAGCGGTCGTCGACCTCATCCTCTCCGGGCAGCGCTCGGTACCCCGGGACCCCGCCGCCGCCCTGTTGCTGGCCGGCCGGATCGCGGCGCACGGCAGCGGTCTGGGTGTCCGGGCCTTCCGGGGGCAGGAGGCCCCGGCCCTGCTCGCGGGCGTCGCCGCCCACGCGGTCGGCAGGCTGCCGAGCCTGGCGTCCTCGGCGGTGGCCATGCTGCTGGGCCACCTCGCCCACGGCACGGGGTGGCCGGTGCCGCGCGGTGGCAGCGGCCGGATCGCCCAGGCACTGGCCGAGGACATCACGGCGCACGGCGGGGTCTTCCACACCGGGCACCACGTGACGGACCTGGCGGAACTGGGCGGTGCCCGTGCCGTGCTGCTCGACACCAGTCCCAAGGGGCTGCTGGCCCTCGCGGGCGACCGGCTGCCCCGCTCCTACCGGCGCGCCCTGGAACGGTTCCGGTACGGCCCGGGTGCCGCCAAGGTCGACTTCCTGGTGTCGGAGCCGGTCCCCTGGGCCGACCCCGAGGTGGGCCGTGCCGCAACGGTGCACCTGGGCGGCACCTACGCCGAGTTGGTGCGGCAGGAGACGGCGAACGCCCGCGGGGTGCGGACCGGGAAACCGTTCGTCCTGGTGGTGGACCCGGTGGTGGCCGACCCCGGCCGGGCCCTGCCCGGCAAACGTCCGCTGTGGGCGTACGCGCACGTGCCGAACGGCGACCCCACCGACCCCTACGAGCTGGTCCGGGCCGCCATCGAGCGCCACGCCCCCGGATTCGGGGACACGATCGTCGCCCACCGGTCCGTACCCGCCGCCGCCTACGAGGCGTACAACCCCAACTACGTCGGCGGGGACATCGGTTCGGGCGCCATGACGCTCCGTCAGAGCCTCGCGCGTCCCGTACCGCGCCTCGACCCCTACCGCACTCCGCTGCCCGGCCTCTTCCTGTGCTCCTCGGCCACTCCACCCGGGCCCAGTGTGCACGGAATGTCTGGTTATCTGGCGGCCCTTTCCGCGCTCAGGCATCGTTTCGGGATAGGTGACGCACCTGACTTGGCGCCCGGTCCGATGCCACTCGCATTCGCTCGCCCCAGGTAATGACGGGGCTCGCGCCACCTGACGCCCGGACAACTCCCGGCAGTGGCCCGAGTGGTGTCGGAATCGGCGGCGGATCTCCATAGAAGTGGCCACTCCGCATTTGGTACGGTGAGGCAACGAGGTCTCCCCACAGACTTCCGTTGGGGCGTTACCGTACGGCGTTCGACCGGCCGTACGGCTGGTTGTGCATTCTTTGCGGCCGATCCGTCGGCGCATCACGTCCTGGCCGGTTCCAGACCCCCGGCTTCATGACGCTCTCACCGGTTCGGCAGTGGGGACAGCATGAGGGGGAATAAATGGAAGACGGAGTTGACGATATAGGGTACGGCCGGCAGTTCGAGGGCTGGTACGACCGCTTGATCCCGGATGACAGGGTCACCCGCGAGGCCGTGAAAGGTCTGCGTGACCGCCATCCCGACCCCGAGTCCGGCACCCTGGAATTGGGTGTGGGGACCGGACGGATCGCGATCCCGCTCTCCCGCGAAGTCGGCCCGGTGACCGGTGTGGACAGCTCTCCGGAGATGCTCGACGCGCTGCGCGTCAAGCTGAAGGAGGGCGCGGACGTCACCCCGGTGCACGGGGACATACGCGCCTACACCTCGCCGGCCCGGTACGGGCTGGTGTACTGCGTGTGCGCGACCCTCTCGTGCCTGACGACCCCCGACGACCAGCGGCGGGCCGTGCGTCGCGCGGCCGACCTGCTGGTCAGCGGCGGTCGGCTGGTGATCGAGACCCACAACAAGCCGGCGATTCTCCAGCTGCACGAGGGCCGGGCCCGCACCACCTACTTCGTCCCCTACCCCGAGCCGGGAACGGGGGTGCAGACGCACTCCGTCCTGCTCGACGGCGGCCTGTGGCAGTGCTCGCACATCCTGTACCAGAGCGACGGGACCACCCGGGTGGGCAGCGAACTCACCCGCCTGACCACGCCGGACGACGTCGACGGATACGCCCGCGCGGCCGGTCTGGAACCGGAAGCCCGGATGTCGCGCTGGGACGGCACGCCCTACAGCGAGGCCGCACCGCTCTTCATGTGCAGCTACGTCAAGCCCTGAACGCTGTGCAGAAGGCCCAGTCGGCTTAGGAGGGGTTTCAACTTGGGACGTCCGCCAGTACTTCCGACAGACAAGAAACTCTGCCTGGTGGTCAGGGTGATGAGCGGCGAACTGACGGCGGCGGAAGCCGCGCGGGAAGCAGGAGTGTCCGAGCAATCGGTCTCCAATTGGCGCAGGCAGTTTATTGAGGGCGGCCGCAACGGGCTGGCCGGTGAAAGCGGAAGGGACACCGAGGAAGCGTCCCGTATGGCTGAGCTGGCCAAAGAAAATGCCATGTTGAAGGCGACGATAGGCGAGCTCTACATGGAGCTGCGGAAGTACGGCCGAGCCCCGGCGTTACGGCCGCCGCAGCCTCGTGGCAGAACGGCTCGGGTGCCTGGTCAACTAACGCGTTAATTGATTCCGGAATCGGCTGTTAGCCTTCCGGGCAGACAGTCACTTCACATCACGGGGGAGGGAATGTGGCGTCTTTGGAGCGCCAGTTTGCCGCCGGCCTGATCGGACTGGTCGGCACTAGCCTTCTGACCGGTGCGGCAACCCGGTTCACGGGTACACGCGAACGTGCGCGGCGGTGCATGCTGCACGAGCGGCCGGACGGAAGCCTCGTCGAGGTCGAGGTCCACCTTCCTCCGCAGGCGCGGCGGGCCGTTCTGCTCGACAACGGCATGGGCGCGCCCCACGAGTACTGGGACTGGGTGTGCGGCGCGCTTCCCGCGGACATGGGGTACGTACGGTTCAACCGTCCCGGTTACGGGCTGAGCACACCGGACACCCGGTACGGCCTGGAGTCGCGCTTCGAGCTGCTGCAGGAGCTGCGCGACACCTACCTGGCCGGCCTTCCCGTCGTCCTGGCGGGACACTCCCTGGGCGGGTACTTCGTCGCGGCCTACGCGTCGATGCACCCGGACGCGGCGCGGGGCGTGACCCACGTGGTCATGATCGACGCCACCGAGGTGGTCAGCCTGCGCCACGCCCGCCGGACCGACGTCGACCGCTGGTCCCACCAGCGGATGGTGATGGAGCAGGTCTTCGCCGCCACCGGCCTGTCGGTCTTCCGTCCCGCCATGAACGCCCATCAGCAGTACAGCCCGGAGGTCAACCGGTCCTACCGGGCGTTCCTGGCCACCCCCCGCACCTGGGCCACGGCCCACCGCGAGTACCGGGACGCCCAGACCTACCCGGAACTGACCGGCCTGGACTGCCCGTTGACCGTGGTCACGGCGGAGAACAACATCGGCGACAACACCCTGCACGCCGGTGTCCAGGCCAGGCTGGCCGTCATCTCCCAGCAGGCCCGGCACCACTTCGTCCTCGGTTCGGACCACGAGTCGCTCCTCGCCGTGCCGAAGCACGCGCAGGAGGTGGCGGACCTCATCGCCGGTGAACCGCCCGCGGGCCCGCTCGGACCGGAGTGGCAGCCGTCCACCACGAAGCGCCCGGCCGGCGAGGACGCCGCCGAACGGAAGGAGGAGATGGCGCGGTCATGAAAGTGAACCTCGAACGCGTGAAGACGGCCGCCGTCACGACGTCGCTCGCCGGGTGGCTGGTCGCGACCGCGGTGGCGCAGATCCCCGAGCAGCGCTTCGACGGACTCCTGCGTCGCGGGAAGCTGCGCGTCCCGACCCCTAACTGGCGCTTCTTCGGCCCCAATCCCGGCGTCAAGGACGCCCACCTGCTCTACCGGGACATCACGGACGGCAAGCCCGGGGAGTGGGCGGAGGTCCCGATCGTCCAGGACCGGACGTGGTACGCACTGGCGTGGAACGCGCGCAACCGGAGCCCGAAGGCCCTGTTCGACGCGACCCAGCACACACTCGCGCAGGCGGTCGCCTTCGGCTCGAAGGTGCTCCCCGTGACGACGGCGTCCGGCTACCGGCTGCTGGCCCGTTACATCCAGCTCCACCTGCCGCACGCCCCCGGGGCCACACGCAGCCAGTTCATGCTGCTGCACTCGTACCCCACCAGCCCCGACGACCGGCACATCGAACCGGTCTTCGTGTCGCTCGAATTCCCGCTGGAGGGAGACGTCACGCCCGCCGAGGCGCCGTCCCTCGCCCTCGCCTAGCGACTCGCACAGCCCTCTCGACTGGAAGCCGCGAGCTCACTCGGCACCTCGCGTGCCGCGTGAGTCCGCGCCCTCCCGCCGAACGGCTGGAGACTCGCTACGAGTTTTCTCAGAGAAAGAGGAACACCATGTCTGTCGTGGCTGACTTCGCCAACACCGAGCTGACCGACGTGACCCCGGGCCGCATGGGCAACGACGCGACGCCGACCATGCTGACCCCGCTGGCCACCCTCGCGACCCCCGAGGGCGTCGCCGTGACCTCCGCCACCGCCTACGCGCTGAACGAGATCACGAACGACCTCGCGGGCTGAACCACCGGCCCGCGGGCGGTGCTGACCGGCATCGCCGACCGGGCCGGATGAAAGACGCGGCGGCACGGTACGCCCGATACGCATACCGTGCCGCCGCTTTCGTTTCCACCGTACTCGCATCACATCACCCGGGAGCACCCATCCATGTTCCTCAGCGCTCCACCCGAGGTCACGGCACGCCGAGTGGCTTCGCTGGGCACGCTGGTCTCCGCACTGGAAATGCTGAGCCAGTCACGCAAGTTCGAAGACGGCGAAATGCTGAGCGGCCAGGTGGGCAACACGCGCCCCAGGTTCGCCAAGCGCTTTCCCCGGCTGACGCGGGCCCTCGAGTCGAAGAAGGCGGCGGTGGCCCTGTACGGGATACAGGCCGGTGCTTCCGCGGCCACCCTGGTCTGGGGCCACAAACGCGGGGTCCGCACGGTGGGCAGCGCCGTGCTCGCCGTGACGGGCGCGGCCGGCCGGCTGCGCTCCCCCTTCGGCGGGGACGGAGCCGACCAGCTCCAGCAGGTGATCAACGTCGTGCTCGCCTCGACCGGCACCTTCAAGGACGGTGAGAAGGCGCGCGACGTGGCCATGCGCGCGCTGGCCCTGGAGACGACCATCTCCTACGTCGCCTCCGGTGTGGTCAAGCTGGTCTCCCCGGTGTGGCTCAGCGGTGAGGCGTTCAACGGAGTCATCCGCACGCACAACTACGGCGACCCGCGCGTCTACCGGCTCATCCACCGGTACCCGGTGGCGGGGAAGCTGGTGACCTGGGGCACCATCGCCGCGGAGGTGTCCTTCCCACTGGTCTTCGTACTGCCCAAGCCCGTGTCCAAGGCGTTCCTCGGCTCGATGACGCTCTTCCACCTCGGCATCGGACAGTTCATGGGCCTCAACCGCTTCGTACTGGCCTTCGGCGCCACCCACCCCGCGCTCCTCTACGTCTTCGCCCAGCAGGAGAAGCGCGGAGAGCTGACCGGACCGGCCCCCAAAACCGTCGAGGGGTGACGGCGAAGAGCAGCGGGAGGCGGCGAGCCGCCGTATTGTTCCAGGGCCACGGTTCCCGGGTTTCCGGGGCCGGGGCGGCGCAGGCCCCGGGGTGTCCGGTGGAACCCGGGGCACAGCGGCTGCGTTGATACGTTTGGGCAGCCAGTTCCAGCCCGCCTCCCCCCAGCAGCAGGAGCCACAATCCCGTGACCACCCTTGCGCTCGGTCCCGAGTGGATCAGTCCGGACTACCTGATCGAGACGTTCAGTCTGCCCGGCATCCTGCTCATCGTCTTCGCCGAGTCAGGACTCTTCGCGTTCCTGCCCGGCGACTCGCTGCTCTTCACCGCGGGCCTGTTCGTCGCCCAGGGCGAGTTCATCAGCCAGCCGCTGTGGCTGGTGTGCGCCCTGATCGTGGCCGCCGCCGTCCTCGGCGACCAGGTCGGCTACATGATCGGCAAGTTCTTCGGCCCGAGGCTGTTCAGCCGTCCCAACTCCAAGCTCTTCAAACAGGAGAACCTGGAGAAGGCGCACGAGTTCATGGACAAGTTCGGCCCCAAGGCGATCGTCCTGGCCCGCTTCGTGCCCATCGTGCGCACCTTCGCGCCCATCGTGGCGGGCGCCGGCCGCATGCAGTACCGCACCTTCCTCACGTACAACGTGATCGGCGGCGTGGCCTGGGGCACCGGCGTCACCCTCGCGGGCTACTGGCTGGGCCAGATCGAGCTCATCCGGACCAACGTCGAGGCCATCCTCGTCCTGATCGTCCTGGTCTCGGTCGTCCCGATCGCCATCGAGTACCTGCGCGAACGCAAGAAGAGGCAGCGCGCCGCCGCGGCCGGTCCGACCCCTCCGGCGGCCCAGCAGCACCGGCCCCAGCCCCCGTACCCGGTGATGGACGACGCCACGACCCAGCTCCGCAGGGTGGACCCGTACGACCAGCCGCAGCAGCCCCAGCAACCGCAGCAGCCCCAGCAGTACCAGCAGCCCCCGCAGCAGCCGTACGCCCAGCAGTACCCGCAGGGCTACGGCCAGCAGCCCTACGGCGGCCAGCAGCCCTATGGCGGCCAGCAGGGCGGCCAGGACCCTTACCACCAGGGGTACTGAGACGCCTGAGGGGCGCGGGGAACGGCGCGACAAGCCACGACGAGCCACGACGAGCCGGCACCCGCCAACGACCCGCACACCCCCAGCTCGGAGGCGGCCGGCGCTAGAACCCCCGCGTCCGCTTGGCTGCCCGGCGTCCCGCCGCACTCGCGGCGCCGGGCACCTTCAGGAACAGCCGCGAGATCTCCCCGCCCAGGTTCACCCCGATCGCGATGGCCATCGCCAGCGCCACCGCCTTGGACAGCGACAGCAGCCCCGCGTCGACCTCGCTCTGCGCGATCGCCAGCAGACCGAAGTACGTCGCCGAACCGGGCAGCAGCGGCCCGATCGCCGCGGTCGTGTACGGCAGCGCCGACGCGAACCGGTACCGGGACATCAGCTGCCCGAACAGGCCCACGAGCCCCGCCGCGGCGGCCGTGGAGGCCACCGGTGAGATGTCGCCCGCGTAGTGCATGGCGCCGTACACGCACCAGGCCACGCCGCCGTTCAGGGTGACCGCCAGCACGGTGGACCGTTCCTGCTGGAGCAGGATCGCGAAGGCCAGCGACAGCAGCATCGAGGCGAAGATCTGCACGAACGGGTCGTCACCCGTGCCCAGGGCCGCGTCCGGGTTGAGCTTGGCGCCCAGCTGGACGCCGAAGTACAGCACCACCAGCACCCCGGCGACGATGCTGACGAAGAAGTACATGACCTCCAGCAGGCGCGCCGCCGCGGTGATGTAGAAACCGGTCAGACCGTCCTGCACGCCCGCGACCAGCGCCCGCCCCGGCAGCAGCGCGAACAGCCCACCGGTGATCACCGCGGAGGCCTTCACGTCGACGTGGGTCAGCGTCAGCGCGATGCCGATCGCGGCCGGCGGCATCGCGGCCACCGCGAACTGGTAGAACTCGGGCAGCCCGCGCCCCGCGCACAGCCACGCCAGCCGGTCGCCGAGCATCGCGCCGAACATCGCCGCGAAGAACACGATCACGTCACCGCCGACCAGCAGCGAGGCACCGCCGGCGAGCGCACCGCTCGCCGTGGTCAGCACCCAGGTGGGGTACGGGTGCCGGTTGCGGCGGATCTCCGCGAGGCGCCGGTAGGCCTCCTCCAGCGAGATGTGCGTCTCGGGGTCGCTGAGGTCGTCCACCAGCTGGAAGACGGCCGCGAGCCGGGTGTAGTCGGTGCCCCGGCGGCGTACCGTGCGCGACGCCGTCACCGGGTCCTCGACCAGGGACGGCTGGTGGGAGATCGACAGCAGGGTGAAGGTGACGTTCGGCTCGCAGCGGTCCAGGCCGTAGGACCGGCAGACGGCGAACATGGCCGCCTCCACGTCCTCGGCGCCCTCACCGCCCGCCAGCAGCAGCTCCCCGATACGCAGCGTCAGGTCCAGCACGCGCGGCACGGCGGGGCCGGACTCGTCGTCGTGCTTCTGCGAGGGCTCGGGCGCGGGCCGCTCGGCCACCGGCATCCGCAGCATGGCGCGCATCCGGTCCTGCCAGGGCACGTCCGTCAGGTTCACCGCCGGGAATCCGCTCGCCGGGGTGAAGGCGGTGGGGGCGGACCACGCGCTGTGGGTGCTCGGCATGGTGAACGCCGAGCCCTCGGCGTCGGCGGGCGCGGCGGCCGGCGCCTCCAGGCCGTCGGGGAGCGAGAACTCCGAGGTCGTCTCGGACTCGGTGGCGGTGTGCCGGGGGGCGGCGAGTCCCTGCGGGATCTCGAACTCGGACGTCGTCGACGACTCGCCGTCGATCGACGCCGCGACACCGCCCGGCTGCCGGAAGGCACTGCGGGCCTCGTCCGACTGCGGCTTGTGGTCCTCCTCCGTCACCTGCGCAACGCTCCCTGGTACGAACTCACCCTCCTCATGACCTCAGTATGGCCACTCAAACGCGAACAGGCCGCACGCGTGTGCGTGCGGCCCGTTGCGAGAAGGGTGCCCGGTCAGTGGCCGCCCTGGTCCTTGAAGCGCTTGTACGACCGCTCGATCTCGGCCTCGGCGTCGGTGCGGCCCACCCAGTCGGCGCCCTCGACGGACTTGCCGGGCTCCAGGTCCTTGTAGACCTCGAAGAAGTGCTGGATCTCCAGGCGGTCGAACTCCGAGACGTGGTGGATGTCACGCAGGTGCTCCACGCGCGGGTCGGTCGACGGCACGCACAGCAGCTTGTCGTCGCCGCCGGCCTCGTCCGTCATCCGGAACATGCCGATCGCGCGGCAGCGGATGAGGCAGCCCGGGAAGGTCGGCTCGTCCAGGATGACCAGCGCGTCCAGCGGGTCGCCGTCCTCGCCGAGGGTGTTCTCGACGAAGCCGTAGTCGGTCGGGTAGGCGGTCGAGGTGAACAGGCGGCGGTCCAGGCGGATACGACCGGTCTCGTGGTCCACCTCGTACTTGTTCCGCGAACCCTTCGGGATCTCGATCGTGACGTCGAACTCCACCGGACGCTCCTCCATGATCAGCACATAGTTCTGGTGGTTAAGTGTCCCTCACGCAGGTGTGTGATCGCGAAAGGGGCTGGTGACAGTGCCAGAGCTGAGGCCTTGGCGGACCGCGAGACCGCACGTGGTGCGGGCCGTGGATACCGTACGCCCCCGTCTGGCCCGCTTCGTCCGGGCCGCCGAACCGCGGGTCGCACGGTTCGCACGGGCCACGGCGCCGCAGCTCGCCCGGATCACGAGGCCGAAGACCTGGCAGTACACCGCCGGTGCCGCCACCGCCGGGCTGGCACTGGCCGCCGGAGTGGTGACCGCCGCCGGCCCCTGGGACTCCACGGGTCAGCGTACGGCCGAGCAGGACCGGGCCGTCGCCCTGGGGCACACGGGTGGCACAGATCACGACCGCGGACCCGGGGCCTCCGGTACGTCGTCCGGTTCACCCCGTCCCGCGCCCAGCGCCGGGGCCGTACTGACCGGCCTCGGCGGCGCCGCCACCCCGGGCGGCGTCAAGGCGGCACCCGGCGACCGGGCGGCCCTCGCGGACCTCCTCGACCCCCTGCTGAAGGACGACCCCACGCTCGGCGAGCACCGCGCGGCGGCCGTCGTCGACCTCACCACCGGAAAGCGCCTGTACGGCCACGGCGTCGACGTCCCCCTCACCCCCGCCTCCACCACCAAGATCGCCACCGCCGTCGCCGCCCTCACCGCCCTGGGCCCCGACCACCGCCTCACCACCCGCACCGCCCTGGAGGGCGACACCGGCGAACTCGTCCTGGTCGGCGGCGGCGACCCCACCCTCACCGCGCGCGAGGACCCCCGCGGCCTCGCCGACCTGCGCACCCTCGCCGAGAAGACCGCAGCCGCCCTGAAGAAGCGGGACCTGCGCAAGGTGACGCTGTCCTACGACACGACGCTCTACGCCGGTACGCAGACGCACCCGATCGGGGTCAACGAGAACCTCGCCCGCGTCACCGCCCTGATGACCGACGAGGGCCGCACCGACGACTCCACCAGCGGCCCCGCCCCGCGCGTGCCCGACCCGGCCGCCGACGCCGCCCGCACCTTCGCCGGCCTCCTCAAACAGCACGGCGTCACCGCGTCGGCCCCCGGCCCCTCCAAGGCCACGGCCCGCGCCGACACCCTCGCCACGGTCTCCTCGCCCCCGCTGTCGGCCCTGGTCGAGCGGATGCTGACCAACAGCGACAACGACCTCGCCGAGGCCCTGGCCCGCCACACCGCCGTGGCGACCGGCAAGCGCGCCGACTTCGCCGGGGCGGGCGCCGCCGTCACCGCCCGCCTCGAGCAGCTCGGCCTGCCGGTGCGCGGCGCGCGGTTCCACGACGGAAGCGGCCTGGACCGCACCGACCTGGTCAGCGCCGACCTGCTCACCGCCCTGCTGGCCGAGGCGGCCGACCCGGCCCGCCCCCAGCTGCGCCCCGTGCTCACCGGCCTGCCCGTCGCGCACTTCACTGGCACGCTGGCCGGCCGTTACACGGACGGAGCAGCGGGCCTCGTCCGCGCCAAGACCGGCACCCTCACGGGCGTGAACACCCTCGCCGGCACGGTGACCACCCCCGACGGCCGCCTCCTGGGCTTCGCCTTCCTGGCCAACGGCACGACGGACGCCTGGGCGGCCCAGTCGGCCCTGGACCGAGCGGCGACGGCGTTGGCGTCACCGTAGCCGCGGGCGATCGTGCCTCCCCAGTGCCTGAACGGCCTGGGAGGTACCCCCGGGCGGCACGGGTGGGCGGCAAGGGAGGCACCGCACAACGCCGGGCCGCGCACCAGCCCCCGGACCCACCCCGCCGCACGACTGCCCCCCAGCGGCAGCGCTCCCGTACCGTTGACGCATGACGAGCATCGGCGCAAATTCCGGCATGGTCGACTGGAACCTCGCGGTGGCGACCGCGACCCGGCTCGTACGGCCGGGCCCCGAGGTGAGCCGCGACGAGGCCAGGGCCGTCGTCGCCGAGCTCCGCCGCCATGCCAAGTCCTCGGAGGAGCACGTCCGCGGCTTCACCCGGATGGGCACCGAGGAGACCCACGACACCCCCGTCCTGGTGGTCGACCGGCCCGGCTGGGTCCGGGCCAACGTCGCCGGGTTCCGGGAGATCCTCAAACCCCTGCTGGAGAAGATGCAGGAGCGGCGCGGCGGCGGCGCGGGCAACGCGGTCCTCGGCGCCGTCGGCGGCAAGGTCACCGGCGTGGAGCTGGGCATGCTGCTGTCGTTCCTGTCCTCCCGCGTGCTCGGCCAGTACGAGACGTTCGCCCCCGCCACCCGCGAACTGCCGGCCGGCGCGAACGGCGGCGGGCGGCTGCTCCTGGTCGCGCCGAACATCGTGCACGTGGAGCGCGAACTCGACGTGGAGCCGCACGACTTCCGCCTGTGGGTGACCCTGCACGAGGAGACGCACCGCACCCAGTTCACCGCCGTGCCCTGGCTGCGCGACCATCTCGAGGGCGAAATCCAGTCGTTCCTGGCCGAGACCGACGTGGACCCCATGACCGTGCTCGAACGCGTCCGCGAGGCCGCCCAGTCCCTCGCCGGGGGCCGTCCCGACGCGGAGGAGGACGACGGCGGCCGCTCGCTCGTCGAACTGGTGCAGACCCCGGCCCAGCGGGAGGTCCTCGGCCGCCTCACCGCCGTGATGTCCCTCCTGGAGGGGCACGCCGACTTCGTGATGGACGGCGTCGGACCGGCGGTCGTGCCGAGCGTCGGCGAGATCCGGGAGAAGTTCCAGCAGCGTCGCGCCAAGGGCGCCTCCCGCCTCGACATGGCGCTGCGCAAGCTGCTCGGCCTGGACGCCAAGCTCCGCCAGTACCGGGACGGCGAACGGTTCGTACGGGCCGTCGTCGAGGAGTGCGGCATGGACGGCTTCAACCGGGTCTGGACCTCGCCCAACACCCTCCCCACCAAGTCGGAGATCGCCAAACCGGCGGACTGGATCGCGCGGGTGCACCGCAAGCCGGAGGCGTGAGCCGCGCGGGCGGGGCGTGAAACGATTCCGGCCGAGGCAGGCGAACGACCCTTCAATCACCCGTCCGAGGGACCGTGAGCCTTCGACAGGCGTGCGATGCTCGGGGAACGGCCCGTTTCTGTCACCATCTACACACTCTGCGTGACTGAACCTCGGGCTCACCCCCGACAACTTCATGAAGGGCACCGGACATGGGTCCCCATCCTGCGGTCGCGGCGATACGCCTGGCGGTCCGCCGCGTCCTCCACGACATCCTCACCGAACTGAACACTCCGGCCGGCGTCCCCGCCGCGACGGCCGTCGAGCGAACGCCCGAGCGCGAGCCCGGACTTCCGGCGGCACCGCTCGTGCTCGTGGCGTGCTCCGGCGGTGCCGACTCCATGGCGCTCGCCTCCGCCCTCGCCTTCGAGGCCCCCCGGCTCGGCGTCCGCGCCGGCGGCGTCACCGTCGACCACGGCCTGCAGAGCGGCTCCGACCTGCGCGCCGAAGAGGTCGTCCTGCGCCTGCGCGAACTGGGCCTCGACCCCGTGGAGGCCACCGCCGTGACCGTCGGCCGCGCGGGCGGCCCGGAAGCCGCCGCCCGCGACGCCCGCTACGCCGCGCTGGACGCCGCCGCCGCACGCCACGGTGCCGCCGCCGTCCTGCTCGGCCACACCCGCGACGACCAGGCCGAGACCGTCCTGCTGGGCCTCGCCCGCGGCTCCGGCATCCGCTCCCTGTCGGGCATGGCCGCGGTCTCGGGGGCCGACGGCCGTTACCGGCGCCCCTTCCTCCAGGTCGACCGCCAGACCGCCCGCAAGGCGTGCATGGCCCAGTCCCTCCCCGTCTGGGACGACCCCCACAACGCCGACCCCGCCTACACCCGCTCCCGGCTGCGCCACGAGGGCCTGCCCGCCCTGGAGAAGGCCCTCGGCAAGGGCGTCGTCGAGGCCCTCGCCCGCACGGCCCAGCTCTCCCGGGACGACGCCGACGCCCTCGACACCTGGGCCCGCCAGGCCGAGGCCGGCGTCCGCGACGCCACCGGCGGACTGGAATGCGCCAAGCTGTACGCCCTGCCGCCCGCCGTACGCCGCCGGATCCTGCGCCGCGCCGCCCTGGAGGCCGGTGCTCCCGGCGGTGCCCTGTTCGCCCGCCACCTCGAGGAAGTCGACCGGCTGATCACCGGCTGGCGCGGTCAGGGGGCCATCAACCTCCCCGGCAAAGTCGTCGCCCGGCGGCAGGGTGGCAGACTGGTGATTCGGCAAGGCTGAATCCGGACCCTTCCACCGATCCGCGCACGGATCGCCGGGGTGCTCCGGAGCGGCCGGTGGGACGGACGACCGAAAGTGATGCGGGTGGACGCGAACGACATGGGTGCCGACCTCGAGAAGGTACTCATCACCAAGGAAGAGATCGACGCGAAGCTGGCCGAGCTGGCCGCGAAGATCGACGCGGAGTACGCGGGCAAGGACCTGCTCATCGTCGGCGTCCTCAAGGGCGCCGTGATGGTCATGGCCGACCTGGCGCGCACGCTGTCCACCCCCGTCACGATGGACTGGATGGCGGTGTCCTCGTACGGCGCGGGCACCCAGTCCTCCGGTGTGGTGCGGATCCTCAAGGACCTCGACACCGACATCAAGGGCCGCCACGTCCTGATCGTCGAGGACATCATCGACTCCGGACTGACCCTGTCCTGGCTGATCTCCAACCTCGGCTCGCGCGAGCCCGCCTCCCTCAAGGTGTGCACGCTGCTGCGCAAGCCCGACGCCGCCAAGGTCGCCATCGACGTGGAGTGGGTCGGCTTCGACATCCCCAACGAGTTCGTCGTCGGCTACGGCCTCGACTACGCCGAGAAGTACCGCAACCTCCCGTTCGTCGGTACGCTCGCGCCCCATGTCTACGGCGGCTGACGCGGCCCTGTAACGGACTTCACGGCGTTTCGGCGGGCCACCGGGAACCCCTCGGGCCCTCGCGCCGTTGGAGCATGCAGACGGGACGTCGGCCCGCCCGTGCGGCTGAGGGCCGCCACGCTGGGGTACCGTCAGAAGAACTGTCTTATCAAACTCACTATGGCAGGAGGGACGGGGCGGCACCGCTCCGTGTGGATGGACGTGAAGCGATACTTCCGTGGGCCGGTCATGTGGATCGTGCTGGCCGTCCTTGCCGTGGTCGTGTTGATGCAGGTCGTCGGCTCGTCCGGCGGCTACAAGACGGTGGACACAGGCCAGGTCGTCCAGGCGATCAACGACAACAGGGTCGAGTCGGCCAAGCTGACCACCGGTGACGAGCAGACCATCAAGGTCCAGCTCAAGGACGGCCAGAAGGTCGAGGGCAGCTCGAAGATCCAGGCGAGCTACATCGGCGACCAGGGCGTGACCCTCGCCAACACACTTCAGAACAAGTACCAGGACAAGCAGATCACCGACGGCTACACCGTGTCGCCGTCGAAGCAGAACCCGTTCGTCGGGCTGCTGATCACCCTGCTTCCCTTCGTCCTCATCATCGTCATCGCCCTGTTCCTGATGAATCAGATGCAGGGCGGCGGCTCCCGGGTCATGAACTTCGGCAAGTCCAAGGCCAAGCTCATCACCAAGGACACCCCCAAGACGACGTTCTCCGACGTCGCCGGGTCGGACGAGGCCGTCGAGGAACTCCACGAGATCAAGGAGTTCCTCCAGGAGCCGGCGAAGTTCCAGGCCGTGGGTGCCAAGATCCCCAAGGGCGTGCTGCTGTACGGCCCGCCCGGCACCGGCAAGACCCTGCTCGCGCGTGCCGTCGCGGGCGAGGCGGGCGTGCCGTTCTACTCGATCTCCGGTTCCGACTTCGTCGAGATGTTCGTCGGTGTCGGTGCCTCCCGAGTGCGCGACCTGTTCGAGCAGGCCAAGGCGAACGCCCCGGCCATCGTCTTCGTCGACGAGATCGACGCGGTCGGCCGCCATCGCGGCGCCGGCCTCGGCGGCGGTCACGACGAGCGCGAGCAGACCCTGAACCAGCTGCTCGTCGAGATGGACGGCTTCGACGTCAAGGGCGGCGTGATCCTCATCGCCGCGACCAACCGGCCCGACATCCTCGACCCGGCGTTGCTGCGTCCCGGCCGCTTCGACCGGCAGATCGCCGTCGACCGCCCGGACATGCAGGGCCGTCTGGAGATCCTCAAGGTCCACCAGAAGGGCAAGCCGGTCGCCCCTGACGTCGACCTGTCGGCCGTCGCCCGCCGTACGCCCGGCATGACCGGTGCCGATCTGGCCAACGTGCTGAACGAGGCCGCCCTGCTGACGGCCCGCGGCGACCAGAAGCTGATCGACAACCACATGCTGGACGAGGCGATCGACCGCGTGGTCGCGGGCCCGCAGAAGCGGACCCGGATCATGTCGGACAAGGAGAAGAAGATCACCGCGTACCACGAGGGCGGTCACGCCCTGGTCGCGGCGGCCTCTCCGAACTCCGACCCGGTCCACAAGATCACGATCCTGTCCAGAGGCCGGGCCCTCGGCTACACGATGGTGCTCCCGGACGAGGACAAGTACTCGACCACGCGCAACGAGATGCTCGACCAGCTCGCCTACATGCTGGGCGGCCGCGCGGCCGAGGAGCTCGTCTTCCACGACCCGACGACCGGCGCGGCCAACGACATCGAGAAGGCCACCGGCCTGGCCCGCGCGATGGTCACGCAGTACGGAATGACCGATCGCCTCGGCGCGATCAAGTTCGGCAGTGACAACTCCGAGCCGTTCCTGGGGCGTGAGATGGGGCACCAGCGCGACTACTCGGAAGAGGTCGCCGCGCTGGTCGACGAAGAGGTCAAGAAGCTCATCGAGACGGCGCACAACGAGGCCTGGGAGATCCTGGTCGAGAACCGCGACGTCCTCGACAACCTCGTCCTCGCGCTGCTGGAGAAGGAGACGCTGGGCAAGGAGGAGATCGCCGAGGTCTTCTCCCAGATCGTCAAGCGTCCGGCCCGGCCCGCCTGGACCGGGTCCTCCCGCCGCACGCCCTCGACGCGTCCGCCGGTGCTCTCCCCGAAGGAGCTCGCACTGACGAACGGGGCGAACGGCGCGACGGCGGCGATCTCCACCGCCAAGAGCACCACGGCGGAGCCCGCTCCGGCACCGGAGCGAGCACCGGAGGACCGTCCGGAGAGCTGACCCCGGTCCGCCCCGGGGCGCCCGCCAGGGCGGCCCCACCAGGCCCGGAATGTATGCCGCGCCCCCCAGGTTCTAGCCTTGGGGGGTGCGGCGTTTTCGTATGCCGACCGCAGGACGGATCAGGAACGAGGCAGCAGATGACCGACCCCGTGACGTTGGACGGCGAGGGCGAGATCGGCGAGTTCGACGAGAAGCGGGCCGAGAACGCCGTACGCGAACTGCTGATCGCGGTCGGCGAGGACCCGGACCGCGAGGGCCTGAAGGAGACTCCGGGACGCGTGGCGCGGGCGTACAAGGAGATATTCGCCGGACTGTGGCAGCAGCCGGAGGACGTGCTGACGACGACGTTCGACCTCGGGCACGACGAGATGGTGCTCGTGAAGGACATCGAGGTCTTCTCGACATGTGAGCATCACCTGGTGCCGTTCCGCGGTGTGGCGCACGTCGGCTACATCCCGTCCACCAGCGGGAAGATCACCGGCCTGTCCAAGCTCGCCCGTCTCGTGGACGTCTACGCGCGCCGCCCGCAGGTGCAGGAACGTCTCACCACGCAGATCGCGGACTCGCTGATGGAGATCCTCGAGCCGCGCGGGGTGATCGTCGTGGTCGAGTGCGAGCACATGTGCATGTCCATGCGGGGCATCCGCAAGCCCGGCGCGAAGACCCTCACCTCGGCCGTGCGGGGTCAGCTGCGGGATGTTGCTACGCGCAATGAGGCGATGAGTCTGATCATGGCTCGCTGAGTGCGCTGAGTGCGCTGAGTGCGCTGAGTGCGCTGAGTGCTGTGGGGTGGCTGGGGTGGAGTGCGGTGTGTTTACACCGCTGATGCCGCGCCCGGGTGGTCGTCGTCCTCCGGGAGTCTGCAGACTCGCTCCATGAAGAGGGCGGCCGCTATCACGGCGATGCCCGCGACGACCGAGGCGCCCGCATAGATGGCCTGGTCGCGGCGGGCGGGGATGTCGAGGTACGACAGCAGGAAGACGCCCGTGCCGCCGTAGATGCCGGCCACGAGAGCGGCCACCAGGGCGCTGGCCTGGCCGAAGACCACGGCGCGGGCCGCCATCATCGGGTCGACGCCCTTGGCGCCCGGGACGCGCTCCCGCTGGGCCTTGAGGCGGGCCCGGATCGAGAGCGCCGCGGCCAGCAGGAACACCGCGATCAGGGCGAGGACGACGGGGGCGGCCAGGGGGACGCTCGGGAGGGTCCCCACCGAGTTCCACAGGCGGGCGCCGGCCCAGGACAGCACTCCGGCGGCGACGAACTCGACGGCCAGCACCCTGATGCGCAACTCTTTCACGGTGTTCCGGTGTCCCTTCGGTTCCCCTGCGCGGTCGTCCTGACCTCGTCGTCCTCGTCGACCTTAACGACTACTCGGGCAGCCGGAGTTCCAGGTCGGCGCGGGGCGCGACGCCCTCGCGGGAGACGGCCGCCAGGAGGTCGGCGACCCTGCCCCGCCCGGGCAGGGCGGCCTCGGGGTCCACGTCGAGCCAGGGGGCCAGCACGAAGGCCCGTTCGTGCGCGCGCGGGTGGGGGAGGGTGAGCCGCGGGTCGTCGGAGACGACCTCGGCGTAGGCGACGATGTCGACGTCCAGGGTGCGCGGGCCCCAGCGTTCGTCGCGGACCCGGTGGAAGGCCTCCTCGACCGCGTGCGCCCGCTCCAGGAGCGAGGACGGGGGCAGCGTCGTCTTCACGACCACGACCGCGTTGAAGTACGAGGGCTGGCTGTCCGGGGCGACGCCCCACGGCTCCGTCTCGTAGACCGCGGAGACCCCTTTGACGCGCACGCCCGGGGTGTCCTCCAGGGCGTCGATGGCGCCCTGGAGGGTCTCCAGCCGGTTGCCGAGGTTGGCGCCGAGGGCGATCACCGCGCGCTTGGGGTTGGACAGGGTGGTGTCCGCGGCGTCGACCTGCTCGATGACGGAGGCGGGCACGGGCTGTACGGTCGGGTCGCTCGGACCCTTGGCGAAGGGGGCGCTCATACACGGCTCCGGATGATGGTGACGGTCACGTCGTCGAAGGGGACGGTGATCGGCGCGTCCGGCTTGTGGACGCAGACCTCGACCTCCTGGACCCCTTCGTGCTTCAGACAGACCTGGGCGATGCGTTCGGCGAGGGTCTCGACGAGGTTGACCGGCTCGCCCTCGACGACGGCCACGACCTCCTCGGCCACGATGCCGTAGTGCACGGTCTTCGCCAGGTCGTCGTCGGCCGCGGCCGGGCGGGTGTCCAGGCCAAGGACGATGTCCACGAGGAAGGTCTGGCCGTCCTCGCGTTCCTTGGGGAACACACCGTGGTGCCCACGGGCCTTCAGGCCGCGCAGCGCGACACGATCCACGCGAATCACTCCTGCAGTCGTCGGTTCGGCCGGTCGCACCACGTGCGGGTGGTACGGCGGCCCCAGTCGAATCTACCCGCGTGCACCGACAGCGCCGGGCCACGGGGTGTGGGGCGGGTGGGGCGCCGGCTGGTTTTCGGCGGGCGTTTTCCCTGGCGGTCCCGGTGGATCACGGGTTGGTAGCCGCCCCTACCCGCCGGGCCGTGATTCCAACCACTTCTCGGTCGGTCACGGTGGTGTGTCCTCGCCGTCCTCGTCCTCGGTTTCCGCGAGTACGGGGGAGGCGTGGTGCGACCAGAGCTTCCAGCCGGCGGGAGTGCGCCGGAACGTGTTGGTGGCGACCACGAGCTGGCCGACGAGCGGGCCGAGCTCCTCGTCGCCGTCGGGGGCGGGGCCGCCGCTGAGGATGTTCTCGGTGCAGGTGACCAGGGCGGTGTCGCCGGTGACGGAGACGTGCACGTCGGTGAGGAAGAACTGGATGTAGTCCGTGTTCGCCATGATCAGGGCGTAGGAGCGCAGGACCTCGCCGCGGCCGGTGAGCACCGGCCAGCCCGGGTGCACGCAGGAGACCACGCCGGCGTCGGCGGGGTCGTGGTAGGACTCGTCGATGCCCAGGTCGGAGGGGGTGAGCCAGAAATCGGAGACCTTCTCGAAGTCACCCTCCTCAAGTGCCTCGTAGAAGGCGGTGTTGGCGGCCTCGACCTGTTCGACGTCGAGGTGCGGCGCGTTCACCGGGCGCCTTCGACGGCGCGGGCGACGCGGACGGCGTCGGCGGTGGCGCGGACCTCGTGGACGCGCACCGCCCACGCGCCGGCGTGCGCGGCGAGCGCGGAGACCGCGGCGGTGGCGGCGTCGCGCTCGCGCGCGGGGGGCGGGGCGGCCTCCGGGCCGGCGAGGACCCGGCCGAGGAAGCGCTTGCGGGAGGCGGCGACGAGGAGGGGGTGGCCGAGGGCGAGGAGGCGGTCCAGGTGGGCGAGCAGGACGAGGTCGTGCTCGGCGTCCTTGGAGAAGCCGAGGCCGGGGTCGATGACGACGCGGTCGGGGGCGATGCCGCCGTCGAGGACGGCCTCCACGCGTGCGTGCAGCTCGTCGACGACCTCGGTGACGACGTCGGTGTAGGTGCCCCTGACGTTGCCGCCCGCCAGGAGGCCGCGCCAGTGCATGACGACGAAGGGGGCGTTCGCGTCGGCGACGACCGGGATCATGCGGGGGTCGGCGAGGCCGCCGCTGACGTCGTTGACCAGGGCGGCGCCGGCGGTGAGGGCCTGTTCGGCGACGGAGGCGCGCATGGTGTCGACGGAGACCGTGACACCCTCGGAGGCGAGGCCGCGCACGACCGGGACGACGCGCCTGAGCTCCTCGTCCTCGTCGACGCGGGTCGCGCCGGGACGGGTGGACTCGCCGCCGACGTCCACCAGGTCGGCGCCCTCGGCGACCAGGTCGAGGCCGTGTTTGATGGCGGCCGTGGTGTCGAAGAAGCGGCCGCCGTCGGAGAAGGAGTCGGGGGTTACGTTGACGACCCCCATGACCGCGCAGCGGTCCCATGCGGTCAGTCCCGCGAGGTGGCGTCGGCGGCCGGTCTGCTTGCTCATGTGTTCAGCGTAGGTGGTGGGCTGGGGTGGGGTGCCTGTGGCGCCTGTGCGGGATGGGTGGGGTGCGCGTAGCGCCTGGGGTCCGGTGGGTGGGTCGGGGCCGCGCCGGGGGGTGTCCGTCCTCGGAACGGCGCGGAATCGGGTGCTTACAGGGGCTCGGGGCGTTGACGCGCCAACCGCTGCGGGCGGACACCCCCCGACACGACCCCTTCCCGCCGTACGCGGCTGCGGCTCGGCAACCCTGCGGGGCCCGTCCCGCCGTGCGCGGCTGTCCGTCCATCCCCAGTGCCGGGTGCCAAAGGAACGCCGGCGGAGGGCTACGTCACGCCGTTCGTGCCGGTGCCTGGTGGGCGCAGGGGCGGCGGGACGGTGTCCGGTGTCGCAGGAAGCGCGGCAGCGACAGTGTGACGAAGCCCTCCGCCTGCATCGCGGCGAAGCCGATGCGGGGGAGGTCGGCGGAGCGGCGGTAGACGACGAAGCGCGGCTCCCACCGGGGCCGGAACTTCGCGTTGAACTTGTACAGGGACTCGATCTGGAACCAGCGGGAGAGGAAGACCAGCAGGCCCCGCCATGCCCGGAGGACCGGGCCCGCGCCGATCTTCTCGCCGCGTGCGAGCGCCGCGCGGAACATGGCGAAGTTCAGCGACACCCGCGCGATGCCCAGCTTCGGGGCGGCCTGGAGCGCGGCCACGATCAGGAGTTCGTTCATGCCGGGGTCGGCCGCGCGGTCGCGGCGCATGAGGTCGAGGGACACTCCGTCCCCGCCCCACGGCACGAAGTGCAGGACCGCCTTGAGGTCGCCGTATTCGCCGGGTTCGGCGTCCTGCTTGTGGGCCGTCGCTATCAGGCAGTCCCCGTCGGACGGATCGCCGACGCGGCCCAGGGCCATGGAGAAGCCGCGCTCGGTGTCCGTGCCGCGCCACGCGTCGGCGGCGCGGCGGACGCGGTCCAGTTCGGCGTCGGACAGGTCAGCCACGCGCCGTACCCGGGTCTCGTAACCGGCGCGCTCGATGCGCTTGACCATCTGGCGCACGTTGCGCATCGCGCGGCCGGCGAGGGAGAAATCCGCTACGTCCACCACCGCCTCGTCGCCCAGTTCGAGGGCGTCGAGGCCCGTCTCGCGGGTCCAGACCTCGCCGCCGGTCTCGGAGCAGCCCATGACGGCCGGGGTCCAGGAGTGGGCGCGGGCCTCGTCCATGAAGCGTTCGATGGCGCCCGGCCAGGCCTCGACGTCGCCGATCGGGTCGCCGCTGGCCAGCATGACGCCGGAGACCACGCGGTAGGTGACGGCGGCCTTGCCGCTGGGGGAGAAGACGACGGCCTTGTCGCGGCGCAGCGCGAAGTGGCCGAGGGAGTCGCGGCCCCCGTGCCGGGCGAGCAGGGCGCGCAGCTGGGTCTCGTCGTCCTCGGTGAGGCGGGCCGCGGGGTGTTCGGGGCGGAAGGCCAGGTAGATGGTGGTGATGGCGGTCAGGAGGCCGAGGGCGCCGAGCGAGAAGGCGACCGTCCAGGAGGTGTTGCCCTGGTAGTCGACCGGGCCCTCGACGCCGAAGAGGCCGTACAGGACATGGGTGAGGCGGTCGGCCAGGCTCGGGTCGCCGATCATGCGGTGCGGGTGGGCGTTGACGACGAGCAGGCCGAGCAGGACGGAACCCGCGCTCATGAGGACGAAGTTGGCCAGGGCCCGCCAGCGGCTGCGTGGGTCGGGGAGGGCGGCGAACTCGTCGCGGTGGCGCAGGAGGGGGGCCAGCAGGGCCAGGGAGATCAGTACGCCGAGGAGGGAGTGGCGGTACGTGAACTGCGCGACCGCGCCGAGCGGCAGCAGGGCCACGGCCGCCCGCCAGGCCCGGCGCTTGCGGCGCTTGAGGCCGTGCGCGAGCAGGAGGAGCAGGACGCCGGCGCTGAGGGAGAGGGCGGCGGCGAAGGGGCCGAAGGAGCCGGGGAGGACTTCGGCGAGGGCGTGCATACGGCTGTGGCGGAAGCGGGGGAAGGCGCCGGCCGCGATGTCCAGCAGGCCGACGAGCGCGCAGGCGCGGCCGACGAGGAGGGGGACGCGCTCCGGGCGGGGGCCGCGCAGTGCACGGTGTACGCGGGTGGGCCTCGTCGGAACCCCGCCCGACATTTCCTCATCTGTCCTGACAGACATCGCACCTGTTTGTTCTGCGAGAGAGCGTGGATCCGGGCCCGTTTCGGGCATCCGGCGACATTGCGCCCTCTAGGACGGTGTCTCGGAGGGAGAGGTTCACTCCCCTGATCACAAAGCCCGGACGAACGGACGAACGGACGAACGGGCGCACGGAAAGCGCGGGCAGGTAGCAAGGCATGGGTCTCACGAGCAACAAGGTGCTGGCGCTGGCGGTGGTGGCCGGCGTGCTGCTGTTCGCCGGGACGGTGTGGCTGTGGCCACGGCTGGCCCGGCGGAGCGTGCGGGCCGTTCTGGGGAGGGTCGGTCTGCTGTTCGCCACCCAGGTGGCGGTCTTCGCGGCGGTGGGGCTGGTCGCCAATCAGTCCTTCGGGTTCTACGGCAGCTGGGCCGACCTGTTCGGGCGGGAGGGCGGCCAGGGCGTGGTCGTGGACCACTCCGGCGGTGCGGGTGACGGGCCGTTGCGGGTCGTCGGCGAGCGCCGGGTGACGCCCGCGGGCGGGGCGCGGCCGGAGGTCTCGGGACGGGTGGAGGAGATACGGGTCGTCGGGCGTACGTCGCGGATCGCGTCGCCCGCGTACGTCTATCTGCCGCCGGAGTACTTCCAGGCGCGGCACCGTGCCCGTACCTTTCCCGCGGCCGTCGTCCTGACCGGTTATCCGGGGACCGCCGAGGCGTTGGTGGACAAACTCCATTACCCGCGTACGGCGCTGGAACTGGCGAAGGCCGGGCGGATGCGGCCGATGATCCTGGTGATGCTGCGGCCCACGGTGGCGCCGCCGCGCGACACGGAGTGCGTGGACGTACCGGGCGGACCGCAGACGGAGACGTTCTTCGCCAAGGACCTTCCCGAGGCGGTGAGCGCCCACTACCGGGTGACCAAGGGGCCGCGCGGCTGGGGCGTCGTCGGCAACTCGACCGGCGGCTACTGCGCCCTGAAACTCGCCGCGCACCACCCGGAGGTGTACGCCGCCGGGGCCGGGCTGTCCCCGTACTACGAAGCGCCGAACGACCCCACCACGGGCGACCTCTTCCAGGGGGACGAGGAGCGCGAGAAGCGGGCCGACCTGTGGTGGTACCTCAAGAACGCCCCCGCTCCCGACACTTCACTGCTCGTCACCAGCAGCCGCACCGGCGAGACGAACTACAAGGACACGCTGAAGTTCATCGAACTGGTGAAGGGCAAGAGCCCGACGCGGATCTCGTCGATCATCCTGGAAAGCGGCGGGCACAACTTCAATACCTGGCGGCGGGAGATTCCCGCGACACTGCGGTGGTTGGATGAGCGGCTGGGCGGCGGGCCGGAGTCATAAATGATCTTGAAATCCTGGAGTAATTCGCCCGTCGCCGGGGATGTGGATTCCCAGTTCCCTGTGAACACGTCGGAGACAGCCGTGTTTTTACGGGGCGGGGCGCCAAGATTCGCCTACGCGCGGTAAGTTTCTGGCCATGCCACGTGGACGTCACCGCCATTCCCCGCCTCTGCACAGGCTGCTTCCCCCGTCGGCGATCGCAGGCGTTTCGGTCGTCTGCGCCCTCGGCCCCTGGTTGTTCAGCGAGACCATGATCCTTCGCGTGCTGGCCGCGGCCGCCGCGGTGACGGCCGTGGTCGGCGCGGTCGTCATGCGGCACTGGGACGCGCAGGCGGGCCGGCAGGTCGCCGACCTCACCCGCGCGCGGGCGAGCGACGAGTGGCGCTTCGAGGAACGGGTCGCCGAACTGGAGTCCGACCTGGAGGAGTCGCGCGAGCTGCGGCAGAAGCTGGAGCACCGGCTGCGGGCCAAGCGCACCGAGCTGGCGGGGCTGCGCAACGAGCACGCCTCGCTGCTGCGGCGCTACGCCACGGCGGAGACCGAGCGCGCCAGCGCGCTGGAGGGCCGCCGGCTGCTGGAGATAGAGGCCGCGCCGCAGACACCCGCGTTGCCGGCGGCCCGGCCCGCCCCGGCGCAGGAGACGCCGGAGCGGGAGACGCCGGAGAAGGTGGCGTCGGCACAGGACGTGTCCGCGGAGGAGGTGACGGACGAGGAGGGCGGCGGCGAAGAGGTCTCCGCGCCCGCGGTCTTCTCGCCCGAGGGCTCCCGGCTGTTCCTGCGCGCGAACGCGGCACTGGCCCGCCTCGACGGTGACGCGCCCGACCCGGACGGTGGCGACCGGGCCGAAGCGTCCGACGACTCCGACGACTCCGACGGCGACGGCGGCGGTGACGGCGGTGGCGAGGGCGCGGCGGCCGAGGCGGGGCAGGAGGACGAGGCACAGGGGCAGACCGAGGCGGCCGACGGCCACGAGCGCACCGGCGCCGACTCCCCGACGCCCGCCACCGACGAGGGGCCCGCGCAGCCCACCCAGTCCACGCAGCCCACCCGGCGGACGGAGGGGCACTTCACGGTGCCGACCGCGGTGGCCGTCGTACCGCCGGCTCCGGCGCGGCGTCCGGCGGTCGAGGGCGGTTTCGACTTCTTCGGCACCAAGCCTTCCGAGGGCGCGGGGGACGCGGCGGCCGCGTCCGGCGCCGCTCTGGAGACCGTCCAGAACGAGGACCTCGCCGACGTAGTCGGCCAAGAGGCGCTCGCCCTGCACAAGGCCGAGGCCGAGGTCGCCTTCAAGCAGCCCGGTGAGGAGTCCCGGGGCGTGGGCCAGGTGATCGACCTGACCGCCCACGACGAGACCGAGCAGATCGACGTGCAGGGGCTGCGCAGCGCGGTCTCCTGACCGCCCCGGGCGCCGCGGGCCGGACTCGGGCGGGTCTCAGGCCATCCAGCGGTCCGGCAGGGCGTCCCGGCGGCCGGTCCTGGACCGTTCCGCCTGGCTCCGCAGCAGCTCCGCGGCCTCGTCCGCGTCGCGCAGGCGGGCCGTCACGGTCTTGTTCGCCCCCGTGTCCACGTGGACGTCGGCCAGCCGCAGGGCGCGCCGCCAGGGCCCCTGCGTCAGGCGGACGCTCTGCACCTTGGCGTGCGGCACCAGGGCCAGGCTGCGGCGCAGCAGGCCGTACCGGGCGGCGAAGACCGCGTCGGTGACGGCGAGCCCGTGGCCGCGCCACCACAGCGGTCTGCACCGCGCCGCCCGCCGTGGCGGGCGCGACAGCTCCGGCCCCGTCGGCACGACGACCCCGGGCAGCACGCGCGCGACGACCGACTCGGCGATCTCGCGCGGGGCGACCGGCAGCAGCACCGAGTTCGACGACCCGGCCACGTCCAGCTCCACCCGTACCCAGCGGCGGCGCCGCCACAGCAGCGGCTCGACGAGGCGCACGGTCTGCACCCGGCCCGGCGGCACCGTCTCGTGGGCGCGGTCCAGCAGTCCGTGGTCGATGCGGAGCCCGTCCGGGGACTCGGCCACCGTCCAGTCGTACTCCCCGACGAACCGGCCCGCGCTGCTCGCGCCCGCGGCGCCCACCAGCGGCAGGGCGGTCGCCAGCACCGTCCACAGGTTGTGGGTGGCCAGCCACAGCAGTGTCGGTACGACGACGGCGGCGAGCAGCGTGCCCCAGGTCGCGCCGGTCAGCAGGAGGGAGACGGCGAGGACGCCCGGCGGCACCCGGAGCAGCTGCCGCGCGGGGGCCTCGCCGACCTCGTGCGCGGTCTCGGGCGCGAAGCCCGCCGCGCGCGCGAGCAGCTCGGCCCGCAGCGCACGCGCGTCGTCGGCGCCCAGGAAGGCCAGTTCGTCCTTCTTGCCGGTGCCTATGACGTCGAGCTTGAGCTTGGCGACCCCCGCGACCCGGGCCAGCAGGGGCTGGGTGACGTCGATCGCCTGGATGCGTTCGAGGCGGATGTGCGCGGTGCGCCGGAACAGCAGTCCGGTGCGGATCCGCAGCTCGGTGTCGGTCACCGCGTAGTGGGTGAACCACCAGGTGAGGAAGCCGTACAGGGCGGCGGCCGGGATCAGTACGGCGAGGCCGATCAGCAGGTGGGTCGTGGTCAGCCGGGTCAGCTGGCGCTGTGCCTGGTCGGGGTCGTGCACGGCCCATCCGACGAGCACGGCGACCGGCGCCCACGCCCGCCGCAGGGGCGTGACGGGGTGCAGGCGCCGCTCGACGACCTCGTCGACGGGCGGGAGCGCGTCGGCGCCGGTGCCGGCTTCCACCGGGGTGGGTCCGGTGACGGGGGTGCTGTCCTGGCGTCCGCCCGCGCCGTCTCCCCTGGCCGCGGTCCCGCCGGGGGTGTCGCCGGCGGAGACCGGGGCGGGCCCGGGGGCGGGGTCTGTCGTACGGGCGGTCGGGCCCGGTGTGTGGTCCGGGGACCGGGGCAGGTCGTGCGGGGGCCGGCTCGGCGTGCCGTCCTCGCTTCCGGCGGCGCCCACCGGGTCCGCCGCTCCGGGCTTCCCGGCGCCGTCCGCCGGCCCGCCCGCGCGCTCCGTCGTGCCGTCCTCGGCCGTGTCCTCCCCGGCCCCTGGCCCGGCCCCGGGCCCGGTCACAGTCCCGCCGATCGGGCCTCGCCCAGCTCGGTGAGGCGGTCGCGGAGGCGTTCCGCCTCGGCCGGGTCGAGGCCGGGGATGGTCGCGTCGGTCGCGGCGGCGGCCGTGTGCAGCTGCACGCTGGCCAGGCCGAAGTGCCGCTCGACCGGCCCGGAGGTCACCTCGACCAACTGCATGCGTCCGTACGGGACGACGGTCTCCTCCCGCCACAGCACGCCCCGGTCGATCAGCAGGTCGTCGGCGCGCTCGGCGTACCGCCAGGAGCGCCAGTTGCGCCCCAGCATCACCCACCCCCAGGCCAGCAGGGCCAGCGGCAGCAGCGCCAGGGCGGCCCAGTAGGGGGCCAGGAACAGGGCGGGCAGCACACCCGCGGCGAGCGTCAGCAGGCCGAGCCACACCACCAGCAGCAGTCGCCGCATGTGCAGCAGCCCCGGCGGCAGGCCGGTCCACACCGGCTCCTCCCGCGCCGGAACCGCCGCCGTACCCGGCTGTTCCGCCGGACCCGCCTGCTCCGCCGCGCCCGCCGCCCGCGTCGCCCCCGCCGTGCCCGTGTCGTCCGGGCTCCCCGTCTCCATGGGGCCAGCGTACGTAGGGGAGACTGTGTTCATGACTCCTACGACGGAGACCACGGTCGGAATCGGCGGTGCCGCGGAGAGCACCGACATGGTGCTCAACATCGGGCCCCAGCACCCGTCCACCCACGGCGTGCTGCGGCTCAAGCTGGTTCTGGACGGCGAGCGCATCACGAGCGTGGAGCCGGTGATCGGCTACATGCACCGCGGCGCGGAGAAGCTGTTCGAGGCCCGTGACTACCGTCAGATCATCATGCTCGCCAACCGCCACGACTGGCTGTCGGCCTTCTCCAACGAGCTGGGCGTCGTCCTCGCCGTCGAGCGGATGCTCGGCATGGAGGTCCCCACGCGCGCGGTGTGGACGCGGACGCTGCTCGCCGAGCTGAACCGGGTGCTCAACCACCTGATGTTCCTCGGGTCGTACCCGCTGGAGCTGGGCGGCATCACCCCGGTCTTCTACGCCTTCCGGGAGCGGGAGGTCCTCCAGAACGTGATGGAGGAGGTCTCCGGCGGGCGCATGCACTACATGTTCAACCGCGTCGGCGGTCTCAAGGAGGACCTCCCGGCGGGCTGGACCACGCGCGCGCGTGCCGCCGTCGCCGCCGTGCGCTCGCGGATGGACGTCTTCGACGACCTGGTGCTCGGCAACGAGATCTTCCGGGGGCGTACGCGCGGAGTGGGCGCCCTGAGCGCCGGGGCCGTGCACGCCTACGGCGTCAGCGGGCCGATCGCGCGCGCCTCCGGCGTCGACTTCGACCTGCGCCGCGACGAGCCCTACCTCGCCTACGGCGAACTCCAGGACACCCTCAAGGTCGTCACCCGTACCGAGGGCGACTGCCTGGCCCGCTTCGAGTGCCTCCTGGAGCAGACGCACAACGCCCTCGACCTCGCCGACGCCTGCCTGGACCGCCTCGCCGGGCTGGCGCCGGGGCCGGTGAACCAGCGGCTCCCGAAGGTGCTGAAGGCGCCCGAGGGCCACACGTACGCCTGGACCGAGAACCCGCTCGGCATCAACGGCTACTACCTGGTCAGCAAGGGCGAGAAGACCCCGTACCGGCTGAAGCTGCGCTCGGCGTCGTACAACAACATCCAGGCGCTGGCGGACCTGCTGCCCGGGACGCTGGTCGCGGACATGGTGGCGATCCTGGGGTCACTGTTCTTCGTGGTCGGCGACATCGACAAGTAGCGCGGCGGCGTCGAGGGCGCCCACCGGCTGGAGCAGCCACCAGAAGTCGCCCAGGCCGCCCGCAGCGGTCAGTTCGGCGGCCTGGGAGGCGCTCGCGAGGGCGCGCACATAAGCCGCCGGGTCGGTGGAGGCCAGCGCGAGCGGGGGACGTACGCCGGTGACACCGAGGGCGTGCAGGGCCTCGCGCTGGGGGCGCATGAGCGCATCCGGGGGCGCGTGCCCCGGAGTGCACCTCGCGGTGTGGGCGGCCGCGCACGCGTCCAGGGCCACGTGTGCGGTGATGTCGCACGACCCGTCGGGCACCGGCTCCGTCTCCCGCCCCTGCCGGAAGCCCGTGAGCGTCCCGAACGGGGGGCGGGCGGCCGCGGTGTGCGCGTAGTCGGCGGCCACCGCGAGCCCGGCGTCCAGCGCCGCCACGGCCGACGCCCAGGCCGCGTCGCGGGGAAGCCCGATCTCCGCCCGCAGCCCCTCCTCGCCGGTCAGCGGCCACCACCGGGCCAGCCACTCGGCCTCCGCCCCGGCCACCGGCTCCCCGAGCCGCTGCGCCCCGTCGCCCCGTACGAGCACCCGGCGCGCCACGCCCGCGGCGTCCACCTCCGCCACCTCCACCGGCACGTTGTCCAGCCACTCGTTGGCGAACAGCAGCCCGGTGAGGCCGTGCGGCGGCTCGCGGAGCCACCGGATGCGGGGGTCGAGGCCCTCGGGGCGGGCGGCGACCTCGACGGCGTACGCGCGCGTGCGGGCGGCCACCTCGGCGGGCAGGGCCGCCAGCACCCCGGTGACCAGCTCGCCCCGTCCGGCCGCCAGGTCCACGAAGTCCAGCACCGCGGGCCGGCCCAGCGCCGCGTCGACCCGGCACAGCAGCCGCGCCACGGCCCCCGCGAACAGCGGCGACGCGTGCACGGACGTCCGGAAGTGCCCGGCCGGGCCCTCGGGCCCCGCGCGGTAGAAGCCCTCCGGTCCGTAGAGGGCCTCGTGCGTGGCCTCCCGCCAGCCCCGCCATTCCTCATGCGTCCCTGGAGACCCTCTGAACCCTGCCGTCCCTGGTGTCACAGAGCCAGGCTAGGGGCACAGGAGAGCGGAGCCTCCACCTTGGGGAGTATGCGCGGACGATGCGGATCGGCCCTCCGGTTGACCCCTGCACCTATTCCACTTCCCTACGCTGGGTTACGTGCAGCGCCTCTACGACTTCCTCCGCAGGCACCCGACCGGTGTCGACTCCTTCTGGGCCCTCGTCGTGCTCGGAATCTCCCTGGTGTCCTCGGCGACCCCGGGGACGCGGGCGGACGGGACGGACAACGTGGCGCTGATCGTCCCCTTCATGGTGCTGCTCAGTCTCGTGATCGCGCTGCGCCAGCGGGCGCCGGAGAGGATGCTGCTGCTCGCCGTCGCCCTCGGCGTGGGGCAGTTGGTCTTCGACGTCTCGACGATGCCCGCCGACTTCGCCTTCCTGGTGATCATCTACACCGTGGCCGCGACCGGCGCCCGCTGGGCCTCCCGGACCGCGCTGGCCACCGGTCTGTGCGCGGCGCCCCTGGCCCAGCTGCGCTGGTCCGACAGCGAGCTGGGCATGGGCACCACCATCGCCGTGACCGTCTTCCAGGCGGTTCCCTTCGCCCTCGCCTGGGTGCTCGGCGACTCCATCCGCACCCGGCGCGCGTACTTCGCGCAGCTGGAGGAGCGCGCGACCCGGCTGGAGAAGGAGCGCGAGGCGCAGGCCAAGGTCGCGGTCGCCGCCGAGCGCGCCCGGATCGCACGCGAGCTGCACGACGTCGTCGCGCACAACGTCTCCGTCATGGTGGTGCAGGCCGACGGCGCCGCCTACGTCCTGGACGCGGCGCCCGACCAGGCGAAGAAGGCCCTGGAGACGATCTCCTCCACCGGCCGGCAGGCGCTCGCGGAGATGCGCCGCCTGCTCGGCGTGCTGCGCACCGGCGAGCACAAGGAGGCCGGGGAGTACGTTCCGCAGCCCGACGTCGAGCAGATCGAGGACCTCGTCGAGCAGTGCCGCGTCTCGGGGCTGCCGGTCGACTTCAAGGTCGAGGGCACCCCCCGGCAGCTGCCCAGCGGAGTGGAGCTGACCGCGTACCGCATCGTGCAGGAGGCGCTGACCAACACGCGCAAGCACGGCGGCGAGAACGCGGGCGCGAGCGTGCGTCTGGTCTACTTCGACGACGGGCTCGGCCTGCTCGTCGAGGACGACGGCAAGGGCGCCCCGCACGAGTTGTACGAGGAGGGCGGCTTCGACGGCCAGGGCCACGGCCTGATCGGCATGCGCGAGCGGATCGGCATGGTCGGCGGAACCCTGGACGCGGGCCCGCGTCCGGGCGGAGGATTCCGCGTCAGTGCGCTGCTGCCGTTGAAACCCTCGCCCTGACCACCGCGCCCCCACGCACGTACGACGTTGACACCTGTAAGGAAGATGAGGCCCCGATGGCGATCCGCGTGATGCTCGTCGACGACCAGGTGCTGCTGCGCACCGGGTTCCGGATGGTGCTGGCGGCCCAGCCGGACATGGAGGTCGTCGCGGAGGCGGGCGACGGCGTCGAGGCGCTCCAGGTGCTGCGCTCGACCGCCGTGGACGTCGTCCTGATGGACGTCCGCATGCCCAAGCTCGACGGCGTGGAGACCACCAGCCGGATCTGCGTGGACCCGGACGCGCCGAAGGTGCTGATCCTGACCACCTTCGACCTCGACGAGTACGCGTTCTCGGCGCTGAAGGCGGGCGCCTCCGGCTTCATGCTCAAGGACGTGCCGCCCGGCGAGCTGCTCGCCGCGATCCGCTCCGTGCACAGCGGCGACGCGGTGGTCGCGCCCTCCACCACCCGGCGGCTCCTGGACCGGTTCGCGCCGATGCTGCCGGCCACCGGACAGGAGCCCCGGCAGAAGGAGTTGCAGCGGCTCACCGAACGGGAGCGCGAGGTGATGGTGCTGGTGGCGCAGGGCATGTCCAACGGCGAGATCGCGGCGCGGCTCGTGCTGTCGGAGGCGACCGTCAAGACGCACGTGGGCCGCATCCTGACCAAGCTGGGCCTGCGCGACCGCGTGCAGGTGGTCGTCCTCGCCTACGAGACCGGGCTGGTGCGGGCCGGCGGCGGACAGGGCTGACGGGCCCGTGCGCGGGGCTCCGCGCCGGTAGGGTCTGCTCGTGCTCCTGTGGATCAACGGCCTCTTCGCGGGCGGGATCGGCAGGTGGAGGTCGGCATCCGGCGCATCCGGCTCGACTGACCGGCCGGCCCGCGACGGCGGGGGAGGGCCAGGGGTGTCGTCCGGGCCTCGCCGGAGTCGCGGGGCCGGGCATCGCCGCACCTAGCGCAGGATCCCCTCCAGGAAGTCGCTGCCCAGGCGGGCCACCACCGTGACGTCCAGCTGGTGCAGGACGTACCGGCCGCGGCGCCGGGTGGTGATCAGTCCGGCCTTCTTCAGCACGCCCAGGTGCCGGGATATCTCCGGGGCCGTCATGCCGTGCGCCTGAGCCAGCTCGCTCGTGGTGTACGCGCTGCGGGCCAGGTGCCGGCAGATCCGCATCCGCACCGGGTGGGACAGCGCGGTCATCCGCAGGGTGAGCTGCTCGACCGAGGGCGGTGAGGCCAGCTCGGGGGAGCCCACCGGGTAGTGCAGCACCGGCTGCCAGTCGTGCCGGTGCAGGACCATCAGGTGCGGCCAGCCCAGGCTGGTCGGGACCAGCAGCAGACCGCCGTCCGCCGTCGCCGAACGGCCGTCGCCCAGCTTGTCGACGATGATCCGGGCGGCGCCCTCGTCCAGCGTCACCGCCGGGGACACGGCGGCCAGCGCCTCGGCGAGGCCCTTGTGGCGCAGCAGGTCCGTCTTGTGACGGGCGTCCGCCGCGAGCTGGTGGCGCAGCCGGGACCAGGCCTCCGCGAAGAACGCCTCGTCGCAGTCCCGCGCGAACTGCCGCAGCCAGTCCCGGATCCGCGGCGGATCGGCCAGCAGCCGCTCGCTGAAACGCAACTGCTGCGGTCCCCGCGCGGCGGCCAGGTCCAGCGCGCGCCGGCGCACCTCCGGGTCGTCCAGCGCCGAGACCCCACCGGTGCTGTACGGCAGCGCGCAGGTGAACTCCAGGGCCGCGTCGACGAACTGCTCGTCGGACAGCTTGTCGAGCAGGTCCAGGTCCTCGGCGAGGGTGGCGCCGGGCAGGGTGCTGCGGCCCGGCACCCCGGCGAACGGCATGAACAGGTCCGAGAAGGTCGTCCGCCACAGGAAGTCGGCCTCGCACATCCGGTCGGCCAGATGCGAGTCGAGCCGCGCCGTCACGCCGGTCGCCCAGCCCTGCAACCCCGGGTGGTGCCCCGGCTCGGACAGCGCGTGCAACGCCATGCCCAGCTCGGCCAGCGGTGAGGGCACGACGGCGACCCTCTCCGGCCGCAGCCCCGTGATGTCGATGCGCACGCTCATGCCCCCATGGTGCACGCCGCCACCGACAACGCGGCCGCCGATTGACCGCCGCCGTCAATCGGCGCGACCGCGCGCGCGGACCGGAGCAGTCTGGGTCATCGGGGCGGCCGCGGAGCCCCCTCCCTCACGTTCCCGACGTTCGCGTCCCACGACGAAGGCGATCCGCCATGAGCATCACGCAGCAGTACCTCCTCGACACCTACCGGGCCCGGCAGCTCGGCGAGCCCGCGCCGCCCGCGCCCGGCACCCACGACCGGCGGGTCGTACGCGAGTGGCACGACCGCCGCCGGTTCCGGGCCGTGCTCGCCGGCCGCCCCGCGCGGGGCCGGGTACGGCGGGCCCTGCGCCGGTGGTGGTCCCTGTGGCCGCGCGCCCTGGGCTGACCGGCCGGGCCTCCCGCGTCAGGCCGTCAGCCGGGCGGCGAAGTCGGCGACGGCGGCCCGCACGTCGTCGGCCGTCCACTCCAGGCCCGACTCGCCCACCGAGACCTCGGTGAGGGCGATCCCGGGACCGGCCGCGTTCCAGGACTGGGAGAACAGCATCGTCCCGGTCTCCTCGGCCTGCCGCAGCGCGGTCTCACCGGCCACCTCGGGGTCGCAGGGCAGCCAGACCTGGAACTCGTGCGTGTGCGGCACCTCCGGGTGCACCCGCGCCCACGGCAGCCCGGTCGCCGCCAGTCCCTCGCGCAGCGCGGCCGCCACCACGCGCGCGTGGGCCACGTACGCGGGCAGCCGGGGAAGCTCGCGCTCCAGGCCGGCCAGGGCGGACAGCACCGTGGGGAACTGCTGGAACACCTGGCCGCCGTACCGGTGCCGCCAGGCCCTCGCCTCCTCGACCAGCGTCCGGGGGCCGGCCAGGGCGGCGCCGCCGTAGCCCTTGAGGGACTTGTAGAACGAGACGTACACGCTGTCCGCCAGGCCCGCGATCTCGGTCAGGGGGCGGCCGAAGTGGACGGTGCACTCCCACAGGCGGGCCCCGTCGAAGTGCACCACCGCGTCGCGCTCCCGGGCGGCCTCGACGACCTCGGTGAGCTCCTCCCAGGTGGGCAGCAGGTACCCGGCCTCCCTGAGCGGCAGTTCCAGCATCAGCGCCCCGAACGGTTCCTCGAAGTCGCGCACCTCGTCGGCGGTCGGCTGCCGCGGCGCGGCGGTCAGCCGTACCGGACGCAGTCCGCCGACCCGGCTGAAGGCGTCGCGCTCGTGCACCTCGGGATGGCCGAGCCCGTGCAGGGCGACGACCGGGTTGCCGGTGCGGCCCGCCCAGCAGCGCAGGGCCACCTGCTGGGCCATGGTCCCGGTCGGGAAGAAGGCGGCGGCCTCGGTGCCGAGGAGGGCGGCGGTCCGCTCCTCCAGGGCCGCCACGACGCCGTTGCCGTAGAGGTCGGACGGCTCGTCGAGGTCGTACAGCCCGTCGGCCCCGTCCAGCAGGGCGAGGCGCTCGCGCAGGGTCGTGATGAAGCCCGGGCGGGCGAGTACGCGCCGTGCACCGCGCAGGGCGGCCACGCGCCGCTCCCGGCCGCGGTTGTTCCTCAGCGCCTCCGGCTCCGCCGGTTCCGCCTGTTCGTCTTGCTCTGCCGTGTCGCTCATGCCGGGATCATGTCGCGCGGACCGCCCGCCGGACACCCGGGTTTCTCCACCGGCTCCGACCCGCGGCCGCGGTGTGCGCCCCGGCACCGCACGGAAACCCACAGCCTGTGGACAAACGGACGTCGTCCGGACCGATCGCGTTAACATGACGAGAAATCGTCCGGTACCCCGAGCGGACTGGAACGGGAAGGCCGTCGTCGCGTGAACACAACCCCACAGCCAGACCCCAAGGACCGCCCCGCGCGGCTCACCGTAGGCGTCGTCGGCGCCGGACGGGTGGGCCCCGCGCTGGCCGCGTCCCTCCAGCTCGCCGGGCACCGCCCGGTGGCCGTCTCCGGAGTCTCCGACGCCTCCAGGAGGCGTGCCGCCGCCCTCCTCCCCGACGTGCCGCTCACGACGCCCGCGGAGGTCCTCCAGCGCGCCGAACTGGTCCTGCTGACCGTCCCCGACGACGCCCTGCCCGGCCTGGTGACCGGGCTCGCCGAGACCGGAGCGGTCCGTCCGGGCCAGCTGCTGGTGCATACCTCCGGGCGGTACGGCGCGAGGGTCCTGGACCCCGCGCTGCGCGCCGGCGCCCTGCCGCTGGCCCTGCACCCGGCGATGACCTTCACCGGCACCCCGGTGGACGTCCAGCGCCTGGCCGGCTGCTCCTTCGGCGTCACCGCGCCCGAGGAGCTGCGGCTGGCCGCCGAGGCCCTGGTCATCGAGATGGGCGGCGAGCCGGAGTGGATCGCCGAGGACCGGCGCCCGCTCTACCACGCGGCGCTGGCCCTGGGCTCCAACCACCTGATCACCCTGGTCGCCCAGTCCATGGAGCTGCTGCGCACGGCCGGCGTGGCGGCCCCCGACCGGATGCTCGGCCCGCTGCTCGGCGCCTCCCTCGACAACGCCCTGCGCTCCGGCGACGCGGCCCTCACCGGCCCCGTCGCGCGCGGGGACGCGGGCACGGTCGCCGCGCACATCGTGGAGCTGCGCGCACACGCCCCCCAGGCCGTCGCCGGCTACCTGGCGATGGCCCGCGCGACCGCCGACCGCGCCCTGGACCACGGGCTGCTGAAGGCCGAACTCGCCGAGGACCTGCTCGGGGTACTCGCCGACGGAGCCACGGGAGCCACGGGAGCCACGGGAGCCACCAGCGGCGCCGACGGCACCGGAGCCACCTCCGGGCAGGGCCCGGACGGAAAGCCCGGCCCCGACGAAACCCCCGGCCTCGACGGCCCCGACGGACCCCCCGGCCCCGAGGGCCCCGAAGGCACCGACGGAGGCGCCCGATGACCACCACCCCGCCCGACCTGCTCCGCACCGCCGACGAGCTGCACGCGCGCGTACGGCACGGCCGCCGGGCCGTCGTGATGACCATGGGCGCCCTGCACGAGGGCCACGCCACCCTGATCCGCACGGCGCGCGACCTCGCGGGCCCCGACGGCGAGGTCGTCGTCACGGTCTTCGTGAACCCCCTCCAGTTCGGCGCCGGCGAGGACCTCGACCGCTACCCGCGCACCCTGGACGCCGACCTGGCGATCGCCGGGCGGGCGGGCGCCGACGCCGTCTTCGCCCCCGCGGTCGACGAGGTCTACCCGGGCGGTGAGCCCCAGGTGCGCATCACCGCAGGACCCATGGGAGAACGCCTGGAGGGTGCCTCCCGCCCCGGCCACTTCGACGGCATGCTCACCGTCGTCGCCAAGCTGCTCCACCTCACCCGCCCCGACCTCGCCCTGTACGGCCGGAAGGACGCGCAGCAGCTCGCGCTGATCCGCCGCATGGTCCGCGACCTGAACTTCGGCGTGGAGATCGTCGGCGTCCCCACCGTGCGCGAGGAGGACGGCCTGGCCCTGTCCAGCCGCAACCGCTACCTCTCGACGGCGGAACGCCGTACCGCCCTCGCCCTCTCGCAGGCGCTCTTCGCCGGCCAGGACCGGCACGCCGCCCAGGAGGCGCTCCGCGCGCGGGCCCGCGAAGTACCCGCCACCCGGGCACGCGCCGAGGCGCTGGGCGCCCTGGGCGAGTCCCGCGCGGCGGCCGACGCGCACGCCGTCGCCACGTCCGCGCCCGGCAGCGCCACGGCCGTCCGGGACGCCGCCCGCCTGGTGCTGGACGACGCCGCCCGCGCCACCCCGCCCCTGGAGCTGGACTACCTCGCCCTGGTCGACCCCGCCGACTTCACCGAGATCGGCGACGACCACACCGGCGAGGCCGTTCTCGCCGTCGCCGCCCGGGTCGGCGCGACCCGCCTGATCGACAACGTCCACCTCACCTTCGGATCCCTCGGAGCCGCCTCGTGACCAGCACAGGCATACGACTGCACGCCCCCGCGCCCGGCTGGGCCATCGCCGCCGACGTGGTGGTCGTCGGCTCCGGCGTCGCGGGCCTCACCGCGGCCCTGCGCTGCGAGGCCGCCGGTCTGCGGACCGTCGTCGTCACCAAGGCCCGCCTGGACGACGGCTCCACCCGCTGGGCGCAGGGCGGCGTCGCCGCGGCCCTCGGCGAGGGCGACACCCCCGAGCAGCACCTGGACGACACCCTGGTCGCCGGCGCCGGTCTGTGCGACGCGGAAGCGGTCCGCATCCTGGTCACCGAGGGCCCCGACGCCGTACGCCGGCTCATCGAGACCGGTGCGCACTTCGACGAGTCCACCGAGGGCGGCCTGGCGCTCACCCGCGAGGGCGGCCACCACCGCCGCCGCATCGCCCACGCGGGCGGCGACGCCACCGGCGCCGAGATCTCCCGCGCCCTGGTGGAGGCGGTACGCGCGCGCGGGCTGCGCACGATCGAGAACGCCCTCGTCCTCGACCTCCTCACGGACACCGACGGCCGCACCGCCGGCGTCACCCTGCACGTCATGGGCGAGGGCCAGCACGACGGCGTCGGGGCGGTCCACGCCCCCGCGGTCGTCCTCGCCACCGGCGGCATGGGCCAGGTCTTCTCGGCGACCACGAACCCCGCCGTCTCCACGGGCGACGGCGTGGCCCTCGCCCTGCGCGCGGGCGCCGAGGTCAGCGACCTCGAGTTCGTGCAGTTCCACCCCACGGTCCTCTTCCTGGGCCCGGACGCCGAGGGCCAGCAGCCCCTGGTCTCCGAGGCGGTGCGCGGCGAGGGCGCCCACCTGGTGGACGCGGACGGCGTGCGCTTCATGCTGGGACAGCACGAACTCGCCGAACTCGCCCCCCGCGACGTCGTCGCCAAGGGCATCACGCGCCGCATGCAGGAGCAGGGCACCGAGCACGTGTACCTGGACGCGCGCCACTTCGGCGCCGACATGTGGGAGCGCCGCTTCCCGACGATCCTCGCCGCCTGCCGTGCCCACGGCATCGACCCGGTCACCGAGCCGATCCCCGTCGCGCCGGCCGCCCACCACGCCTCGGGCGGCGTCCGTACCGACGACCACGGCCGTACGACGGTCCCCGGCCTGTACGCGTGCGGCGAGGTCGCCTGCACCGGGGTGCACGGCGCCAACCGCCTGGCCTCCAACTCCCTCCTGGAAGGTCTCGTCTACGCCGAACGCATCGCCGCCGACGTAGCGGCCGGCCACTCCGACGGCACCCTCCACGCGCGCGTACCCGCCCCCCTCCCGCACCCGTACCACCCGGAACACCCCCTCCTCCCGCCCGAGGCCCGCCTCACCATCCAGCGGATCATGACGGAGGGCGCCGGCATCCTGCGCTCGGCCGGTTCCCTCACGCGCGCGGCCGACCTGCTGCACGGCCTGCACACCGAGGCCCGCGAGGCCCTGCACGAGAACGGCAAGACGTCCGAGCCGGGCGTCGACACCTGGGAGGCCACCAACCTCCTGTGCGTGGCCCGGGTCCTGGTGGCCGCGGCGGCTCGGCGCGAGGAGACCCGCGGCTGCCACTGGCGCGAGGACCACGCGGACCGCGACGACACGACGTGGCGCCGCCACATCGTCGTACGGCTGAACCCGGACCGCACCCTCGCCGTGCACACCACGGACACGCCAGAATTCCCCCCTACCGTCCACGGCGCCCAGCCGACGCACCGTCCCCAGGAGCAGTGACAGCAGTGAACCCCTCCGACCCCTCCGAACTCCCCCTCGCCTCCGGCGGAGGCTGCGGCGACGGCTGCGCCTGCGGTGCGGACACCGAAGAAGACACCTACATGGAGTGCGGCCTCGACCCGGCCCTCGCGGCGCTCCTGCTGGACTCCGGACTCGACCCGGTCGAGGTCGAGGACATCGCGAACGTCGCCATCCAGGAGGACCTGGCGGGCGGCGTGGACGTGACGACCGTCGCGACCATCCCCGAGGACGCCGTGGCGACCGCCGACTTCACCGCGCGCGAGGCGGGCGTCGTGGCCGGTCTCAGGGTCGCCGAGGCGGTGCTGTCGATCGTCTGCACGGACGAGTTCGAGGTGGAGCGCCACGTCGAGGACGGCGACCGCGTGGAGGAGGGCCAGAAGCTCCTGTCCGTCACCACCCGCACCCGCGACCTCCTGACCGCCGAACGCAGCGCGCTGAACCTCCTGTGCCGCATGTCGGGCATCGCGTCGGCCACGCGCGCGTGGGCGGACGCCCTGGACGGCACGAAGACCAGGGTCCGCGACACCCGCAAGACCACCCCCGGGCTGCGCGGCCTGGAGAAGTTCGCGGTCCGCTGCGGCGGCGGCGTCAACCACCGCATGTCCCTCTCGGACGCGGCCCTCGTCAAGGACAACCACGTGGTCGCCGCGGGCGGCGTCGCCGAGGCCTTCAACGCCGTGCGCGAGAGCTTCCCCGACGTGCCCATCGAGGTCGAGGTCGACACCCTGCACCAGCTCCGCGAGGTCCTGGACGCGGGCGCCGACCTGATCCTCCTGGACAACTTCACCCCGGACGAGTGCGAGGAGGCGGTCGCCCTGGTCGCCGGCCGAGCCGCGCTGGAGGCCTCGGGCCGCCTGACCCTCACCAACGCCAAGGCCTACGCGGCCACCGGCGTCGACTACCTGGCCGTGGGCGCCCTCACCCACAGCTCCCCGATCCTGGACATCGGCCTGGACCTGCGAGCGGCGGAGTAGACCCCATGCTGCTGACGATCGACGTAGGCAACACGCACACCGTCCTCGGCCTCTTCGACGGCGAGGACATCGTCGAGCACTGGCGCATCTCCACGGACTCGCGCCGCACGGCCGACGAGCTGGCGGTCCTCCTCCAGGGCCTGATGGGCATGCACCCGCTGCTCGGCGACGAACTGGGCGACGGCATCGACGGCATCGCCATCTGCGCGACGGTCCCCTCCGTCCTGCACGAACTGCGCGAGGTCACCCGCCGCTACTACGGCGACGTCCCCGCGGTCCTGGTCGAACCGGGCGTCAAGACCGGCGTCCCGATCCTCACCGACCACCCCAAGGAGGTCGGCGCCGACCGCATCATCAACGCGGTCGCCGCGGTCGAGCTGTACGGCGGCCCGGCGATCGTCGTGGACTTCGGCACGGCGACGACGTTCGACGCGGTCAGCGCGCGCGGGGAGTACATCGGCGGCGTCATCGCCCCCGGCATCGAGATCTCGGTCGAGGCGCTCGGCGTCAAGGGCGCCCAGCTCCGCAAGATCGAGGTGGCCCGGCCGCGGAGCGTGATCGGCAAGAACACGGTCGAGGCGATGCAGTCCGGCATCGTGTACGGCTTCGCCGGCCAGGTCGACGGCGTCGTCAACCGCATGGCCCGCGAGCTGGCCGACGACCCGGACGACGTGACGGTCATCGCGACGGGCGGCCTGGCGCCGATGGTGCTGGGCGAGTCCTCGGTCATCGACGAGCACGAGCCGTGGCTGACGCTGATGGGGCTGCGGCTGGTGTACGAGCGGAACGTGTCCCGCATGTAGGTGCGCCCGGGGTGGGTGCGGGGTCGGGGGAGCGCGGCCCGACGTAGCGGGGTGCCGCCGCGCCCACCCGTGCCGCCTGGGGGACCTCCCAGGCCGTTCAGGCACTGGGGGAGGCACGACTGCCCGCAGCCGCACCAACCCGAGGCGCTGCACGGACCCCCACCAAACCCGCACAGGCGCCGCAGGCACCCGCATCCGGGTGGGCGCGCACGCCACACCTATGCCCCCTATGCGGGGTTTGTCTGATTAGCGCGTATCGTCGCCGCATGCCCACGCCCTACGGACCCCGCGGCGGCATGGCGTTCGGTGCTCAGGAGCTGCGCGTGCTCCGGCGAGCCCTCGCCCTCGCCCTGAACCCCAGCCCGGCCTCGGACCAGGAGGTCCTGGACTGCCTCCAACTCGCAGAGTCGCTCGACGAGGCGCTGCGGGAGGGGGCCAGACTGCGCGCCTTCCTGGTGGCCGACCTGGCCCGGTACCGCGCCGCCCTCCCCGGCACCGCCACCGGCTACCTCACGCTCCTGGACGAGGCGCTGGGCGCCGGTCACCGCCCCGGCGCGGACGACCTCGCCGCCCTGGGCGCCCTGCGCGGCAACCCCGCCGCGGCCGCCCTCCTGGCCCGCTGCAGCCCCGAGACGCCCACCGCGGCCACGAGGACGTCCACGACGGCCACGACGGCCACGACGGCCACAGTCACGCTCCCCGCCGCGCGCACCCGCCTCCACGCCCTCCCCGGCGGCCGGCAGCCGGACCAGGACCCCGCGCAGAAGCCCGCCCCGAAGCCGGCCTCCCCGCAGCCCGCCCCGGCCACCCCAAAGCGCCCCGTCCCCACCCCCGGCGAGGTCTTCCCCCGCCGCAAGCCCGCCCCGCCGACGCCCCCCGCCCCTGGCTCCCGGCACCACCTCGCGGCCGGCTGACGGCGCCTGGCTACCCTGGTCCCATGGACTACGTCTCCGCGCTCCTGCCCCCGGCCGTGATGGCCGTCTTCTTCATCGGCGTGATCCGGGTGATCGTGAAGACCCAGGGCGGCGCCAACAAGGCCAAGGAGGACGCGGTCGTCGATGCCGCCCTCGCGCGGGCGGAGGGCACCCGGCAGGCGTCCCCGCAGCCCAAGGCCTGACCGGCGCACACCCCGACGGCCCGCCCCCCGTACGGCTCCCACCCAGGAGCCGTACGCCCCTTTCGTGCCCGTTTTCCGGCGGAAGCGCACGTCGGCACGCGATCGCCCCGATCTCCCACTATCGTTCGAAGCGTGCCTCGCCCATTGGGAGAACTCGAAGACGCGGTCATGACGAGGGTGTGGAAGTGGAACCGCCCCTTGACCGTTCGAGAAGTCCTGGAAGACCTCCAACAGGAACGGTCCATCGCCTACACCACCGTGATGACCGTTTTGGACAATCTCCATCAGAAGGGCTGGGTGCGCCGCGAGTCCGAAGGCCGGGCCTATCGATATGAGGCGGTCTCCACTCGCGCCGCCTACGCCGCCGCCCTCATGAACGACGCCTGGTCCCAGAGCGACAACCCGGCCGCGGCCCTCGTCGCCTTCTTCGGCATGATGAGCGAGGAACAGCGCCAGGCACTCGCCGACGCCATCCGCATCGTGCAGGGACCGGAAACCCCCGCGCCGGGACCCGGCGCGGTACCGGACGGCGGCGAGCGATAGCGTCCCCCCATGCCAAATGCCATCAGCGTCCGGCGGGCCCGCACCAGCGATGTCCCCGACGTACGCCGGCTCCTCGACGCGTACGTCCGTGACCGCATCCTGCTCGACAAAGCGATGGTGACGCTTTACGAGAGCATCCAGGAGTTCTGGGTCGCGGAACGGGACGACAACGCCGAGGTGGTCGGCTGCGGCGCGCTGCACGTGATGTGGGAAGACCTCGCGGAAGTGCGCACTCTCGCCGTGAAGCCCGGTCTGAAGGGCGCGGGCGTCGGCCACAAGCTGCTGGAGAAGTTGCTGGACACGGCGCGCTGGCTCGGTGTTCGCCGCGTTTTCTGTCTGACCTTCGAAGTGGACTTCTTCGGCAAGCACGGCTTCGTGGAGATCGGGGAGACACCGGTCGACACCGATGTGTACGCGGAGCTGCTGCGTTCCTATGACGAGGGTGTTGCGGAGTTCCTGGGGCTCGAACGAGTGAAACCGAACACCTTGGGCAACAGCCGGATGCTTCTGCATCTGTGATCGCCGGGCAGCGCCAGGCGTCCACGGTCCTTCGAGGTTTATTCCACCGACCTGCCCTTCACGGGTTCCCTATGTCCGAAACGCGCATGTTTCCGGCCCGGAGTCGGGCTACCGGTCTCCGCCGGGGGTTTGTGTTTTTCCGGCAAAAGCGGTTTGCTTTCCGGCGTACTGCAGTACTGCATATAACAAGGGGCGGCGATACGGCGGACGCCGGCGGACTCCCGGCCCTCAAGTTATCGATGAAAGGAAATCCGGTGGCACAGAAGGTTCAGGTCCTTCTTGTCGATGACCTCGACGGCGGCGAGGCAGACGAGACCGTGACGTTCGCACTGGACGGCAAGACCTACGAGATCGACCTCACCACCGCCAACGCGGACAAGCTCCGCGGTCTCCTCGACCCGTACCTGAAGGGTGGCCGCCGTACCGGTGGCCGTGCCTCGGGCGGTCGCGGCAAGGCGCGCGCCGCTTCCGGCGGCAGCCAGGACACCGCGGCGATCCGCGCCTGGGCGAAGGAGAACGGCTGGGACGTCAACGACCGCGGCCGTGTCCCCGCGAAGGTCCGCGAGGCGTACGAGCAGGCCAACGGCTGATCACCCGACCCGTGCCACGGGCCGCGTCCGCGGCGGGCCGCTCGCGGTGAGCCGGACGCGGTGGCACTGCGTGGCCAGTGTGTGGACCAGCCGGGCGAGATCGAGGGCGGTCCCGGTACGTCCGGGGACCGACAGCGCCGGCAGCGAGGACTCCACCTCGCGTCCCGGCTCCGGGGGTCGCAGCCATACGGCGGCCCCGCGCAGGCCGTCGCGCTCCGGGGGACGCGGCGGCAGCCCGGCCGGGCCGGATTCCGGGACCTGGGGCGCGTCCACGAGGCCGCCCGCTCCGACCGCCGTCAGGTCGAGCGCCAGTGAACCCCACTCCAGCCACTCCAGCAGCCCGGGCAGCTCCTCCGCGGCACCCGCCGCCACGAGCAGCAGCATCCGCCCGCCCCGGACGGCCACCGGGAACCCCGGCACCGGCGAGCCCGCACCCGCCTGTCCGGTCCGGTCGGCGCACACCGGCCGGTCCAGCCGCTCCAGCGTCGCGTACCCCGCGCCGGCCGGCACGTCGAGGACGTCGAAGCGGACGCCCGTGCGCAGCCGCACCGGCTCCCCGGGCGCCGTCGGCCACCCGAGCGCGCTCTCGTACCAGCACCGCACCCGCTCCTGTGCCGAGCCGCCGCTCTCGGTGGGCCGGCGGGGCGACGGCACGACGGGGGACGCGGGAGCGACGGGGACCGGGTGCGAGGCGCCAACCATGCCAAGTGCAACCGTCCGAAGAGCCATCGGGTTACGCTGGGTGGCAATCCGAATGCACAGAGTGCTGGATGAGGGCGGCAAGAGGGGGCGTGCGGGGGTGCGGGGAGGCGCAAGGTTGTTCGCCCGTAGCGGAGGGAACCGGTGTGCGCGGCATGGAGTGTCCGTCCCAGCGGGTAAGACATCCCTAGTGGGAGGGGGCGACATGCAGATCGGGCCGTCTCGCGTTCGCCATCGGCGTACTGGCGAGTGGGGTAAGTGCCTGGCCTGCGGGAACATCGTCTCGCACCATCGGGTTGTGGCAGATGTCGGCGTCAGGGGTCAGGAGGCCATCGACGGTGTCGGCAGTTGGAATGAGCGGTCCCCGCTTGCGGGACTAAGCTGCGGAAGGACAGGGAGGGGAAGTTCCCCTTACTGCCTGACCGCTCTGAGGAGCGATTAACGATGTTCGAGAGGTTCACCGACCGCGCGCGGCGGGTTGTCGTCCTGGCTCAGGAAGAAGCCCGGATGCTCAACCACAACTACATCGGCACCGAGCACATCCTCCTGGGCCTGATCCACGAGGGTGAGGGTGTCGCCGCCAAGGCCCTTGAGAGCCTCGGGATTTCGCTCGAGGCGGTCCGCCAGCAGGTGGAGGAGATCATCGGCCAGGGCCAGCAGGCCCCGTCCGGCCACATCCCCTTCACCCCCCGTGCCAAGAAGGTTCTGGAGCTGTCGCTCCGCGAGGCCCTCCAGCTGGGCCACAACTACATCGGCACGGAGCACATCCTGCTCGGCCTGATCCGTGAGGGCGAGGGCGTCGCCGCCCAGGTCCTGGTCAAGCTGGGCGCAGATCTGAACCGGGTGCGGCAGCAGGTCATCCAGCTGCTCTCCGGTTACCAGGGCAAGGAGACCGCCACCGCCGGCGGTCCTGCGGAGGGCACCCCCTCCACGTCCCTGGTCCTCGACCAGTTCGGCCGGAACCTCACCCAGGCCGCTCGTGAGTCCAAGCTCGACCCGGTCATCGGGCGCGAGAAGGAGATCGAGCGGGTCATGCAGGTGCTGTCCCGCCGTACGAAGAACAACCCGGTGCTGATCGGTGAGCCCGGCGTCGGCAAGACCGCCGTCGTCGAGGGCCTCGCGCAGGCCATCGTCAAGGGCGAGGTGCCCGAGACCCTCAAGGACAAGCACCTCTACACCCTGGACCTCGGCGCCCTGGTCGCCGGCTCCCGCTACCGCGGTGACTTCGAGGAGCGCCTGAAGAAGGTGCTCAAGGAGATCCGCACCCGCGGCGACATCATCCTGTTCATCGACGAGCTGCACACGCTGGTCGGTGCGGGTGCCGCCGAGGGCGCCATCGACGCCGCGAGCATCCTCAAGCCGATGCTGGCCCGCGGTGAGCTGCAGACCATCGGTGCGACCACGCTGGACGAGTACCGCAAGCACCTGGAGAAGGACGCGGCCCTCGAGCGCCGCTTCCAGCCGATCCAGGTCGCGGAGCCGTCGCTGCCGCACACGATCGAGATCCTCAAGGGTCTGCGCGACCGCTACGAGGCCCACCACCGCGTCTCCATCACGGACGAGGCCCTGGTCCAGGCGGCGACGCTCGCCGACCGCTACATCTCGGACCGCTTCCTGCCGGACAAGGCGATCGACCTGATCGACGAGGCCGGTTCCCGGATGCGCATCCGCCGGATGACCGCGCCGCCGGACCTGCGCGAGTTCGACGAGAAGATCGCCGGTGTCCGCCGCGACAAGGAGTCCGCGATCGACTCGCAGGACTTCGAGAAGGCCGCTTCCCTGCGCGACAAGGAGAAGCAGCTGCTGGCCGCCAAGGCCAAGCGGGAGAAGGAGTGGAAGGCCGGCGACATGGACGTCGTCGCCGAGGTCGACGGCGAGCTGATCGCCGAGGTCCTCGCCACGGCGACGGGCATCCCGGTCTTCAAGCTCACGGAGGAGGAGTCGTCCCGCCTGCTGCGCATGGAGGACGAGCTCCACAAGCGGGTCATCGGCCAGATCGACGCCGTCAAGGCGCTGTCCAAGGCGATCCGCCGTACCCGTGCCGGTCTGAAGGACCCGAAGCGTCCCGGTGGCTCGTTCATCTTCGCCGGCCCGTCCGGTGTCGGTAAGACCGAGCTGTCCAAGGCCCTGGCGGAGTTCCTCTTCGGTGACGAGGACGCGCTGATCTCCCTCGACATGTCGGAGTTCAGCGAGAAGCACACGGTCTCGCGTCTCTTCGGTTCGCCCCCCGGTTACGTGGGCTACGAGGAGGGCGGCCAGCTGACCGAGAAGGTCCGCCGCAAGCCGTTCTCGGTCGTCCTCTTCGACGAGGTCGAGAAGGCCCACCCGGACATCTTCAACTCGCTGCTGCAGATCCTGGAGGACGGTCGCCTGACCGACTCCCAGGGCCGGGTCGTGGACTTCAAGAACACGGTCATCATCATGACGACCAACCTCGGCACCCGGGACATCTCCAAGGGCTTCAACCTCGGCTTCGCCGCCGCGGGTGACACGAAGTCCAACTACGAGCGCATGAAGAACAAGGTCCAGGACGAGCTCAAGCAGCACTTCCGGCCCGAGTTCCTCAACCGTGTCGACGACGTGGTCGTCTTCCCGCAGCTCAGCCAGGACGACATCCTGCGGATCGTCGACCTGATGATCCAGAAGGTGGACGAGCGCCTCAAGGACCGGGACATGGGCATCGAGCTCTCCCAGTCCGCGAAGGAGCTGCTGTCCAAGAAGGGCTACGACCCGGTGCTGGGCGCGCGTCCGCTGCGCCGCACGATCCAGCGCGAGGTCGAGGACACGCTGTCGGAGAAGATCCTCTTCGGCGAGCTGCGTCCCGGTCACATCGTGGTCGTGGACACCGAGGGCGAGGGCGACGCCAAGACCTTCACCTTCCGGGGTGAGGAGAAGTCGGCCCTCCCCGACGTCCCGCCGATCGAGCAGGCGGCCGGGGGCGGCGCGGGTCCGAACCTGAGCAAGGAGGCGTAGCCCTCCGGGGGTGAGCCTGGAAAGGGGCCGGCCCGGGACTTCGGTCTCGGGTCGGCCCCTTTCCGATGTCGCGTCCTCAGATCAGCTCGATCTCGGCGTGCGGGAAGAGGGCGGCGAGTCCGGCGGCGTCGACGGGGCGGGACTCGAGAATCTGGACGCCGCGTACGCCGGGGAACACGGGCAGCGCGTCCTGGCCGTGATCGAGGAACCCCGAGTGGAGCTGTAGTGAGGTCAGCCGTGGCAACCGGGAGATTTCCGCCCAGTCGGAAGCGGTGGCCCGTTGGCTGGAAAGGCCGAGGTGTTCGAGCGTGCCCCAGTGGGACAGGCCCCGAAGCCCGGTGACCTTGGTGGCTTCCCGGCCGAGGTGGAGGTGACGCAAGGGCGCGCCCGTCGGGAGCGAGTCGGTCAGGCGGGCGCCCGGCAGCTGCTGCCGGATGACCAGCTTTCGGAGTGAGTCCAGTTCGTTCAGCCCTCCGAGATCGGTGCTGCCGTAGACCGTGAGGCTTTCGAGCCGCAGCGCGGAGAGCCGCCCCAGGCCTCGTGCCGACGGGCACTCGCGCAGGGTGAGGCGCCGCAGGGAGCCGAAGCCCAGCAGGGGGGCCAGGTCGGTCAGTTCCGGGTTGTAGGCCACGAGGAGTTCCTGGAGCGTGCCCGGCTCCGGCACGCACGCCAGGATGTCGGTCATCGCGTGCGGGCCGTCGAGCCGGAGCTGGTTCCACGGCCGCATCACGGCGACCGCGCTCCGCTGCGCCGGATTCTGGCAGGTCAGGAACAGCCCCGCTCGGTCCAGGTGATCCAGTACTTCCCTGGCGTATCGCCGCGTCTCGAACCTTTCCCACGTGCCCACCAACTGCCGGCGCACCGTGAGTGAGGGATGCTCCCGGAACCGGCGCAGTACCGCCAGGGCTCCGCTCGGTTCGCTCTCGGCCAGCAGCGAGGCCGCGACGGTCACCCTGTGGGCCTGCGCGTGCGTGAGCCCTTGTGGACCCGGCAGCAGTTCGAGGACCAGGGCCCCTGCCTGTGTCAGTGCCCTCGCGTCCTCCAGCGATCCCGGCGGGATCAACGCCCCCGCCCGCGTCTCCACCTCCGCCCGCACCGCGGGGTCCAGGGCGGTCGCGTGCTCCAGGCAGGCCAGGGCCAGCAGTGTCAGACGCGGGGTGTCCTCCGCCAGCAGGCGGCGTAGCAGCACCGCCCGCTCGCCGGGCCGGGCGTGGGCCACCGCCATGCGGATGACGTCCTCCCACTGGGTGTCGCCCGCACGGCCCGCGAGGACGTCGAGGTGTCCCTCCTCGACCGCGTACCGTGCGCCCAGGTAGTCCTGGAAGGTGCGGTGGACGAAGTCCAGGGTGCCCTCGCCGGGCCGCCGCAGCAGCCCGCTGCGCAGGACCAGCGCCCGCAGCACCGTCGCCGCGTCGCCCTGCCCCGCCGCCGAGGCCACCGACGGCAGCGCCCGCTCCACGATGCCCTCGGCGGTCTCCACCGCCATCTCCGTGCGCCCGCTCAGCACCAGCGCGTACGCCAGCCGCTGGAGCAGCTCCAGCTGGGCCTCCTCGCTCAGCTCCACCGCCTCCATGCCCCGCTCCCGGTCCCGGCGGGCCAGCAGCATCGTGAGGGCGGCGTCGTACAACTCCTTGCGGCCGGTGGGGAGGTAGCCGCGGCGCTCCCGGTGCAGGGCGCAGATCAGGCCGCACATCAGGGGGTTGGTGGCGAGCCGGGCCAGGTCGCGCTTGGTGCGCAGGGAGTCCAGCAGCCCCGTCTCGAACTCGGGTGCCTCCGCGGCCGCGTGCCAGCGCCGTACGAAGGTCGCGACCTCGGGCTCCCGCATCGGGGTGAGAGACAGCTCCCGGAAGCCCTCGGCGGTCAGCCAGTCGGCGCGTACGGCGGTGGGGCGGGAGGTGAGCAGCCAGCGGTTGCCGGGGAAGGCGCGGGCCAGGGCGAGGAGCCAGTCGCGGGTACGGTGCCGTTCGGCGGCCGGGATCTCGTCCAGGCCGTCGACGAGGACCAGGCCCCGGCCGGCGCCCAGCACCCGTTCCGCCCAGCCCTCCGGAGGGGTGAGCGGGCAGCCGACGGCGGTCAGGAAGGCGGCGGGGGAGGGCAGTGTGCCCGCACGGATCAGCGTGCGCAGCGGCAGGACGTACGGGATCCGGTCGCCGTCCCGCGCGGCGGTCACCGCCAGCCACTGCACCAGCGTCGTCTTTCCGGAGCCCGCGTCGCCGCGCAGCAGTACCCGGTCGTGGGCGGTCAGCGCGGTCTCGGCGGGGAGACGGACGGTGCTTTCCGGTTCGGCCGGCTCACCCGGGAGCGCGGTCCGTTCGCCCTCCGCGGTGGCCTCCAGGCTCAGATACGCGACCTCCAGCGGCCACCGGTCCGGCGAGTCGCGCAGGTCGATGCCGTAGATGGTGATGCGGTTGTGCTGCTCGGCGACGTACGGCAGGTAGCGGCGTTCGAACGCCGTGTCGCGGGCGTCCGGGCGGGGGACGCGGGCGATCAGCTCGTCGACCTTCGCGATCAGCTCGGCCTGGCCCCGGGTCTGCTCCACCAGCGTCCGCGCCACGAACGTCGAGCGCCGGGTGAAGAACTCCAGGATGTGCAGGCAGGCCCACTCGGTCGCCGAGTCGAGGAAGTGGCGGGCGTCGGTGGAGAGCCCGTCGCCGGACCCGGCGGCCTGCCGGCGCAGCCGGGCGGCCAGCTCACCGTGCCCGAGGCGCACCGCCTGCACGTCGTCCATGTCCAGGTCGCCCAGGGCGAGGAGCCGCGCCGCCAGGGCGTCGGCGACGGCGCCGGTCTCGCCGGGGGGGAAGGGCGGTTCGCCCGGGGAGTCCAGGGCCGCCGCCACCAGCTTCCCGGCGAGCCCCCGCACCTCCCTCTCGCCCAGGGTGCGCTGCTCGCCCCGGAAGGACACCAGGCGGGTCAGCCGGACCGGCCGGTCGACCAGTCCGGCGCCGGGGCCGCCCGTCGCGAACAGCTTCTTCACCAGCGGGGCGACCAGGCTGGACGCCAACTTCCCGCCGAGTACCGCCGGTTCCATGCGCCACCCCCGTGATCGATCGACCACGGGAGCCTATCCGGCGTCAGCACTCCCGCGTCAGGACAGCTGACCGTCGTAGTCCGGGAGCTTGAAGGTCTTCTCGGCGTGGCCGCCCGACAGGTCGGTGGCGCTGTTGCCGATGTTCGCGATGATCGTGTAGCCCTTGGACTCGATCTTCGCGCGCTGCTCGGTCTTGTACACGGCGACGTCCTTGAAAAGGTCCAGGAAGCCGCGGACGTACAGCCCGGAGGACGCGTACCCGGCGTGGGCGAGGTTCCACTCGGTGGGCGCCTCGACGATGCCGGGGCGGGCGGTCACGAAGAACAGGGCGACGCCGTGCTCCTGGGCGTACTCGGCGACCTCCAGGACCGGCCGGTTGGCGGGCTGCGGGTAGCTGAAGCCGAAGTCGGTCTCCAGGGAGGTGTTGTCGATGTCGAGGACGACGGCCTGCTGCTCGCCGGGGGCGGAGTCGGCGATCCGCTCCTTCAGGTACGGCAGCGCCGCGTCCATCACGGCCCGGCAGTCCCGCTGCCAGGTGTCGTAGTCGGCGTCGGCGGCAGCGGCCGCCGTCACCGACGCGGGCGGGGTGGACTCGGCCGGGGCGGCGACGGACGGTGTGACCGTCGCGGTGAGCGCCGCCGCGACCACGGCGGCCGTGCCCGCGGCACGCCACCAGGTGCGCCGGGTCTGTCTGGTCTGTCCGGTCTGGTCGGTCATGGGGGGTGGGGTCCTCTCATGCCTGCGCGGATGCCTGACGGCACAAAGTTGTCGCGTGCATGCTTGCCCCAGCAAGTGGCCGGTCGGCAACGATTGGGTTACTGAGCGGTAGTCAGCTCCTCGGCCTGCGGCTACGCCGTGATCTCCACCCCGTCCGGCACGTTCCGCACCCGCGGCAGACGGGGATTGACCCGCAGCACCCGCAGCCGGGGGAGGCCGGAGAGCCACGAGACGTCCGTGTCGGGCAGCTCCGCGTTCAGCCACAGGTGGGTCAGCTGGTCGGGGAGCAGTCCCGCCAGCAGCTCCTCGGCCCGCATCACCCCGGCCACCTGGATGCGCGGACGCCCGCCGAGTTCGCGCAGGGCCGCCAGCTCGGCGGTGTCGGAGACCGGGAAGTAGAGGCCGTCCGGTTCCAGGTGGGCGATGATCTCCTGGGCGTACCGCTCGGTGTCGAAGTGCCGCCAGCCCCGGGCCAGTTCGGCGCGCACCGGCAGGGCGGCACGGGAGCGCAGCCGGACCAGGTAGTCGATGGCGGCGTCGTCCTGGACGCGGGTCGCGGTGTAGGCGAGCAGCAGGGCCTGCCGGTCGTCGGGGACCTGGCCCGGGTCGGGCAGCAGCTCCAGGACGATGGGGCCGACCCAGCCCAGTCCCCGGGCGGCCAGTTCCGTGGTCGGGCGCACCAGGTTCTTCGTGCGGTCGTGGACGAGGCGCTGGACGGCCGGGTCGAGTTCGGTGACGTGGTCCAGGCAGGCCGCGGCCATCAGCCGGCGGTGGTTGATCTGCGGGCGGCGCAGTCCGGGCGCGGGCGCCAGCAGCCGTTCCAGGAACTGGGCGCACTCCTCGGGGCGGGCGTGGGCGGCGGCCATGCGGATGACCTCCTCCCACTCGGACTGGTGGGCGTGGTCCACCAGCGTGGGGAAGCGGCCGCGGGCCACGATCTCCTTGGCGGCCAGGTAGTCCTGGAAGGTGCGGTGGACGAAGTCGACCGACGCGCCCGACCGTTCGCGCAGCAGACCCGTGCGGTGCAGCAGATGCCGGAAGATCTTCGCGCCGTCCCCCTGCGCGCGGGCGGCGGGCATCGCGGGCAGCGCGGCGTCCAGGATGCCGACGGCCCGTTCGCGGGGCAGCTCGGAGGCGTCCTCCTCCAGCATGGCGTGCGCCAGCTTCTGCAACAGCCGTTCCCTGGTGCTCTGCTGGAGCCGCACGTCGTCGGCGTACAGCACGTCCCGTTCGGGGTCGCGGCGCTGGAGCAGCATCTCCAGGGCCGCGTCGTACAGCTCCTTGCGGCCGCTGGGCAGGGAACCGGCCCGATCCCGGTTGAGGGCGCATATCAGCCCGCACATCAGGGGGTTGGTGGCGAGCTGGCGCAGTTCGCGGTAGATCCGTACGGAGTGCAGCAGCCGCTGCTCGTACTCGTCCAGTGTGCTGCGCTCCCGTTCCCGTTCCCGCGGTCCCGCGGAGCGGCTCTGCTCGTCGAGGCGGGCCGCCGAGTGCCAGTCCCGGATGAACCGCGTGACCTGGTCCCGTGACATGGGCGCGAGGGACAGCTCGACGAAGTCCTCCTCGGCCAGTCCGCCCCCCGACAGCCAGCCCTCCGACACCGCGGACGGCCGGGAGGTGACCAGGCAGCCGTTGCCGGAGAAGACGCGCAGCAGCCGGCGGAGCCGGTCGCGCAGCTCGCCGCGGGTCTTCTCGGGCGCCTCGTCGATGCCGTCGACCAGCACCAGTGCCCGGCCCGCGAGCAGGGTGCGCACCACCCACCCCTCCGGTGCCCGGTCGGCGAGCGGGTGCCGGACCGCGTGCAGGAAGTCGTCCGGGGCCGGGAAGCCCTCGCGGGCGAAACTGCGTACCGGGAGCACGAAGGGGACCCGGGAGCCCTCGCGGGCGGCGGCCACGGCCAGCCACTGCACCAGGGTCGTCTTGCCCGAGCCGGCGCCGCCGCGCAGCAGGACCCGTTCGTGGTCCACCAGGGCGCGGTCCGCGAGCAGCACGGTGCGCTGCTCGTCCTCGGCGCCGCGCACGCCGCCGCTGCGCTCCTCCGCCTCCAGGCTCAGATAGGTCTCCTCCAGCGGCCAACGGTCGGGCGCGTTGGGGAAGTCCACGCCGACGATGGTCAGCCAGCCGTGCTGCCGGGCGACCCACTGGGCGTACTCGGCCTCGAACGCCACGTCGTCCTGCGGCCGTTCGGCCTGCCGTGCCGCGGCCTCGGCGTCGCCCTGGTCGACCAGCTGGGCGATCCGGCTCGCCCGCCCCGGCAGGTGCCGCTGGAGGTACGGGGAGCGCCGCACCAGGTGGTGCAGGACGTGCAGGCACACCGAGACCAGCAGCGCGTCGTGGAACCAGGCCGCGTCCGGCGACAGTTCCCGGTCCGCGCCCTGCACGGCGCCCCGCAGCCGCCGCGCGTAGTCCTGCGGCCCCAGCCGTACGGCGTCGGCGTCGGTGACGTCGACCTCGGCGATGGCGAGCAGGGTGCGGGCCAGGACGTCGACGACCGGGGCCAGTTCGGCGGTGGGCGCGGTATGCCGCTCGGCGGCGAGGTGCACCAGGTCGGCGGCGGTGCGGTGGACGTCGTCCGGTGTGGCCGTGGCCGTGGTGCCGCGCCAGGTGACGAGCCCGGGGACCGGTTCGGAGAACACCGGTGGCCGGGCGGGGTCGCGGAAGAGCCGGTGGACGAGGGGGGCGGCGAGACGGGAGGGCGTGCGGACGACGGCATCCATGAAGGTGGGTTACCCCTGGCGGTCGGCGGACGGGAAGATGAGAGACACTCCGTGCGGCACTTCGCGAGCCACGGCGGGGTCCAGCTCCGTGTACACGGTGACCTCCTGGAGAGAGGGGAACGCGGACAGCCAGGACAGCCCCTCCACGGGATGCGGAGCGTCCAGGGACAGGTCGCGCAGAGGCTCGGGAACGATCAGTTCCGTCAGATCCTCGACGCGGTAGGGGGCCAGGACGTGGATCCGTTCCCAGCCACCGAGCGAGCGCAGCGCCCGCAGGTCCTCGGCCGAGTGCACGTCGACGAGGTACTGCGCGGGCAGGTGGGCGAGAATCTCGCGGGCGTACTGCTCCCGGTCGAACGCGTGCCACGCGGCGGCCAGCTGTCCACCGACATACGGGTCCGGGTGGTCCCGGAACCGGGACAGGAACTGCAGAGCGGCCTCGCTGTGTACGTGGATCGCCGTCTGCACCACCAGTGCCGCGGTCTCCGCGTCGATGCCGTCAGGTCCCGGCAGCAGCCCCAGCACCAGATCGCCCCCGGCCCGCGCCACCTCCCGCGCCGCCTCGCCGGTGGCCGGCGGAACATGCGTGGCCAGCCCGTCCTCCACCCGCCGCCGCACGGTCGGCTCCACCTCGGCCGCGTACCGCAGCCCGGCCGCCGCCAGCAGCGTCCCGCGCGAGGTGCCCAGCTCCGTGAGCCGGCGCAGCATGTGCTCCGCCTCCTTGGGCCGGGCATGGGCGAGGGCGAGCAGGATCACGTCGTCCCACTCGTCCAGGTGGGCGTGGTTGACCAGCAGGCCGAAGTCCATCTCCTGCACGGCCAGCCGGGCGCCGAGATAGTCCTGGAAGGTGCGGTGCAGGAAGTCCACCCGGCCCTCGGCGGGCTCGCGCAGCAGCCCGGAGCGCAGCAGCAGCGCGCGGTAGACCTCCTCGCCGCCGGTGTCGGCCAGGTTCAGCGCGGGCAGCGCCCGGTCCACGATGCCGAGCGCCTCGTCCCGGTCCATCTCCTGCCGGCTGTTGCGGATCAGCCACCAGGCCAGTTTCTGCAGCAGCTGCACCTGCGTGGCGAACGCGAGGCGCACCCCGTCGGAGCCGTGCAGCTCCCGTTCCCGGTCCCGGCGTTCCAGGAGCATGGTCAGGGCGGCCTCGTAGAGCGACCTGCGGTCCTGGGGCAGGAAACCGCGCCGGTCGCGGTGGAGGGCGCACAGCATGCCGCACATGAGCGGGTTGGTGGCCAGCCCGTTCAGCTCCGAGGTGCCCCGCACGGCGGCCAGCAGGGACTCCCCGACGGACGGGTCCACCTCGGCCGCCCGGTGCCAGCGCCGTACGAAGGTGGCGACGCCGTCGCGGCCCATCGGGGCGAGCACCAGTTCGTGGAAGCCCTCGGCGGTCAGCCAGTCCTCCGGTACGGCGGACGGGCGCGAGGTGACCAGCCACAGGTTCCCGGGAAAGGCCCGCACCAGCTCGCGCAGCCAGCGCCGGGCGGCGGCCCGGCGGTCCCCGGCGATCTCGTCGATGCCGTCGACCAGCAGCACCCCGCGCCGGGCCCGCAGGACGCGCTCCACCCACCCCGGCGGCTGCTCCCCGGCGACGGGGCAGCCGACCGCGCGCAGGAAGTCGCCGGGGAAGGGCAGCTCGGCCCCCGGCCGGACGATCCGGCGCATCGGCAGCACGAACGGCACCCGCCCGATGAGGTGGGTCAGCCCGTGGTCGTAGACCCGGCTCGCCGCCGTGACGGCCAGCCACTGCACGAGGGTCGTCTTGCCGGACCCGGCGACGCCGCGCAGGAACACCTGGTCGTGCCCGGCGAGCACCTGCTCGGCGGCCACGACCCGGTACTCCGCGTCCCGGCGCCCGTCCCGCCCCGCCCGCGGCCGGGTCGCCTCCAGGCTCAGATACGCCGTGTCCAGCGGCCACTCGCGCGTCCCGGCGTCCAGACCGTAGATGGTGAGCGTGCCGTACCGGGCGGCGACGTGGTCCGCGTAACGCTCCTCGAACCCGGCGTCCTCGGCCGACTGGGACGGCAGCCGCTCCAGCAGGACGTCGACGGCCCGCACCAGCCGGGACAGCTGCTGCGTCTGGACGGTCTGCTGCCGGGCGACGTAGGTGGAGCGCTGGGTGAGGAAGTTCAGGATGTGCAGCGAGGCGGTGTGCAGCAGCCGCTCGTACAGCAGCGTGCCGCCCTCGCCGAGCCCGTACGGGGCCAGCGGCACGCCCGCGCCCAGCTCGCGGGCGAAGCGCTCGGGGCCGAGCCCGACGGCCTCGAAGTCCTCGACGGTGATCTCGCCGAGCCGGGTGAGCGTGCGGGCCAGGGCGTCCTGCACGGCAGTCGCCTCGGCGGCGTCGACGGGCTCCTCGCCGGGCCCTGCCGCGGTCAGCGCCCGGCGGACCAGCTCCCCGGCGATCCTGTCGACGTCCTTGGGCGTGACGTTCCGCTTCTCGCTCCGGAAGGTCACCAGCGCCGATATCCGCACCGGGCGGTCCACCAGACCCGCTCCCGGCCCGTCCCGCACGAAGAGCCGGCGGACCAGGGGCGCGACCGCGCTGGACGCGACACGGGCCCCGAGTGCTGTGACGTCGACCATGCTCCGAGCCTAGGTGAACCCCCTTGCGCGGGGGGCGGGTTAGCCGGGACGGGAGTAGCCCCCGTCACATTCACCGGCCCTTCGGTCAGGGCGGCCGGTGATGTGCCGCACAGGCCGATCGGGGTGTACTACGGGGAATAGTGGCCGCCACAAGAACTACGAAAACGGACATACCGGAGCAGTTGAGTGGGGGCTTTCCGGGGCTCTGAGCTGGTTTTGTCCAAAATGGCCGTTCTGGTGAGGGTCATGAAGTTTCACTCCGAAGTACTAAATACGGTCGTAGGTCACACCTTTGTGCGGTTCGGGGTCGCCGGGTTACCAAGGTTGAGCCCGCCCGGTGAGCGCCTGGTGCGTCCCGCCGGTGGGCATTCCTCTGCACCCGTCCCCATGAGGTTCGAATGTTTCCGCGTGTCACGTCCCGTTCTTCCCGTACGACCATCCGCACCCGCGCCGCGGTGATGGCCGCCGGCCTCGGAGCCTCGGTCGCACTGGGAGCCGGGGTCGCGGCCGCCACCGGCACCACGGCGGCCCCCAGCACCACCGCCGCCGCGAGCGCCGTAGAGGCCCAGGCCGCGGCGCAGGCCAAGGCGGCGAAGGCCGAGAAGGCCGCCGCGAGCGCCGAGAAGAGCACCACCGCCAAGAAGACGGCCACCAAGAAGAAGGCCGCCTCCTGGGTCGACCCGGTCAAGAAGTACGAGCTGAGCGCCAGCTTCGCCCAGAACGGCGGCATGTGGGCGCACAAGCACAGCGGCCAGGACTTCGCCGTGCCGATCGGCACCAACGTCGTCGCCGCCCACGGCGGCACCGTGGTCAAGGCCGGCGGCAACGGCGCCGGTGACGGCCCCGCCTACGGCAACGCGATCGTCATCAAGCACGGCAACGGCACGTACTCCCAGTACGCGCACCTGTCCAGGATCAACGTGAAGATCGGCCAGATCGTGAAGACCGGCCAGTCGATCGCCAAGTCCGGCAACACCGGCAACTCCAGCGGTCCGCACCTGCACTTCGAGATCCGCACCACCCCGAACTACGGCTCGGCCGTGGACCCGGTCGCCTTCCTGCGCGGCAAGGGCGTGACCGTCTGACGGACGGGCTATGCGCCCCCGGCTCCCCGGTGGGCCTGGGTGACCAGATCGATGGCGACCTCGAGAACGGCAGCACGCTGTTCCTCGGGGTCGCCTTCGAGGTCCCGGAGCACGAACATCCCGGCGTGCAGCGTGAACAGCGCGGTGATGCAGCGGACCTGGTCGGTCAGGTCCGCGTCCGGGTCCATGAGGATGTCGCGCAGGCCGAACATCCGGTTCTTGAACAGCTCGCCGATGCGCAGGTCCCGCACCGTCGCCTGGTTCTCCTGCATGAAGCGGAACAGCGGTGTCGCGCCGGCCAGCGCCTCGCTGTAGCGGCGGACGATCTCCTGCTTCGTCTCCAGGGTGTGCGGCTGCTCCCGGCCCCAGTCGATCAGGTCCTCCAGCGGCCGGGAGAGGTCCTCGAAGATGCTGACGAGGATCTCTTCCTTGGTCTTGAAGTGGTAGTAGAGCGCGGCCTTGGTGACGTCCAGGCGCTCGGCGATCTCGCGCAGGGAGGTCTTCTCGTACCCCTGCTCCGCGAAGAGCTCGAGCGCCACGTCCTGGATGCGCTGGCGGGTGTCCCCGCGGCGTCGCTGCTGCCTGGTGCCGTTCATTGTGCCGCCCATCCTCCTACGCACCTCCTGCCCCGCGCACATTCCGAAAAACTTACTTGACGCCCGGCTAGTTACGCGACTACCTTCCCCAGTGTAGACAGCTTGCCGGGCGGCAAGTAAGTGGCAAGTGGCACAGCGGTAGCTGGGGGAGTGGGAGAGATGGCCGAGAAAACGGAGGCGGTGGCCGCCGAGGCCGGCGCCGGCAAGCAGCCGAGGAGTGTGCGGGTCGTCCTGCTCGCCCTCATGATCGCGATGATGCTCGCGATGCTCGACAACATGATCATCGGCACCGCGATGCCGACGATCGTGGGTGAACTGGGCGGCCTGGAGCACCTCTCCTGGGTCGTCACCGCCTACACCCTCGCCACCGCGGCCTCCACCCCGCTGTGGGGCAAGCTCGGCGACATGTACGGGCGCAAGGGCGTCTTCATGACGTCGATCGTGATCTTCCTGGTCGGCTCGGCGCTCAGCGGCATGGCCCAGGACATGGGCCAGCTCATCGGCTTCCGCGCCATCCAGGGCCTGGGCGCCGGCGGTCTGATGGTCGGCGTCATGGCGATCATCGGCGACCTGATACCGCCCAGGGAGCGCGGCAAGTACCAGGGCATGATGGCCGGCGTCATGGCGCTGGCGATGATCGGCGGACCGCTGGTCGGCGGCACCATCACCGACCACTGGGGCTGGCGCTGGTCCTTCTACATCAACCTGCCGCTCGGCCTGGTCGCGCTGGTCGCCATCAGCGCCGTACTGCACCTGCCGAAGAAGCGCAGCGAGGCCCGGATCGACTACCTGGGCGCGGCACTGCTCAGCATCGGCATCACCGCCATCGTGCTCGTCACCACCTGGGGCGGCACTGAGTACGCCTGGAGCTCCGCGCGGATCATGGAGCTGATCGGCATCGGCGTCGCCGCGCTGGTCGGGTTCGTGTTCTGGCAGACCAAGGCCGCGGAGCCGGTCGTGCCGCTGCACATCTTCCGCAGCCGCAACTTCACGCTGATGTCCTTCATCGGCTTCATCGTCGGCTTCGTGATGTTCGGCGCCACCCTCTTCCTGCCGCTGTACCAGCAGTCGGTGCAGGGCGCGTCCGCCACCAACTCCGGACTGCTGCTCCTGCCCATGCTGGGCGCGATGCTCGTCACCTCGATGGTCGCCGGCCGGGTCACCACCAACACCGGCCGCTACAAGATCTTCCCGGTGGCGGGCGGCGCGCTGATGACCGTCGGCCTGTTCCTGCTGTCGACCATGGACACCGACACCACCCGCTTCACCTCCGGCCTGTACATGGCCGTCGTCGGTCTCGGCATGGGCTGCCTGATGCAGATCACCATGCTGGTGGCGCAGAACAGCGTGGAGATGAAGGACATGGGCGTCGCGTCCTCCTCCACCACCCTCTTCCGCACCCTCGGCTCCTCCTTCGGCGTCGCGATCATGGGCGCGCTGTTCAACCACCGCGTCCAGGACGTCATGGCCGAGCGGGCCCCCTCGGGCGGCTCCCGGGCGACGGAGCAGTCGGCGACGCTGACCGCGGACGCACTGGAGGCGCTCCCGGCAGCGGTCCGCGACGCCTACCAGCACGCGGTGTCCGCCGGTACCCACGGCGCGTTCCTGCTCGGCGCCGCGGTGGCCGTGCTCGCGCTGGTCGCGGCGGTCTTCGTGAAGGAGGTCCCGCTGAAGGGCGCGGGCCCGAAGGCGGCCGACGCCCCGGCCGACGGCGGCGACCCGGCCACGGCGAAGGCACCGGTCGCCGAGACCGTCTGACCTCACGGCGGCCCGCCGCCTGCCCCTGACGAGGCCCCCGGGTGGATGTGTCCCCCGGGGGCCTCGTCGTGGCCGTGGTCCGGTGTCAGCGCCTGCGCGCGGTGACCAGGGCGAAGGAGAGGTACGCGCCGCGGTCGGCGGTCAGCATGTCGATCACGGCCCGGTCGCCGTCGGCGCCGGCGCCGGCGCCGTTGTCCGGGCCGGCGTCCGCGTCCCGGCCGGCGGCCCGGTACCCGGCGCCCGCCCGGGCCCACAGCAGCCAGTCCCGCCAGGCGTCCGGTTGCAGGCGCGCGGAGGTGACGTCCACCAGCCCGGTGATCTCCCACTGGAAGCGCCACCACTCGGCGGTGTGCCAGGCCATCGCCTCCCAGCCGACCACCTCCCTGATGTGCGGCGGGATCGCCCCCAGCTCGCGCACCTCCCGGGTCAGGGCGGGAGTCGCCACGCCCAGCTGCCCACCGGGCCGCAGGAACCGGACGAGGTACGGCAGGTAGGTGTCCGCCGTGCCGAAGTACTCGAACGCGTCGACGCTCACGATCGCGTCGAAGCTCGCCTCCTCGAACGGCAGCGCGTGCGCCTCCGCCCGTACGGCCTCCACCCGGTCCCCGACCCCCGCCTCGGCGAACACGGCCGCCGCCTCCTCGGCCGCGATCCACCAGTCGGCCGCGACGACCTCGGCGCCGTACTCACGGGCCAGGAACACCGAGGTCGCGCCCTTCCCGGAGCCGAGGTCGAGAATCCGCATCCCCGGGCGCAGCTCCAGGCCCCCGGCGAGATCCTCCAGCAGCCACAGCGGATGGGGCCCCATGTCGAGACCGAGCAGCCAGGCGGGGTCGTAGCGGGAGGAGCGGGGATAGCGGTCGGGGCGTACGAGTTCACTGAGGGAAGTCACGATCACGGACCCAAGCGGAACGCCCCGCCGGGCACAACCGGGTTCTCCAGGTCAGCGACGGCCGTACGCGAACCCCACCGTCCGCGCACTCCCCTACTGCTCCTCCCGCGCCGCCTGCCGGGCGAGGAACTCCTCGAACGCCGCCCTCTGCTTCGGGTCCATGAAGCCCTGGCGGACACTGCGGGCCCTCTCCTCCAGCCAGTGCGCCTCGGCGGGGTCGAGCAGCTCCGCGACCACCACGCCGTCCCGGGCCACCGCCGTACGCCCACTGACACGGCGCCGGAAGAGCGTGAACGGACCGAACTCCTCGGGGTGGGCCAGTTCAAGCTCCTCCGCCCGGTCTCCCGCCGCGTAGGCGGTGGGAGACCAGTGCTCCCAGAGGGCCAGCGTCGCCGCGGGCACCAGCACCCCGTGCAGCAGGGGCCGGCCTCCCTCCCACACGAACGTGACCGTGACCGGCTCGCCGACCGCCTCGGCCAACCCCAGCACCCGCTCCACCTCGTCGTCGACCGGGTGAGCGACCTCTGCCTCGATGCGTATGCCCATGGCGATTCAGGCTACGGGCGCCCGCACCATGAACACGTCCACCGGGTCCTCGCTCTCCACGGCGAAACCGTGCCGTTCGTAGAGCCGCCGCGCCGGACTGCCCCGCAGTACGTTCAACCGGACCACGGTGCCCTCGCGGTCGCAGCGCTCCAGCAGCTCGCGCAGTACGGCCGTGCCGATGCCGCCGCCCTGCGACTGCGGGGCCAGATAGAAGTGCTCCAGCCAGTGGGCGTCCTCGGCCGGCCGCAGCGCCACGCACCCGGCGAACGCGCCACCCCTCTCGATCACCCGGGTGTGCGCGGGGACGAACCCGTCCCGCAGTCGCTGCCGCACCCGCTGCGCGTCGTACCGCCCGAGCCGCTCCAGATCCGCCCGCAGCACCAGGGCACGCAACTCGGCCACCGCCTCGACGTCCGCCGCCGAAGCCGGCCGCATTCCCCAGTCCGCCACGATCGTCAGACTAGTGCGCTCATCCCCGGGCGAGCAGCCGCTCCACCAGCAGCAGGGCGCCGACCAGGATCATCGCCGCGCCCGAGAAGCGGGACACCGCCGTGGCGATGGCCGGGCGGGCGCCCAGGACCCGGCGTGCCGTGGTGCCGACGCCCGTGTAGACCACGGCGCAGTTGGCCGTGTGCACCAGGCCGAGGGCGACGATCTGCGCGGCGAAGGGCCAGTCGGCGTCCCGGGCGGCGAACTGCGGCAGGAGGGCGAGGAACAGCAGCAGCGCCTTGGGATTGAGGCCGCTGATGCCGACCCCGCGGGCCGCCCGGCCCACCCACGAGCCGGAGCCGTCGCCCGCGTCGCCGTCCTCGGCACGGGGCGTGGCGGGGCGGGCCAGCGTCGTGGCGCCGAGCCAGATCAGATACGCCGCCCCGGCGGCCGTCAGCGCGGTCAGCACCGTGGGCGAACCGGCGACCGCGGTCGCCAGACCCGCGGCGACCACGGCGGTCAGCAGGACGTAACCGCTCAGCATGCCGCCGACGGCGGGCAGCACCGACCGGTGACGCAGCCCCGCGGTGATCGCGTAGGCCCAGTCCGCCCCGGGGACCAGCACCAGCAGGAAGGACACCGACCAGAAGGCCCCGATGCCGGCGATCTCCACGTCTCCACCTCACCCTTCTTCCGGCTCTCCAGGGCAGATTAGGAGAGATCGTCCGAAAGGTGCTTTCAAGATTTCCCCGCACGTCTCCCGTGCGTGGAAGGATTTCCCCTATGGATGACGTGGACCGGAAGATTCTTGCCGAGCTGCAGAAGGACGGTCGGCAGACCCTGACCGAACTCGCCGAGCGGGTCCGGCTCAGCGTCTCTCCCTGCCACCGGCGGCTGCGCGCCCTGGAACGCTCCGGGGCGATCACCGGCTACCACGCGGCACTGAACGCCCCGGCGCTCGGCCTCGGCTTCGAGGCGCTGGTCTTCGTCACCATGCGCTACGAGGACCGCCAGACCGTCGCCGCCTTCGAGACGGCCGTCGCCGAGATCCCGCACGTCCTCCAGGCCCAGCGGCTGTTCGGCGACCCCGACTACCTCCTGCGCGTCGTCACCCGCGACCTGGAGGCGTACCGGCGGCTCTACGACGAGCGCCTCGCCTCCCTCCCCGGCGTCCAGCGCCTCAGCTCCACCCTCGTCATGGCCAACCTGGTCGAGGCCCGCCCCCTGCCCCTGTGACATCCGGCGTCCGGCCGCAGTCGGTGCCCGTGCCGCCCTCCCCGAAAACCACTCGACCGGGGCGGCCCGCGCCAGGAGCATGGGCACCGAACCCACGGAAGGGAACGCTGTGGAGCCGACGGAACTGCGCCGCGCGGTCGAGACCGCCCGGACGACGGCTTCGGAGCTGGGCCTCCGGGTCGACGAGGTGCGCGTCGTCCACAACTCGGACCGCGTCGCACTGCGCCTGCTCCCGTGCGACGTCCTGGCCCGGGTCGCGCCTTCGGGGCACCTGGCCGAGGCCGCCTTCGAAGTGGAGGTCGCCCGCCGGCTCGCCGGCGTCGACGCTCCGGTGGCCGGACTCGACCCGAGGGCCGACCCGGAGGTCCAGGTGCGGGGCGCCTTCGCCGTCTCGCTGTGGACCTACTACGAACCGGTGGGACCGGAGATCGCGCCGGCCGACTACGCGGACGCGTTCCTGCGGCACCATGCCGCCCTGCGCCGGATCGACGTGGACGCCCCGCACTTCACCGACCGGGTGGCCGTCGCGCTGGCAGGCGTGGACGACCGGGAGCGGTCACCCGAGCTGTCCGACTCCGACCGGGCGTTCCTCCACGACACACTCGGCCGCCTGAGTGCGGAGACCGGCGCCGACAGAACACGCGACCAGCTGCTGCACGGCGAGCCGCACCCGGGAAACCTCCTGAACACGCGCAGGGGCCCGCTCTTCATCGACCTCGCGACGTGCTGTCGCGGGCCGGTCGAGTTCGACCTCGCCCATGGGCCCGAAGAAGTGGCCGGGCACTACGCGGGCGCCGATCCCGCACTGGTCCACCGGTGCCGCGCGCTGAACTGGGCGTTGTTCTCCGCCTGGCGCTGGCGCCGGGAGGACCAGATGCCCGACCGGGACCACTGGCGGGCACAGGGGCTCGACCGGGTGCGTGCCGCACTCGATCGGCTGTGACCGCCGAGCCGCCGGGCGTCACGCCCGCGTGCGTCACCGCCGCCGGGCGTCACCGCCGCCGGGACGCCTCCGGGGACGTCTCCCGGGGCGGCGACGACGTGCCGCCGCTCGACCGGTCCGGCAGCATCGGGTAGCTCCCCGTGTTGGTCGGCGCGTGCTCCGGCAGCCACAGGACGGCGACCGCCCCCTCGGCCGGTACGTGCGCGGGGGCACCGGCCGGGCGTACGTTGCGGAAGGTGAGCCGGGCGCCCAGGACCCGGGCCTGGCCCGCCGCGATGGTCAGCCCCAGCCCGTGCCCGCGCCCGGCCCGGTCCGTGCTGCCGGTGCGGAACCGGCTCGGTCCCTCGGCCAGCAGGTCCTCGGGGAAACCCGGCCCGTGGTCGCGGACCCGGATCACCCGGCCCTCCACGCTGACCTGGACGGGCGAGCGGCCGTGCCGGGCGGCGTTGGCGAGCAGGTTGAACAGCACGCGCTCCAGGCGGCGCGGGTCGGTGGTGACCGCGGACTCGTGGATCACCCGCACCTCGACGGCCGGGTCCTTGGCCGCCACCCGCCGGGTCACGAAGTCGCCCAGCATGATGTCCTGCAACTCGGCCCGCTCCGATGCCCCGTCGAGCCGCGCCACCTCCAGGACGTCCTCGACCAGCGTGCGCATCGCCTTCGCCCGGTCGAGGACCAGCTCGGTCGGCCGGCCCGGCGGCAGCAGTTCGGCGGCCGTGAGCAGACCGGTCACCGGGGTGCGCAGCTCGTGCGCGATGTCCGCGGTGACCCGGCGCTCGGCCTCGATGCGCTGCTGCAAGGCGTCCGCCATCGCGTCCACGGCGCGCGCCACGTCGTCCGTCTCGTCCCGCACGACGCCGCCGATGGCCTCCCGCACCCGGACGTCGGCCTCGCCGTTGGCCACCTGGTTCGCGGCGGCGGCCTTGCGCAGCCGGCGCGAGAGCTGGCCGCCGATGAGCACGCCCAGCGCGCTGCCGCCGAGGACGACCGCGATGGAACCGATGACCAGGGCCTGGTCCAGGTCGCTGAGGATGTCCGCGCTGCGGTCGGTGAAACCGGAGTGCAGCGACATCACGTGCCCGTCCTTGAGCGGTACGGCCGCCCAGATGTCCGTCACACCGTTCGCCCGCTCGGAGACGTACGTGGCCCGCCGCCCCGCCTCGACCTTGCGGCGCAGCTCCGGCGGCAGTTCGGGGTCGTCGATCTGGGCGTTGGGGAAGTTCTGCCGCCCGGACAGCTCGTAGTTGCGCTGGGCGATCAGGACCCGGTCGTCGGCGAGATCACGGGCGTTGTCGAGCATCGACACCCGGGCGGCGTTGTGCACGACCAGGCTCAGCGCGACCGCCACCAGCGCGCCGACCAGCGCGATGGCCGCGCTCAGCTTCCAGCGCAGCCCGGTGCGGATGCCCCGGGCACGCAGACCGCGCGCGCCGAGGATGCGCGTACGCCCGCCCGGTCCCGCGTGCTCGCCGGGCCCCGTGTGGTCGTACGGGTGCCCCGGCGGCGAGACGGTCCGGCGTTGTCGGAAGAACCCCCGCATATCCCTGTGTCCCCGCTCAGGCCTTCAACTTGTAGCCGAAGCCGCGGACCGTCTCGATCCGGTCCTGGCCGATCTTGGTGCGCAGCCGCTGCACGTGCACGTCGACGACCCGGGTGTCCCCGCCCCAGCCGTAGTCCCACACGCGTTCCAGCAGCTTGTCGCGGGAGAGCACGGTGCCCGGCGCGGAGGAGAACTCCAGCAGCAGCCGCATCTCGGTCGGGGTGAGCCCCACCGGCCGCCCGGCCCGGAGCACCTCCATGCCGTCCGTGTCCACCTCCAGATCGCCGAAGGTGAGCACGCCCCCCGTGTCCCCGGCACCGGTCGCCTCCGCCCGGTCGCCGCCCCCGGCGTGCCCGAAGCGCCGCAGCACCGCCCGGATCCGGGCCACCAGCACGGCCCCGTCGAACGGCTTGGTGACGTAGTCGTCGGCGCCGGCCTCCAGGCCGAGCACCACGTCGATGGAGTCCGCCCGCGCCGACAGCATGATCACCGGCACCGTGGACTCGTCCCGGATCCGGCGGCACAGGCTCACGCCGTCGAGGCCGGGGAGCATGACGTCGAGCAGGGCGATGTCGGGACGGTCGGCCCGGAAGGACTCCAGGCCCGAGAGCCCGTCGGGCATCGCGGTGACCGCGAAGCCGTCCCGCTCCAGGGCGAGCTGGGTGGCCTCGCGGATGACGTCGTCGTCCTCGACGAACAGGACGTGGGTCTGGTCTGCCATCCCGGTGCTCTCAGTCCTCATGGTGTGGTCGGTCGAACGGGTCGGTCGCCGGAACGCCCGCGGCGTCCCCACTCGGTCATCGGTACGAGCGGCCCGATCGGTTCACGTCGGCCGGCGCGACGGAGCGGTTCAGCTGTCCGGCTCCGGAGCCGGGGTGGGCGCATTCCCCGCGGCCTTGCTGTAGTCGTTGTGGGTGCGGTACTCCTCGGTGAACCGGTCCGACGCCCAGCGGTACGTGATCACGTTCTCGCCGGACGGACTCGACACCGGATCGCCCTTGTCGTACACCTGCTTCGTCACCACCAGGTCGCCGCGGTCGATCTCCGCGTAGACCGGAGGCTCCTCCGCCCGGAACACATTCTGGTACGCGCCGTCCTCCTCGCGGTACACGTAACTGCCCACACCCACCGCGTCACCGCACGTCAGCACGTTGACGACGACGTCGTCCGCCGAGCCGTCCGTCAGCTTCCCGTACGACACGTCGACCGGGTACTCGTCGGCGACGCACGGCTTCAGCTCGCGCTTGACCTCCGGGGACACCTTGGGGTCGGCCTTGACGAGCCGCACCGCGTCGACCCGGTCGGGGGCCTTCGAGGGGGACGCCTTCGCCGCCGGCGCGGGGGGCGACGAGGCCGCGCCGCCCACCGCGTCCGCGTGGGCCGGCCCCTCGTCCCGGGCGCCGGTGCCGCCGGTCCCGCAGCCGGACAGGGACACGCCGAGGGCGACGAACACGGCCACCGCCGTACTCGCCGCCTGCGTGGTTCTCCCGGTCTCCCCGGGTGTCCGACCGCCGGTCAGGCCGCGCAACGCTCCTGCTCCTCACGCTCCAGCGCCCGTGCGTCCAGATCGCGGGCGACCAGCTCCTCGCGGAGCCGGGCGAGCGCCCGGTGCAGCGTGCTCTTGACCGTTCCCGCCGACATGCCGAGGGCGGCGGCGGTCTCCTCCGTTGACATCTGCTCCCAGTGTCGCAGCACCACGACGCTGCGCTGCTTCGGGGCGAGCACCTTCAGGACGTCCATCAGCAGGGCGCGGTCCGCGTGCTGCTCGGTGGCGTCCTCCATAGGGGACTCGGGGAGCTGCTCGGTCGGCACCTCCTCCAGCTTCCGCGCCCGCCACCACTCGGTCCGGGTGTTGATCATCACCCGGCGCAGGTAGGCGTCCGCGAGCCGCTTGTCCTCGATGGTCTCCCAGCGCCCGTACGTCCGCGCCAGCGCGGTCTGCAGCAGGTCCTGGGCGTCGATGGGGTCGGGGACCAGGCGCCTGGCGCTGCGCAGCAGCGCGTCCTGCCGGGTGCGGACGTACTCCTCGAACTCGAGCACCTCGCCCATGTCAACCGCCTTCCGATCCCCGTACTCCGACGGTGGTCACCGCCGGCCCACTGCCTGTGGTCCGTTGTCGTGCCGCGCCCTCTGGGCACGCAAACGAAGTTAGGGAAGCGTTGTCACGGCGCTGTGCGAAGCAGCCTGCGGCAAACCCTCGGCTGTCCGTCGGTTGTGTAACGGAAGGAGGAACCGGGTAAATCGCCGCACCACTTGATGGTGACATCAGGTGATGTGCCCGATATGGGCGCCGTCACAAAGATGCCGCGGCGGCCGCCGTGTGTCAGCTCATCGGCAGCCGGTACAACCCGTCCGCCAGCGGCTCCACCAGACCGTCGGCCACCAGGCCGTCCAGAGCGCGGGCGCGCTGGACCGGTTCCTGCCACACCTGGTCGAGGGCCGCCTGCGACACCGGCCCGGCCGCGTCCCGCAGTACCGCGAGCAGCCGCCCACGCACCTGCCGGTCGGTGCCCGCGTACGTCTGGCCGCGTCGCGGCGGCCCGTCGTGGGCGGGCTTGCCGGCCAGCCGCCAGGCGCACTGGGCCGCGATCGGGCAGCGGTGGCAGGACTCGTTCTTCGCCGTGCAGACCAGCGCGCCCAGCTCCATCGAGGCGGCGGCCCAGCGGGCGGCGCTCGCCTCCTCGGCGGGCAGCAGCGCCCGGGCCAGCTTCCGCTCGGCGGCCGTGGTGGCGTTCGGCGGGTACTGCACGCCGGTGACCGCGCGCGCGAAGACCCGGCGGACGTTGGTGTCCAGCACGGCGTGCCGCTGGCCGTAGGCGAACGAGGCGACCGCCGCGGCCGTGTACTCGCCGATGCCGGGCAGCGCCAGCAGTTGGGCGTGGTCGGCGGGTACGTCGCCGCCGTGCCGCTCCGTTATGGCCGCGGCGGCGCCGTGCAGACGCAGGGCCCGGCGCGGGTAGCCGAGCCGGCCCCAGGCGCGCACGGCCTCGCCGGGTGCCTCGGCGGCGAGGTCGGCGGGGCGCGGCCAGCGGGCCATCCACTGCTCGTAGACGGGCCGGACGCGGCTGACCGGGGTCTGCTGGAGCATGAACTCGCTGACCATCACGCCCCAGGCACCGGCCTCGGGGCGCCGCCACGGCAGATCGCGGGCGTGCTCGTCGAACCAGTCGATGACGGGGGCGTGCAGCGGCACACCGGACGCGGCGGGGTCGGAGGGTCCGCCTGGCGAGGGCTTCGTGGGCGCAGTCATGACCCTCCGATCCTGCCACGGGAGGACCTCCGCACGGGAACACCGCCACCGGGTGGTTCCGGACGGTCTCCGGAATGATGATCCGTAAAAGTTGCGGGCCGGAACGGCGGGTGGGACAAGGGAACGCGCCTATGTCTCGTACAGTTTGCGCCGTGGGATCACTGCGCAATCCGGTCGGGCCGCTTCCCTCCTCCATCTACTGGCGACGGAGGGCCGTACTGCTGTCTCTTTTCGCCCTGTTGGCGCTGTTGATCACATGGATCGTGGTCTCCGGCGGCGGGGGTGGCGGCAAGGGCCGGGACGACGGGGCCGACGGCAAGAACCCGGCACCGTCGATCACTCCGGGCCCCTCGGGTTCCGGCCCGGCGATCAGCCAGGCGCCGGGCGGCCGCGACGAGTCGGGGGACTCCAACGGCTCCGGTTCCGGGTCGAGTTCCGGCGGCGACGGCTCGGGCGACGGTTCCGGGTCCGGTTCCGGCGGCGGGTCGGGCGGTGACGGCGGCGGGTCGGGCAGCGCCGGAGGCGGCGGCGCGGTGACCGGCGTCGGCGCGGGCGACGCGCTGCCGGGCGGGTCGGCCCTGCCCAACTGCACGCCGGGCGCCGTGAAGTTGAGCCTGCGCAGCGTCCGCAACAGCTACTCGCCCGGGCAGACCCCCGCCTTCGAACTGACCGCGCGCAACACCTCGGGCGGCGACTGCAAGGTCGATCTCGGCCCGAAGCACGCGGTGTTCACGATCACCCCCGCCGACGGCGACGACGCCTACTGGGCCTCCGACGACTGCGTCGAGGGCACGGGCAGCCTGCGCTACCGGGTCGCCGCGGGCAGCGGCATCACCTACACCGTCAAGTGGGACCGCAAGCCCAGCGCCCCCGAGTGCGGTACGCCGCCGGCGGGTTCCGCGAAGGCGGGCACCTACCTGGTCGAGGCCAAGGCGCCCGGCTTCGAGAAGGTCCAGACGTCCTTCGTCCTGAAGAACGACTGACCGGACGCGCGGCCGCCCCCGCCGGGGCCCGCCGCGCGTGTCAGACGCAACGCTCAGACGTCACGCTCAGACGTAACGCTCCAGGATGGACGACTCCGCCAGCCGCGACAGCCCCTCCCGGACACTGCGCGCCCGCGCCTCGCCGACGCCGTCCACCGTCTGGAGGTCGTCGACACTGGCGGCGAGCAGCTTCTGCAGGCCGCCGAAGTGCTCCACCAGCCGGTCGATGATCGCGCCCGGCAGCCGCGGCACCTTGGCCAGCAGCCGGAACCCGCGCGGCGACACCGCGGAGTCCAGCGTCTCGGGCGACCCGGTGTATCCCAACGCCCGTGCCACCGTGGACAGTTCCAGCAGCTCGGCGTGGCTGAGCTTGTCCAGCTCGGCGAGCGCCTCGTCGACCGTGCGGGAGCGCTTCGCGGTCGGCTCGGGCACGTAGTCCCGCACGACCAGCTCGCGCTCCGGCTCCACCCCGGCGATCAACTCGTCCAACTGCAGCGCCAGCAGCCGCCCGTCCGTCCCCAGCTCCACCACGTACTCGGCGATCTCGGTGGCGATCCGGCGCACCATCTCCAGCCGCTGCGCGACCGCCGAGACGTCCCGCACCGTCACCAGGTCCTCGATCTCCAACGCCGACAGCGTGCCCGCGACCTCGTCGAGGCGCAGCTTGTACCGCTCCAGGGTCGCCAGCGCCTGATTGGCCCGCGACAGGATCGCGGCCGAATCCTCCAGCACCCTCCGCTGCCCGTCCACGTACAGCGCGATCAGCCGCATCGACTGCGAAACCGACACGACGGGGAACCCGACCTGCTTGCTGACCCGGTCCGCCGTACGGTGCCGCGTACCGGTCTCCTCCGTGGGAATGGTCGGATCCGGAAGCAGCTGCACCCCCGCCCGCAGGATCTTCGACAGGTCCGAGGACAGCACGATGCCGCCGTCGAGCTTGCACAGCTCCCGCAGCCGGGTCGCGGTGAACTCGACGTCCAGCACGAAGCCGCCCGTGCACATCTGCTCGACGGTCTTGTCGGAACCCAGCACGATCAGACCGCCGGTGTTGCCGCGCAGGACCCGCTCCAGGCCGTCGCGCAGCGGGGTGCCGGGCGCCACGGCGCTCAGTGAGGCGCGCATCAGGCCATCGGCACCGGCACTCCCACCGGACTTTCCGGGAGCTGCTGCCCGGTCGTTGGCTGCCACTGCACTCCTCCGGTCGCAGGTTCTTCTGGCGCTCCCGTGTCGCACACTCGGTCGTACGGACGGGCGAGACCAGGGCAAAGTCTACCGGCGGTCCTCCTCCTCCCGTGGGGCCTCTCGCCGACGCGAGCGCGGAAGCACCCGCAGGGCGTCGCCCATGTCCGCGACTTCCAGGACCTTCATGCCGTCAGGGACCCTGCCCGGATCGGCCGGTACCAGGGCATGCGTGAAGCCCAGCCGGTGCGCTTCGGAGAGCCTGCGCTGCACGCCCGTGACCCGTCTCACCTCTCCGGCGAGGCCGACTTCGCCGATCGCGACGAGGTTCTTGGGCAGCGGAGTGTCACTGGCCGCACTCGCCAACGCCAGCGCGATGGCGAGGTCGGCGGCCGGCTCGGAGAGCTTCACCCCGCCCACCGTCGCACTGTAGATGTCCCTTTTGCCCAGCGCGCTGATGCGCCCGCGCTGCTCCAGCACGGCCAGCATCATCGACACCCGCGAGGTCTCGAGACCGGACGTCGTGCGTCGCGGCGACGGGATCTGCGAGTCGACGGTCAGCGCCTGCACCTCGGCGACCAGCGGCCGGCGCCCTTCCAGGGTGACGGTCAGACACGTACCGGGCACCGGCTCGGCCCGCCGGGTGAGGAACAGCCCGCTGGGGTCGGCGAGCCCCGTGATCCCTTCGTCGTGCAGCTCGAAGCAGCCGACCTCGTCCGTCGTCCCGTACCGGTTCTTGACCCCCCGCACCAGCCTCAGCCGCGCGTGCCGGTCGCCCTCGAAATGCAGCACGACGTCCACGAGGTGCTCCAGCAGCCGGGGCCCCGCGATGGCCCCGTCCTTGGTGACGTGGCCCACGAGCAGCGTGGACATGCCGCGCTCCTTGGAGGCGCGGATCAGCGCACCCGCCACCTCCCGCACCTGGGCCATGCCGCCCGGGGCGCCGTCGATCTCGGGCGAGGCCACGGTCTGCACGGAGTCCAGGATCAGCAGCGACGGCTTGACGGCGTCGAGGTGCCCGAGCACCGCCGCGAGGTCCGTCTCGGCGGTGAGATACAGATGGTCGTCGATGGCGTGGATCCGGTCGGCCCGCAGCCGCACCTGGCTGGCCGACTCCTCACCGGTGACATAGAGCGTCCGGTGATCCTCGCTCGCCGCCTTGGCCGCCACGTCCAGCAGCAGCGTGGACTTCCCGACGCCCGGCTCACCGGCGACCAGCACCACGGCCCCGGGCACCAGCCCGCCCCCGAGCACCCGGTCCAGCTCGGGCACACCGGTGGAGCGGGCGGTCGCCTGCCGCCCGTCGACCTGCCCGATCGGCACCGCGGACGTGGTCACGCGCCCCGGGGTGGTCGTACGCACGGCGGGCGCGCCGTACTCCTCGACGGTGCCCCACGCCTGGCATTCGGGGCAGCGGCCGAGCCACTTGGCCGTCTGCCAGCCGCACTCGGTGCAGCGGTAGGACGGCCGTTCCTTGGCGGACTTCGTACGGGCAGCCATGCACGAACCGTAACCGCCCCCACTGACAGCCGACCTCGCGGTCCGTTCGGGGGACCCGGCCCACCCCCGAACCCAAGGCGCCACGCGCACCCCCACCCGTCCCGCACAGCGGCCGCGGGCACCCCGAAAGGACGACCTCCGCCCCACCCCAGCCCCGGAAGAAGAGCTTCCTGTCCCCTTATGAGGGATCGTTTCACCCGTACGGGTTAAAAGTGTCCAACGCGCCAGTTCGCGCCACCCATAGCCCCCTACGGTCGCCGAGTGATGAGGAGCAGCCCGGAAACCACGACCCGCACGACCGGCGCACACCGGGCGCACCGGGAAGCGCGTGACCGCGCCGCGGCGAGGGCGCTGGTGCAGCCGCAGCCGCAGCCGCCTGCCCGGCGGCCGCCCGCGCGATACGCCGCGTACGACGCGTATCTGGACGGCCTGTTCACGTACTGCCTGTCCGTGCTCTGCGACCACGACGCCGCGACCGCGGCCCTGGGGGACGTCCTCGCGCTCGCCGAGCGCCGCGGCCACCGCGCCCCCGGATCCGCGGGCGACCGCAGGGCCTGGCTCTACGCGCTGGCCCGCTGGTCCTGCCTGCGCAAGCTGGCCGAGGCCAAGCAGAAACGTCCGAGCAGTCACGCGGCGGGCCGCCCCACCACGCCCACCAAGCCCGCACCCCCCACCACCCCCACCCACGACGAGGCCCAGCAGCGACACCGCAGCGAACTCGCCCTCCTCGCCTGGCCGGAGGCCGCCGGCACCACCCCCGAGCAGCGCGAGGCCCTCGAACTGGCCGTACGCCACCACCTCGCCCCGCACGAGGTCGCCGCCGTCCTCGGCACGGACCTCGCCGCCACCCGCGAACTGCTCGCCTCGGCCGCCTGCGAGGTGGAACGCACCCGCGCCGCCCTGGCCGTCGTGGAGACCGGCACCTGCCCCGGAGTCGCCCGCCTCACCGGCGACAACCGCTACGTCCTGAGCAGTGCCCTGCGCCGCGAGCTGGTCCGGCACGTCGACGACTGCCCGCGCTGCCGCCGGACCGCCGAGCGCGCGGTCCCCGGCCGCTGGCCCGGCACCAGCGTCACCCCCGCCGAGCTGCCCGTCCTGGAGGCCCCCCGCACCGCGCTGCACGCCGCCCCGGCCCCCACCCCGCGCGCGCGGAGCGCCGCCCCCCGCTTCGACCGGCGCGGCTTCCCGATGGACCCCAAGGACCGCGCGGCCCGGCGGGACCGCCTGCGCGCCCGTGCCGTCACCACCACCGTCGTCGCCACCGTCGTGGCGGCCCCCGTGCTCGCCCTGTGGGCGGCCTACCGCGGCACCCCCGTCGTCGAGGGCGAGGAGGGCCGCTCGGCCAGCGCCAGCGAGGCACAGAACCCGGACGGTTTGGAGGGCGAGTCGGCGGGCGGCGGCTACGGGTACGAGAACGCCGGCAACGCGAGCACCACCCCGGGCACCGGCTTCGGCAAGAACGGCGAGGCCGACGTCTCCGTGGAGGTCGTCGGCGTCTCCGGCGCCGCCGAGAGGGGCGCCGGCCACCTCCGGGTGACGGCCGGCCACGCCGGCGACACCACGCTGGTCACCCTGACCGCGACCGGCGACACCCCGGTGCGGTGGTCCGCGTCCGTCGGCGCCGCCTGGCTCTACCTGAGCCAGTCCTCGGGCACCCTGCGCCCCGGCGAGGCCGTGACGGTCCGGGTGTACGTCGACCACCTGCGCGAACCGTCCGGCCACTGGAGCGCACGGGTGGCCGTGTCACCCGCCGGCGCCGTCGTGACCATCGAGGGCTACGGACCCGCCCCCGCCCCGTCCCGTCCGGGCCCGCGCCCCAGTACGCCGCACGGCACCACGTCCCCGTCCCACCCGGGCCAGAACCCTGACCCGTCCACCTCGCAGCCCCCCGATCCGGACCCGACGCCCACCGGCGACCCGTCGCCGACGCCGCCCGATCCGGACCCGACGACGAGTGAACCGTCCCCGACCGGCGGCACGGGCGGCTCGTCGCCACCGCCGGGCACCAGTGACAGCGGCACCCCGAGCCCGTCCGGCTCCTAGCGGGCACCCGGGGCCCGGACTCGGCGAGCGGGCACCCGGGGGGCCCGGTCTCAGCGAGCGGGGTCCGCCGGATGCGGCGCCAGCAATGGCAGCTGCGACGCCAGCCGCTCCTCGCACAGCTCGACCAGCCGGTCGTAGCCCGCCTTGCCCATCAGCTCGATCAGCTCCGGCCGGTAGGACACGTACACCGGGTCACCCGCGCCGTGCGCCGAGGTCGCCGAGGTGCACCACCAGTGCAGGTCGTGCCCGCCCGGCCCCCACCCCCGCCGGTCGTACTCACCGATCGACACCTGGAGCACGCGCGTGTCGTCGGGCCGGTCGATCCACTCGAACGTCCGCCGGACCGGCAGCTGCCAGCACACGTCCGGCTTCGTCTCCAGCGGCTCCCGCCCCTCCTTCAGCGCCAGGATGTGCAGGGAGCAGCCCGCACCCCCGGAGAACCCCGGCCGGTTCTGGAAGATGCACGAGCCCTGGAAGGGCCGGGTCTGCCGGGAGCCCTCGTCGTCCTCGGAGGTCCAGCCGTTCCGCGTGCCCTCGGCGTGGTGCTGCCAGATGTCCGGCGTGAGCCGTGCCACGTGCCCGGCGACCCGCTTCTCGTCGTCCTCGTCGGAGAAGTGCGCGCCCAGCGAGCAGCACCCGTCGTCCGCGCGGCCCGCCTGGATGCCCTGGCAGCCGCTGCCGAAGATGCAGTTCCAGCGGGAGGTCAGCCATGTCAGATCGCACCGGAAGACCTGCTCGTCGTCCGCCGGATCGGGAAACTCCACCCACGCGCGCGCGAAGTCGAGCCCCTTCTCGTCGCCCGCTCCTTCGACCGGTACGCGCCTTTTATCCTTCTTGGCCGACTTTTCGTCCTTCGCCTTTTTCGTCTTTGGCACGGCTCCAGGGTAAGTCGCCCGAGCACGAGGAGGGCACCAAGGACGGCACCACCGCGAGCGCCGCTGGCAGTAGCGTTCCGTACATGAGACTCGGTGTCCTCGACGTGGGTTCGAACACGGTGCATCTGCTGGTGGTGGACGCGCATCCCGGCGCCCGCCCGCTGCCCGCCCACTCGCACAAGGTGGAACTGCGCCTCGCCCAGCTCCTCGACGAGGACGGGGCGATCGGCCCCGACGGCGTCGACCGGCTGGCCGCGGTCGTCCGGGAGGCGCTCCAGGCCGCCGAGGACAAGGGCGTCGAGGATCTCCTGCCGTTCGCCACCTCGGCCGTGCGCGAGGCGACCAACGCCGACGAAGTCCTCGCGCGCGTGCGCGCCGAGACCGGCGTCGAGCTGACCGTCCTCACCGGCGCCGAGGAGGCCCGGCTCACCTTCCTCGCCGCCCGCCGCTGGTTCGGCTGGTCCGCGGGCAGGCTGCTGGTCCTCGACATCGGCGGCGGCTCCCTGGAGATCGCGTACGGCATCGACGAGGAGCCCGACGCCGCCGTGTCGCTGCCGCTCGGCGCGGGCCGGCTGACCGCGGCCCGGCTGCCCGGCGACCCGGTCCACCCGGACGACGTCAGGGCGCTGCGCCGTCACGTCCGTACGGAGATCGCCCGGACCGTCGGCGACTTCAGCCGCCTGGGCGCCCCCGACCACGTGGTCGCCACCTCCAAGACCTTCCGGCAGCTGGCCCGCATCACCGGCGCCGCCCGCTCCGCCGAGGGCCTCTACGTCCAGCGCGAGCTGAAGCGCGCCTCGCTGGAGGCCTGGGTGCCCCGCCTGGCCGCCATGACCAGCGCCGAGCGCGCCGAACTCCCCGGCGTCTCGGAGGGCCGGGCGCACCAGCTCCTGGCCGGCGCCCTGGTGGCCGAGGCCGCGATGGACCTCTTCCGCGTGGAGAACCTGGAAATCTGTCCCTGGGCCCTCAGAGAGGGCGTGATCCTGCGGCGCCTGGATCACATGGGCCAGGGATAGCGCGCCCCAAAGGGGCGCGGGGAACGGCGCGAGCAACCACGAACCGTCACGCACCCGCCCTATGGCACTCACCACAACGGCGCTTGGGCACCCCGCGACTCCCAGCGGGCACCCCGTACCCTGACCCCCGTGGCAAAACCCAGGGACGTGATCCGCACCCCGGACACGAAGGTCGCCCTGTCGACGGCTTCCGTCTACCCGGAGTCGACGGCGACGGCCTTCGAGATCGCCGCACGCCTCGGCTACGACGGCGTGGAGGTGATGGTCTGGACGGACCCGGTCAGCCAGGACATCGAGGCGCTGCGCAGGCTCAGCGACTACCACCGGGTACCGATACTCGCCGTGCACGCACCGTGCCTGCTCATCACCCAGCGCGTCTGGTCCACCGACCCCTGGGTCAAGCTCCAGCGCGCCCGCGCCGCCGCCGAGAAGCTCGGCGCGAGCACCGTGGTGGTCCACCCCCCGTTCCGCTGGCAGCGCCAGTACGCGCGGGACTTCGTCGACGGCATCTGGCGGATGGCCGACGAGACGGACGTCCGCTTCGCCGTGGAGAACATGTACCCCTGGCGCTACCGCGACCGCGAGATGCAGGCATACGCGCCCGACTGGGACGTGACGAAGGACGACTACCGGCACTTCACGATCGACCTCAGCCACGCCGCCACCTCCCGCACCGACGCCCTCGACATGATCGACCGCATGAGCGACCGCCTCGGCCACGTCCACCTGGCCGACGGCAAGGGCTCCGCCAAGGACGAGCACCTCGTCCCCGGCCGCGGCAACCAGCCCTGCGCCGAAGTGCTGGAGCACCTCGCGCACACCGGCTTCGACGGCCACGTCGTCATCGAGGTCAACACCAGGCGCGCGATGTCCAGCGCCGAACGTGAGGCCGATCTCGCCGAGGCGCTCGCCTTCACCCGCCGGCACCTGGCGCAGACCGCGTCCCCGGTGCCGGGCGGCCCGGCGACGTGGACGGACCGCGGGTGAACGGCGACGCCGACGGGACCACCCGGCGCCGCGGCCGCCCGCCCGGTACGGAGTCCGGGGACACCCGCGACCGCATCCTCGTCACCGCCCGCGAGGAGTTCTCCGAGCGCGGCTACGAGAAGACCTCCGTGCGCGGCATCGCCAAGGCGGCGGGCGTGGACCCCGCGCTGGTGCACCACTACTTCGGCACCAAGGAACAGGTCTTCGAGGCGGCCATCGAGGTCGCCTTCGCACCGGCCCTGCGGGCCCCCGACGCGATCGGCGACGCCCCCCTGGACGAGGTCGGCGAGCGGCTCACCCGCTTCATCCTCGGCCTCTGGGAGAACCCGGCCAGCCGGACGCCCCTGCTGGCCATCGTCCGCTCCGCCGTGAACAACGAGACGGCCGCCGCCGTCTTCCGCCGGCTGATCGCCGCCCAGGTGCTGCGCCGGGTCGCCGCCCAGGTGGACCTGCCGGACGCGGAGCTGCGCGTCGAGCTGGCGGCGGCACAACTGGTGGGCTGCGCGATGCTCCGCTACGTGATCAAGGTGGAGCCGCTGGCCTCCGCGGACGTGGAGCAGATCATCGCCCGCGTGGCACCGGTCGTACAGGGCCACCTCACCGGCCCCTGACATCATCCGCCCACGGCGTACGACGAGACAGGCGTCCCGCATTCCGGACACCCCGTCCCGACCCCTGGATGACCGGCGTACGCTCGACGACAGTCATAACTCTCCGAAGGAGCGAGCGACGATGCCCGAACTGAGGTCCCGCACTGTCACCCACGGCCGCAACATGGCGGGCGCCCGCGCCCTTATGCGTGCCTCCGGTGTACCCGGCGCGGACATCGGGCGTAAGCCGATCATCGCCGTCGCCAACAGCTTCACGGAGTTCGTGCCGGGCCACACGCACCTGGCGCCGGTCGGCCGGATCGTCAGCGAGGCGGTCGTCGCGGCCGGCGGCATCCCGCGCGAGTTCAACACGATCGCCGTGGACGACGGCATCGCCATGGGCCACGGCGGCATGCTCTACAGCCTCCCCTCCCGCGACCTGATCGCGGACAGCGTGGAGTACATGGTCGAGGCCCACTGCGCCGACGCCCTGATCTGCATCTCCAACTGCGACAAGATCACCCCGGGCATGCTCAACGCGGCGCTCCGCCTGAACATCCCGACGGTCTTCGTCTCCGGCGGCCCGATGGAGTCCGGCCGCGCCACCCTGGTCGACGGCACGGTCCGCACCCTCGACCTGGTCGACGCGATGTCGGAGGCGGTCAACGAGAAGATCTCCGACGCGGACATCCTCCGCATCGAGGAGAACGCCTGCCCCACCTGCGGCTCCTGTTCCGGCATGTTCACCGCCAACTCGATGAACTGCCTGACCGAGGCGATCGGCCTCTCCCTGCCCGGCAACGGCTCGGTCCTGGCCACCCACACCGCCCGCAAGGCGCTCTACGAGAACGCGGCCCGCACGGTCCTGGACCTGACCCGCCGCTACTACGAGCAGGACGACGACTCGGTCCTGCCCCGCAACATCGCCACCCCCGCGGCCTTCGAGAACGCCATGGCGCTCGACATCGCGATGGGCGGCTCCACCAACACGATCCTGCACCTGCTGGCCGCCGCCCAGGAGGCGGAGGTCCCCTACGGCCTCACCGAGATGGACGCCCTCTCGCGCCGCGTCCCCTGCCTGGCCAAGGTCGCGCCGAACGTCGCCAAGGACCGCACGTACTACATGGAGGACGTGCACCGCGCGGGCGGCATCCCGGCGCTCCTCGGCGAGCTGCACCGCGGGGGCCTGCTCAACGAGGACGTGCACTCCGTCCACAGCCCGTCCCTGGCCGACTGGCTGAAGACCTGGGACGTGCGCGGCGGCTCCCCGTCGCAGGAGGCCGTCGAGCTGTGGCACGCGGCCCCCGGCTGCGTCCGCTCCGCCGAGGCCTTCTCCCAGTCCGAGCGCTGGGACTCCCTGGACGAGGACGCCGAGGGCGGCTGCATCCGCTCCGTCGAGCACGCCTACTCCCAGGACGGCGGCCTCGCGGTCCTGCGCGGCAACCTCGCCGTGGACGGCTGCGTGGTCAAGACGGCCGGCGTCGACGAGTCCATCTGGACCTTCGAGGGCCCGGCGGTCGTCTGCGAGTCGCAGGAGGAGGCCGTCCAGAAGATCCTCACCCAGCAGGTCAAGGAGGGCGACGTCGTCGTCATCCGCTACGAGGGCCCCAAGGGCGGCCCCGGCATGCAGGAGATGCTCTACCCGACGTCGTACCTCAAGGGCCGCGGTCTCGGAAAGGCCTGCGCCCTGGTCACCGACGGCCGTTTCTCCGGCGGTACCTCGGGCCTGTCCATCGGCCACGCCTCCCCGGAGGCGGCGGCCGGCGGCACCATCGCCCTGGTCGAGGACGGCGACCGCATCCGCATCGACATCCCGAACCGCTCCATCGAACTGCTCGTGGACGACGCCGAGCTGACCCGCCGCGAGCAGGCCCTGAACGGCGTGTACGCCCCGAAGAACCGCGACCGCAAGGTCTCCGCGGCCCTGAAGGCGTACGCCGCGATGGCCACCAGCGCGGACAAGGGCGCGGTGCGCGACGTCAGCAAGCTGGGCTGACACCCCCGAGGGACCCGGCAGGGGACCCGGTACGGCCTACCAGGCCGCCGGGTCCCGCCCCGACACCCCGAACACCGTCCCGTCCGGCGCCCCGGCGTACACGTACCCGCCCGCGAGCAGCGGCGCCGGCAGCGAGGCGGGCACCTTGTCGGAGTCGGGGCCGAGCCGGGGCCGGGTCTGCCCGAGGAGCTTGCCCCGGCGCGCGTCGACGCCGAGGAGCCGCCCGTCGGGCGCGGTGACGTACACGTGCCGCCCGTCGGAGACCGGCGAGGAGCCCCGGCTCACGCCCGTCTCCAGCCGCCACGCCTGCTTCCCCGCCGCCATGTCGGCGGCCACCAGCGAGCCGCCCGCGCCCATGAGGTACACGGTGTCCCCGCGCACCCCGGCCTGCGCCTGCTCCACCGGGATGGGCAGCGTGACCCGCCGGGTCGCCCCGGTGGCCGGCGTGTAGCGGACCACGGTCCTGACGTCGCCGTAGGTCGCCCCCTCGGCGGCGACGAGGAACACGGACCCGTCCGCGGCCCCCACGGGCTTCAGTTCCCCCGCCAGCTCCGCGTCCCAGCGCACGTCCCCGCTCGCCGGGTCCACCGCGGTGACCCGGGTCCCCTTCCCGTCCGCGCTCGGGCTCGTCGCGTACGCCGCCGGCCGCCGCTCCCCGGCGAACGAGGTGAAGTACGGCACCGCCTGCCCGGGGATCCGGCGCGACCACTTGGTCCGCCCCGAGGCGCTGTCCACGCCGGTGACCATCCCGTCGGCGCGGGTGAGCAGCAGCATGTCGCCGACGGTACGCAGCCCGTCGTACGGGGGCATGTCCTCCTGCCACTTCGGCTCACCCGTCGCGGGGTCGAGCGCCTCCAGCGGGCCCAGCAGGCCCACCTCGGGCTGCACGAGCCCGCCCGACACGACCGGGGGTTCGTCCCGCACGGTCTCCTCGACGGGGTGGCGCCACAGGGTGCTTCCGTCGGCCGGGTCGACCGCGAAGACCAGACCGGGCCGCGCGCACAGCAGCCGCCGGGCCGCGTACGAGCACTGCGGCATCCCGCCGCCCTTCGTCGCGGGCCCCGCCTCCCACGCCCCGAACCCGCCCGGCGCACTCTGCGCGGTGGGCGTACGCGCGGGCTCGGCACCGCCGAACGCCTGCACCGCCACGAGGCTCCCGGTCACGGCGAGCCCCAGCGCCCCGGCGACGAGCGCCGACCGCTTCCCCAGCCGCCGTACGACCCGCGCGGACCGTTCGGACCGCCCGGACGGCTCGGCGGGAGCACGCGGGGCGGGTTCCTCACCGGCCTCCCGCGGGCTCTCGGCCCGTTCCGCCCGCGGTGCCGGTATGAACACCTGCGTGTCGTAGGCCGCCGCGACCGACCGCAGTTCCCGCATCAACTCGTCCGGCGTCGGCCGGTCCTCGGGCTCCTTGGCCAGACACCGCACCACCAGCGGCGCGAGCGAGTCCGGTACGCCGGTCAGTTCGGGCTCGTCGTGCACGACCTGGTAGGCGACGACGTACGGGCTGTCGGAGTCGAAGGGCCCCCGCCCGGTCGCCGCGTGCACCATCAGCGAGCCGAGGGTGAAGACGTCGGCCGCGGGCCCCACCTCCCGGGGCCGCCGGAACTGCTCGGGCGCCATGTACGGCGGCGTACCGATCAGCTTCCCGGTCTCGGTGCGCAGTTCGCTGTCCTTCGGCCGGGAGATGCCGAAGTCGATGACCTTCGGACCGTCCTCGGCGAGCAGGACGTTGCTCGGTTTCAGATCCCGGTGCACGACGCCGACCCGGTGGATGTCGCGCAGCGCCTCGGCGAGCCCGGCCATCAGCCGGCGCAGCTGGGGCTCGTCCATCGGCCCGTTCCGCTTCACGTGCTCCGAGAGCGTGGGACCGGGGATGAACAGCGTGGCCATCCAGGGCCGACCGGCCTCCGGGTCGGCGTCCACGACCGGTGCCGTGAAGGCCCCGCTCACCCGCCGGGCCGCGGCCACCTCCTGCCGGAAACGCCCCCTGAACTCGGGGTCCCTGGCATACGTCGCATGCACGACCTTGACCGCGACGCGCATCCCGGAGGTGCTGCGGGCCAGGTGCACGACGCCCATGCCGCCCGAGCCGAGGCGGGACTCCAGCCGGTAGTGGCCGGCGTACTCCGGAAGTTCCGCTTCCGCGTCCGCTCCGGCATCCCGCTGCGGCGCCATGGAACCACCCCCGTGCTGTTCGTTCGCGCGAGCGACGCTCGGAGCCTAGTCGATGGGGCCTGCGGGACAGAGGCGGCCCGCCGACTCGCGTGTGCGAGTGGCGAACTGGTGTTTCATGGTTTGTTCTCGGGGTATCAACGGTGCCCCACGAAAGTCGTGGGGCTCAACGGGGGGAGTTCGTCCATGTCTGTCGACCAGGTCCAGAACATCGGCGGCGAAGAGGAAGAAGCGGCACAGGCCGGGGGAGTCGTCGCGGCGGCGGCCCTGAGTTCCTACCCGGTCGCGCCGGGCTACCGCCTGAACGTCCGCAGCGGACCGGGCACCAACTACTCGGTGGTGCGGGTCCTGGCCGAGGGCTCCAGGGTCACGATCAACTGCCAGCGCACGGGGGAGCGGGTCTCCGGCCCCTACGGCACCTCGAACATCTGGGACAACATCGGCAGCGGCCAGTACGTCTCCGACGCGTACATCCGCACCGGCAGCGACGGCTACGTGGCCCCTCGCTGCTGAGCCGGCCGCCGATGACCTTGTAACAGCGCCGTCCCAGCAACGTATTAGGAGGTCGCCGACGGGAACGGTCTGCCGGGCCGAGCGGCTCTTGGTGATCGGAAGCGCCGCTCGCACCGATGGGTACGGGCGGCCCGGCACGCCAACCGACTCTGAGGTAGACAACGATGCGCGTTCGCAAGCTGACCCTCGCCGCCATGGCCCTCGCCGCCGGTCTCTCGCTCACGGCCTGCCAGAACGACGACGGCACGGACCAGAGCGCCGCCCCGCCGGCCGCCTCCGCCGCGTCCTCCTCGAACGGCGGCTCGGGATCGGCCGGCTCGGACCAGGAGGGCGGGACGGACTCCGCGGGGAAGACCCCCGACGGAACCGGCGACGCCGACGGATCCGGTGGCACCGGCGGGTCGGGCGGGTCCGCCGAGGACGGCCAGGCCGCCAAGTGCCGCACCGACGAGCTGGAGATCACGGCGATGGACGCCACCGTCGGCGGCGACACCGAGGGCACCGTCGCGGTGGACCTGAAGAACGGCGGCGGCCGGGACTGCACGCTCGCGGGCTACGCGGGCGTCGACCTGAAGACCAACGCGGGAACCCTGTCCGCGGAGCGCACGGGCGAGGAGGCCTCGCCGGTGGTCCTCAAGGACGGCGAGAACGTGACCTTCGGCATCACCTACCCGGTCAACGACACGGGCGGCTCCGGCGTCCGCATCACGGGGCTGGTGGTGACCCCGCCGAACGAGACCAAGTCGGTCACCCTCGACTGGCCGGGCGGCGCCTCGCTGCCCGCCTCGGACGAACCGGGCTCCCCGGTGCGGGTCGGCCCGATGGGCAGCGCCGGCCAGGGCGGCTGATCGCACCGCTCGCCCCACGCGCCTCGTCCGGTGTGCCGGGCCCGCCCGGGGCCCGCGCCGCACCGGCGCCATAATCGACCCGTGAGCGCAGAGAACGGCAAGAACGGCAGCCCGGACATCCCCGCGGGCCCCCGCCCCGAACCCCTCCGGTTCTACGGCACGACCTGGGTGGACCACGACCACGGTTACACCGCCCGCCGGGTGGGGCTCGCCGTGGGCTCCCTCGCCGTGGCGGCCGCCGCCTGCTTCGTGCTCCGCGTCGCCTACCAGGGCCTCCAGATCGCCGACATCGGCAGCTTCGTCTCGCTGCTGATGATCGTGATGTTCGCGATCTGCAGCGCCCTGGCCTTCCGCCACACCTGGTCCGGCTTCACCAGCCGGCCCGACCCCGACCGCCAGGCCTCCATGCGCGGCCTGCTCGCCATCGGCTTCGTCGGCTCCCTCCTCGCCTACTTCTGCCGCACCTTCACCGAGGCGCCGGGCGAGAAACTGCACCGCGAGGAGTACGAGAAGGCGCGCGAGGAGTACGAGAAGCGCACCGTCCGCCGCTCGGGCAACCCGTCGCGGAAGCGCCGCGGGAAGTAACCCGAGTGGGAGCCCGCCGCCCACGGCGCTCCCGAGAACCCCCGCCCCGTCCGGGCCGGCCCGGCCACCATGGCCGTATGACGACACCGCTGACCCCGGACGACCCGGCCGCCGCGACCACCCCCGCGCGGGCCCACCACAGCGCCCGCGCGCACTCCTTCAACGCCGCCGCCGCCCAGTACGCCGCCAACCGGCCCTCCTACCCGCCCGCCCTCTTCGACGCGCTGGAGGAGCTGACCGGCCGCCCCCTCAAGGGCGCCCGCGTCGTGGACGTCGGCGCCGGCACGGGCCTCGCCACCGCCCGCCTGCACGAGCGCGGCGCCGACGTGATCGCCGTGGAACCCGGCGCCGGCATGGCCACCGAGTTCCGCCGCACCCTCCCCGGCGTGCCCGTGGTCCGCGGCAACGGCGACGCCCTGCCCCTCGCCGGCCACCGCGCCGACCTGCTCACCTACGCCCAGGCCTGGCACTGGACCGACCCCGCCCTGGCCGTCCCGGAGGCGCTGCGCGTGTTGCGTCCGGGCGGCGCGCTGGCGCTGTGGTGGAACACCGACGCCCACGACGTGCCGTGGATCGCGGAGTCGGCGCGGCGCGTCGACCGGCACTTCGCGCACCTGAACCTCTCCGCCGAGAAGCGGGACTTCGACGCCCGCTTCGCCGACCCCACCGGCACGCTCGGCTTCGTCCACCGAGAGGTCCGCTGGAGCCGCCGCGTCCCCCTCGACACCCACCTGGCCAACCTCGGCAGCCACTCGGTCTTCCTGACCGACACCGAGGAACGCGCCGCGGCCTTCTTCGCCGAGGAGCGCCGCCACCTGCTGGCCGCCTTCCCGACCGGACGCGTCGAGGAGACGTACGACGTCCACCTCCTCGTCGCCCGGACCCCCGAAACGTGAGGACGCTCGGCGGCCCTTGACGCCACGGGCACCCGGGAGGACTATTCATCACATGATGAATTACTTGCCGGAACACTCCTCCCGGCCACCCGGGGGCCACGGCGACGACCCCGCCCCGCCCGCCGTCCACGCCGAAGACCTCACCGTCGTCCGCGGTACCCGCACCGTCCTGCGGGGCCTCGGCTTCACCGTCCCGCGCGGCCGCATCACCGGCCTCCTCGGCCCCTCCGGCTGCGGCAAGTCCACCCTGATGCGGTCGGTCGTCGGCACCCAGTCCAAGGTCACCGGCACCCTGCACGTCCTCGGCCGCCCGGCCGGCCACCCGGCCCTGCGCACCCGCGTCGGCTACGTCACCCAGGCCCCGTCCGTCTTCGACGACCTGACCGTCCGCCAGAACCTGGACTACTTCGCCGAGATCCTCGACCCCGGCCGGGCGGCCGCCGACCGCCGCCGCGAGGACGTCACCCGGGTCATCGCCGACGTCGACCTCACCACCCGCGCCGATGCCCTGGCCGGCAACCTCTCCGGCGGCCAGCGCAGCCGCGTCTCCCTCGCCGTCGCCCTCCTCGGCGCCCCCGAACTCCTGGTCCTCGACGAACCCACGGTCGGCCTCGACCCCGTACTCCGCCGGGACCTGTGGGCCCTCTTCCACTCCATCGCCGCCGGCCGCGGCGCCACCCTCCTCGTCTCCTCCCACGTCATGGACGAGGCCGAGCGCTGCCACCGGCTGCTCCTGATGCGCGAGGGCGAGGTCCTCGCCGACGACACCCCCGACGCCCTGCGCACCCGTACCGGCTCCGAGACGGTCGAGGAGGCCTTCCTCCACCTGGTCGACGAGGCGAAGGCCAAGGCGGCGGCCCGCACGAAGGAGACCACCCGATGACCACGCCCACGGCCCCCGCGGCGGCTGCGCCCACCCTCACCCCGGCGCCCACCCGCCCCCTCAGCCTCCCCCGCACCACGGCCACCGCGACCCGGGTCCTGCGCCAGCTGAGCCACGACCCCCGCACCATCGCGCTCCTGATGCTGATCCCCTGCGTGATGCTCTTCCTGCTGCGCTACGTCTTCGACGGCAGCCCGCGCACCTTCGACAACATCGGCGCCTCGCTCCTCGGCATCTTCCCGCTGATCACGATGTTCCTGGTCACGTCCATCGCGACGCTGCGCGAGCGCACCTCCGGCACCCTCGAACGCCTCCTCGCCATGCCGCTCGGCAAGGGCGACCTCATCGCCGGCTACGCCCTCGCCTTCGGCGTCCTCGCCATCGTCCAGTCGGCCCTCGCCACCGGCCTCGCGGTCTGGTTCCTGGGCCTGGACGTGACGGGCAGCCCCTGGCTCCTCCTCCTGGTCGCCCTGCTCGACGCCCTCCTGGGCACCGCGCTCGGCCTCTTCGTCTCGGCCTTCGCGGCCTCGGAATTCCAGGCGGTCCAGTTCATGCCGGCGGTGATCTTCCCCCAGCTCCTCCTCTGCGGCCTCTTCACCCCGCGCGACAACATGCACCCGGCCCTGGAGGCCGTCTCCGACGTGCTGCCCATGTCCTACGCGGTGGACGGCATGAACGAGGTCCTGCGCCACACCGACATGACCACCGCCTTCGTACGCGACGCCCTGATCGTCGCCGGCTGCGCCCTGCTGGTCCTGGCTCTGGGAGCGGCGACCTTGAAGCGCCGCACGACATGATCAACCAGCCCGTCCGGCGCTTGAGGACCCCGCACCGCCCCCCACCCGCGTCCCGCGGACTGGACGCACCACCCCCACCCCCACCCGCAATGCGAGGATGACCCCGGACGACGCGCACACTCCGAAGGGCACCGAACCCATGACCCAGAAAGTCGCAGTCCTCGGCACCGGCAAGATCGGCGAAGCCCTCCTCAGCGGCATGATCGGCGCCGGCTGGGCCCCCGCCGACCTCCTGGTCACCGCCCGCCGCCGGGAGCGGGCCGAGGAACTCCGCGCCCGCCACGGAGTCACCCCGGTCACCAACGCCGAGGCCGCCAAGACCGCCGACACCCTGATCCTCACGGTCAAGCCCCAGGACATGGGCGCCCTCCTCGACGAACTCGCCCCGCACGTCCCGGCCGACCGCCTGGTCATCAGCGGCGCGGCGGGCATCCCCACCTCGTTCTTCGAGGAGCGCCTCGCCCCCGGCACCCCGGTCGTCCGCGTCATGACGAACACCCCGGCCCTCGTCGACGAGGCCATGTCCGTGATCTCGGCCGGCACCCACGCGACCGCGGCCCACCTGACCCACACCGAGGAGATCTTCGGTGCCGTCGGCAAGACCCTCCGCGTCCCCGAGTCCCAGCAGGACGCCTGCACCGCCCTCTCCGGCTCGGGACCGGCGTACTTCTTCTACCTGGTCGAGGCCATGACCGACGCCGGCATCCTCCTCGGCCTGCCCCGCGACAAGGCCCACGACCTGATCGTCCAGTCCGCGATCGGCGCCGCGAAGATGCTCCGCGACAGCGGCGAGCACCCGGTCAAGCTCCGCGAGAACGTCACGTCCCCCGCCGGCACCACCATCAACGCCATCCGCGAGCTGGAGAACCACGGCGTCCGCGCCGCCCTCATCGCCGCCCTGGAGGCCGCCCGCGACCGCAGCCGCGAACTGGCCTCCGGCACCAAGGACTGACGCACCGCCGAACCGGACCCGGCGACCTGGACGAGCCCCGCCCCCACGAGGCTCACCGCACGCCGCTCAGCATCCGGCCAGCACCTCCTCCGTCATCACCACCCGGGCGAACCCGCCCCCGTGCAGCGACACCGCCGACGCGCGCGCCAGCTCGTCCGCGCTCTGCCGCCAGCCGAAGGGCCCCTCCAGGCCGAAGGTGTACGTCGCGTCCCACGGGACCACCACGTCGTACCCGAGGTTCCCGCCCATCCGTGCCGTCGTCTCGACGCACATGTTCGTCTGGATCCCGGCGAGCACGAGCTGCGAGATCCCCGCCGCCCGCAGCCAGGCGCCCAGGTCCGGCGCACCGAGGAACGCCGAGTTCACGCTCTTCGTGACCAGCAGCTCGGCACCGCCCCCCTTCCCGCGCCGCTGTTCCACGTACTCCTTGAACCCGTTGCCCTCGTACCCCGTCCGCAACGGCGATTCGGCCTTCACCGAGTCGTGCCGCACGAAGACGACCGGCCGCCCGCTCGACTGCCAGGCGTCGATGAGCGCGGCGATGTTGTCGTCCGCCCCCGGGTTGTTGCGCGTACCCCAGAAGCCGAGCTCCTCGAAGCCCTTCTGCACGTCCACGACCACCAGTGCGGCGTTCTCAGCGATGTCCATGCCCCCGATCGTGCCGCCCGGAGAGCAACCGCCCCAGCGGTCTGAAAGTCAGCGATCGATGGTTTACTGCCACCATGGCGACGACGGACACAGCCGCGGCAACGGCACCGGCCCCCTACCGCGTCGCCCTCCTCGCCTTCCCCGGCATCCGGGCCTTCGACGTCGCCGTCATCACCGAGGTCTGGGGCACCGACCGCACCGACCGCGGCGCCCCCGCCTTCGAGCTGCGCCGCGTCGCCGCCGACGGCACCGCCACCGTCCCGATGCGCGGCGGCCTCGCCCTCCACCCCGACCGCCCCCTCGACTGGCTGGCGGAGGCCGACCTCGTCGTCGTCCCCGGCCTCGACGACCACCTCACCCCGGCACCCGCCCCGGTCCTCGCCGCGCTCCGCCGCGCCCACGCCCGCGGCACCACCGTCGCCGCCCTGTGCGGAGGGGCCTTCACCCTCGCCCAGGCCGGCCTGCTCGACGGCCGCCGCGCCATCACCCACTGGCGGCTGCTCGACCTCCTGCGCACCCACCACCCCCGGGTCACCGTCGTGCCCGATGCCCTCTTCATCGAGGACGACAACATCTGGACCGCCGCCGGCACGGCAGCGGGCATCGACCTCTGCCTCCACCTGGTCCGCCTGGCCCACGGTGCCGAGGCCGCCGCCACCATCGCCCGCTCGATGGTCACCGCGCCCTTCCGTACCGGCACCCAGGCCCAGTTCATCGAGCACCCCACCCACCCCGCGGACCGAGACGCCGACACCCTCGCCGACGTCCGCGAACACGCCCTGCGCCACCTCGACGAGCCCCTCACCGTCGCCGACCTGGCCGCCCGCGCCGGCATGTCCCCGCGCTCCTTCGCCCGGCACTTCGCGGCGGCCACCGGCACCACGCCGCTGCGCTGGCTCCTGGACCAGCGGATCGCCGCGGCCCAGAAGCTCCTCGAACGCACCGACCTGCCCATCCCCGAGGTCGCCCGCCGCGCGGGCTTCGGCAGCGAGGTCACGATGCGCCAGCACTTCGCTGCGCGCCTCGCCACCAGCCCCCGCGCCTACCGGGCCGCGTTCACCGGGGGCAGCAGCCCGATCGCCCGGTAAGCGGCGTCCACGGTCGGCCGCGCCATCGCCCGCGCCTTCTCGGCCCCCTCCCGGAGCACGCCCTCGACATAGCCGGGGTCGGCGCACAGCTCCTGATGCCGCTCCCGCACGGGCCGCAGCACCTCGACGACCGCCTCCGCGGTGTCCTTCTTCAGCGCGCCGTACGAGTCGTACCCACCCGCCAGCTCCGCGGGGTCACCACCCGTGCAGGCGGCGAGGATCTCCAGCAGATTGGCGAGCCCCGGCCGCTCCTCCCGGTCGTACACGACGTCCCGCCCGCTGTCGGTCACGGCCCGCACGACCTTCTTCCGCGCCACGTCCGGCTCGTCCAGCAGATAGACGATCCCCGGCCCGACGTCGTCGCTCTTGCCCATCTTCGAAGCGGGCTCCTGCAGATTCATGACCCGCGCCGCCACCGCCGGACTGGTCACCCGCGGCACCACGAACGTGTGCCCGTACCGCTGGTTGAACCGCACCGCGAGATTCCGCGCCAGCTCCACATGCTGGGTCTGGTCGTCCCCGACCGGCACCTCGTCCGTCCCGTACGCCAGGATGTCGGCCGCCATCAGCACCGGGTACGTCAGCAGCGACAGCCGCACACTCCCCCCGCGCTCCCGCTCCCGCGCGGCCTTCTCCTTGTACTGGATCATCCGCCGCATCTCGCCGTCGGTCGCCACACACTCCAGTACGTACGACAGCCGCGCGTGCTCGTCCACGTGACTCTGCACGAACACGGTGCACAGCTCGGGATCGAGCCCCGCCGCCAGCAACAGCGACGCCGCCTGCCGGCTGAGTCTGCGCACCCGCGCCGGATCGTGGTCCACGGTCAGCGCGTGCAGGTCGACGACGCAGAACAACGCGTCCGACCGGTGCTGGTCCACCGCGGCCCACCGCCGCATGGCTCCCAGATAGTTCCCCAGCGTCAGGTGCCCGGTCGGCTTGACCCCACTGAAGACCCGTGTCATCTCTCCACCTCCTGGTCAGGGCCGCCGCCACCCGCCGGCCGCCCCTCCTGGAGGGAGATACGAGAACGGCCGCCGAAGCGGCGGCCGTCGAGTGCATACGTGTGTACGGCCGCCGTCAGGCGGCCCGCCAGAGCTGGGTACACGTACGCGTCGTCACGAGCCCCACCGTACGCCTGCGCAGCCCGCCCCGCGCGGGATTTGACACGACCGCCCCGCACTCCTAGTGTTCTCCGAGTTGTCCGACGTGAGCGCCGACCCCGGTCGGTCCCCGGACAGTGATTCCGCAAGTACCCACCACTCTTCGACGAACCGTCGCGTTGTCGGCGTCGTCGTTCTGTCGGTGCGCGTATTAACGGAATGAGGAATCCACGTTCGAATGAACGCGGCCCCGATTAGCTCGGGAGCCGGGAGTCCGCTAGAGTCTCACCTCGTTGAAACGGCCCAAGGGCCGCGGAGACAACCCCTGCTGACGGGGAATCAGGGCCGAAAGGGTCTGATAGAGTCGGAACCGCCGGAAAGGGAAACGCGAAAGCGGGAACCTGGAAAGCACCGAGGAAATCGGGTCGGAAAGATCTGATAGAGTCGGAAACGCAAGACCGAAGGGAAGCGCCCGGAGGAAAGCCCGAGAGGGTGAGTACAAAGGAAGCGTCCGTTCCTTGAGAACTCAACAGCGTGCCAAAAGTCAACGCCAGATATGTTGATACC